>NZ_JBYKCM010000010.1:0-294424 GCF_057736575.1 Saccharopolyspora sp. MMCC62 | reverse complement strand
CCGGGCTTCCGGGCTTCCGGGCTTCCGGGCTTCCGGGCTTCCGGGCTTCCGGGCTTCCGGGCTTCCGGGCTTCCGGGCTTCCGGGGCGGATTGTCCCGCATGGACCGGCAGGTCCGCGCCGGGGTGGTGCGGTGGCGGTGCGGGCATGGGCGCCGATCCTAGCCGCCCCGGATCTCCGGCCGGTCCTGCTCCGGGTCGCCGTGGTCGGTCTCCACCCGGTTCCGCCCGGCCCGTTTCGCCCGGTACAGCGCGATGTCGGCCGCCGCGAACAGGTGGTCCAGCTTCGCGGGCCCGCCCGCGACGCCGATGCTGACGGTGGGTACGCGGCGGGTGCAGCCGAGGACCAGGCGCCAGTCGTGCCGGTCGACGGCGGCCCGGATCCGTTCCGCGACGACGGGTCCGGCGTGCCGCGAGTCCTCCGCGTCGTCGACCACGAGCACCACGAACTCGTCCCCGGCCCACCGGCAGATCAGGTCGTCGGCGCGGCATTCGCGGCGCAGCAGGTGCGCCACCTCCTGCAATGTCGCGTCGCCCGCGGCGTGCCCCGCGAAGTCGTTGACGTCCTTGAACCAGTCCACGTCGAGCAGCACGAGCCACGGGATGCGGCCTTGCGCCGCCGTCTCCGCCAGCAGTCCGGGTGCTTGGCGTTGCAGGCCGAGGCGGTTCACCAGGCCGGTCAGCGGGTCGCGCACCGCCGCTTCCTGCGCGGCCGTCGCGAGCCGCTGCGCCTGCACGGCGACCCGTCGTTGTTCGAGCGCCTGGCCCAGGCCTTCCTGCAGGGTCTCCACGGCGGCGCCGCCGGCCCGGACGGTGCGGCGCAGTGCCGCCGCCTCGCCCACGGCGTCGCCGAGCTGCACGCACACCGAGGCCAGGTCCAGCGAGTACCGCATCATCTGCATGGTGTCGCCGATGCTCTCGGCGCTGTCCAGCGCGCGGCTGGCGAAGGTGCGCGCCGAGTGCAGGTCGCCCTGGTCGCGCCGCACGATCGCCAGCACCCAGTTCGCCACCGCCGTGCAGAACCCGTCCTCGGCGTCCTTGCTGAGCTCCAGGGCGCGCTGCGCGAGCCGCTCCGCCTCCGGCAGCCGTCCGAGCCCGGCTAGGGCCCGTGCCCCGCCGGCCAGCGACACCCGGCGCAGCTGGCCCTCGCCGATGAGCAGCAGCGCCTCGTCGAACAGGTCGCGGGCGGTGCTGAACAGCCGATCAGCGGCGGAGACCTCCCGCGCCACCGAGCGGAAGATCAACGCGCTGGCCTGGCGCACCAGGCAGTGCGCCAGCGTCTCGGGGTCGTCCGCCTTGCGCGCCACCTGCACGCTCAACGTCATCAGCTCCAGCGCGGACGCCCGGTGACCGATGGTCTCCAGCAGGTTGCCGAGGATGCTGATGGTCTGGGCCGCGGACGCGCCGATCGGCTGGTCCGCGTCCAGGTCGGTCCAGCCCTCGGCGGCCAGTTCCAGGGCTTGCGGGATGCGGTGCAGCCGCCAGGACAGCCACGCGCGGTGCACCAGCACCGTCGCCCGGTTCCACTGCTCGCCGACCAGGTTCAGCCCGGTCGAGACGAGCTCGTCGAACGCGATGTCCGCTTCGTGGAAATGACCGGAGTCGAGCAGGGCCCGCACGTGACGATCTTGCGCGGGGATGTGCCCCGACATCAGCGAATCGTCCTGTCGCACGGCGTCTCCGAGATCGTCCTCGTGCCCCGTTCCCAGCGTTCGGTCTCAGGCTACCGGGATCGGCCGCCCCGGTACTTGTCGTGGTGCACGACGTCCTCCAGCGGCGAGCGCCGTCGCCAGCCGTGTCGTTCCAGGTCAGGGGTTTCGGCGAGGGCGTGCACGGGTCCCACGCAGAGCCAGGCGACGGGCCGGACGCCGTCGGGGATCTCCAGCAGCCCGCGCAGGAACTCCTCCCGGTAGAAGCTGACCCAGCCGACGCCGAGCCCTTCGGCGGTGGCGGCCAGCCACAGGTTCTGGATGGCCAGGCACACCGAGTACAGGCCCGCGTCGGCGATGGCGTGCCTGCCCAGCACGGCGGGGGAGCCGCGGTCGGGGTCGTAGGTGACGGCGATGCCGAGGCCGGATTCGACGATGCCCTCCACCTTGATCTTGGCGAAGGTCGCGGCCCGTTCGCCGCTGAGCTCGGCGGCGAACACGTCGCGTTCGGCGCGCACGTGCTCGCGGAAGGCGCGGCGGGTGTCCTCGTCGCGGACCAGTACGAAGTCCCACGGCTGGCTCAAGCCCACGCTGGGCGCGCTGTGCGCGGCGGTCAGCACGCGGCGCAGCACCTCGTCCGGGATCGCGCCGCCGGTGAACTCGTTGCGGACGTCGCGCCGCCGCCGCAGCACGTCGTAGAGGTCGGCGGCGGGCATCGGGTCGGTGGATCGAGCGGTCATTGCCGCAATCCTGCCGTGCCCACCCACCCGAACGTGATGGCGAAGCGCACACCGGCCCGCCATCCGCCCTCGATCCTCTCAGCGGCGAAGCCGCTGAGCAGAAACCACGCACGCAGCAGGACCACCCGCGGGTTCTCAGCTGCTTCCTCGCGAGGACAGCGATTTCTCCTGTGGCGGAGCCACCGGTGAAATCGATCCCGCAGCGAGGAAGCAGCTGAGGTTCCGCCACCCGGCCACCAGAGCAAGCCGAGTGGAACCATAAAGAAGTTCAGCGTTTGGCGGGGGTGGGGTAGGGGAGCAGGGCCATCTCGCGCGCGTTCTTGATCGCGTTGGCGACTTCGCGCTGCTCCTGCACGGTCAACCCGGTCACGCGGCGGGAGCGGATCTTGCCGCGGTCGGAGAGGAACTTGCGCAGCAGCGCGGTGTCCTTCCAGTCCACGGTGACGACGCGTTCTTTGCGCAGCAGGTTCTGCTTGCGGCGGGGCGGCTTGCGTTCGACGGGCACGGGGATCACCAACTCGACTTGGTCACGCCGGGCAGTTCGCCGTTGTGCGCGAGCTGGCGCAGGCGCACGCGGGAGAGCCCGAACTTGCGGAAGTAGCCGCGCGGCCTGCCGTCGACGGTGTCGCGGTTGCGCACGCGGGTGGCGCTGGCGTCGCGGGGCTGCCGGGACAGCTCGGCGACGGCGTCGGCGCGCTCCTCGGGGGAGCTGCCGGGGGCGGAGATGATCCGCTTGAGCTCGGCGCGGCGTTCGGCGTGCCGGGCGACGAGCACCTTGCGCTGCTCGTTGCGGGCGATCTTGGACTTCTTGGCCACCGGGGCCCTCCTCAGCGCTCTTCGCGGAACTCGACGTGCTTGCGGGCCACCGGGTCGTACTTGCGCAGCCGCAGCCGGTCGGGGTTGTTGCGGCGGTTCTTCCTGGTGACGTAGGTGAAACCGGTGCCAGCGGTGGACCGCATCTTGATCACGGGACGGATGTCGTTGCTCGCCATCAGATGCGCTCCCCGCGGGATCGGATGTCAGCGACGACGGCTTCGATGCCGCGCTTGTCGATGGTCTTGATGCCCTTCGTGGACACCCGCAGGCGGATCCAGCGGTTCTCCGAGGGCAGCCAGTAGCGGCGCTGCTGCACGTTGGGCAGCCAGCGGCGGCTGGTGCGCACGTGCGAGTGCGACACCTGCTTGCCGTAGCCGGGTTCTCGCCCGGTCACTTGGCAGCGGATGGACACGAGGGCCTCCTGATAACGACAGTCGTTTTCAACAAGGGTAGCGTGTCGGTTCGGCAGATGAAAACCGTTCCTGATTGGGGCTGCGAGTGGGCACCGAAACCGAACCGTCCGAAGCCGCCCGGGTGCCGCTGGTCGTGGTCGCCGGGCTGGACGGCGAGCACGTCGCCGACACCGCCGGAGCCGTCCGCGCGACCGACCCGCACGGCACCGCCGTCGTCCACCACGACCTGCGCGAAGTCACCTCCGGCGTGGTCCGCAGGTACCTGCGCCACGGCGACTCCGAGCAGCTCACCGTGCTCGAACTCGCCCACGGCTGCGTCTCCTGCACGCTGCGCGAGGACTTCCTGCCGCTGCTGCGCAGGCTCGCCGCCGCCCCCGACGTGCGGCGCATCGTGGTGCGCCTCGACCCCTCCCTCGAACCCGAGGCGATCTGCTGGGCCATCGAGCACGTCGTCGTCGACACCGCTCCCGTCGCCGAGGACGTCGAGGTCGAAGCCGTCCTCACCGCCGTCGACCTGCCCAGCTGGCTCGCCGACGTCAGCGGCGACGAACCCCTCTACGAGCGCGGCCTCGCGGGCAGCCCCGACGACGAGCGCACCGTCGCCCAGGTCGGCGTCGGCCAGGTCGAGTTCGCCGACGCCGTCGTCCTCGCCGGGGATGCCGACCGCTGGCAGGCCGTGCGCACCGGGGCCGTCCTGGACCGGCTCACCCCCGCCGCACCGCGCGCCGCGCTCACCGGCCTCGACGTGCCCGCGCTGCTCGCCCGCATCCCCGCGGGCGCCCGCCGCGGCGAGGTCGACGGCGCGCACGGACCGCTGCTGCGCGGCCAGCCGCCGCTCGACGAGGACGCGGGCGTGTCCGTCGTCCTGTTCGAACAGCGCCGTCCGTTCCACCCGGAACGGTTGCACGACGCGCTCGACGTGCTGCTCGACGGCGTCGTGCGCACCCGCGGCCGCGCCTGGGTCGCCAGCCAGCCGGACACCGCGCTCTGGCTCGAATCCGCAGGCGGCGGGCTGCGCGTCGGGCACGCCGGGCCGTGGCTCGTCACCCAGACCCCCGAGCAGTGGGCGCAGGTCGACCCTGAGCGCCAGGTGAAGGCCTCGCTGAACTGGGACGACTACTACGGCGACCGGATGCAGGAGCTCGTCGTCATCGCGCACGAAGCGGACCCGGGAGCCATCCGCGGCGCCCTGCACGAAGCACTGCTCACCGACGAGGAACTCGCGCTCGGCGAGACCGCGTGGCGCGAACTGCCCGACCCCTTCGGCGAATGGCACGAGGACCCGTGCGCCGACGACGAACCCCAGCAGGCGCCCGCCTCCCGCGAAGGCGACCAGCGCGGGGCATGACCACCCCCGCCCGCCGGGTAACCCCGGCGGGCGACCGGAACGACCAGCACAGGAGGAGATCCGTGAAACCGAACATCCACCCCGAGTACGGCCCCGTCGTGTTCCAGGACCGCTCCACCGGCACCCGGTTCCTGACCCGCTCCACCGCCACCTCCGAGGACACCGTCACCTGGGAGGACGGTCGGAGCTACCCGCTGATCGTCGTCGACATCACCGCCGACTCGCACCCGTTCTGGACCGGCAACCAGCGGGTGCTCGACAGCGAAGGCCGCGTGGAGAAGTTCCGCCGCCGCTACGGCGACCGCCGCCGCTGAAGCCCAGCAGCACCGCACCGAGGAGGAAGCACCCGCATGGCCGTTCCCAAGCGCAAGATGTCCCGCAGCAACACCCGGCACCGCCGCTCCCAGTGGAAGGCGACCGCGCCCGAACTGGTGCCGGTGGTCATCGACGGGGAGAAGAAGCTGGTGCCCCGCAACCTGATCCCGTACTTCCAGCAGAAGTGACCGCACCCGGCCCGCCCCGAGCGGCGGGCCGGCCGGCGGAGACCCGAGGGCTTCCTCGCCCCCCGAGGGCTTCCTCGCCGGGAGTGCGGCAGCGCCGCCTCGGCGGGGGAGCCCTCGCGCGTGCGCGGCGGGGCCGTCGCTGCGGGACCGGTCCTCGTCCCCACCCGGACGCCTCCCGCGTGCGCGGCGTGGGTCACATCGGAGCGGGTGGTCCCGGCGCGCCGGTGCGGGTTCTCAGGTTCGTCTCAGAACTTCGCGCAACACTGTCCGCATGCGCATCCTCGTCGTCGACGACGACCGAGCCGTGCGCGAGTCCCTGCGCCGCTCGTTGCAGTTCAACGGCTACCAGGTGGAGCTCGCCGCGGACGGTCAACAGGCCCTGGACCAGCTGGCCGACCAGCGGCCCGACGCGATGGTGCTCGACGTCATGATGCCCCGCCTGGACGGCCTGGAGGTGGCGCGCAGGTTGCGCAGCACCGGCGACGACCTGCCGATCCTGGTGCTCACCGCGCGGGACGCCGTGTCCGACCGGGTCGCCGGGCTGGACGCGGGCGCCGACGACTACCTGCCGAAACCGTTCGCGCTGGAAGAACTGCTCGCCCGGGTGCGCGCGCTGCTGCGCCGCGCCTCCCCGGCCACCGATGAGGGCGACGAACTGCCGCCCGCGCTGAGCTTCGCCGACCTCCAGCTCGACCCCGGGACCCGCGAGGTGCGCCGCGGCGACCGGCCGATCAGCCTCACCCGCACCGAGTTCGCGCTGCTCGAACTGCTCATGGCGCACCCGAAGCAGGTCCTCACCCGCAGCAGGCTGCTGGAGGACGTGTGGGGCTACGACTTCCCGACCTCAGGCAACGCCCTCGAGGTCTACATCGGATACCTGCGCCGCAAGACCGAGACCGAAGGTGAATCCCGCTTGATCCACACCGTGCGCGGCGTCGGCTACGTGCTCCGGGAGACCCCGCCGTGACGACACCCGCCCCACCGCCGCCCGGCACCGACCTCGGCGGCCCGGGCGATCGCGGCCGGTTGCAGCGGATCTCGCTGCGCAACCGCGTGACGCTGCTCGCCGCGCTGTCCGTGGCGGGTGCCGTCGCCCTGGTGTCGCTCGGCGCGTTCTTCACCGTGCGCGACAGCCTCTACGAGCAGCTCGACGACAGCCTGCTGCGACGCGCCGTCGAAGCCGAAGCCGGGCCGCTCATCGCGGAACCCGCGCGGCTGCAAGGGGTTCCGGTCGCGTTCTTCTCGGCGGCGAACCTCGAGATCAGCGTGCTCTACCCGAACGGGGAGGAGCTCGCGCCGAGCCAACGGCCGCCGTCCGGGCCGCTGGAACTGGCCGTGGCGCAGCGGAAGCTGCCCCGCTCCATCCGCACCGACGAGGCCAGCAACAGCCGCGTCGTCGCCGTGCCCGTCGACAACGGCGCGCTCGTCATGGCGCAATCGCTGGCCCCGACGAAGGCGACGCTCGCGCAGCTGAGCCTGGTGCTCGTCGTGATCGGCGGCGCGGGCATCCTGCTCGCCGCCGCCGCGGGCACCGCCGTGGCCAGCGCCGGGCTGCGGCCGGTGCAGCGGCTCAACGCCGCCACCGAACGCGTCGCGCTCACCGGTGATCTGCGGCCGATCCCGGTGTCCGGGGACGACGAGCTGGCCCGGCTCACCACCTCGTTCAACGGGATGCTCGGGGCGCTCGCCGAATCGCAGGAGCGGCAGCGGCGGCTCGTCGCCGACGCGGGCCACGAGCTGCGCACCCCGCTGACCTCGTTGCGCACCAACCTGGAACTGCTGATGGCCGCCGCCCAGCCGGGCGCGCCCGCGCTGTCCGACCAGGACCGCGAGGAGATGTTCGAGGACGTGCGCGGGCAGATCACCGAGCTCTCCGCGCTCGTCGGGGACCTGGTGGAACTGGCCAGGGAGGACGCGCCGCAGGCCGTGCACGAACCCGTCGAGCTCGTCGACGTGGTGGAGCGCGCGCTGAACCGGGCCCGCAGGCGCGCGGGCCCCGTCGAGTTCGACGTGCGGCTGCAGCCCTGGTCGATGATGGGCGACGCGACCGCGCTGGAGCGGGCCGTGCTGAACCTCTTGGACAACGCGGCCAAGTGGAGCCGCGACGGGGACACCGTGCGGGTCCAGCTCTACGACGACGGCGCCGGATCGGTGGTGCTGGAGGTCGCCGACGGCGGGCCGGGCATCGCGGAGGCGGACCGGCCGCACGTGTTCGAGCGGTTCTACCGGTCGTCGCTGGCGCGCACCCTGCCCGGCTCCGGGCTCGGGTTGTCCATCGTCAAGCAGGTCGCGGAACGGCACGGCGGCCGCGTGTGGGCGGGTGCCGCGCCGGAGGGCGGCGCGCTGCTGCGGATGATCCTGCCGGGGCACGTGGGCTGACCGGGGACGTCGGCCTGCTCCGCGGGTGGGCGTGTTCTGCGCGTGGGCTGATCCGCGGGCGGGCCGGGTCCACCGGCGGATCTGATCCGCGGGTGAGCCGGCCCCACGGGTGGGCCGGTTTCGCGGGCGGGCGAGGTCCGCGAGTGGACCGGATCCGCACGTCGGCCTGAGCCGCACATCGGCGTGATCCGCGGGCGGGCCGGGTCCGCGGTCGAGCCGGGTCCGCGGGTCGGCCGAACGCGCGTGGCCGTTGGTCCGGTCGGTGGCGGTGCTGCGCGGATCGGGCGGACGCGCCGTCCCCCGTTCCGCGGCGGGTGGTGCCGCCGTGTGACCCTCGTACCTCCCGGACGTGCTCATCCGGTGCACACGTGTCCGAAAATCCAACAGCATCGAACACCTTTGGTGGTCACTTTCGATCGATACCCGGATTTTTCGCGTGCGTCATCACGGGTAGTGTTGGTTCATGTTGACTTGACGCGTCAAGTTCAGCAGCATCCTCATGAACAGGACGCGCACCGACGCAGTGCCCGCCCGGGGATCAGCGCTCCGGGCCGGGCTGGATGGGACGGGTGGAGTGCTCGCACGCCAACGCCAGGAAGTGATCCTCGACGAGGTGCGGCGCACCGGAGCCGTGCAGGTCAGCGAGCTCGTGCTGCGCCTCGGCGTCTCCGACATGACCATCCGCCGCGACCTCGACGCGCTCGCCCGCCAAGGGCTCGTCGAGAAGGTCTACGGCGGCGCCACCTCCACCCTCGGCCGCAGCACCGACGAACCCGGCTTCGAAGCCAAGTCGGTCCGCCAGCTCGCGGAGAAGGAGGCCATCGCGCGGGAGGCCGCCGCGCTCGTCCGGCCCGGCACCGCCATCGGCCTGTCCGCGGGCACCACCACTTGGACCATGGCCCGGCACCTCGACGACATCCCCGACCTCACCGTCGTCACCAACTCGGTCCGCGTCGCCGATGTGCTGCAGCAGCGCGGGCGCACCGACCGCACCGTCGTGCTCACCGGTGGCGTCCGCACCCCCTCCGACGCGCTCGTCGGCCCCGTCGCCGTGCAGTCGCTGCGGTCCCTGCACCTGGACCTCGTCTTCCTCGGCGTGCACGGCATGGCGCCCCGCGCCGGGTTCACCACCCCCAACCTCAACGAGAGCGAGACCAACCGGGCGCTCGCCGAAGCCGCCAGCAGGCTCGTCGTCGTCGCCGACCACGCCAAGTGGTCCACCGTCGGCATCTCCACCATCGTCGACTTCGCCGAGGTCGACGTGCTCATCACCGACGACGGGCTGCCCGACGACGCCCGGCAGCTGCTCGCCGAGCAAGTGCACGAACTGGTGATCGCCGAAGCGGTGCTCACCGCCGATTCCGAACCCGACAAGTCCGGCCCCGACCGGGCCGGCAGCGATCAGGAGGCCGCGCGGTGAAGCGCACCGTCCGGGAACTGGCCGACGGCAGGCAGATCCACTACTTCGACACCGACCCGGCGCGGCAGCGCACGGCCGTGGACACCCGCGACCTGCCGCCGCGGCCCCCCGTCTCCGAGATGCGGCGCGACCCGCTGACCGGCGAATGGGTCGCGATGGCCGCGCACCGCCAGACCCGCACCTACAAGCCGCCGGCCGACCAGTGCCCGCTGTGCCCGAGCACGCCCGGGCGGCCCACCGAGATCCCCGAGGCCGACTACGAAGTCGCCGTCTTCGAGAACCAGTTCCCGTCCTTCGCGGCCGCCGAACCCGATCCGTCCACCGTGGACGGACTGCCGATGGTGCCGACCGCGCCGGCGCGCGGGCGCTGCGAAGTCGTGTGCTTCACCTCCGACCACGGCACGTCCTTCGGACAGCTCAGCCCCGCGCAGGTCCGCACCGTCGTCGAGGCCTGGGCCGACCGCACCGCCGCACTCTCCGCCACCCCCGGCGTCGAGCAGGTCTTCTGCTTCGAGAACCGGGGCGAGGAGATCGGCGTGACGCTGCACCACCCGCACGGCCAGATCTACGGCTACCCGTTCGTCACGCCCAAGACCGAGCGGATGCTGCGCACCGCCGAGGACTACCTCGCCGAGCACGGCAGGCCCGTCCTCGGCGACGTGCTCGCCGCCGAACGCGCTTCCGGGCGCCGCGTCGTCGTCGACTCCGAGCACTGGACCGCGTACGTGCCCGCCGCCGCCCGCTGGCCCGTCGAGGTGCACGTGGTGCCGCACCGCCAGGTGCCCGACCTCGTCGCGCTGACCGACGCGGAGCGCGACGACTTCGCCACCACCTACCTGGAGGTGCTGCGACGGCTCGACGGGCTCTACGACCGGCCGCTGCCCTACATCGCCGCCTGGCACCAGGCCCCGGTGCGCACCGGGCGCGACCTGTCCTGGCTGCACCTGGAGCTGTTCTCCGTGCTGCGCTCCGCGGACAAGCTCAAGTACCTCGCCGGGTCCGAGTCGGGCATGGCGGTGTGGGTGAACGACGTGACGCCGGAGCAGATCGCCGACCGGCTCAAGGCGCTCTGACCGATCGCCGGTGGCTACGGCGGGTGATCGGAGGCCCGTTCTCCGATCTCCCGTTCGTGGGCTGTGACGTTCGGCACTGGCGCGGTTTCGTTCGGTACTCCACAGGCGGGTCTCAGGCGGTTCTCAGCTGAATGCCCCAAAGTGGGGAACATGAGCGACCAGCCCCAGCGAGGCTCGGGCGACCCGTCCGAAGACCCGCGACAGCAGGCAGACAGCAGCGGAACCGCCCACCTTCCGCAGGAGACCGGCGACACCCCGCCTGCCGGGGCGTTCGAGCAGCAGTCCGGCACCCAGCAGCAGTTCGGTGCCCAGCAGCAGCCGCACCCCGCGAACGAGGCGCACGCGCCCCGGCCCGACCAGGCCACCGATCCCGCGGCCACCCGGCAGCAGCCCGCGCCGTACGGCGCCTACGAGCAGCCCGGCATGGGCGGCGCTCCCGGCGGCCAGTACCCGCAGATGGGCGCGCCGCACCAGCAGCAGGGCTGGTACCAGCAGCCGATGGGCGCGGTCCCCGTGCAGGAGCACCGCCCCGCCAAGCGCAACGGGCTCGTCGCCACTGCCCTCGTCGGGGCGCTCGCGATCGGCCTCGTCGGCGGCGGTGTCGGTGGCTTCGTGGGCTACCGCCTCGGTTCCTCCGGCGCCGAATCGCAGAGCACGAGCCTCGACCAGCAGCAGCCCGCGCGCAGCGCCAGCGTCGCGCCGAAGGGCTCGGTCCAGGGCGTCGCCGAGAAGGTGCTGCCCAGCGTGGTGCAGCTGCAGATGCAGACCGCGCAGGGGTCCGGCGAGGGCTCCGGGATCGTGCTGAGCCAGGACGGCTACATCCTCACCAACGCCCACGTCGCCGAAGGCGCCGGGCAGGGCAGGCTCACGGCGATGTTCCACGACAACCGGACCGCCTCGGTGCGGGTCGTCGGATCCGACCCGAAGTCCGACCTCGCCGTGGTGAAGGCCGACATCACCGGTCTGACCCCCGCCGAGCTCGGCCGCTCCGACGACCTGCCGGTCGGCGCCCCGGTGGTGGCGATCGGTTCGCCGTTCGGGCTCTCCGGCACCGTCACCAGCGGCATCATCAGCGCCAAGGACCGCCCGGTGCGCGCGGGCGGGCAGAGCGGCGCCCAGGACAGCGTGCTCAACGCGCTGCAGACCGACGCGGCGATCAACCCCGGCAACTCGGGCGGCCCGCTGGTCGACATGGACGGCCGCGTCGTCGGCATCAACTCGGCGATCTACAGCCCGGGGTCCGGGGAGCAGGAGCAGGGCGGCTCGGTCGGCCTCGGCTTCGCCATCCCGATCGACCAGGCGCAGCGGACGGCGAAGGAGCTGAAGGACACCGGCTCGGCCACCCAGACCACGCTCGGCGTGAGCATCCAGAGCGCGCCGCAGGGCGGTGCCGTGGTGCGCCAAGTGGTGCCGAACGGTCCCGCGCAGCAGGCCGGCATCCAGAACGACGAGCTGATCACCAAGTTCGACGGGCGCTTCATCGAGGACGCGGACGCCCTCGTCGCCTCCGTTCGCTCGCACCAGCCCGGGCAGAAGGTCCAGGTGACCGTGAGCGGCGCGAACGGTGCCGAGCGCACGGTGGACGTCGTGCTCGCCGGTCAGTAGAGGTCCCCACGACCCGGCCGCACCCGCGGCCATCCCCGCACGGCCCGGCCCGGGCCGCGGTGACAAGGAGAACGCGACAGATGTCCGAACGGAACGGCCACGTCATCCCGCACCGGAACCAGCAGCACCGCGCCCGGCTCGTCGAGCCCGGTGAGTCACTGGATCTCCCTCCGGAACTCCTTGCCACTACGGTGAACGGCATGGAACGCAGCGCGCAGCGGCTGGGACGCGCCCTGGTGGTCGTGGTCGACGACCGGGCCGCGCAGGGCGAGCAGGAGGACAGCATCGGTCCGCTGGTGACCGAACTGCTGGAGGAAGCCGGTTTCATCGTGGACGGGACCGTCGCGGTGGCCGGGGAGACGGTGGACATCCGCAACGCGCTGAACACGGCGGTGATCGGCGGGGTCGACGTGGTGATCACGGTCGGCGGCACCGGGGTGTCGCCCCGGGACGTCACGCCGGATGCCACGTCCGGGGTGCTGGACATGCCGGTGCCCGGCATCGCCGAGGCGTTGCGGGCGTCGGGTCTGGCCGCGGGAGCGGTCGACGCCGGGGTGTCCCGCGGGCTCGCCGGGGTCTCCGGCAGCACGCTGGTGGTCAACCTGGCCGGGTCCCGGGCCGCGGTGCGGGACGGGATGGCCACGCTGTCGCCGTTGGTGACGCACGTGATCGAACAGCTGTCGGGCCTCGAACAGGCCTGACCCGGTAGCGGAACGACGGTGGCGGCACCCCGCGGGGTGCCGCCACCGTCTCGTTCGCGCTGCGGCCGTCGCCGGGGCGGCCGCAACGTCGTCCTCCAGCGCCGCCGGCTCAGGAAGACGAGGTTCCGCCGGGCTGCGCCGGGCCGTCGCCGTCGGGCTTGTGCGGCGTCTCGCCGGGCTGGCCGGTCTGGCCGGTCGAACCCGGGCCGGTGGAGCCGGGGCCGGTCGAGCCCGAGCTGGTGGAGCCGCCGCCGGTCGAGCCGGAGTCGCCGGTGGACTGCTGCTTGTTGAGCACGCCCTCCACCTTGCTGCTCACGTTCTCGATCTGGTCGTGGTACTTGCCGCCGGTCGCCTTGTCCAGCTTCGTCTTGGCGGCGTCCAGACCCTTGGTGGCGTTCGGTCCCGCCTTCTCGGCGAGCTCGCCCGCCTTGTCCTTGGCCTGGTTGGCCAGGTCCTTCGCCTTGTCCAGGAAACTCATCCGTTGCCTCCAGGTGGCCGTGCCGCTGCGGGTGGCCGGGAGCGGGTGGCCGTGCCGGTCACGGCCGCGAAACCGGTGGGCACCGGCTGGTCCCGGCCGTCACCGGGAAGTCCCCGGGTGCTCGGTCATGGTCGCACCACGATCTTGGTGGAGGAAGCGGCCCACGGCATCCGGAGTCCGCGCATCCCCGGGATGGGGGACGATGGAGGCATGACGGAGACCGAACGGCAGCGCAGGCGCCGCCTCGCCGAGATCTTCGGCGAGGTGCTCCCGCAGACCACCTCGGACGAGCGTTCCGAGGGGCCGGACCGCCGGGAAGGTGATCAGCGGGAGACCGAGCGCTGGTACCGGGAGAACCGCCCGCCGCACCACGGCGGCTGACGGGAGCCCGGAACCGCTCGCGGGTCAGTTCTTGCTGGCGCCGCCGTTGCCGCTCTGCGCCGAGACCGAGGCGTTCGCGCCCACGGTCGTCTCGTCGTCGGAAGCGAGGCCCTTGACCGCGGGCAGGCCCTGGTCGCGGCGCAGCAGGTCGCGGATCTCCTGCAGCAGCTCCACGTCGGTCGGGTCGGCCGGGCCTTCTTCCTTGCCCTTCTTCCGGCGCTCCTGGATCTTCTGCATCGGCATCACGAACAGGAAGTAGACCACCGCGGCGGTGATCAGGAACGTGATGACCGAGTTGATCACCACGGCGAAGTCGATGACCGAGGCCTCGTTGCCGTCGATGATCTGGAACGACAGACCGCGGACGTTCGCTCCGCCCGCTGCGGCGATCACGGGCTTGATGACGCTGGTCGTGACCGCGGTGACCAGCGCGGTGAACGCGCTGCCGACGACGACCGCGACCGCGAGGTCGATCACGTTGCCTCGCATCAAGAAGTCCTTGAAGCCCTTGAGCACGGCACACTCCTTCGTTGAACTGGTGAACTCGGCGTGCCCGGGTCGATCCCGGACGGGAGCGGAGCCGCGGGAGCTCGTCCCGGCGGCTGCTCAGCGGAGCGTAACGGTCACCGAATGGATCAGTGATGCTCCTGCCACCGTTGCAGCGCGCTGCTCCGGAACACCCACGACCAGGAGTCGTCCCTGGTCCGCCCCGCTTCCGGTGGGGCGGACCGCCAGCACCGGCACCTGCTCGGCGAGGACCGATCCGGGACCGGATCGTTCCTGGGGTGTGACCAGGTCCACTCGGAGTCCCGGGCGCAGCAGGTCGGCGACCCCGGGATCGGCGAGGCGCACCGGTACCGCGACCTGACCCGGCTCGGCTCCGGCGACGGGTGGTCGGTCGGCCGCGGTGGCCAGCCGGACGTCGGTGAGCGGCTCGCCGTCCCGCACCGCGCCGCCGAGCGTCCGGCCCACCGCGGCGGCCGGATCGCGCAGCGCCCCGGACGGCACCAGATCGGCGGGCACCGCGCGGTGCCGCAGGTCCGCGGAGTCCAGCGGCCTGCCGGGGGAGAGGTCGTGCGCCGCGACCACCACCCGCACCTGCCGTCCGGGGGCGGGCAGCAGCGCGAGCACGCCGGCCAGCGCGAACAGCGCGACGGCCGCGACGCGGCGGGCGAGCAGCAGCCCTGCGCCGCGCGGTACCGGAGCTCGCGGCAGCAGCGCGGCCATCCGCTCCCGCAAGGTCGGGCGCAGGTCGTGGTCCGGGCCGCGGTTCCGCCGTGGGCCGGCGCCGCGCGCGTGCTCGGCTCCGCCGCGCGGCCCGGGGGCGCCGGCGATGCCCGCACCGACCGGCGGCCGTCCGATGTCCCCCGCGCCGCTCGACGGTCGCCCGGCGTCCGGCGCGTTCCCGCCGCGCCGCAGGTTCCGGTCGTTCCCCGGCCGCCGACCACCTCGAAGGCTCGTACCGTCCCGAAGCCCGCCGTCCCGAAGCCCACTGCCGTCCCGAAGACCCCTGCCAGCCCGCAACCCCGTGCCGCCCCGCAGTCCCGTGCCCCCGGAATTCCCGCGCCCGCCGCTCATCGCCCCTCCTCGCCGTCGATCTCCTGATCTCGACGTTAGGAGAGCGCGGGGCCCGCGAACAGGGTCGATTCCCAAATCTGTGGATGGCTAGGCGGCCTGTGGACAACTCGGTCACCGATGGGTGAAAGCCCTTGCCTGCGCAGAAAAAATCGCCGACCGCGGCAGCGATCGGCGATCTCGGGTGCGGAGCGGATCAGGAAGCCGCCGCGGTCGTCGACGACGAGCTCGACGACGAAGACGACGAGCTCGACGAGGAAGAAGACGAGGACGACGAGTCCGAGGAGGAGCTCGACGAACCGGACTTCGACTCCCCGGACGACGACGTCGAAGAAGAGGACGATCCGGAGTTCGACCGGTTGTCGGTGCGGTAGAAGCCGCTGCCCTTGAACACGATGCCCACCGCGTTGAACAGCTTCCGCAGCCGACCGGTGCACTGCGGGCACTCGGTCAGCGAGTCCTCGCTGAAGGACTGCACCGTCTCGAAGCGGTGGTCGCATTCGGTGCAGGCGTACTGGTAGGTGGGCACAGCCGTCAACCTCCGGACTTCATCGTATTGGCACTCGAATGGACAGAGTGCCAACACGATGATGCGCCATCCGGGGTGCCCAGCGCAAACACGCTTAGGTCACACCGCGTGCCCGCGACCCCCGCCACCGACCGCGACGAGGCCTCGACCAGGAGTGATCACCGCGTGCATGCGGATGTCGTGTTCCTCACCGGGCAGCTCCGCCACGAACTCGGCGTCCCGCACCACCCCGATCAGCTGCGCCGCCGGATCCGCCAGCGGCAGCGAGCGGTCGTAGTGGCCGGCCCCGCGGCCCAGCCGGACCCCGCGCTCGTCCACCGCCAGCGCGGGCACCAGCACCGCATCGGCCGCCCCGAGCCCCGCCGCGCCCAGCCGCGGGCCGTTCGGTTCCAGCAACCCGTACCGGGCCCGGTCCAGGGACTCCGATCCCGCGTACTCGGCCCAGTCCAGCGGTGCCGCGCCGACCACGACCGGCAGCAGCACCCGATGTCCCGCCGCCCGCAGCGCGTCCAGCAGCTCCGTCGACCCCGGCTCGCCGCGCACCGGCACGTACGCCGCCACCACCCGGGGGTTGCGCTGCCCGGCCCAGTCCAGCACCGCCGAACGAAGCGATGCCGTCTCCGCCGATCGAGTGGTCTCGTCGATGGTCCTTCTGCGTTCCTCGAGGACGCGCCGCCACCGCGACTTGGATTCCCGTAGTTCTCCCAGCGAGGTCACAGTTCCACCATAGGCGCGCCCGATAGGCTCCGGACCCATGAACAGCGCTGCCAGCACCCCCGCGAACGCTGCGTTCCGCACCGCCATCGTGCCCGCCGCGGGCTTGGGGACCCGGTTCCTGCCGACCACCAAGGCCGTGCCCAAGGAACTGCTGCCCGTCGTGGACACCCCGGGGATCCAACTGGTGGCGACCGAGGCCGCCGAAGCGGGCGCCGAACGCCTCGTGATCGTGACCTCCCCGGACAAGAAGGCCGTCACCGACTACTTCCAGCCCGCGCCCGAGCTGGAGAACACCCTCCGGGAGCGCGGCAAGGACGAGCTGCTCGCGAAGGTGCGCAAGGCACCCGAGCTGATCGCCGCCGAGACCGCGCTGCAGGAGGAGGCCCTCGGCCTCGGGCACGCGGTGAGCTGCGCGGAGCCGAACCTGACCGACGCCGACGACGCCGTCGCCGTGCTGCTGCCGGACGACCTCGTGCTGCCCGGCGGGGTCCTCGCCAAGATGGCCGAGACCCGCGCGCGCCACGGCGGCAGCGTGCTCTGCGCCTTCGACGTGCCCGACGACGAGGTCTCCTCGTACGGGGTCTTCGACGTCGCCGACACCGACGAGGACGACGTCAAGCAGGTGCGGGGCATGGTGGAGAAGCCCGCGCCGGAGGACGCCCCGTCCAGCTTCGCCGCCGCCGGCCGCTACCTCCTCGACCGGGCGGTCTTCGACGCCCTCAAGCGGATCGAACCCGGTGCCGGAGGTGAGCTGCAACTCACCGATGCCGTAGCGTTGCTGATCTCGGAGGGTCACCCGGTGCACGTGGTGGTGCACCGCGGCAAGCGACACGACTTGGGAAATCCTGGCGGTTTCCTCAAAGCTGCGGTGGACTTCGCCCTGGACGACCCCGAGTACGGGCCTGGTCTGCGGGACTGGCTCGGTGAACGACTGAACAGGAGCTGATGGCGGGCGGCCTCGGCTCCACCTGGAAGAGGTCGAGTGCCATGAGGTCAGTGGACGAACAGCTCGCGCGTGTCCTCACCGCCGCGGTGCGGCCCGCGCCGGTGCGGGTGGCGATCTCCGAAGCGCAGGGCCTGCTGTGCGCCGAGGAGATCGTGGCCGGTCAGGCGCTTCCCGGATTCGACCAGGCCGCGGTGGACGGCTACGCGGTGCGCAGCGTCGACGTGCACGTCGACGGGGACGAGGCGCCGGTGCTGCCGGTGGTCGGCGAGATCACCTCCGGCTCCCGGCAGCCCCGCAGGCTGCAGCCCGGCCAGGCGGTGCGGGTCACCGCGGGCGCTCCGCTGCCGACGCTGGCCGACGCGGTGGTGCCGCTGGAACAGACCGACGAGCACCCGGCGAAGGTCACCGTCCGCCAGGGCGTGCCGTCGGCGGCGTTCGTGCGGCGCGCGGGCGAGGACGTGCAGACCGGTGACCTCGCGGTCCGCCGGGGCTCCGCGATCGGGTCCGCGCAGGTGGGGCTGCTCGCGGCGGTCGGCAGGGACAAGGTGCTGGTGCACCCGCGGCCGCGGGTCTCGGTGCTGTCGCTGGGCGACGAGCTCGTCGACGTGGACCGGTCCCCGGGACAGGGCCAGGTCTACGACGTGAACTCCTACGCGCTGGCCGCGGCCGCCCGCGACGCGGGCGCGGAGGTCACCCGCGTGGGCATCGTCAGCACCGAACCGAAGCGGCTGCGCGAGGTCGTGGAGGGCCGGTTGCTGCTCTCCGAGATCGTGGTGATCTCCGGCGGGGTCGGCGGTGCGCTGGGCAACGAGGTCCGGTCGGCGCTGGGCGACCTGGGGGAGCTCGACTCGACGCGGGTCGCGATGCACCCGGGGTCCATGCAGGGCTTCGGCAGGCTCGGACCGGACGAGGTGCCGACCTTCCTGCTGCCGGGCAACGCGGTGAGCGCGCTGGTGGTCTTCGAGGTGCTGGTGCGGCCGCTGATCCGCGCCGCGCTGGGCCGCGGCAACCCGCACCGCCGCACCGTGACGGCGAACCTGCTCTCCCCGGTGACCTCGACCGCGGGCCGCCGCGGTTTCCTGCGCGGGCAGCTGCTGCGCGATCCGGAGACCGATTCCTACCTGGTGCAGCCGCTGGGCACCTCCGGCTCGCACCTGCTGGCGTCGCTGGCCGAGGCCAACTGCTTGATCCTGGTCGACGAGGACGTCACCGAGGTCGGTACCGGCGAGGACGTGCAGGTCCGGTTCCTGTCCCAGCGCGCGTGACCCGCTCGATGTCCGAGGACGCCGAGCCGCTGTTCCCGTCCCGGCACCCCGGCTGGCCGGCCCGTCCGGGGCCGCTGCTGGTGCCCGCGGGCGTGGTCGAGCTGCGGCCGCCGCGGCTGCGGGACGCGACGGCGTGGAGCGGGCTGCGGCTGCGGGACCGGGCGTACCTGCAGCGCTGGGAACCGACGACGGTCGGCGATTGGCGGGACCGCAACGCGGTGCTGGCCTGGCCCGCGCAGTGGAGCGCGCTGCGCGGGCTGGCGCGGCGCGGGCAGGCGCTGCCGTTCGCGATCGCGGTGGACGGCCGGTTCGCGGGGCAGCTGACCGTCGGCAACGTGGTGCGCGGTGCGCTGCGCTCGGCGTGGATCGGCTACTGGGTCGCGGCGGACGTGTCCGGGGGCGGGATCGCGACCGCGTCGGTGGCGCTGGCGGTGGACCACTGCTTCGGCCCGGCGGGCCTGCACCGGTTGGAGGCGACGGTCCGCCCGGAGAACTCGCCGAGCGTGCGGGTGCTGGAGAAGGCCGGGTTCCGCCGCGAGGGGCTGTTCGAGCGCTACCTCGACGTCGAGGGCGCGTGGCGGGACCACTACGTCTACGGGCTCACCGTCGAGGACCAGCCGGAGGGTGCCGCGGCCGCGCTGGTCCACAGCGGACGCGCCCGGTACGCCTGACCGGATCGGGAGATCTTCGCCGCACTCCAGGGGCCGCGGGATGCCCGCCGCAGCCGAGACCTCGATCACCGCGCTCCGGCACCCCGTCGCTCGTCCGAGTGTATTTCCGCTGTTCCCAGGCGTGCGGGTGCCGACACGCCGGGGCATCGCGTCCCGTCCCGCGCGCCGCCCGTGGGTTTTTCTGCCTTCAGGACGAAACGAAATCACAACGGCGTGGCTCAGAGACAGATGTGACAGAAGTGGCTAGCGTGGCGGTCGCAGCAGTGTGCGGCAGGCAGCCAGGGGGAGGTGGCGAGGCGTGCCCAGTTCTTTGATCTTCGCGGCGCTTGCGGCGGCGTGGTTGGTGGTGCTGGTACCGATGTTCGCCCGTCGCCGGCAGGAAGTGTCCAAGACGACGGACTCGGCACTGGCGGCGCGGGTGGTTCGCAGGGGTAGCGATCGGTCCGCGGCCGGTGCGACGGAGAGGGCGCAGGAGGCGTACGGCATGGCCGACACCGACCGGCACGAGGACGACGACCGCGACGAGATCGACGAGCAGGACGAGATCGACGACGTCGAGGAGCAGGACGACGACCAGCGGCGCCGCGTGTACAGCGACGACGTCCGCGCCGGGCGTCGTTACCGGCCCGGCCGAGGTGGCTACGACCCGGAGGCCGCGGCGCTCGCGGCGCGCACCAAGTACGCCCGCAGGCAGCGGATCACCATCGCGATGGTGCTCACCGCGATCGCCACCGCGCTGGTCGCGGCGCTCGCGTCGCCGGTGGTGTGGTGGCTGCACGTGGCGGTGGACCTCGCCCTCGCCGGTTACCTCACCTACCTGCGCCGGCAGGTCCGCATCGAGGAGGACGTCCGGGAGCGCAGGCTCGCGCGGATGTCCGCGCTGCGGGAGGACGAGGACGAGGACGACGAGCTCGAGTACGGCGAGCCCGCGCTCGACGAGTACGACGAGCGGGACGAGTACGAGGCGCCCCGCGGTCCGGCTCCGCGCAACACCGGAGCGGTCGTCGTGGAGATCGACGACGAGGACCCGATGTTCGACGAGCTCGACGAGCGAACCTGGCAGCCGTACCGCCGTGCGGTGGGCGAATAGGTTCCGCGCTCCTCTTGGGAGGGGGGTGCGCGGAGTGCTGTTGGGGCCCTGCTAAGCTACAACAGCACTCAGGCAAGGGGCTGTAGCGCAGTTGGTAGCGCGTCTCGTTCGCATCGAGAAGGTCAGGGGTTCGATTCCCCTCAGCTCCACGGAAAAGTCCGGTCGACGCTGTAGCGTCTTCCGGGCTTTTTTTGTTGGTACGGGGGCCGAGCCCCCGTAGGCCCCCACGGTGCGGTGGTGGGGCGGGGTGGTTCGTTGCGGTAGGGCGAGTTCCCCGCCTGCTCGCTTTGATCGGAGCCTGGTCGACGTTGCGCGTCTTCCAGGCTCCTTCTTGTTGTGTGGGCCGCTCGGTTGTTCGCCTTGGTGGGGTCTCGTCGGCGCTGGCGTGTCTTCCGGTCTCCATTTTTCGCGTGGAGACGGAGCCGACGGACATCGTCCACTTTGGAGGGTGCTCAGGGGTGTCTGTTCGCTGATCTCGCCAGGGCGTCGGCTGCTCGGTCGATCTCGGCGGGGGTGGTGCCGCGGCCCAGGGACAGGCGGAGGGCGCCGAGGGCGAGGTCCGCGTCCAGTCCGGTCGCGAGCAGCGCGGCCGAGGGCGTGCGGGTGCCCGCGTGGCAGGCGCTGCCGGTCGAGGCCGCGATCTCGGGTGCGCGGGTGAGCACGTCGGCGCCGATCCGGTCGGGGACGACGACCAGCAGCGTGTTCGGCAGCGCCTCCTCGTGCGGGCTGATCCGCAGCAGTCCGAGCAGCCGCGCGGCGAGCCGGTCCCACAACCGCTCCCGCAGTCCGATCTGGCGGGATCGCTCCGCGTCCAGCAGCGTCCCGGCCAGCTCGGCCGCGGCGCCCAGCGCGACGATCCCCGGCACGTTCTCGGTGCCCGGCCGCAGACCGCGCTCCTGCCCCGCGCCCAGCAGCACCGGGGCGAGCGAGGTCCCGCGGCGCAGGTAGAGCGCGCCGATGCCCTTCGGTGCGCAGAACTTGTGCCCGGCGAGGCTGAGCAGGTCCACGCCGAGCTCGTCGACGGACACCGGGATCTTCCCGACCGCTTGGGCCGCGTCGGCGTGCACCAGCCCGCCGCGGGAGCGGACCGCCTCGGCGAAGCCGCGCACCGGTTCGACGGTGCCGGTCTCGTTGTGCGCCAGGATCAGCGTGCCCAGCCCGACCGGGCCGGACGGCATCCGGTCGAGGGCGGCGCGCGCGTGCGCGTCCACCGGCAGCTGGTCCACCCGCCAGCCGCGGTGCCCGCGCAGGTGGGCCAGCGGTGCGGTGGTGGCGGGGTGCTCGACGGCGGAGGTCACCGCGACCGCGGTGGCCGCCGCGGCCGCGGCGCCCCGGACCGCGAGGTTGTTCGCCTCGGTGCCGCCGGAGGTGAACACGATCTCGTCCGGGTGCGCGCCGAGGAGCGCGGCGAGCTGTTCCCGCGCGTGCTCGACGGCGCGCCGCGCCCGTCCGCCTTGCCCGGTCGTGCTGGACGGGTTGCCGAACACCTCGGTGAGGTGCGGCCACATCGCCTCGGCGACCTCGCGCGCGATCGGCGTCGTGGCGTTGTGGTCCAGGTAGATCACGTCGTCGGTCATCCGCCCTCCCGGTGCTCGCGCCACGATCCTTCGCCGTGGCGCCCGGGTCCGCAGCCCGCGGGTCAGGCGCTCTCGGCCGCCGCGGCGCGCCCGGCCTGCCTCCCGGAGAACAGGCAGCCGCCGAGGAACGTGCCCTCCAGCGCCCGGTAGCCGTGCACGCCACCGCCGCCGAACCCGGAGACCTCGCCCGCCGCGTACAGCCCGGGGATCGGAGCTCCGGAGGCGTCGAGGACGCGGCCGGACAGGTCGGTCTGCAACCCGCCGAGGGTCTTGCGGGTGAGGATGTTCATCCGGATCGCGACCAGCGGTCCCGCCGCCGGATCGAGGATCTTGTGCAGCGGGGTGGTGCGCACCAGGCTGTCGCCGACGTAGGCCAGCGAGTTCCGCACGCCCATGATCTGCAGGTCCTTGGTGAACGGGTTGTCCACCTGCCGGTCCCGCAGCTCGACCTGCGCGCGCAGCTCCGCCGCGTCGATCAGGTCCGCCCCGGCGAGCCGGTTCATGCCGGTGACCAGTTCGTCGAGGTCGTCGGCGACGACGAAGTCCTCGCCGTGGTCCAGGAACGCCTTGACCGGCGGCGGGGTGTCGTGGAACAGGCGGCTCGCCAGGTAGGCGGCGAGGTCCTTGCGGGTGAGCTCCGGGTTCTGCTCGGAGCCGGACAGCACGAACTCCTTGTCGATGATCCGCTTGTTGAGCACGAACCAGGAGTGCTCGTGCCCGCCGCGCCGGATCAGTTCGAGGGTGCCGAGGGTGTCGTAGCTGGGCACGCCCGGGTTCGGGAAGCGGCGGCCGTTCGCGTCGAACCACAGCGAGGACGGGGCGGCGAGGACGCGGATGCCGTGGCCGGGCCAGATCGGGCTGTGGTTGATCATGCCCTCGGTGTAGTGCCACATCCGGTCCCGGTTGACCAGCCGCGCACCCGCGGCCTCGGAGATGGCGAGCATCCGGCCGTCGACGTGCGCGGGAACCCCGGTGATCAGGCGTTCGGGCGGGGTGCCGAGCCGGGACGGCCAGTTCGCGCGGATCAGGTCGTGGTTCGCGCCGATGCCGCCGGAGGTGACGATCACGATGGGGGCGCGCAGCTCGAACCGCCCGACCTCGGTGCGGGAGCTGGGGGTGCCGCGCGGGGCGTCGCTGGGTTCGAGCACGCCGCCCCGCACGCCGTCCACGGCGCCACCGGTGGTGCTGAGCTCGTCGACGCGGTGCCGGAACCGGAAGGTGACCTTGCCGGCGGCAGCCGCGTCCCGCACCAGCTCCTCGAACGGTTCCACCACGCCGGGGCCGGTACCGAGGGTGAGGTGGAACCGCGGCACCGAGTTGCCGGGGCCGTCGGCGAGCTGCCCGCCGCGCTCGGCCCAGCCGACGATCGGCACCCAGGAGACGCCGAGGCCGGACAGCCAGGAGCGCTTCTCCTCGTGCGCGAACCGCAGGTAGGCCTCGGCCCACTGCGCCGCCCAGTGGTCCTCGCCCGTCGGGTCGTCGACGCCGCGGTCGAATCCGGCGGTGGAGAACCAGTCGGCGCGGGCGAGTTCGAAGGAGTCCTTGATGCCCGCGGCCCGCTGCTCGGGTGAGTCGACGAACAGCAGCCCGCCGAGCGACCAGAACGCCTGCCCGCCGAGGCTCGCTTCGGGTTCCTGGTCGACCAGCAGCACGTGGCGCCCGGCGGCGACCAGTTCGGAGGTGGCGACCAGCCCGGCGAGGCCGGCGCCGACGACGATCGCGTCCGCGTCGGTGGCCGGTGCCGCACCCGCGCGGCCGGGGGACAGCGCGGCGCCGGCCAGCGCGCCTCCCGCGGCGAGCGCACCGCCCGCGGCCAGGACGTCGCGGCGGGGGATTCCGCGGTCTGCTGACGAACTCATCGGCGAGTCCTCCACATCGAGGTCGGCGAACGGGTGATCTTCTCGAACCGGCCGGAGATTTTGTTACTTTCCAGTAGTCGAGAGCGAACCAGAAGCCCGCCCGGCGCCGGTAGAGGTGGCCGTCCAACCCCGGACGACCGCGTTGTGCCCCCGGCACAACGGGCACCACGACGTCTCGAAGGACTCATGGACGAGCGGATGACCGCGATCGCGCTGCGGGTGATGACCGCGCTGGCCGCCGACGAGGAGGTCGTGGCGCGGGTCGCCGCGGCCGCCCGGCTCGGCTCGCCGGACGTCGCGCGGCTGCCGGAGGAGGAGAACCGCAGGCACGTGGCGACCCTGCTCGCCGACGGCACCGCCCACCTGGAGCGGGGCGGGGAGCCGGACGGCGAGGTGTCGGTGGCCCGCGCGCTGGGCGCCGACCGGGCGCTGCAGGGGGTGCCGATCTCCTCGCTGCTGCGCGGGGTGCACGCCGGTCGCACCGAGCTGGTCCGCGCCGGGGTGGAGCTGGCGCGCGGGATGGGCGTGGCGGACGCGGTGATCCTGGAACTGGTGGTCGTCGTCGACCACTACGTCGCCACCGCCGAGCGGGACATCGTCGGTGGCTACCGAGCCGCCGAGCTGGACCTGTCCCGCACGGTCTGGGACCTGCACGCGCGGGTGCTGGGCGGGTTGTTCGGCGCCGGTGATCCGCCGGACCGGGCCGAGCTGGAGCGCGCCGGGTTGAGCCGCGCGGAGCGCTACCACTGCGTGGTCACCGAGATCACCGACCCGGTGCTGGCCAAGGGCGTGGAGCGCAGCCTCGACGGGGTGTTCGGCCTGGTGGAGGGCCGGTTGGCCGGGTTGGCGCGCCGGTTGTCCCCGCTGCCGGGGGAGGAGGCGCTGTTCGTGTGCTCCCCGGCGGTGCCGCTCGAAGCGGCGGTCCGGGCGTATCCGCTGTGCGTGCGGGCGCTGGGCGTGGCCACCGCCTCCGGCGACCGGGGCGTGCGGATGGTGGCGGACTTGGCGGTGGAGGCGGCGCTGGCCGCGCAGCCGGAGCTGGCGGGCACCGTGGCCGAGGACGTGCTGGGTGCGCTCGACCCGGGCAACGCGTTCCACCGGGAGCTGGCGGCGACGGCGCTGTGCTACCTGGACCGGGGCAGGCGGGTGCGGGCGGCGGCGGACGCCCTGCACGTGCACGTCAACACGGTGCGCTATCGGCTGGAACGGCTGGCGGAGCTCACCGGGATCGGGGTGAACGACGCGCCGGGGGCGGCGCGTTCGCACGTCGTGGACACCACCCGCACCTGGTGGGCGTTGCGCACCTGGCTCGGGCGGTGATCAGGCGCGGCGGGCGTCCAGCCGCGCGTAGGCCGCGTGCGCGGCGGTGAGCAGCGATTCGGTGGGCAGCAGCGCGGGCCGGATCTCCCCGGCGGCCTGCTCGTAGGCCTCGTGCAGTTCGACGAGGGCGCCGCGCAGCGCGGGTGGGTGGACGGGCTCGGCGGTGCTCAGCGCCCGCACCCGGGCCAGCGCGGTGTGCACCCGGGACAGCCAGGCGCGGTGCGGCAGCAGCCAGGCCGCGGCGACGGCGACCGCGGCGCCCAGCAGCGTCGTCCAGAACCGGTTCGCGGCGAGCGCGGCCGGATCGGCGGGAGTGCCGAGCGCGCTGACCAGCAGCGCCACCGGCGTCGCGAACAGCAGCCCGAGCCCGTAGTTGATCGTCACCGTCATCTCGGCGCCCCACTGCAGCAGCACCAGCACGACCAGCAGCACCCACACCGCGGGTTGTGCGCTGAGCACGGCGGCGCCGACGAGCACGCCGAAGACGGTGCCGGTGACGCGCTGCAGCATCCGCGGGACGGAGGTGGCGGTGCTGGTGGCCTGCAGCACCGACACCGCGGACACGGCAGCCCAGTAGGCGTGGCCGAAGCCGAGCAGGTCGGCTATCAGCCCGGCGACCAGCGCGGCGGTGAACACGCGGAGGCCGTACGAGAGCAGCCACGACCCGCCGAGGCGCGGCCGGAGGGCGGCGCGCAGCACGTCGCGGATGATCGGCCAGCGGGAGGCGGGCAGCGGGGCGAGGGCGCGCCCGCCCGCCGGGTGCAGTTCGGGCAGCGGTTCGCCCGCCCGGGCGGCCTCGGCGGCGGCCCGCAGCTCGGCGGGGGTGACCTCGGGTGCGCCGGGAGCGAGCAGCAGTTCGCAGGCGTGCACCGCGCGCACCAGGTCCCGGTGTTCGCCGGTGCCCCGGTGCCGTTCGCCGACGAGCGCGAGGCCGTGCCACGCCGCTTCGACTGCGACCGCGGCGCTGTGTCTAGCGGCGAGGTCGGGCCTAGCGGCGAGGTCGGGCGCGGTGAGGTCGGCCCGGGCGGCGAGGTCGGTGCGCGCCGCGAGCGCGTCGGCGGTGGCGTCCAGCGCGGCGGCCGCGGCCCTGCGCTGCGGGGTCAGCCCGATGGCGGCGGCTCCGGCGACGTTGACGGTCCAGGCGAACGCGGCGCACAGCACGGCCGCGGCGAGGTGCGGTCCGAGGTCGGCGGCGGTCAGCGGCAGGTGCGCGCAGGCGCCGGTGGCGAATGCGAAGATCAACCCGCCGGGCGGCCCGACCTTGACGGCCGCGCAGATCACGGTGGCCGCGGCTCCGACGAACGCGGTGGCCGCCAGCGCCACCACCTCGTGCGCCGGGGTGCCACCCGCGAACACCGCGATCAGCTCGCCCGCGGCGACGGCGAGCACCAGGCCCGCCGCCACCGCGCCGAGTGTCCTGGCGTGCCGGTAGTACGGCTCGGTGCGCCCGTAGACGCTGCTCAGCGCCCCGAACACGGCGGCGGGCAGCAGGTCGAGGCGGCCGGTGAGCAGCAGCAGGCCCAGCGGGACGGCCATCGCCAGCAGCGTGCGGGCGGCGGGCCAGTAGAACGGACCGTGCAGCCGGAACCGGTACGCGTCGGGCAGGTTGCGGGTGAGCACGGTTCCGGCCATGCCACGAGTGTAGGAAAAGTAGTTTACTAGTGAAACGATGGGGAGATGAAGCGAACACCGGATCTCATCGACGCGGCCCGGTCGCAGTGGGCCGACCTGACCCCGGACGTCGACACCACCAGCATGGACGTGATCGGCCGGGTGCTGCGGGCGGCCGCGGTGCTGCGGCGCCGGTTGGACGTGACGATCGCCGAGGCGGGGCTCAACCGCGCCGAGTTCGACCTGCTGTGCGCGCTGCGCCGCGGCGGCGTGGCGGTGACGCCGGGACGGCTCAACGAGATCACCGTGTCCTCCGGGGCGGCGACCACCAAGCGGCTCCGCGAGCTCACCGACCGCGGCCTGCTGGAGCGCACCGCCGACCAGCGGGACCGGCGCAGCGCGCGGGTGCGCCTCACCGCCGCGGGCGAGTCCCTCGTCGACGAGGTGTTCCCGCAGGTCATGGCCGCGGAGCAGGCGCTGCTGTCCGGGCTGACCGCGCGGCAGCGGGAGTCGCTGGCCGGTGGGCTCGCGGACCTGCTGCGCACCGTGGAGGGCTGACCGCCGCGGGCCGGGACGGGAGCCCCGCCACGAGCGAAAGAAAATCTTTCGTGAAGGGGTCGGATATCAAAATATTATTGTGATCTCGTCAGGATGCTGGTCATAATTTTCGTGATGAGTGACGGGCGCTACCGCGACCGCACGACGCACGAGGAGGCTGACATGACCGCACAGCAGGAAGCCGTTCTCGACCAGCCCACCACGACGATCGACGCTCGACAGGCGGTTCCGGCGCTGCGCGCGCAGGTCACCGGCGATCTGCTCGACATCGTCGTCGACCTCGACTCCGGGCACGGCTGCCGCCTGCGCGACCTGCGCGACGGCACCGAATACCTCGACATGACCATGTTCTTCAGCTCCGCCCCGCTCGGCCACGGCCACCCCGACCTGCGGGACCCCGAGTTCGAGGCGGCGCTGCTGCGGACCGCGCGGGTCAAGCCGGCCAACCCCGACTTCGCCACCGTCGAGCAGGCCCGCTTCGCCGAGACGTTCCGCCGCGTCGCGGGCGTGCCGGAGCTGCCGCTGCTGTTCCTCATCGAGGGCGGCACGCTCGCCGTGGAGAACGCGCTGAAGGTCGCCTTCGACTGGAAGACCAAGCACAACGCGAGCCGCGGCATCGCCGTCCGCGGCAGCCGGGTGCTGCACCTGGAACGGGCGTTCCACGGCCGCAGCGGGTACACCCTGTCGCTCACCAACACCGACCCGGTCAAGATCCGCGACTACCCGATCTTCGACTGGCCGCGCATCCCCAGCCCCGCCATCGAGCCCGGGCCGCGCTGGGACGAGCCGGAACTGCTGCCGGAGGAGCGGACCGCGCTGGACGCCGCCGAGGCCGCGCTGCGCCGCTACGGCCACGAGATCGCCTGCTTCGTCTACGAACCCATCCAGGGCGAGGGCGGCGACCGGCACCTGCGGCCCCACTTCCTCACCGCGGTGCAGGAGCTGTGCGGCGAGCACGACGTGCTCACCGTCGCCGACGAAGTGCAGTGCGGCGGGCTGACCGGCTCGATCTGGGCGCACCAGGAACTCGGCCTGGCCCCGGACCTGGTGGCGTTCGGCAAGCGCATGCAGGTGTGCGGCGTGCTCGGCGGGCGCCGGGTGCTCGACGTCGCCGACAACGCCTTCCGCGAACCCAGCCGGATCAGCTCCACCTGGGGCGGATCGCTGGTCGACATGGTCCGGGCCACCAAGATCCTGGAGGTCGCCGAGCGGGACGGGCTGTTCGACCACGCCCGCCGGATGGGCGAGCTGCTGCTCGGCGAGCTGGGCGCGCTCGCCGCCGAGTTCCCGCAGCTGATCGGCTCCGCGCGCGGGCGCGGGCTGATGTGCGCGGTGAGCTTCCGCGACCCGGCGCTGCGCGACGCGGCGATCGCGACCGCCCGGGACCGGCACCGCACGCTGTTCCTGCCCTCCGGCCCGGACTCGCTGCGGTTCCGCCCGGCGCTGTCGGTGACCGCGGAGGAGATCAGCGAAGCGGTCGGTGCTCTGCGCAGCACCCTCGCCGAACTGGCCTGACCGGCTGGACGTCCCGCTCGACCGGGCGGGACGTCCACCGCGGCGCGGTCACCGCCAGGACGGCAGCCACAACTCGGCCTGCCAGTGCTCCTGCGTGATCGGCTCCCCGTTCAAGATCGGCCACAGCCACGCGAAGTTCGCGACCACCAGTCCCACGTACAGCGCCACCAGCAGCAGCCCCGTCTTGCGCCGCTCGGTGTGCTCCCGCGCCGAGCCGAGCACCTCGCCCAGCACCAGCACGATCCCCAGCACCAGGAACGGCGCCATCGGTGTGGCGTAGAAGTAGTACATCTGCCGGTCCAGGTTCACGAACCACGGCAGGTACCCGGCGGCGTAGCCCACCAGCACCGCGGTGTAGCGCCAGTCCAGCCGGCTCGCCGCCCGCCACACCGACCAGGCCGCCACCGGCAGCGCGAGCCACCACATCGCGGGCGTGCCCAGCAGCATCGTCGCCTGCACGCAGTTCGACCCGCCGCAGCCGGGCAGCCCGGACTCGTAGTAGTAGAGCATCGGCCGCATGCCCATCGGCCACGCCCACGGCTTCGACTCCCACGGGTGCGGGTGGTTCCCGGTGGTCAAGTGCGTGTGGAAGTCCAGCACGTTCAGCTGGTAGTACAGCAGCGATCGCAGCGGATCCGGCAGGAACCCCATCCCCACGTCCGAGGAGATGATCGCCGCGTTCCGGTCGGTCGCGGTCTCGCTCGCGAACCAGTTCGCCCAGGTCGCGAAGTACACCGCCAGCGGCAGCACCAGCAGCGAACCCAGCGCGGGCACCGTGTCCCGCACCAGCGCGCCCACCCACGGCCGCCGCACCCCCGCGGTCCGCCGCGCCAACGCGTCCCACAGCACGCTGAGCAGGCCGAACGCCATGATGTAGTAGATGCCGTTCCACTTCACCCCGCAGGTCAGCCCCAGCGAGACGCCCGCCGCGAACCGCCACCAGCGGAAGCCCATCCGCGGTCCCCACCGGCTGGCCCCGATGCGGCCTTCGGCGACGACCACCGCCAGCCGCTCCCGCATCTGATCGCGGTCCACCAGCAGCAGCGCGAACGCGGCCAGCACGAACAGCGCCTGGAAGATGTCCAGCATCCCGACCCGCGACTGCACGTGGCTGAGCCCGTCGCAGATCAGCAGGATCCCGGCGAGCGCACCGAGCAGCGTGGAACGGGTGAGCCTGCGGGCGATGCGCACCAGCAGCACCACCATGATCGTGCCTGCCACCGCCGCCGAGATCCGCCAGCTCCACGGGCTGTACCCGAACAGCCACTCGCCGATCGCGATCAGCTGCTTGCCGACCGGCGGGTGCGCCACGACCTCGTAGCCGGGGTTGTCCTCGTAGCCGCCGTTGCGCAGCATCTGCCACGCCTGGATCGCGTAGTACTTCTCGTCGAAGACCGGCGTCCCCTTGTCGGTGGCCCGGCCCAGGTCCCAGACCCGCACCACCCCGGCGATCAGCCCGATCACCAGCGTCACGATCCAGCCGCGCAGCCGGTCGGACGGCATCTTCGGTGCGAGCAGCGCCGCGGCGTCCCAGGAACCGGGTTCGGCGGCGGGCGGAGTCTGACCGGGTTCGACCATGTTCTCGGCCTGGCCGCCGGTGGAGTTCGGCACGAGCACGCTCACACCTGAATCGTAGGGTTGGGCTCATGGACCTCGAATCCGGATCGGGCACGTTGGTGCTCGCCGCGACCCCGCTCGGTGATGCCCGCGACGCGTCCGCCCGGTTGGTCGACGCGCTCGGCTCGGCCGCGATCATCGCCGCGGAGGACACCCGCCGGGTGCGTGCGCTGGCGACTTCGCTCGGCGTCGCCCCGGCCGGGAAGATCGTCAGCTACTACGAGGACGTGGAGGCGGCACGCACCCCGCGGCTGCTGGAATCGCTGCGGGACGGCCAGGACGTGCTGCTGGTGACCGACGCCGGGATGCCGAGCGTGTCCGACCCCGGCTACCGGCTGGTGTCGGCGTGCGCGGCCGAAGGGCTGCCGGTGACCTGCCTGCCGGGTCCGTCCGCGGTGACGACGGCGCTCGCCGTGTCCGGGCTGCCGTCGGACCGGTTCTGCTTCGAGGGGTTCCCGCCGCGCAAATCGGGGGAGCGGCGCCGCTGGTTCGGGCGGCTGTTCGCCGAACAGCGGACCTGCGTGTTCTTCGAATCGCCGCGGCGGCTCGCGGACACCCTCGCGGACGCCGTCGCGGTGCTCGGCCCCGACCGGGCGGCGGTGGTGTGCCGCGAGCTGACCAAGACCTACGAGGAGGTGCGCCGCGGCGACCTGGGCTCGCTCGCCGCGTGGGCGGGCGGCGAGGTGCGCGGCGAGATCACCGTGGTGATCGGGGGAGCGGCCCCGGTGTCCCAGGACCCGGCCGACCTCGTCCCGCAGGTCGAGGAGCGCGCCGCCGACGGCATGCGGCTCAAGGACGCCGTCGCCGAGGTCGCGGAGCTCAACGGGGCTCGCAAGAACGAGCTCTACACCGCGGTCCTCGCCGCCCGGCAGTGAGCCGGCGGCGCTCGGTGTCCTGATGCGAGGGGGACGGGCTGCGGAAACCGCAGCGCCCTCCTCGCCGCGGCGGCTCCGCCACCGGGGACGTCGCCGCCCTCGTGACGCGGACGGGTGGTCCGGTGGAGCAGGTGGTCGGCGGCTGAGCGGCTTCACCACCGGTGGAGAGGACGTGCCGGGGGCGTTCGGAGCGGGCGGCGGGACCGGGAGCGGCGCTACCGTGCGCCCATGGTGCGGGTGACCAGGACGACCAGGCTGGCGGCGATCACCGGCGCGGAGTCGGGGAACGCGGGTGCGGGCGTGCTGGCGACCGATCTCGGCGTGCTGTGGGACGACGGGCGCGGCGGGGTGCTGGCCGCGTTCGGCGACACCTACGGCGAGCGCTGGGGCGGCAACGGCGCCGGGCCGAAGCACGCGGACTGGCGGTGCAACGTGCTCGCCCGCAGCACCGGCACCGACCTCGACGCGGGCCTCGACCTGGACTGGGTGGTGCGCCGGGACGACGGGTGCGCGGCCCAGTTCCTGCCCGGCGACCGCACCGGCGTCCGCGAGCACACCGTGATCCCGACCGCGGGCATCGCCGTCGGCGGGCGGAACCACCTGCACTACATGTCGGTGCGACGCTGGGGAGTCCCCGGTTCGTGGCACACGAACTACGGGGCGCTGGCCTACTCCGACGACGGCGGCCGCACGTGGACGAAGTCGGAGACGGCGGTGTGGCGCAACGACCGGCAGCCGTTCCTGCGCCGGTTCCGCCGCCGCGACCAGGGCGGGCATCCGTTCCAGCAGCTCGCGTTCGCGGGCGTCGTCGACGGCCGGGTGCACCTGCTCGGCACGCCGAGCGGGCGGTTCGGCGCCGGGCACCTCGCGCGGGTCGGCCCGGACGACCTGCTCGACCCGGCCGCTTACCGGTACTGGACCGCGCGCGGCTGGGCCGCGGACCCGCGGGAGGCGCTGCCGGTGCTCGCCGCCCCCGTCGCCGAGCTGTCCGTGCAGTTCAACACGCACTTCGGCCAGTGGTTCGCGGTGCACCTCGACGAGCGGCGGGCCGCGATCGTGCTGCGCACCGCCGACCGGCTCACCGGACCGTGGTCGCCGGGACGGGTGCTGGCCGCGGGCTCCCGGTTCCCGGCGCTCTACGGCGGGTTCCAGCACCCGTGGGCCGCGGACCGGCCCGCGGTGTACTTCACGATGACGCAGTGGCGGCCGTACAACGTGTCCTTCCTGCGCGCCGACCTGGAATGACCCCGTCCGGTCGGGCCCCGCGCGAACCGTAGGCTCGCCGTGGCACGACCGACCGAGGGGTATGACGGTGAGCAAGAAGGACAAGAAGGAACGGCCGCCGATGCCGGAGGCGCTGCCCGCGCCCGCGGTGGACGCGCACACCCACCTCGACGCGTGCGGCGCGAAGACCGCCGAGGACGTGCGCGTCCTGGTCGACCGCGCCGAAGCCGCCGGGATCACCCGGGTGATCACCGTCGCCGACGACATCGAGGCCGCGCGCTGGGCCGCCGAGGCCGCGACCTGGGACGAGCGGGTGTTCGCCGCGGTCGCGCTGCACCCCACGCGGGCCAAGGACCTCACCGACGACGCCAGGGACGTGCTGGCGGAACTGGCGGAACGGCCGCGGGTCGTGGCGATCGGCGAGACCGGGCTCGACTACTACTGGGACTTCTCCCCGCCGGAAGCGCAGCACGAGGCGTTCCGCTGGCACATCGACCTGGCCAAGCGCACCGGCAAGCCGCTGATGATCCACGACCGGGACGCGCACGAGGACATCCTGCGCATCCTGACCGAGGAGGGCTCGCCGGAGGCGGTGGTCTTCCACTGCTTCTCCGGGGACGCCGAATTCGCCCGCGCCTGCGTGGACCGCGGCTACGTGCTCTCGTTCGCGGGCACCGCGACCTTCCGGAACGCCAACGCCGCCGGTCTGCGCGAAGCGGCCCGGCTGGTGCCGGTGGAGCAGATGCTGGTGGAGACGGACGCGCCGTTCCTCACCCCGCACCCGTTCCGCGGGCGGCCGAACGAGTCCTACTGCGCCAATTACACCCTTCGGGAGCTCGCCGAGCTGCGCGGAGCCGATCTGGCGGAACTCGCAGTGGCGACGACCGCCACTGCCGAGCGGATCTTCCGCCTCGATCAGGTTGAACGCGGCTGACCTGCGCTGACTGAGCGTGTCCCGCCGCCGAGCGGGGCGCCCGCACGGAGTTGCGACCGCGATCCGGCGACCTAGCGTCCACTGCGGAAGCCGGGGGCGGCCCCGCTCGGCGATCGGCCACAGTGGACTCGACAGGTCTGCGGCCTGCGCCGGGGCCGCTGCCCGGAGGTACGGCAGTCAGGACCTGTATGCGCATCCGTGGCATCACCAGGATCGGAATCGCCGCCGCGATCACGCTGTGCGGCGCGCCGCTCGCGACCGCGGCTCCCGCCCCCGAGCGGAGCGACGACGCCGGAGAAGCCCGCACCGGGCCGGTGTGGGACCGGCTGGCGCAGTGCGAATCCGGTGGCAACTGGGCCACCAACAGCGGGAACGGCTACTACGGCGGGCTCCAGTTCGACCGCAGCACCTGGGCGGCCTACGGCGGCGGCGACTACGCCCGCTACCCGCACCGCGCCTCGCGCGAGCAGCAGATCGCGGTGGCGAGCGCGCTGCGCGACGACCGGGGTGGATACGGAGCCTGGCCCTCCTGCGCCGGCAAGCTCGGCCTGCCGCGTTGACGTCTCGGCTCGTCGGCGAGGGGGAACCTCGGTGAACCCCTCGCCGCGGGGTCGCTGTCGCAGGCTGCCGCCGCCGTCCTCGCGGGGGAACCGCTGAGACCCCGCGGCGGTGCCGGTGGCTCGGGCGGTTCTCAGTTCATCGGCACCGCCGACCGCGGGAGGACGGACGAGATCCGCCGTGCGCCTCCGGCGACCGGCGGTGAGTGGTACTGCTCTGAACGGTGCTGGGAACTGCGGCTGAACGGGGAGGTTCGCGGAGATCGCCCGAGAGTGTGAGGAAGTGGGCTTCCTCATCACCCAGCGCGTCCGACGGTCCGCCGTCGGCCTCGGCCGCGGGCGGCGGGAGATGATCGCGCTCTCCCGTCGCCCGACCCCCACCCGCCGGTGCGGCGGGTGAACCGGAACCGCTGCTCCGCGGCTCGGTGATCCGCTCACCAGCGGCGATCGCACCGTCCACAAGGGACATCCTGATCGATTTCGTCGAACGCCGGAGAAACCGCGGCGCGGCTGGGAAAATGAGGACCGGATTGCAGTGGATCGCCCGATCCGATCACGGACGGTGCGCGGTTGCGCGGCAAACCGGCGTAACCCAGCTCACACCGCCGGGTGGCCCCTTGGCGCGCCCGCTGGATCACGCTAGAGTCTCGGCCTCGTAACCGATGACAACGAAGTCACGGAAACGCCCGCTAGTCGCCGCCGGGTACGTCGGGGAAGTCGGTGCCACCGATCGAGCTGGGAACGAGACCGGTTCGCATCAGGTATCGGCTGAATGGCGCTTGGCTACGGGAGTCGGATACGGAAACGAAGCACGAAGTCGCGCAGCGGCAGGTGAAGGAGTTCGAACCGGACATGCTCGGCGAACTCCCCATGGTCACCGGCGCGCGGACGGCTTCTCGCTTTCGAGAGGTAGCGACCCTGTGAACGGACGCGGCATCCCCGGTGCCCACGCCAGCTCCACCCGCAGCGATGAGCAGCTGGGTGGCGCAGGCCGAGACCACGGCTATTGGGCCGATTCCTTCGAGCCCTCCACGGACTGGTTCAGCCCCGTGAGCCCGCAGCAGCAGACCGCGGTCGGTCTGCTCGATCGCGAGAGCGACGCGGAGATCACGGCGGAGCAGTCCTTCGCCCCCATCAGCGGCCGGTACCCGGCCCAGGACCACCCGAGCTTCCCGCCCGGCGCGTTGGAGATCACGCCGGACGACGTGCTCGAGGCGCTCGGCCCGCAGGCCGACGAGATGCTCGCGACGGCCGACATCGACGTCGACGAGCTCATCCGCCTCATCAACGCAGAGACCGTGGTCATGCCGCCGCTGGTCCTGCCCGAGGAGCTCGGCGAACCGCAGGCGCAGCCCTCCGCGGAGGTCGTCGAGGCGATCACCTCGTGGAAGCAGCGCTTCCTCAAGGGCGCGGTCGCCGCGGTCATCCTCACCCTGACCGGCACCGGCGGCGCCGCCGCCGCGATGGACAAGTCCGTCACCGTCGAGATCGACGGCAAGGAACGCCAGGTCAACACCTACGAGTCGACCGTCGGCGAGGTCCTCGAGGACGAGGGCATCAACATCGGCGAGCACGACGCGCTGAGCCCCTCCCCGCAGTCCAAGGTCGGGCACAACGACACGATCACCCTCGACCGCGGCCGGCTGCTGAAGATGACGGTCGACGGCGAGCAGCGCGAGGAATGGGTCCGGTCGGTGACCGTCGGCCAGGCGCTGCGCCAGCTCGGCGTCGTCGACGACGGCGCCTGGGTCTCCAGCGCGCGCAGCATGGCGGTGCCCGAGCAGGGCATGGACCTGGTGGTCAAGACCGCCAAGGACATCACGATCACCGACGGCGCGGGCGAGCCCCGGCAGCTGACGACGACCGCGGTGACCGTCGACGAGCTGGTCAAGGAGCAGAACCTCCAGCTCGGGCCGGAAGACCACATCACCCCCGGCGGCGACCAGAAGATCACCAGCGGTGCCACGGTGCAGATCGATCGCACCGGCAGCACCGTGGTCAACGTGACCGTGCCGATCGAGCCGCCGGTCAAGGAGATCGAAGACGACTCCATGCTCAAGGGCGAGGAGAAGGTCGAGAACCCGGGCACGCCCGGCGAGAAGATCGTCTTCACCCGGGTGAGCACTCGCAACGGCGAGGAGACCGGTCGCGAAGCGGTCGGCGAGAAGATCACCAAGGAGCCGACCGAGAAGGTCGTCCGCGTCGGCACCAAGCAGCCGCCGAACAGCGCCGTCTGGGACAAGTTGGTGCAGTGCGAGGCCGGCGGCAACTGGTCGATCAACAGCGGCAACGGCTACTACGGCGGCCTCCAGTTCGACAAGAGCACCTGGGACGCCTACGGCGGCGACCAGTACGCGGCCTACCCGCACCAGGCGAGCCGGGAGCAGCAGATCTCGGTGGCCACCAAGGTGCGCGACGCCCGCGGCGGCAGCTACGGCGCCTGGCCGGGTTGCTCCTCGAAGCTCGGCCTCGGCTGAGCGGCGACCTCCGCGTTCCCCGACCGGTCATCGGCCTCGTGCCGGTGACCGGTCGTTCGCGTTCGCGGCCCTGATCGGCGCGGCCCTGATCAGCGCGGGGGAGGGCGGGCGCGGTGCGGGAAGCGGGCGCGGGTAGCTTTGACCTCGTGGAACAGCACGCGAACCAGGCGCGGTTGCTCGGGCCGGCCGATGTTCGCCGGCTGGCGGGGGAACTCGGGATCCGGCCGACGAAACGGCTCGGCCAGAACTTCGTGCACGACTCGAACACGGTGCGCCGCATCGTCGGGGCGGCCGGTCTCACCGCGGAGGACGTGGTGCTGGAGGTCGGTCCCGGGCTGGGCTCGCTGACCTTGGCGCTGCTGCCGGAGTCCGCCGGAGTGGTGGCGGTGGAGATCGACCCAGTGCTCGCCGAGCGGTTGCCGCGCACCGCCGCCGAATTCGCCCCCGAACTGCGGGACCGGTTGCGGGTGCTGCCCGCCGACGCGCTGCGGGTGCGGGCCGCCGACTTCGCCGAGCCGCAGCCGACCGCGCTGGTCGCGAACCTGCCGTACAACGTGGCGGTGCCGGTGGTGCTGCACCTGCTGGCGGAGCTGCCGTCGCTGCGCACCGGTCTGGTGATGGTGCAGTCCGAGGTCGCCGACCGGCTGGCCGCGAAGCCGGGCGGCCGCACCTACGGGGTGCCGAGCGTGAAGGCCGCGTGGTTCGCCGACGTCCGGCGCGCGGGTCCGGTGCCGCGCAACGTGTTCTGGCCGGTGCCGAACGTGGATTCCGGGCTGGTGTCCTTCTCCCGGGTGGACCCGCCGTCGGCGGCGCCCCGGGCGCAGGTGTTCGCGGCGGTGGACGCGGCGTTCGCGCAGCGGCGCAAGACCTTGCGGGCGGCGCTGTCCGGCTGGGCCGGTTCGGCGGCGCGCGCCGAGGAGGTGCTGCGGGCGGCCGGGGTGGACCCGTCGGCGCGCGGCGAGCAGCTCACGGTGGCCGATTTCGCCCGGGTGGCCGAGGCGGGCGCGGGATCGGCGCGCTGACGTTCCGCTGCGTCGCACCCTCGGGGGTCGCGTTGCTCCGTCCAGGCGGAAAACCGTAGCGCTGCTCACATAAGGTCACTGGAATATTCACGACCAGACATGTCTCCTGCTCAGTAGGGGGATGTGATTTGTCAAACGATTCCACATAGTGACGGCTTTTGGCTTGCGCCTCCCGACGCCGCTGCGTTCTACTATTCGGGAAATCCATCCCGAGCGGCTGAGAGACCTGGCTCCACGACGCCGCAGCAACCACTCCACCGGAGCAGGTGCTAACGCCAGGGTCGATGGAGTTGTGGTGTCTGAAACTCTGCTCGCAGGTGAACGTGCGCCCCGGTCCAGCCGCAGGCGGGCCCGCGGTGGTCGCGCTCGCGTCGGCTCCGGTCCGCACGGGCTCGCGTTGACCCAGCGCCGGGTTATCGATCACGGACGCCGCACCACGACGGCCTGTCGCCTCGCCGGCTGACGGCCCCAGTCGTCACCGCCCCACCAGGCCCTTCTGTTCCTCCCCGCCCGGCCGCGGCATGTCCGCAGGTCGGCGTGAGCTGATGCGGAGCGCGATCGTGATCACAGTCGAGAACCTCACCAAGTCCTTCCGGCCCGACCAGTCCGACCGGTCCGACGTCGTCGCCCTCGACGACGTGTCGCTGGAGGTCCCGGCGGGCGCCGTGCTCGGCGTCGTCGGACCCAGCGGCGCGGGCAAGTCCACCCTCGCCCGGTGCATCGCCCTGCTGGAGAAGCCGGACCGCGGCGCCATCCGCGTCGACGGCACCGACCTCGTCTCCCTCGAAGGCGCCGCGCTGCGCGCCGCCCGCCGCCACATCGGCGTCGTTCCCCAGGGCGACTCGCTGCTGCGGCAGCGCACCGCCGCGGGCAACGTGGCGCTCCCGCTGGAAGCCGCCGGGATGCCCGCGCCGCAGCGCCGCAGCCGCGTCGCCGAACTGCTCGACCTGGTGGGGCTCACCGAGAAGGCGCCGATCTACCCGGACCGGCTCTCCGGCGGGCAGCGGCAGCGCATCGCGGTCGCCCGCGCGCTGGCCGCCAAGCCCTCGGTGCTGCTGGCCGACGAGCCGACCTCGGCGCTGGACCCGGGCACCACCGACTCGGTGCTCACCGTGCTGGACCGGGCCCGCTCCGAACTGGGCGTCACCGTTCTGGTGGTCACCCACGACATGGGCGTGGTGCGGCGCATCGCCGACGACGTGGCGGTGCTCGAAGGCGGCAAGCTCGTCGAGCATGGCAAGGTGCTCGACCTCGTCGCCGAACCCGGCAGCCGGGTCAGCACCAGCCTGCTGCCCGAGACCGACCAGGCACCGGTCGTGCCCGGGGTGCGCCACGACGTGGTCGCCGAAGTGGTCCTCGTCGGCTTCGCCGCTGTCGGCGCGCTGCTGCCCGAGGCCGCGAGCCGGTTCGGGGTGGAGCTGTCCATCCTCGGCGGCGGGCTCACCCGGCTCGGCGACACCCCGGTGGCGAAGTTCCGCATCGGACTCGCCGGTGAGCGGTCCGAGTCGGCCCTGAAGTGGATGGTCGACCGGGACGCGCACGTGCGGCGCACCCCGGTCAGTGTTGATGGAGTCGCGGCGTGAGTGATCCGACCCCTTGGGCGGAAGTAGCGGAGCTGCTCGGCGGTGCCACCGCCGAAACGCTCTACATGGTGCTGGTCTCGACCCTGCTGGCGGTCCTCGGTGGACTGCCGCTGGGCGTGTTCCTGCACCTGAGTTCTCCGGTCGGGCTCAGCCCGCGTCCGACGCTGCACCGGATCCTCGGTGTGGTCGTCGACGTGGTGCGGTCCGTGCCGTTCGTGGTGCTGCTGGTGGTGCTGGCCTCCTTCACCAGGTTGTTGGTGGGCACGTCCATCGGCAGCACCGCGGTGATCGTCCCGCTGGTCGTCGGCGCCGTGCCGTTCTTCGCGCGGTTGACGCAGAACGCGTTGCGGGAAGTGAGCTTCACCGTCGTCGAAGCCGCGATCACCACCGGTTCGAGCCGGTGGCGGATCGTGTGGACCGTGCTGCTCGGCGAGGCCCGCGCCGCGCTGGTCGGGGCCGTCGGCGTCACCGCCGTCGCGCTCATCGGCTACGCGGCGATGGCCGGCGCCATCGGCGGTGGCGGGCTGGGGACCACCGCCATCCAGGACGGCTACCAGGCGTACGACGAGCGCGTGCTGTACGGCTCGGTGGTGGTGCTGGCCGTGCTGGCCTTCGCCATGCAGCTGCTCACCGACATCACCGCCAAAGCAGTGGACCGCCGCCGCAGCGCGACCGGCTAGGCCCGCAGCTCACCAGGAACACTCCGACGGCGGGGACGTGCGATCCCCGCCGGCCGCCGGTGCACGTCACCGGTCGGCCCTCCAGAAAGGACGCGATCGATGCGTTTTCGCTCCCTGGCCGTGGTGCTCACCGCTGCGACGCTGGCACTGGCCGGTTGCGGCGCCTCCGGCACGCCCGCCGCGCAGGACCCCGAGGCCCCGCTGACCATCGGCGTCAGCCCGCAGCCGCACGGCGAGATCCTCCAGTTCGTCAAGGACCACCTCGCCGAGCAGGCCGGCATCGAGATCGAGATCGAGAAGTTCGACGACTACAACCGGCCCAACGAGGCCGTCGCCAACGGCGAGCTGGACGCGAACTACTACCAGCACAAGCCGTACCTGGCGGAGTACCAGGCGCAGCGCGGCGGTGAGTTCGAATGGGTGCAGACGGTGCACCTCGAACCGCTGTCGGTCTACTCCAAGAAGGTGAAGTCCCTCCAGGAGCTGCCGAACGGGGCGCGGATCGCGCTGCCCAACGACCCGTCGAACCAGACCCGCAGCCTGGAACTGCTGCAGAACAACGGAGTCATCAAGCTGAAGCCGGGCGCAGAGCAGGGCGCCGGGGTGCGCGACGTGGCGGAGAACCCGAAGAACATCCGGTTCCAGGAGCTCTCCAGCGACCAGCTGCCCCGCTCGGTCGACGACGTCGACGCGGCGATCGTGAACGGCAACTATGCGCTCAAGGCCGGGCTGAAGGACCCGATCGCGGTGGAGAGCGCGGAGAACAACCCGTACGCCAACGGCCTCGTCGCCTCGCCCGCGATGGCGAAGGACCCGCGGGTGCAGAAGCTGGCGGAGCTGCTGCGCTCCCCGGAGGTCAAGGACTTCATCACCAAGACCTACGGCGGCATCTCGGTGATCCCCGCTTCCTGATCGATCCCGGATCGGCGGCCCCCGCGCGGACGTGCGGGGGCCGCGGTGCGTCCGGGCCGGGGCAGATGAAGATCCACCTGGTGGCGGGGGCGTCGCCCGGCCGGGAGTTCCGGCCGGGTGCGCGGAGGTTCCGCTGTGAAGTCGGGTGCTGGGGCGGCACCGGGCTCGCGCGGACACGTACGCTCTAGGGGTGCTCTCCGTGGTACCCACCCCCATCACCGTGCGTGTCCCGGCCAAGGTGAACCTGCACCTGTCGGTCGGCGATACCCGCCCGGACGGCTACCACGAGCTGGTCACCGTCTTCCAAGCGCTCTCGCTCACCGACGAGGTGACGGTCCGCACCGCCGACGAACCCGGCATCGAGGTGCACGGCGAAGGCGCCGACTCGGTCCCGACCGGGCCGAGCAACCTCGCGTGGCGGGCCGTGCAGCTCCTCGCCGAGCACTCCGGGCGCGACCCGGAGGAACCGGGCGTGCAGCTGACCATCCGCAAAGGCATCCCGGTCGCGGGCGGCATGGCGGGCGGCAGTGCCGACGCGGCCGCCGCGCTGCTGGCGCTGAACACGCTGTGGCGGCTGGAGATCGGCCGGGACGACCTCGCCGACATCGCCGCGAAGATCGGCAGCGACGTGCCGTTCTCGCTGCTGGGCGGGACCGCGCTCGGCACCGGTCGCGGGGAGCGGCTGGTCCCGGTGCTGGCCAGGCACACCTTCCACTGGGTGATCGCGCTGGACCGGCGCGGCCTGGAGACCCCCGGCGTGTACGCCGAGCTGGACCGGCTGCGCGGCGACACCGGCCCGCACCGCGTCGGCGAAGTCGAACCGCTGCTGGAGGCGCTGGCCTCCGGCGATCCGCGGCAGCTGGCGCTGCTGCTGGGCAACGACCTGCAGTCCGCGGCCGTGTCGCTGCGGCCGAACCTGCGCCGCACGCTGCGCGCCGGCGTGGAGGCGGGCGCGCTCGCCGGGATCGTGTCCGGTTCCGGGCCGACCTGCGCGTTCCTGTGCACCGACAACGACGCGGCGGTCCGGGTGGCCGCCGAGCTGTCCGGCGCGGGCGTGTGCCGCACCGTGCGGGTCGCGCAGGGCCCGGTGCCCGGCGCGCGGGTCGTCGGCGACGACCGCGCCGACCGGCCCACCCCGCCGCAGGTCCACGCCTGACCCACCCCTCACGTTCCTCTGTTCCTCTGGAGATCCACACCCCCGATGGCGAACCTGATCAACCTCGAATCGGTGAGCAAGAGCTACGGAGTGCGACCGCTGCTGGACGGCGTGTCCCTCGGTGTCGGCGAAGGCGAACGCATCGGGGTCGTCGGCCTCAACGGCGGCGGCAAGACGACGCTGCTGGAAGTGCTGTCCGGCACCGAAGAGCCCGACTCCGGCCGCGTCAGCCAGTCCCGCGACCTGCGGATGGCCGTCGTCACCCAGCGCACCGAACTCCCGCCCGGGTCGACCGTGCGCAACGCCGTGCTCGACCCGCACGGGTTCACCGCCGAGCACGAGTGGGCCGCCGACGCGCGGGTCCGCTCGGTGCTCACCGGGCTCGGCATGACCCGGCTCGGCCTCGACACGCCCGTCGCCGACTTCTCCGGCGGGGAACGCCGCCGGGTCGCGCTGGCCGCCGCGCTGGTGCGCGACCTCGACCTGCTGGTGCTGGACGAGCCGACGAACCACCTCGACGTGGAAGGGGTGCGCTGGCTCGCCGACCACCTGCTGGCCCGCCGCTGCGCGCTCGTCATCGTCACGCACGACCGCTGGTTCCTGGACACCGTCTGCAACCGAACCTGGGAGGTCACCCAGGGCAAGGTGGAGCAGTACGAAGGCGGCTACGCCGACTGGATCTACGCCCGCGCCGAGCGCGGCAGGCTCGCCCAGCAGGCCGAGGAGAAGCGGCAGAACCTCGCCCGCAAGGAACTCGCCTGGCTGCAGCGCGGCGCGAAGGCCCGCACCTCCAAGCCCCGCTACCGGGTGGAGGCCGCCGAAGCGCTGATCTCCGACGTCCCGCCACCGCGCGACACCGTCGAACTGGTCAGCTTCGCGAAGCGGCGGCTCGGCAAGACGGTCGTCGAGCTGGAGGACGTGGACCTGCGGATCGGCGACCGCACCCTGCTGCACGACGTGACCTGGCAGGTCGGGCCCGGCGACCGGATCGGCGTCGTCGGCGTCAACGGCTCCGGCAAGACCACGCTGTTGCGGCTGATCGCGGGCGAACGCGAACCGGACGCGGGCACCCGCAAGGTCGGCGCGACCGTGCGGCTCGCCCACCTCACGCAGGAACTGCACGACCTGCCCGGCGACTGGCGGGTGCTCGAAGCCATCGAGGACGTGGCCGAACGCGTGCAGCTCGGCAAGTACGAGCTCACCGCCTCCCAGCTGGGGGAGCGCTTCGGGTTCGGCAAGGGGCGGCAGTGGACGCCCGTCGGCGACCTCTCCGGCGGGGAACGGCGCAGGCTCCAGCTCGCCCGGCTGCTGATGGGCGAGCCGAACGTGCTGGTGCTCGACGAACCCACGAACGACCTGGACATCGACACCCTGCAGCAGCTCGAGGACCTCCTCGACGGCTGGCCCGGCACGCTCGTCGTCGTCTCGCACGACCGGTACCTGGTGGAGCGGGTGTGCGACCGGGTCGTCGCCCTGTTCGGCGACGGGAAGCTCAGCGACCTCGTCGGCGGCATCGAGGAGTACCTGCGGCGGCGCAGCTCGCTGCTCGAAGCGGAGGAATCCGTCGGCAAGCAGGCCGTCGACTCCGCCGCCGCCAAGGAGCACAAGCTCTCCGGGGCGCAGGAGCGGGCCGCGCGCAAGGACCTCGCCAAGCTGGAGCGCCAGCTCGACAAGCTCGGCAAGAAGGAGCAGGACCTGCACGTCAAGCTCGCCGAAGCCGCCACCGAGCCGGATCGGCTGCAGGGGCTCAACGCGGAGCTGCGGGCGTTGTCGCAGGAGAAGGACGACGTCGAAGCCCGTTGGCTGGAACTGGCCGATCAGCTGGACTGAAATCTGGCGGCTCTCCTGTTGCTTGTTGCTCGGGTGGCGGAACCTCAGCGGCTTCCTCGCTGCGGGATCGTTTTCGCAGGTGGCTCCGCCACATGCGAAAACGCTGTCCTCGCGAGGAAGCCGCTGAGAACCCGCTGCGGTGCCGGTGGCGTGGGTGGTCGTCGGCTCAGCGGCTTCGCCGCTGACGGGCAACCGATGCGGCCTGAACCGGCGGGCTCGACGGTCGCGGGCGTGGGTGCGGGGTGGTGGGACCTTTCGCCGGGCCGGATTGGGCGGTGCGCCGGTTCCCCACACCTCGGAACGGCCGTAATGTGCGTCACATGAGCCGGTTCGTGGACGGGATCGTGGCCTCGGCGCTCGACGGCGGCGCGGCGGGGCGCGGGCTGGTCACCGGCGAACCGCGAGCACCCCGGCGCCGCACCTGGGCGGAGGTCCACGAGCAGGCGCGGCGCATCGCCGCCGCCCTCACCGCGGACGTCCGGCCCGGAGCCGCGGTCGCCGTGCTCGCCGCCGACCCCGGCCTGATCGCCCCGGCGGTGCAGGGCGGCTGGCTCGCCGGGTGCGGCGTCACGATGCTGCACCAGCCGACGCCGCGCGCCGACCTGGCCCGCTGGGCGCAGGACGCGGTGCGGGTGCTCGGCATGATCGACGCGGAGCTGGTGCTGCTCGGGCCGCCGTTCGAGCCGCTCGCCGACCTGCTCGACTCGCACCGCATCCGGTACCGCGACCTCGCAGGCCTCGCCGAGCACCCCGAAGCGCTGGCCGAACCGGTGCCGACCGCCGAAGACGCGACCGCCCTGCTCCAGCTGACCAGCGGCTCCACCGCTGACCCGAAGGCGGTGCGGATCACGCACGGCAACCTCGCCGCGAACACGGCGGCGATGGTGGAGATCGCGCGCCTGGACCCGGTGCGGGACGTGGCCGTGTCCTGGCTGCCGCTGTTCCACGACATGGGCCTGGTCGGCACGCTGACCGTGCCGATGGCGATCGGGATGGAGGCGGTGCAGGTGACGCCGGCCGACTTCCTCGCCGCGCCGCTGCTGTGGCCGAAGCTGATCGGCAAGTACGGCGGCACCGTGACCGCGGCCCCCAACTTCGCCTACGCCGTCGTGGCGCGCCGGATGCGCCGCGCCGAGGACGGCGAGTTCGACTTGTCCGGGCTGCGGTTCGCGCTCAACGGTGCCGAACCGATCGACGTGGCCGCGGTGCGCGCCTTCACCACCGCCGGGGCCCGGTTCGGGCTCGGCGAGTCGGCGGTGGTGTGCGCCTACGGGATGGCGGAGGCGACGCTGGCGGTGACCTTCGCCGAGCTCGACCGGCCGACGACGGTGGACGTGGTCTCCGCCGAAGCGCTGGAGGTGCGCGGCCGCGCCGAACCGGCCACCGGCGGCGGAACGCGCTCGTTCGCGCTGCTCGGGCCGCCGCTGCCCGGCCTGGAAGTGCAGGTCGTCGACGATGCGGGCGCCGAGCTGGGCGATCGCGCGGTGGGCCGGGTGCGGGTGCGCGGCGCCGCCGTCACGCCCGGTTACCGCACCGCGGACGGACCGGTGCCCGCGCAGGACGCGGACGGCTGGCTGGACACCGGCGACGACGGCTACCTCGTCGACGGCCAGGTCGTCATCTGCGGCAGGCGCAAGGACGTGATCATCATGGGCGGGCGCAACATCTACCCGGTGGACGTGGAGCGCGCCGCCGCCGAGGTCGACGGCGTGCGCGCGGGCAACGCGGCCGCGGTCCGGCTCGACGCGGGCAGCCGCCGGGAGCGGTTCGCGGTCGTCTGCGAATCGGCGTCCACCGGATCGGCGGAAGCGGAGCAGGCGCTGCGCAAGGAGATCACCAGCAGCGTGGTGCGGGCCGTCGGCGTCCGCCCGGCCGCGGTGGTGGTGCTGCCGCCCGGATCCCTGCCGAAGACCCCGTCCGGCAAGCTCAAGCGCGCCGCCACCGCGGCGCTCGTCGACGGCTGAAGCCCGGTCGACGACTGATCGTCCGGCGGATGAGCCCGGTGTTCGGCGACGGATGAGCCCGGTCGATCCGGCCTGAGCCCGGTCAGTGGAAGCGGTTCTGCGCGGCTTCCAGGCCGTCCGCGGCCAGCGCCTCGACGGCGTCCGCGCACAGGTCCACGAAGTAGCCGAGGTCCTTGCGCTCGGCGCCGGAGAAGTCCTTGAGCACGTAGTCCGCCGGATCCATCCGCCCCGGCGGGCGGTCCACGCCGAACCGCACCCGCAGGTAGTCCTTGGTGCCCAGCGACTTCGTGATGGATCGCAGCCCGTTGTGCCCGTTCTCGCCGCCGCCGCGCTTGAGCCGGACGGTGCCGTACGGCAGGTCCAGCTCGTCGTGCACCACGATCAGCGTCTCGGGGGTGGCTTTGAAGAACTTCGACGCGCCCGACACGGGCCCGCCGGAGAGGTTCATGAACGACCGGGGTTTCGCCAGCACCGCGCGGTGGGCGCCCAACCGGCCTTCGACGACGTCCGCGCCGCACTTGTGCGCCTTGAACTTGCCGCCGACGCGGGCGGCGAGCTCGTCGGCGACGAGGAAGCCGACGTTGTGCCGGTTGCCCTCGTAGCGCGGTCCCGGATTGCCGAGTCCCACGATCAGGACGGGCGAGTCAGGAGTGGTCACCAGGCTGCGTCCTCGGATGGGGGTCGCGGCCGATCAGCGGCGACCTCGGGGTGGCCGACCTCGTGCCGAGGCGGCCGCACGGTGGTCGGCCCGTGCGGGCCGGAGCCGCTGCGGCCGGGGCGCGGTTCACCGCACCCCGGCCGCAGGCCCGACGTCGTGGGCTCAGGACTCCGCGGAGGTGGCGTCCTCGGGCTCGTCCTCGACGACGCCCGCACCCTCGGTGTCGATCTCGGACTCCATGTCCGCGGCGGTGGGGGCCTCGCTGATGCTGACGACCAGGCCCTCGGGGGCGGAGGTCAGGGTGACGCCCTTCGGCAGCTGCACGTCGGAGGCGTGGATCTGGGTGCCGTCCTCGGCGCCGTCCACGGAGACCTCGAACTGCTCGGGGATGTGCAGCGCCTCGGCCTCGACCTCGAGCTCGTTGAGGTCCTGGGTGACCAGGGTGCCCGGGGCGGCGTCGCCGACCAGCACGACCGGCACGTTCACGGTGACCTTCTCGCCGCGCTTGACCAGCAGCAGGTCGACGTGCTCGATGTAGTTCTTGATCGGGTGCGCGGTGATCGTCTTGGTCAGCGCGAGCTCGTTGGCCGAACCGGCGACCTCGAGGGTCAGCACCGCGTTCTGGCCGTTGTCGCGGACGGCGCGGGCGAACTCGACCGCGGGCAGCGACAGGTGCTTCGGGTCGGAGCCGTGGCCGTAGAGGACCGCGGGGATCTTGCCGGAGCGGCGGGTGCGACGGGCGGCGCCTTTGCCGAACTCGGTGCGCGGTTCGACGGAAATACGTACCTCGGACACGGTGGTGCACTCCTCGTGACGTCGGGCGGAACGGAACTGGTCGGCGGCCTGCGGCGGCGGGTGTACCACTTGCGTGGTCGGCGCGTACCGGACGGGGCGGCACCTTGTGCGGGCGGCGCCGGCGGTCCTTCGCGTCCACGAGGGCGAACACCGAGCCGCCGCGTCGATCACGCCGGGTGGAAGAACCCGGCCTCGCCGAGGCAACCCGAACAGTTTAGAGCCTGCGTGGGAGCGACGCGCCGCCCGGGTGGGTGCACGGGTGTCAGCGGTCCTCGCGGCCCGCGTCGTAGGCGGCCCGGGCGGCTTCGACGTCGACCACGTGGGCCTCCGCCCAGTCGGTGATGGCCTGGATCGGGGCGCGCAGCGACCGGCCGAGCTCGGTCAGCTCGTAGTCCACCCGCGGTGGAACTTCCGCGTGCACGGTGCGGCTGAGCAGGCCGTCGCGCTCCATCGCGCGCAAGGTCTGGGTGAGCACCTTCGGCGCCACACCGCCCACGGCCGAGCGCAGCCGGGTGAACCGCATCGGACCGTCCAGCAGGGTCAGCACGACCAGCGACGTCCAGCGATCCCCGATGCGGTCGAGCACCACGCGGGTGGGGCAGGCGGGGTTGCGCACGTCCGGGACCAGGTTGGTAACCATCAGGTACTTATAGCACTTTGAAGTCACTGGTTACCAATGGTTACCGTCGGATCGAGTCGACATACTGGAGGAGATCTCCCATGCGGATCGTTCTGTTCGGCGCCACCGGGTACGCGGGCGGCCGGATCGCGAAGGAAGCGCTGTCCCGCGGCCACGAGGTGGTCGGCGTGGCCCGCGACGTCAGCGGACTGCCCGAAGCCGACGGCCTCAGCGGGCGCCAGGGCACCATGCACGACCCGGAGTTCGTGCTCGACGTGACCAAGGGCGCCGACGCGGTGCTCATCGCCACCCCGGGCCGCCCGGCGTCCGACGGCAAGAAGCTGCTCGACGCGGTGCCGACGCTGCTCGACGCCGCGCGGACCAACGGCTTCCGGCTCGGCGTCGTCGGCGGGGCGGGCAGCCTGCGCGTCGCCGAAGGCGGCCCCCGCGTCATCGACACCCCGGAGTTCCCGGAGGAGTTCAAGGTCGAGGCGGGCTCGCACTCCGAGGTGCTGGACGCGCTGCGCGAAGCCCCCGCCGACGTCGACTGGTTCTACGTGAGCCCGCCCGCCGTGTTCGGCTCCTACGCACCGGGGGAGCGGACCGGGCACTACCGGGTCGGCGGCGACCTGCTGCTGTCCGACGAAGCGGGGAGCTCGACGATCGGCGGGGACGACTTCGCCCTGGCCTTCGTCGACGAGCTCGACCGACCAGCGCACCACCGCACCCGCTTCACCGTCGCTTACTGATTTTCGGATCTCGTCTTGCGGGAGGGGCGGGTGGCGGAACCTCAGCGCCCTCCTCGCTGCGGGATCGTTTTCTCAGGTGGCTCCGCCACATGAGAAAACGCTGTCCTCGCGAGGAGGCCGCTGAGAACCCGCTGCGGTGCGAGTTGCTCGGGTGGTCGTCGGCTCAGCGGCTTCGCCGCTGACGGAAGTGCTGCTGACGGGAGAACTGCGGTGCCGACGGGCTCTGGCGTCACGGTTTGGTCGCTTGTGGATGACCGGTACCACGTGCGGCGATAGTTTGACGCGCATGTCCGCAGACACGAGCTCCGATCCGGGCGCCGAGCACGGCAGCGCGCCGCAACTCCCGGCCACGGGCTGGGCGCGGTTCAAGCAGATCGGGCCCGGCATCATGGCCGCCGCCACCGGGGTCGGCGCGGGCGACCTGGTCGCGACGATGGTCGCCGGTGCCCGCTACGGGTACACGCTGTTCTGGGCGGTGCTGGTGGGCACGCTGTTCAAGCTGGCTCTCGGCGAGGCGGTGGGGCGCTGGCACCTCGGCGGCGAGCGCACCATGCTCTCCGGTTGGCGCTCCCTCGGCCGGTGGGCCACCTCCTACTTCGGCGTCTACATCGTCATCTGGGGCTTCGTGTACGGCGCCACCGCGATGTCCGCCTCGGCGCTGCCGCTGAACGCGCTGTTCCCGGTGCTGCCGGTCGGCGGCTGGGCGGCGCTGTGCGGGCTGCTCGGGCTGGCGCTGGTGTGGTTCGGGCGCTACGCGGTGCTGGAGAAGATCATGACGGTGCTGGTCGGGGTCATGTTCGTGACCGTCGTCGGCACCGCGTTCCTCGTCGGGCCGAACCTGCTGGAGCTCGGCGAAGGCCTGGTGCCGCGGCTGCCCGCGGGCTCGGTCGCCTACGTGCTCGGCCTGATGGGCGGTGTCGGCGGCACCATCACGATGGCCGCTTACGGCTACTGGACGTTCGCGAAGGGCTGGCGGACGCCGAAGTGGCTGCCGATCATGCGGATGGACAACGCCGTCGGCTACCTCACCACCGGCATCTTCGTGGTGGCGATGCTGGTGGTGGGCGCGGAGATCCTGCTCGGCCAGGACCTGACCGAGAGCGACAAGGGACTGCTCAACCTCGGCGACGTGCTCGCCGCCGACTACGGGGAATGGGCGCGGATCCCGTTCCTGGTCGGCTTCTTCGCGGTCGCGTTCAGCTCGGTGATCGGCGTGTGGAACGGGGTGAGCCTGCTGTTCGCCGACTGGTGGCGGACCTGGCGGCTGCCGAAGGAAGCGCCGGTCGAGACCGCCGCCGCCTACGACCACAAGGCCGGCATGCACAGCACGCCCTACCGGATCTACCTGCTGTGGCTGACGTTCCCGCCGATGCTGCTGCTGCTGTTCAGCAAGCCGTTCCAGCTCACGCTGGTGTACGGGGTGCTGGGGGCGCTGTTCATGCCGTTCCTGGCGGGCACGCTGCTGGTGCTGCTGAACTCGCGGTCGATGATGCCCGCCGAGCACCGCTCCCGGTGGCTGTCGAACACGCTGCTGGGGCTGTGCCTGCTCCTCTTCGTAGGAGTGGCGATCAACGAACTCGTCGGGATGTTCTGACGACCGGGGGAAGTCCGGTTCGCCCCATCAGCGGGTGCGGCGGGCGTGACGCGCGCCGCACCGCGGAATGGTGGAAGCTTCAAGCACGTTGCTCCGAGAAACCGCGAGCAAGGAAGTGATCATGACCTCGACCGATTCCACGACCGGCCTGCAGCTGTCCGAAGAAGCCCAGGACCTGCTGTTCCGCAACGCCCGCACGGCCAACACGTTCAGCTCCGACGAGGTCACCGACGAGCAGCTGCGCGCGATCCACGACCTGGTCAAGTGGGGTCCGACCTCGATGAACCAGCAGCCGCTGCGCATCGTCCTGATCCGCTCCGACGAAGGCAAGCAGCGCCTGCTGCCGCACCTGGGCGGCGGCAACCGGGCCAAGACCGAGAGCGCGCCGGTCGTCGCGGTGCTCGCGGCCGACACCGACTTCCACGAGAACCTGCCGCGGATGTTCCCGCACGCCCCCAACGCCAAGGACATGTGGGCGGACGACGACTTCCGCACCGAGCACGCCAGGCTCAACGCGAGCCTGCAGGTCGCCTACTTCATCCTCGGCGTCCGCGCCGCGGGCCTGGCCGCCGGTCCGATGACCGGCTTCGACCCGGCGGGCATCAACGCCGAGTTCTTCCCGGACGGCAAGCAGCAGGTGCTCGTCGTGGTCAACATCGGCAAGCCCGGCGAGGACCCCTGGTTCGACCGCCTGCCGCGCCACGACTACGACGAGGTCGTCACGACGATCTGAGGTCGGGACCGGCCCGCGCGGCCGAGCACCGAGAACGCGGAACGGCCCGGCCCCGAGGGGGGACCGGGCCGTTCCGCGTTTCGGGCTCCGCTCAGGCGTGGCCGTCGAACAGGCTGGTGACCGAGCCGTCCTCGAACACCTGGTGGATCGCCTCGGCGACCAGCGGTGCGATCGAGAGCACCCGCAGCGTGTCGAAGTGGTGGTCCTCCGGGATCGGCAGCGTGTTCGTCAGCACGACCTCTTTCGCCCCGCAGGACGACAGCCGCTCCACGGCCGGGCCGGAGAGCACGCCGTGGGTCGCCGCGATGATGACGTCCTTCGCGCCGGACTCCAGCAGCTGCTCGGTGGCCTTGGTGATCGTGCCACCGGTGTCGATCATGTCGTCGACCAGCACGCACAGCCGGCCTTCGACGTCACCGACGACGCGGTTCGCGACGACCTGGTTCGGCTTCGTGGGGTCCCTGGTCTTGTGGATGAACGCCAGCGGAGTCCCGCCGAGGTTGTCCGCCCACTTCTCCGCGACCCGCACCCGGCCGGAGTCCGGCGAGACCACGGTGATCTTCTCGTCGACGTAGGTCTGCCGGATGTAGTCCGACAGCACCGTCTGCGCCAGCAGGTGGTCGACCGGCCCGTCGAAGAAGCCCTGGATCTGGTCGGTGTGCAGGTCCACCGTCATGATCCGGTCGGCGCCCGCGGTCTTGAACAGGTCCGCCATCAGGCGGGCCGAGATCGGCTCGCGGCCCTTGTGCTTCTTGTCCTGCCGCGCGTAGCCGTAGAACGGCATGACCACGGTGATGCGCTTGGCGCTGGCGCGCTTCAGCGCGTCCACCATGATCAGCTGTTCCATGATGGCGTCGTTGAGCGGTGTGCAGTGCGACTGGATCACGAAGGCGTCGCAGCCGCGGACCGACTCGTCGTAGCGGACGAAGATCTCGCCGTTGGCGAACTTGTAGGCCGACTGGGGCGTGACCGTCACGTCGAGTTGCTTGGCCACCTCCTCGGCAAGTTCCGGATGGCTGCTCCCGGAGAAGAGCTTGAGGCTCTTCTTCGGGGTCGCAGACATGGCACTCACGGTCATCGTCCCTCCCCGTTGACGCCCATCATCGGGTGTCACTCGTCGGATTGGTGGTCAGGTCGTCAGATCCCGACCGCTGCTGAGCCTGTCGGGAGGCTCGATCGGCGGCGGTGTCCGGGCGGCGGCGAGCCACCCAGCCTTCGATGTTGCGCTGCCTCCCGCGGGCGACCGCCATGGCGCCCGGGGGGACATCTTGGGTGATGACCGAGCCGGCGGCCGTGTAGGCGCCGTCCCCCACCTCGACCGGGGCGACGAACATGTTGTCCGCACCCGTCCGCGCGTGGGAACCGATCACGGTGCGGTGCTTGGCGACGCCGTCGTAGTTCACGAAGACGCTCGCCGCACCGATGTTGCTGCCCTCGCCGATCTCGGCGTCGCCGACGTAGGTGAGGTGCGGGATCTTGCTGCCGGTGCCGATCTCGGCGTTCTTGACCTCGACGAAGGTGCCGATCTTGCCCTTCTCGCCGAGCCGCGCGCCGGGGCGCAGGTAGGCGAACGGCCCGACCGAGGCGCCGGGTCCGACCTCGGCGCCTTCGCCGTGGGTGCGCACCACCGAGGCGCCCGCGTGCACGGTGCAGCCGGTCAGCGTGGTGTCCGGGCCGATCAGCGCGCCCTCGCCGACGGTGGTGCCCGCGCGCAGCTGCACGCCCGGCTCCACGGTCACGTCGCGGTCCAGCCGCACGTCGCAGTCCAGCCACACCGAGGCCGGATCGGTGACGGTGACGCCCTCGCGCATCCAGCCGAGCACCAGCCTGCGGTTGAGCTCGGCGCCGAGCCGGGCCAGCTGCACCCGGTCGTTGACGCCCTCCACCAGCCAGGTGTCGGCGCACACCAGCGCACCCACCGGGTGACCGTCGGTGCGGGCGATGGACAGCACGTCGGTCAGGTACAGCTCGCCCTGCGCGTTGTCGGTGGACAGCCGGTCCAGCGCGTCGGAGAGCACCGCCGCGTCGAACGCGTACACCCCGGAGTTGATCTCCCCGATGGCGGCCTGCTCGGCGGTGGCGTCCTTCTGCTCGACGATGCCGGTGACGTTCCCGGCGGCGTCGCGGACCAGCCTGCCGTAGCCGGTGGGGTCGTCGACCACCGCGGACAGCACGGTGACGGCGTTGCCGCGCTCGTGGTGCTCGGCGAGCAGCGCGTCGAGCGTCGCGGTGTCCAGCAGCGGGACGTCGCCGTAGCTGACCAGCACGGTGCCGTGCCGCTGGTCGGCCAGCGCCTGCATGCCGCAGGCGACCGCGTGCCCGGTGCCGAGCTGCCGGTCCTGGACGACGGTGTGCACCTTGCGGCCGAGGTCGTCGGCGACCTGCCCGAGGTGCTCGCCGACGGCGTCCCGACCGTGGCCGATCACGACCACCAGGTCGTCCGGGCCGGTCCCGGCCGCCGCCCGCACCGCGTGCTCGACCAGCGGCCGACCGGCGATCGGGTGCAGCACCTTCGGCGTCGCGGAGCGCATCCGGGTCCCCTCGCCCGCGGCGAGCACGATGGTGCTGACCGCGGAGCCCGCGGTGCCGAGTGCGGAGGGGGAACCGGAGGAAGCCGCGCCGGACGTGCTGGGGGCGGGCCGGGCGTTCTCGCCCTGAGGCATCAACGCACTCCCTTGGGTCTCAAGCGGGTTCGACGCCGACACGCCGGAGTCGCCCTGGTCGGTGTGGTCACGGTGAGCAGTCTCGCCGCGAACCGGCTGCTGGTGGCGTCCAAGCGGGTGAAGGGTAACCGGGGCGTGCCGTGCCCGCGCCGGTGGCCCTTCCCGCTTGTCCGGCGGAAGCCGATGCTACCTGCCCGGTCCACCCCGACCAGGACGTCACGGCCGTCCCGAACTGCTGCTTTGTGATCAATCGGGCGGGCCGGTGGCGGGTTGTCGCCAGCGCCGCGGCGCACCGCGGGCGGCCGGGTGCCGACCGCCCGGCCCGGCGACGGGCTGTTCACGGAGAGTGCGCGCGCAAGCAGCTGCGGCGCCGGTCCGGGTGAACCGGTCAGCGGGGCTGCGGCGGGATCCAGGTCTCCTCGTCGTCCCCGCCGGAGGACTCCACGGCGAACGTGGCCACCTGGTTCCCGCCGTTCCGCTTGGCCTGGTACATCGCCGCGTCCGCCCGGGTCTGCACCTGCGCCCCGGACTCCTGCGGGCGCCGCGCGACCACGCCGATCGACAGCGTCACCCCGCGGGACAGCGCCTTCGGCAGCCGCGCGATCGCCTGCACGGTCCGCTGCAGCGCCGACTCGGCCGCGCCCAGCGTCACGCCCGGCAGCAGCACCACGAACTCGTCGCCGCCGTAGCGGGCCACGAAATCGTCCACCCGCAGGGTGTCCCGCAGCGTGCTCGCCACGACCCGCAGCACGTCGTCGCCCTCGGCGTGCGAGCAGCGGTCGTTGACCTCCTTGAAGCCGTCCAGGTCGACCAGCGCCACCGACAGCGGCTGCGCCTCCGCCGAGTCCAGCAGCGCGTCGAGCCGCTCGTCCAGCGCGCGCCGGTTGGACAGCCCGGTCAGCGGGTCCTGCAGGGCCTGCTGGGTGATCGCGTCGTGGCGCAGGTTCAGCCGGGAGTTCTCCAGCCGGGTGCTCAGCGTCAGGTAGCGGCCCTCCCGCATCGCCCACAGCTCGTTCTCCAGGTCCAGCACGTAGTCGTGCACCGCGTCGCTGGTCGGCCGGTCCTGGTCGAGCTCGGTGAGCTGCGCGTACTCGCGGGCCAGCGAGATCCGCAGCGTCGGGTCGGCGGCGTCGCTGGTGACCTTGGAGCGGGTGTCGGAGAGCATCCGCACCGCGTCCGAGCGCCGCCCGGCTCCGGTCAGGCAGCGGGACAGCGCGATCGCCACGATGATCTTCTCGCGCGGGTGGATGGCCCGGTCCAGCGAGCGCAGCCGCTGCAGCCGTTCGATGTGTTCCGCGCCGGGCTGGGCGAGCGCGTGCGCGGCGCCGAGCACCGGGATCTGGTCCGCTGCGGAGCGGTCCGCGAGCCGGGGGAACAGCGATTCCCGCCACGGCACCTCGACGCCCAGCGCGAGCCCGGAGGCGGTGGCGAACCGCTCGCCCGCCGCGTCCTGCTGGCCGATGCGCTCCAGGCGCAGTCCCCAGCCGAGGAACATGCGGCAGCGGTTCATCATGTGCAGCGCGATCTCGTGCGGGCCGCCGCTCTCCCGGATGCGGTGCAGCGCGCGGGCCATCACCTCGTCGGCGGTCTCGTACACGCCGAGCTGGGTGAGCACCGAGCCCAGGTCGATCAGCGCGGTCGCCAGCAGCCGGTCCCAGGAGCGCCTGCCCAGCGCGGTGTCCGGGACGGGTTCGTCCTCCAGCATGGCGAGCCCGCTGGCGACCTCGGTGATCGCGTTGTCCTCGCTGCCGGTGAGCAGCGCCCGCCTGCCGCGCAGCGCGTAGGCGTCCGCTTCCAGCACGGTCAGGCCGTGCCTGCGGCTGTGCGTGAGCAGTTCGTCCAGCAGCGGTTCGGCGCCGTGCGCGAGCCCGGAGGAGGACAGCCGCATCGCGGCGCAGTGCCGCAGCAGCTGGGCGACGATGCGGGGTTCGCCGCGCCGCTGCGCCTCGGCGAGCAGGCCGTCGGCTTCGCGGATGGTGCCGCGCTGGCCCAGTGCGTCGCTGTTCTGGCCGACGGCGTTGAGTTCGCGAGCGCGACCGACCAACCACGCGTCGCTGACCTCGCTCAGCGCGGTTGCCGCATCGTCGCGCACGTCCGTCGTGTCCTCGCGCAGCGGCGCACACCCCCTGCTGGCATCCAAGCCCGGCCGGGGCCGGGGAGGTCGACGATCGACCACGGTTCCCGTCGGGACATCGCACGGCGTCGCGGGGACCGCTGCTCCGCCGCCAGGACTCGAACCTGGACCATCAGAACCAAAATCTGAGGTGCTGCCTTTACACCACGGCGGATCGGGCGATGTGGTCCGGCGCTCGAGCCTACCGCCACGCCGACCGACCGCGGTCGCCCAGTCGACATCGTGGCATGCCCGTCCAGGGTGATCGTTCTCACGGGTGCACGAACGATCAGGTCCGGCGGCCGGGACACGCCCGGGCGGTCACGACACGCCGTATTTCCGTCGCCGGGGGGTGACGATTGTGCATCCACCAACTTACGCTGGCGTAGGTTACGGTCCCGTAGGATCTGCGGGGTCGAGCCGGCGTTCCGGCGCTGACGACCGTTCTTTCCACCACCTGACCCAGTTGAGGTAGTGAGTATGACCGCAGCAACCGACGTTGCTCCCGAGGCTTCCGGGGCCGAATCCGGGCCCAAACCGCTCACCGCGGGAACCCGCCCCAGACTCGCCCAGTTCTTCGTCTACGCGTTCGTCCTGATCCCGTGCGTCGCGCTCGTCGCCGCGATCCCGTTCGCCTGGGGCTGGGGCCTCGGCTGGGTCGACGTCGGCCTCGCGGTCTTCTTCTACGTGTTCAGCGGGCTCGGCGTCACCGTCGGGTTCCACCGGCTGTTCACGCACGGCTCGTTCAAGTCCAACTGGCCGGTGCGCGCCACCCTCGCGATCGCGGGCATGACCTCGCTGCAGGGCCCGGTGATCACCTGGGTCGCCGACCACCGGCGGCACCACGCCTACTCGGACCGCGACGGCGACCCGCACTCGCCGTGGCGCTTCGGCAGCACCCCGGGCGCGCTGGCCAAGGGCTTCTGGCACGCGCACATGGGCTGGCTGTTCGACCGGAACATGACCAACGAGGAGCGCTTCGCGCCCGACCTCCACAAGGAGGAGCGGCTGGTCAAGCTGAACAACCTGTTCGTGCTGTGGACCGCGCTGAGCCTGGTGCTGCCCGCGGTGCTCGGCGGCCTGCTCACCTGGTCCTGGTGGGGCGCGCTGACCGGCTTCTTCTGGGCCGGGCTGGTGCGGGTCTCGCTGCTGCACCACATCACGTGGTCGGTGAACTCGATCTGCCACATGATCGGCGAGCGCCCGTTCAAGAGCCGCGACAAGGCGGCGAACTTCTGGCCGCTGGCGATCGTGTCGTTCGGCGAGTCCTGGCACAACTCGCACCACGCCGACCCGACCTGCGCCCGGCACGGGGTGCTGCGCGGGCAGCTGGACATCTCGGCGCGGGTGATCTGGTTCTTCGAGAAGGTCGGCTGGGCCTGGAAGGTCCGCTGGCCGAACGAGAAGCGGCTGGCCCGGATCGCGGTCACCGACTACAAGGGCTGACCGACCCCTCCGGCGGTCGCGGTGGTGGAACCTCGCCGGGCCCGATCCTCCCCACGGGATCGGTGCCCCAGCGGGGGTGCCGCCGGACCGGCCTCCCCGACGCGCGGCAGCCTTCCCCGCAGGGGAACGCCGCGCGCTGCCGGGGAGGTGCGCACCTCGGAGGATCTCGACGGATAGGGTGACCTGCGTGGCAGCAGGACGGCGCAAGCGGAACTCGCCGGATTCGGAGACCAGGCGGCGTTCGGCCCGCACCACCCGAGTCCGGATGACCGGTGAGGAACGACGTCAGCAGCTGCTCGACGTGGCCCGCGCCCTGTTCGCGGAGAAGGGCTTCGAAGCCGCCTCCATCGAGGAGATCGCGCACCGGGCCGGCGTGTCCAAACCGGTCGTCTACGAGCACTTCGGCGGCAAGGAGGGCATCTACGCGGTGGTCGTGGACCGCGAGATGCGCGCGCTGCTGGACCAGATCGTCTCCGCCCTCTCGGCCGGGCACCCCCGCGCGCTGCTGGAGCAGGCGGCGGGCGCGCTGCTCGAGTACATCGACACCTGCACGGACGGGTTCCGCATCCTCGTCCGCGATTCGCCGGTGGCCTCCACCACCGGCACGTTCTCCTCGCTGCTCAACGACATCGCGAGCCAGGTCGAGCACATCCTCGGCCTGCAGTTCAGCGCGAAGGGCTACGACGCGAAGCTCGCCCCGCTCTACAGCCAGGCGCTGGTGGGCATGGTGGCGCTCGTCGGCCAGTGGTGGCTCGAGGCGCGCAAGCCGAAGAAGGACGACGTGGCCGCGCACCTGGTGAACATCGCCTGGAACGGCCTCTCCAACCTGGAGCACAAGCCCAAGCTCGGCACCTGGCGCTGACCCGGGGCGGCGCGTTCCGCCGCGAGCCGGTCGAACGACCGGGACGAGGGCGGCCGGACGTCGTCGGTGCGGAGTCGTAGGCTGGACGGCGACTCCCGCCACCCGGCACCGGTCCGCTGGGAGAGCCGGTTCCGGCTCAGCCGTCGCGACGCCGACGCCCGCGCACCGGACTCGGACGCAGTCGTCCCGGGGACGGGTCTGCGCGCATGTCCGTTCTCGGTGCGAGGGATTCCGATGACCCAGGCTGGTCCTGCCACTCCGATCGACGCCGCCCCGGCCGCGCTGCACGGGCTGCTCGACGCGCTGCTGCGGGAGGCGAGCTTCCGCGACGTGGTGTCCGCGGCGGGCCGCCCGCGCCTGGTGCTGGAAGGCCCGGTCGCCGCCCGCCCGCTGGCCGCGGCGGCGCTGGCCGCCGAAGCAGGCGCGGCCGCCCCGGTGCTGCTGGTGACCGCGACCGGCCGGGAGGCCGAGGAGACCGCGTCGGCGCTGGAGGACCTGCTGGGCGCCGACGGCATCGCGGTGCTCCCGTCCTGGGAGACGCTGCCGCACGAGCGGTTGTCCCCGCGCGCCGACACCGTGGGGCGCAGGCTCGCGGTGCTGCGCAGGCTCGCGCACCCCGAGGAGCACGCCGAAGGCCCGGTTCGGGTGCTGGTGACCACGGTCCGCAGCCTCATCCAGCCGATCGCGCCCGGCCTCGGCGAACTCGCGCCGGTGCGGCTGCGGCTCGGCGACGAGCACGACTTCGAAGACCTGGTGGAACGCCTCGCCGGACTCGCCTACTCCCGCGTGGACATGGTGGAGAAGCGCGGCGAGTTCGCGGTGCGCGGCGGCATCGTGGACGTGTTCCCGCCGACCGTGGAGCACCCGCTGCGGGTGGAGTTCTGGGGCGACGAGGTCACCGAGGTCCGCCCGTTCTCCGTCGCCGACCAGCGCTCGCTGCCGGACGCCACCGACACCGCGCTGTACGCCCCGGCCTGCCGCGAACTGCTCATCACCCCGGAGGTGGCGGAGCGCGCCGGTGAACTGGCCCGGCAGCACGAGGCGGACGCGCACCTGTCCGAGATGCTCGGCAAGATCGCGGGCGGTGCCGCCGTCGAAGGCATGGAGGCGCTGATCCCGGCGCTGTGCGACGGCGAGATGCGGCTGCTCACCGAACTCGTGCCGGAGGGCACGCACGTGCTGCTGGCCGATCCGGAGAAGGTGCGGGCGCGGGCCGCGGACCTGGTGCGCACCGGGCAGGAGTTCCTGGAGGCGTCCTGGATGGTCGCCGCCGACGGCGGCAAGGCCCCCATCGACCTGGGCGCTTCGGCGTACCGCGGGCTCGCGGAGGTCGAGGAGCGGACGAGGGAGATCGGGCTGCCGTGGTGGACGCTCACCCAGCTCAGCAGCGACAGCGCGGACCGCGGCGTGGTGCACCTGGGCCTCAAGCAGGTCGAGGCGTACCGGGGTGAGGTGGAGCGCGCCTTCACCGACCTGCGCGCGCACACCGCTTCCGGCGGCGCCGCGGTGCTGGTGGTGCCCGGCCAGGGGACGGCGCAGCGCGCGGTGCAGCAGTTCCGGGACAGCGACCTGCCGGTGCGGCACGCCGCCGACGGCCTGACCGCGGCCCCCGAGACCGGCGTGATCACCGTGGTGCGCGGCGGCCTGGAGGACGGCTTCGCCGCGGCGGGCGTGGGACTGGTGGTGCTCACCGAGACCGACCTGACCGGCGGCCGCGGCGGCACCTCCACGAAGGACATGCGCCGGATGCCGTCGCGGCGGCGCAACGCGGTCGACCCGCTGGCGTTGAAGGCCGGGGACTTCGTCGTCCACGAGCAGCACGGCATCGGCAAGTACGTGGAGATGGTGCAGCGCACCGTCGGCGGCGCCACCCGCGAGTACCTGGTGCTGGAGTACGCCTCCAGCAAGCGCGGCCAGCCCGGCGACCGGCTGTTCGTGCCCACCGACCAGCTCGACGAGGTGTCCCGCTACGTCGGCGGCGAACTGCCCGCGCTGAACAAGCTCGGCGGCTCCGACTGGAAGAACACCAAGGCCAAGGCGCGCAAGGCGGTCAAGGAGATCGCCGCCGAACTCGTGCAGCTCTACGCGGCCCGCCAGTCCGCGCCCGGCCACGCGTTCGGCGCGGACACCCCGTGGCAGCGGGAGCTGGAGGACGCGTTCCCCTACACCGAGACCGGGGACCAGCTGGCCGCGATCGACGAGGCCAAGGCCGACATGCAGCGCGCCGTCCCGATGGACCGGGTGATCTGCGGCGACGTCGGCTACGGCAAGACGGAGATCGCGGTGCGCGCCGCGTTCAAGGCCGTGCAGGACGGCAAGCAGGTGGCGGTGCTGGTGCCGACCACGCTGCTCGCCCAGCAGCACCTGAACACCTTCACCGACCGGATGCGCTCCTTCCCGGTGACCATCAAGGGCCTGTCCCGGTTCACCACGCCGCAGGAGTCCGAGCAGACCTTGCAGGGCTTGGCGGACGGCTCGGTGGACATCGTGATCGGCACGCACCGGCTGCTGCAGACGGGCGTGCGCTACAAGGACCTCGGGCTGGTCATCGTCGACGAGGAGCAGCGCTTCGGCGTCGAGCACAAGGAGCACATCAAGGCGCTGCGCACCCACGTGGACGTGCTGACGATGTCGGCGACGCCCATCCCGCGGACGCTGGAGATGAGCATGGCGGGCATCCGCGAGATGTCCACGATCCTCACCCCGCCCGAAGAGCGGCACCCGGTGCTGACCTACGTCGGCGCCTACGACCAGAAGCAGGTCGGCGCCGCGATCCGCCGCGAGCTGCTGCGCGACGGCCAGGTGTTCTTCGTGCACAACCGGGTCTCGACGATCGAGAAGGCCGCGCGGTCGCTGCGCGAGCTGGTGCCGGAGGCGCGGATCGTCACCGCGCACGGCCAGATGAACGAGGAACGCCTGGAGAAGATCATCCAGGGGTTCTGGGAGCGCGAGCACGACGTGCTGGTGTGCACCACGATCGTCGAGACCGGGCTGGACATCTCCAACGCGAACACGCTGATCGTGGAGCGCTCCGACATGCTCGGCCTGTCCCAGCTGCACCAGCTGCGCGGCCGGGTGGGGCGCGCCCGCGAGCGCGGCTACGCGTACTTCCTGTACCCGGGCGAGAAACCGCTCACCGACACCGCGCACGACCGGCTCGCGACGATCGCGCAGAACTCGGAGCTGGGCGCGGGCATGGCGGTGGCCATGAAGGACCTGGAGATCCGCGGCGCGGGCAACATCCTCGGCGCCGAGCAGTCCGGGCACATCGCGGGCGTCGGCTTCGACCTGTACGTGCGGCTCGTCGGCGAGGCCGTCGAAGCGTTCAAGCAGCACGCGGGTGCGGGCACCGCGGACCTGGAGCAGGAGCTCGCCGAAGTGCGGGTGGACCTGCCGATCGACGCGCACATCCCGCACGACTACGTGCCGGGGGAGCGGCTGCGCCTGGAGGCCTACCGGAAGATCGCGGCCGCCGGTGATCAGGCCGCGCTGGACGCGGTGCGCGCCGAGCTGGAGGACCGCTACGGGCCGCTGCCGGAACCGGTGCAGCGGCTGCTGAAGGTCGCCGCGTTCCGCCAGGTGTGCCGCGAGCACGGCGTCACCGAGGTGACCCTGCAGGGCTCCTCGCTGCGGGTGGCGCCGCTGGAACTGGCCGACTCGCAGCAGATGCGGCTCAAGCGGCTCTACCCGAAGGCGGTGTACAAGGCGACGGTCCGCACCGTGTCCGTGCCGCGGCCGACCGAAGGCGCCGCGGGCGGGCGCATGGGTGCGCCGCCGCTGCGGGACGAGGCGCTGCTGGAGTGGTGCGCGACCCTGCTGACCTCGCTCGCCGGTCGTCCCGCTCCGGTGGGCTGACCGGCCTGAACCTCCTGCTGCGCGGCGCTTTCCCACTCGGCCGGGCGGGTGTGATCCCGGCGGTTCTGCTGGCGGCGGTGCGCGGGCCGGTGCATGATCGGCACGCGTTTCGGGAGCGCTCGGACCACACCCGCTCCCGCCGGTCGTCCGGGGCCGATCGGCGGTCGTGCGGTGCCGGGAGGCAACCCGCTCGGCCGTGACGCGTCTGAACTCGTAGCTGGCCGCGCCGATCGGCGCGCCGCCAGGTGCTGCAGGGGCGGGGAGAGGACGAGGGCGTGGATCATGTGCGAGGACCGCAGCGACCGAGGAATCCCCGTCCGGGCGGGCCATCCCGTCCCGGTGAGGCGACGACGGTGCGCCACCCGGTCGTCCCCCGCGAACCGGCCCGTTCCCGCCGGCCGCGCCGGGCGCGGAGGTTCTTCGGGCGCACGGTGGCCGCGCTGCTGTCGGTGGTGGTGCTCGGCGGCAGCGCCTACGCGTGGGGCGCCTTCAACGGGTTCACCGGCGGGCTCACCGGCAGCGATGTGATCGGCAGCGGCTTCAACTCGCCGGACGGGGCCACCGACGTGCTGCTGGTCGGCAACGACAGCCGCACCGACGCCGACGGGAATCCGCTGCCGGAGGACGTGCTCAAGGAGCTGCGCACCACCGACGACGAGGGCGGCGACCTCACCGACACCATGATCCTGGTGCGCATCCCCAACGGCGGGCAACGCGCCAGCGCGGTCTCCTTCCCCCGCGACACCATGGTCGAACTCGGCAACGGCTATGGGGAGCAGAAGCTCAACTCGGCTCTGGGCCGGGCGAAGAGCGAGGCCCGGCACAGGCTGGAGCAGGACGGCGTCACCGACGAGAAGCAGCTGGAGCTGCAGTCCAAGGCCGAGGGCCAGAAGTTCCTGATCAAAACGATCGAAGACCTCTCCGGAACCAGCATCGACCACTACGCCGAGGTGAACCTGCTGGGGTTCTACGAGGTCACCAAGGCCGTGGGTGGCGTCGAGGTGTGCTTGAACGAGGCGGTGGACGACAGCGCGCACTCCGGCGCGGTGTTCTCCGCCGGGCGCCAGACCATCGAAGGCGCCGACGCGCTGGCCTTCGTCCGCCAGCGCTACGGCCTGCCGAACTACGACCTGGACCGGGTGGTGCGCCAGCAGGTGTTCATGTCCGGGCTGGCGAACAAGGTGCTGTCCGCGGGCACGCTGGGCAACCCGGTGCGGCTCGGCGAGCTGGTGGGGGCGCTGCAGAAGTCGGTGGTGGTCGATTCCGGTTGGGACCTCATGGGATTCGCGCAGCAGATGTCCGGAATCGCGGGCGGCGACATCGACTTCCACACCATCCCGGTGGAACTCGTCGGCCCGTCCGGCCGCGAAGACGTGCAGGCCGACGAGGACGAGGTGCAGCGGTTCGTGGCGAACCTGCTGCTGTCCCCGCAGGAACGCGCGGTGCGCCAGCAGGCCGAGCGGTCGCCGGAGACGCAGCGGGAGACGACGCCGGAGACCTCCGAGTCGAGCTCCCCGGCGGAGATCTCGGTGGACGTCTACAACGCCTCCGGCATCACCGGCCTGGCCGCGAGCGTGGCGGACCGGCTGGCGGCGCAGGGGTTCGGCACCGGGGCCACCGGCAACGCGGCGTCGGCGAGCTCCTCCTCGGTGCGGGTCGCCGCTGGCGAGCAGGACGCGGGGGAGCAGGTCGCGGCGTCCCTCGGCGGAATCCCGGTGCGCACCAGCGGTTCCGTCCCGGCGGGCACCGTCGAGGTGTACCTGGGTGCGGACTACGACGGCCCGGGCGCGGTGAACTTCGCGGGCGCGCCGGCGCTGCGGCTGGACGGGCTGCGGCCCGCGCAGGCGCAGGACCAGCAGCAGCCGATCACCGCGGGCGGCGTGCCCTGCGTGAACTGACCGGATCCGGACCCGGTGCGTGCAGGGTTCACCCTGCGATGATCTCGTGAGAGGGTGATCGCTGTGAGTTCCGCCATGCACCGGGCCCGCCCGCTCGCGTTGATCCTGCTCTGCTGCGCACTGCTCGCCGGTTGCGGTGTCGAACCGGGCAAGGCCGGTGCCGCGGCGTTCGTCGGAGAAGCGCGCATCCCGATCAACGAGGTGCAGAGCCGCTACCGCGCGGTGCTGGAGAAGGAACCCGAGGCGAAGGCGCAGCTGTCCGAGCAGGGCATGCTCGGCGAGCTCACCCGCCGGATGGCCGCCGACCTGGTGCGCCGCGAGCTGACGAAGCAGGCCGCGCGGACCGAGGGCCTGGACGTGGACGAGCGTCGGGTCGCCGAGGTCATCGACTCCGCCGGTGGGCCGCAGGCCGCCAGCAAGGGCCAGATCTACACCGAGAGCGACATCCAGGACGTGGTGCGCAGCAGGCTGCTCGCGGCCGAGCTGGGGCGCAAGTACGTGGACCGGCTGTCGGTCACCTACGACGTCACCTCCGCGGTGAACCGGCGCGAAGCCGAGGAGAAGGTGCGGCGGATGGCGGGCGGCGACGCGGAATCGGCCGCGCTCATCGCCGAGGACCGGCAGTCCGGCACGGGTGCCGCGGCCGACCAGCGGCTGCGCTCCGCCGACGTGCCCGACCTGGCCGCGGGCACGCCGCTGTTCGGCGCGCGCACCGGCACGGCGATGGCGTTCGAGCTGCAACCGCAGTCCGGGCAGTGGACGGTGGTGCGGATCAAGCAGCGCGAGGTCGCACCGCCGCCGCCCGCGCCGAGCGCCGCGGGCGCCGACGAGATGAAGATGCAGGCCCTGGGCGATCAGCTGCTGCGGGTCACCGCGCAGCAGGTCGGGGTGGAGCTCAGCCCGCGCTACGGCGTGTGGGACGAGCTCGGTCTCTCGGCGGCGCCGAACCAGGACGAGACCATCGGGATCGTGCTGCCCAGCGCGCGTTCCTGACCGGCCGGCTGCGGCTGAACGGGTGATCTTCTGCGGCGAGGTCCGGTCGAGATCACCCGTACCGGGTGATGCGCCGGTGTGTCGGCCGGGGGCGCGGGCGGACGGCCCGGCACCCTCCGCGGCATGGATCGAGCACTGCGACCGATGGCCGCCGCGCGGTTGGCACAATCGCGCCATGCACAACGCACGTTCAGCGGCTTCCGGCGGAATCGGCGCGAACTCGGGGTTCTCGGACACCGGGGCGGTGGCACCGGGAACGGCGGTGGTGGTCGTGGACGACCGGCTCGGGGACGTGATCCCGGCGGCGGCGGTGCCCGCGCTGCGCCGGGCCGCTGCGGTGCACGTGGTGCCGGGGCTCTCCCCGGCCACGGTCTCGGCGCTGGACGATCCGGGCACGCCGGACGTGCCGGAGCTGCTCGCCCGGGCGGGCCGCGAACCGGTCGTGCTGTTCGCGCCGGATGTGCAGTCGGAGCAGGCGGTGGCGCTGCTGGACGCGGGCGCGGCCCTGCTCGGGGCGCAGCCGCCGGTGGGCGTGGAACTGCTGGACGCGGTGACCGTGATGGACCGGTTGCGCTCGCCGGGCGGGTGCCCGTGGGACGCGGAGCAGGACCACGACTCGCTGCGCCGCTACCTGGTGGAGGAGACCTACGAGCTGCTGGACGCGATCGAGCAGCGGGATCGGCCGTCGCTGCGCGAGGAGCTGGGGGACGTGCTGCTGCAGGTGCTGTTCCACGCGCGGATCGCGGCCGAGGACCGCGTGGAACCGTTCGGGGTGGACGAGGTCGCCGCCGACCTGGTGGGCAAGCTCGTGTCCCGGCACCCGCACGTGTTCACCGAGGCCGGCTCGGTGCACGACGCGGAGTCCCAGCAGCTGCGCTGGGACGAGCTGAAGCAGCGCGAGAAGCAACGTGAATCCATTGTGGACGGAGTGGCGACCGGGCAGCCCGCGGCCGCGCTGGCGGCCAAGCTGGTGAACCGCGCCGACCGGGCCGGTGTGCCGCGCGAACTGCTCACCGCGGCGGGGACGCCGGGCGCGAGCGCGTTCGCCCTCGTCGCGCGCGCCCGGCTGGAGGGCGGGGACCCGGAGGACGAGCTGCGCGCCGCCGCGCTCGACTTCGCCGCGCGCGTCCGGACGGCCGAGGCCGCCGCCCGCGCCGACGGGCACGACCCGCACCGGCTCACCTCGCAGCAGTGGGCCGACTACTGGGCGGACGACGGCGCGACCAGCGAGAACGATCGCGGCCCGGCCGCCGGCGGCTGATCCCGACGAGCCGACCGGCGGCACCCGCGCACCCGCCGAACCGGGCGGTGGCGGCGAAAAGTCCGGTTCGTTCCCGGGTGATGATCCGGTACGTGCACACTGGGGCGAGGAAAGGGAGGGCATTCGTGTCGCAGCAACTCAGCACGAGCAGGTCGTGGCGGCTCGCCGGAGTGGTACCGATGGTCGCGCTGCTCGTCTCGTGCGGCATCGAAGTGGACCGCGAACCCGAGCAGATCAGTCCGAGCGTGCAAGCCGTCCCGCCGCCCGCCGTGGCGCCTCCGGACGGCGGTGTCGACCCGCCCCCGCTCACCGTGCTGCCCGAGGGCGGCCCGCCGCTGCCCACCACCCAGCGGCCCCAGCTGCAGCTCACCGCCTGGGCCGAATCGATGTCCGACGAGCTCAACATCCCCCGCGTCGCCCTGCAGGCCTACGGCTACGCCGCCACGGCCGTCGAGCAGAGCCATCCCGGCTGCGGACTCGGCTGGAGCACCCTCGCCGGGATCGGCGCCATCGAATCCAGCCACGGCCGCTACGGCGGCGCCCGCCTCGACGAGACCGGCAGGCCCAGCACCCCGATCATCGGACTGCCGCTGGACGGCAGCCACGGCGTCAAGCGCATCGATGACACCGACGGCGGCAGGCTCGACGGCGACCCCGTCTACGACCGGGCCATCGGGCCCCTCCAGTTCATCCCCACCACCTGGGAGCGGTGGGCGGTGGACGCCGACGGCGACGGCATCGCCGACCCGCACGACATCGACGACGCCGCCCTCGCCGCCGCCGAGTACCTGTGCACCGTCGGCGGCGACATGCAGGACCCGGACCGGTTCTGGGCCGCGCTGCTCGACTACAACGAGAGCCACGACTACGGGCAGGACGTGCTCGACCACGCGGACCACTACGGCAAGACCAGCCGCAGCCTGTTCGCGACGGACTGAGCGAGGCTTCGCCACCGGCCGAGCCGGGTTCGTCGCCGATCGAGCCGGGTTCGCGACCGACCGGGTCGGGTTCAGCAACGACCGAGCCGGGTCCGCCACGGGTCCGGGCCGATCGTGCCGGGTCCGCTTCCGAGCCGGGTTCGCGCCCGGCCGCGCGGGTTCGCCGCTGATCCGGTTTCGCGACTAGCCGAACCGGGTTTCGCCGCTGATCCTGGTTCGCCACCGGTCGAGCCTGGTTCGCCGCCGATCCGGGGACGCCCGATCGATCCGGCCGCGCGGGTTCGGGTCGGCCGATGGTCGATTCGTGTTCGCTCCTAGTTCTCGCGGATACCGGCAAGTAGCCTGATCGCGTGACCGACCCGACCGCATCCCGGCTGCGCGCAGTGGCCGCCGCCGTCGGGCGGCTGGCCGTGGCGCTGGCCCTCGTCGCCACCTTGGGCGCCGGGGTGGCGCTCGCCTCCACCCTCACCCGGCCCGACGCTGCACCCGCGGCCGGACCGCCGCCCGAGCAGGTCGTGGTGGAACCCGCGCCCGTGCTGCCCGGCTCCGCCGCGCCCCTGGTCCCGGAGCCCGCGCAGCAACTCGCGCCCGCGGGCGAAGACCCGGTGCGGGAGTGGGCCGACCACGTCGCGTCCTCCGCGGACGTGCCCGCCCGCGCCCTGATCTCCTACGTGAACGCGGACCTGGCGATGCGCCAGTACCAGCCGAGCTGCCGGATCTCCTGGGCCATGCTCGCCGGGATCGGCCGCATCGAGTCCAACCACGGGCGCTACGGGAACCGGGTGCTCGGTGACGACGCGGTGTCCTCCAGCCCCATCATCGGCGTGCCGCTGGACGGCACCCCCGGTGTCCGGGCCATCGGCGACACCGACGGCGGCGCGCTCGACGGCGACCCGGTGCACGACCGCGCGGTCGGCCCGATGCAGTTCATCCCGTCCACCTGGCGCAAGTGGGCCACCGACGGCAACGGCGACGGGCTCGGCGACCCGCAGAACCTGGACGACGCGGCGATGGCCGCCGCGCGCTACCTGTGCTCCAGCGGCCGCGACCTGACCACCGGCACGGGCTGGTGGGGCGCGGTGATGTCGTACAACAACTCGGTGGAGTACGGGCAGAAGGTGTACGCGATCGCCGAGAGCTACTCGGCGGCCGCGAGCCGCCGCGGGTGACCCGGCGAGCGCAGCCCGACCCGCGAGCCGCGGTGGGTGATCCGTGAGCCGCCTCGAACTGTGAGCCGTGCAGCGCGTGATCCGTGAGCCGCCGTGATCCCTGAGCCGTGCAGCGCGCGAGCCCTTGAACCGCCGCGACCCCTTGAACCGCGCACCGCACGACCCCGCGGGCCGGGCGCCCGCGAGCTCGGTCGCGCCGCCCCGGCTCAGCCGCCGCGGGTGGCCAGCCGGGCGTTGATCTCGCCCAGCGCCTCCTGGTAGGCCGGGTCCGGGTTCATCACCGCCGCCAGCTGGACCTGGCTGCGAGCCTCCCGCAGCCGCCCCTGCCGTTGCAGCGTGCGGCCCAGCACCAGCCGGGCGTAGTGGTCGGACGGATCGAGCTCGATCACCCGCAGGAACGCGGCCTCCGCTCGGCGGAACTGGGCGGTGAACAAGTAAGCCCTCCCCAGCAGCAGCTGGACGGAGGGCTTGTCCTCGGCGATGTCGAGCACGGGTTGCAGTGCGCGGAGAGCTTCCCAGGGCCTGCGCTGGGCGACCAGGCTCTCCGCCCGGCGGAACGCTTCAACGGTGCCTTCGCTGCTCATGGTCCGCACAACGGTACGTGCCGGTCCCGGTGTTCCTCGACGGCCGAGCGGATGTCGTCCGCGCCCGTCCCGGCCGTTCTCGATCACGGCGCGTGGTCGCCGGGGTGATCTCGGCCGCTCCGGCGCGAGCGCGCGGTGTGGCGTGCGCGAAGTCGGCCGCACCGCCCTCGCGCCCACCGATAGGCTCGGGGGCGGTCGTGGGGCGATCGGCGCCCGCTCGCGCGCACGAGCGAGTCGGGCGGGCCGCCCATACCTCAAACCCTGGTTAGGAGCACACGTGGCGATCATCGAACAGGTCGGCGCCCGCGAGATCCTGGACTCGCGCGGTAACCCCACCGTCGAGGTCGAAGTGGCACTGGAAGACGGCACGCTGGCCCGCGCGGCCGTCCCGTCGGGCGCTTCCACCGGTGAGCACGAGGCCGTCGAGCTGCGGGACGGCGACGCCGAGCGCTACGGCGGCAAGGGCGTCGAGAAGGCCGTCGAAGCGGTCCTCGACGAGATCGGCCCAGAGCTGGCCGGCCTGGACGCGACCGAGCAGCGCGTCGTCGACCAGAAGCTCGTCGACCTCGACGGCACCCCGGGCAAGTCCCGGCTCGGCGCCAACGCCATCCTCGGCGCCTCGCTGGCCGTCGCGAAGGCCGCCGCGGACTCCGCGGGCCTGGAGCTGTTCCGCTACGTCGGCGGCCCCAACGCGCACGTGCTGCCGGTGCCGATGATGAACATCCTCAACGGTGGCGCGCACGCCGACACCGGGGTGGACGTGCAGGAGTTCATGATCGCGCCGGTGGGTGCGGACTCCTTCTCCGACGCGCTGCGCTGGGGCGCGGAGACCTACCACGCGCTGAAGTCGGTGCTCAAGGCCAAGGGCCTGCCCACCGGGCTCGGCGACGAGGGCGGTTTCGCCCCCGACCTGCCGAACAACCGCGAGGCCCTCGACCTCATCGCGGTCGCGGTGGACAAGGCCGGGTTCAAGCTGGGCACCGACATCGTGCTCGCGATGGACGTCGCCGCCACCGAGTTCTTCGCGGACGGCGCCTACACCTTCGAGAAGTCCAAGCGCAGCGCCGAGCAGATGACCGGCTACTACACCGAGCTGCTCGACAACTACCCGCTGGTGTCCATCGAGGACCCGCTGGGCGAGGACGACTGGGACGGCTGGGTGCAGCTGACCAGCGAGCTCGGCGAGCGCGTGCAGCTGGTCGGCGACGACCTGTTCGTCACCAACCCGGAGCGCCTCGAAGAGGGCATCAACCGCCGCGCGGGCAACGCGCTGCTGGTCAAGGTCAACCAGATCGGCACCCTGTCCGAGACGCTGGACGCGGTGAACCTGGCGAACTCCTGCGGCTACAAGAGCATGATGAGCCACCGCTCCGGCGAGACCGAGGACACCACGATCGCCGACCTCGCGGTCGCCACCGGCTGCGGCCAGATCAAGACCGGTGCCCCGGCGCGCAGCGAGCGGGTCGCCAAGTACAACCAGCTGCTGCGCATCGAGGAAGCGCTCGGGGACGCCGCCCGCTACGCGGGTGAGCTGGCTTTCCCGCGGCTCAACCTGGAGGCGTGACATCCTGGTCACCAGCGGTCCGCGAGGCCGGGTGACCACGACGACGGGTGCGGACGATGCCGAGCGGGCGATCTTCTGATCGACAGCAGCGCCGTCGCGGGGACGGTTCCCCGTCGACGCGCGGGAACGGTGCGCGCCGCCGCACGGAGGCGCCGACCACCGCGAAGCGGTCCGGGACGCGGCCGGGAGCCCAATCGGGTTCCCGGCCGCGGCCGAAGACCGGTTCCCGCTCGGAGACCGCGGGCGCGTTCAAGCTGTCCTCGACGCGGCGGGCGGCGCTGCTGGCGCTGCTGCTGTGCGCGATGGCGCTGAGCGTGTCCGTGCCGCTGCGGACCTACCTGAGCCAGCGCGGTGAACTCGCCGCGCAGGAGCAGCAGCGCACCGAGCTCGTCCAGCAGGTGCGCGACCTGGAACTGCGCAAGGCGCAGCTTTCCGACCCGGAGCGGGTGGAGGCCGAGGCCCGCTCCCGGCTGGGGTACGTGCGGCCCGGGGAGACGCCGTACATCGTGGACCTGCCCGGCCGACCGGCCGCCCCGCCGACGGCGCCGGCACCGGAGGACGACGGCGCCTGGTACTCGGATCTGTGGAAGTCGCTGACAGGGAACTGACGTGAGCAACACTTCGGCGGTCGCCGCGAGCGACCGCGACAGCATCGCCCGCCAGCTGGGCCGACCGCCGCGCGGGCTGCGCGCGGTGGCGGCGCGGGACGCGGCGGGGGAGCCGGCCGTGGTGCAGACGCACCCGCGCCTGGAGGACGGCACGCCGTTCCCGACCCTGTACTACCTGACCTCGCCCCGGCTGGTGGGGCACTGCTCCACGCTGGAGGCCGAGGGGCTGATGCGCGAGATGCAGGACCGGCTCGCCGCGGACGCGGAGCTGGCGGAGCGCTACCGCCTGGCGCACGAGTCCTACCTGGCGGAGCGGGACGCGATCGAATCGCTGGGCACCCTGGTCACGGCGGGCGGCATGCCGGACCGGGTGAAGTGCCTGCACGTGCACGTGGCGCATTCGCTGGCCAAGGGGCCCGGGGTGAACCCGTTCGGCGACGAGGCGCTGGAGATCATCGAGCGGCGCTGGCCGGAGAAGCCCGCCGCCGAGCCCGCGGGCTGACGTTCCGCCCGCGGCGCGCGGTCGCCGCGGGCCCTCCCGCTCCGCCGTCCCCGTTCTCCGGTGGCCGAGCCGCGCTGCGGCATTCGGATGAGCGCCTGAGCTGCGGAGATCCACTCCATCGTGTTCGATCAGCGGCCGTGATCACGCTGCATGATCGAAGTGGCTATTAATGGCACTCGATGGAGTGAGCGCGAGCGTCGTAACGCGCCGCTTCGTGCCACGGTGGTGACGGATCCAGCGCCGGTGGCGAAAGCCCCTGGTCGCGGACGATCTCGTGGGGGCTGGAGGCACCGTGGCAGTTCGCAACACCCGTCCCACCGCTCGCCGCCGGAACCGGCGCCGGTGGCGCGCCGCGACCGCGCTCACCCCCACGCTGCTCCTGGTCGCCGCCTCCAGCACCCTGCTCTCGCTGCCGCCGCCGACCGTGCGCGACGGCCGCGCCGAATCCGCCCCGGACAGCGGGCTCTACGGCGCGAGCGGGCACCTGCCGCAGACCCGCGAGCCCAGCACCGAACTGCTCGACCTCGCGGGCAGGCCGCAACGGCTGCCCGGCCCGCCCGACGACCAGCCCGGCGGACGCCTCGACATCCCCGAGCCGATGATGGCCGCCTACGTCGGCGCAGCCGACCGGCTCATCGGCACCCACCCGGGCTGCGGCCTGCACTGGTCGGTGCTCGCGTCCATCGGCCGCATCGAATCCGGGCACGCGCGCGGCGGGAAGGTCGACGTCGACGGCACCACGCTGTCCGCGATCCTCGGGCCCCGGCTCGACGGCGGGCCCGGCGTCGCCGCCATCCCCGACACCGACGGCGGCAGCCTGGACGGCGACCCGGTGTGGGACCGCGCCGTCGGAGCCATGCAGTTCGTCCCCGGGACCTGGAACGAGTACGCCCTCGACGGCAACGACGACGGCGAGCTCAACCCGCACAACGTGCACGACGCGGCGGCCACCGCGGGCGCCTACCTGTGCAGCGCCGGGGGAGATCTGCGGGAACCGCGGGCGCTGGCGGAGGCGGTGTTCCGCTACAACCACTCCGACGACTACGTGCGCACCGTGCTGAACTGGGCCGACGCCTACTCGAACGGCGCGTTCCCGCAGCCGGTGGAGCCGCTGCCGGAATCCGACGGGCGCGACGTGCTCGCGGGCAGCAGGTTGCCGGACGCCCGGCCCGCGCCGGTGATCGCGGCGCCGCAGGAAGCCGGTGTCCCGGGGGCCTCGGCGCAGACCCCGCCGTCGCCCGGAGCGCCGGACGCGCCGGGCTCGGACGCGCGGCCCACCTGGCCGGGGGCGTCGACCGCGGAGCCCGGCGAGCCGGGCGTGCCGCCGGGATCCGAGGCGGACGGTCCGGGTACGGCGTCGCCGAGCTCTCCGCCTGCGGACGGCTCGGCGTCGGAGGTGCCGCCGACGTCCGGTGCGGTCCCCGCCGATCCGCCGCGGCCGGACGCGCCGTCGCCTGATGACTCGTCGTCCGGTGCGCCGTCGCCCGATGTCCCGTCGCCCGCTGCGCCGCCGCCCGGAGAGCCCGCTCCTGCCGAACCGCCGCCGGACGCGCCCGGTGCTCCGCCGTCCACCGCGCCGCCCTCGCCGCCCTCGGCCATTCCGCCGTCCAGCTCGACCGGCGAACTCCCGCCCGCCGATGGACCGGCACCCTCCCGGCCGCCCGCGGCGGGCGGACCGCCGGACCACGCGCCGCCCGCCACCGAGGCCCCGTCGAGCACCGCGCCCCCGTCGTCCCCGGGGCGCCCCACGTCCGGCACCCGCCCGCCCGAGACCTCCCGCCCGACCGATGCCTCCCACCCGACGGCGAACACCGATCCGACCGAGCCGAGCACGCCGGTCACCTCGACGGTCCCCGGGGCCGCCGGCGTCCCGGACCAGTGCGACGCCGCGGTGCTCGACGAGGGCCGGTTCGTCCCGCGCGGGCAGGACGCCGGGGCCCGGCTGGAGCCCGGCACCACCGACCCGCACGAGGCGAAGCCCGGCGAGGTCGTCCTCGTGCGGCCCGCGGCATCGGGCCCGCTGCAGGCGTGCGAGGTTCCCGCCGACTTCGCTCCTCGCCCATGATCATCCGATCGGGTGAGTGAGTTCGGGTCGTACCGCCGTCCGGACCGATCAGTGCGTCCCACCTGACCGGCGGCGGAAGCTGTTCACTCCGTTCAGTGACGTTCCCCGATTTCGAGTTGCGCCGACACGCCACCGGTGAGTTCGGCCGCCACAGCGGCTAGCGTGGTCGCCGATCGAAGGACGGGGCACCGGCTCCGGACCACGGAACAGCGCTAGGAGAAGCCCATGTCCAGGGTGGCCGCGATCGACTGCGGGACGAATTCGATCCGGTTGCTGGTGGCCGACGTGACCGCGGGTTCCGACGGCGCCCGCGACCTGCGCGACGTGCACCGCGAGATGCGGGTGGTCCGGCTCGGCCAGGGCGTCGACGCCACCGGCCGGCTCGCGGAGGAGGCGTTGGAGCGCACCCGCGCGGCGCTCGTCGACTACGCCGCCATCGCGCGCCGCAAGGGCGTGGAGCGGATCCGGATGGTGGCGACCTCGGCGACCCGGGACGCCGCGAACCGGGACGTCTTCTTCGCGATGGTGCGCGACACCCTGGGCATCGACGCCGAGGTGATCACCGGGGACGAGGAGGCGCGGCTGTCGTTCATCGGTGCTGTCGGTGACTTCGACCCCGCCGATGGCCCGTTCGTGGTCACCGACGTGGGCGGCGGCTCGACGGAGCTGGTCGTGGGCGAGTGGGACGGCGCGCAGGCCCGGATCGACGCCGCGTTCTCCGCCGACGTCGGCTGCGTGCGGCTCACCGAGCGCTGCCTGCACAGTGATCCGCCGTCCGCGGCGGACGTCGCCGAGGCCGAGCGGGTCGCCCGCGGCATCCTCGACGAGGCGTTCGCGGCGGTGGACGCCTCCGGCGCGCGGACCTGGGTCGGCGTCGCCGGAACCGTCACCACGCTGTCCGCGGTGGCGCAGAACTTGCCGGTTTACGATCCCGCGGCAATTCACCTTTCCCGTTTATCCCAGAAACAACTGGAGGAAACGACTTCGGAGCTGTTGGCGATGACTCATGAAGAACGTGCGGCGATCGGTTCCATGCACCCGGGCCGGGTCGACGTCATCAGTGGTGGTGCGCTCGTCGTCAAGGTGCTGGCGGACGAGCTGGCCGAGCGCGCCCGGATCGATGCGGTCGCCGTGTCCGAGCACGACATCCTGGACGGAATCGCCCTCTCCATCAGCTAGTTCTCAGAGTGTGGTCGATCGCCTCCGGGGCGTGGATGGATTGGTTTCTGGATCGAACCAGAAAGTGACGGATTTGTGACGGGGCACTGCGGGTCGGTGTTTCTCATTTATGTTTACGCTCGTCTATCGCGGTGGTGAACATCATCGCCGTGCGGTGCGGCCCCGAGAAATCCTCGGTGGGGCGCGCGTGGGAAGTGGGAGGACGCATGCGAAAGGGACGTCTGGCCGCGATGCTGGCGGCCCCGTTGGCGGTGGCCCTGCTGGCCTCCGGCTGCGGAGGCGGCGGGAATTCGGCGTCGGCGGACACGGTCACCGTCGAGTGGGGCGAGCCGGAGAACCCGTTGATCCCGGGGAACACCACCGAGGTCAACGGCGGCAACGTCATCGACTCGATCTTCTCCGGCCTGGTCAAGTACTCGCCGGACGACGCTTCGGTGAGCAACGAGATGGCGGAGGAGATCACTCCGTCGGCGGACAACCGGACCTTCACCATCAAGATCAAGCCGGGCTGGACGTTCCACGACGGGTCGCCCGTCACCGCCGAGAGCTTCGTCAAGGCCTGGAACTACACCGCCTATGCCCCCAACGGGCAGCAGGGCGCGAGCTTCTTCGAGCAGGTCAAGGGCTACGACCAGGTCAACCCCGCTGACCCGGACGGCGCGAGCGGCCCGAAGGAGGCACCGAAGCCGACCGCCGAGACGATGTCCGGGCTGAAGGTCCTCGACCCGAACACGTTCCAGGTCGAGCTCAAGTCCCCGCTGGCGATCTTCCCCACCATGCTGGGCTACTCGGCGTTCTACCCGCTGCCCGAGATGTTCTACACGAACAAGCAGGGCTTCGAGGACCGGCCGATCGGCAACGGCCCGTTCAAGTTCGAGTCCCGCTCGCCGAACGAGAACCTCACCGTCAGCCGCTACGACGACTTCAAGGGCGACGACAAGGCGAAGGTCCGCGCGGTCGAGTTCAAGGTCTACGACGAGCTCGACACCGCCTACCAGGACCTGGTCTCCGGCAACCTCGACTTCATCCGCCAGGTGCCGGTCTCGGCGCTCACCGGCGACAAGTGGCGCACCGACCTCGGCGAGGGCGCCCAGGAGAAGCCGGGTCTGCTGACCCAGAACATCGCGTTCCCGCTCTACGACGAGCGCTTCAAGAACCCGGACCTGCGCAAGGCGATCTCGATGGCGATCGACCGCCCGACGATCACCCAGCAGATCTTCGCCGGTAGCCGCCAGCCCGCCGACGGCTGGACCTCCCCGTCGGTCGAGGGCTTCGTGCCCGGCCAGTGCGGCGAGTACTGCACGTTCGACCCGGAGAAGGCCAAGCAGCTGCTGGCCAAGGCCGGTGGGTTCCAGGGCACGCTGACGATCATCACCAACGGCGACGGCGGCCACAACGAGTGGTCCGAGGCGGTCGCCTCCAGCATCCGCCAGAACCTGGGCCTCGACGTGCAGTTCACGCCGACCCCCACCTTCAGCGAGTTCCGCCGCCAGGCCAACGCCCGCGAGTTCACCGGCATGTACCGCACCGGCTGGGTCGCGGACTACCCGAACATCGAGACGTTCCTGACGCAGCTGTACCGCACCGGGGCGTCCTCGAACGACGGCGAGTACTCCAACCCCGCCTTCGACGCCGCGCTGGACAAGGCCAACGCCGCGCCGAACGTGGAAGCGGCCAACAAGCTCTACGCGGACGCGGAGAAGCTGCTGGCCCAGGACATGCCGGTGATCCCGCTGTGGACGCAGCCGGTGCAGGCCGGTTACTCCACCGAGCGGCTGGCCGAGGCGAAGGCGACGCCGTTCCGCAAGCTGGACCTGACGTCGGTGACGCTGAAGCAGCAGTAGGCAGAGCGAGGCGCCCGGCTCGCCCCGGAACGCTCGGGGCGGGCCGGGCCGCGTTCTTCGTGCACAGGAGGACCGGTGGGACGTTACGTACTGCGACGGCTGTTGCAGTTGATCCCAGTTTTCATCGGCACCACATTCCTCATCTACGCGATGGTGTGGGCCGTCCCGGGTGATCCGTTCGCCGGCAAGTGCGGTGAGCGGCCCTGCCCGGACTCGTACATCAAGGAGATGACGCAGCAGTTCAACCTGGACGACCCGCTCGTCGTGCAGTACTTCAAGTACCTCGGGCAGCTGTTCAGCGGGGACTTCGGCGAGACCTACAACGGCGTCCAGATCTCCCAGCTGATCGCCAACGCCTACCCGACCACCGTGCGGCTGGCCCTGGTGGCGCTGGTCATCGAGGCCGTCATCGGCGTCCTGGCCGGCATCGTGACCGGTCTGCGCGGCAAGGGCTTCCTGGACAGCCTGGTGCTGGTCTCCACGCTCTTCCTGATCTCGCTGCCGGTGTTCGTCACCGGGTTCGTGCTGAAGGTGTGGCTGGGCACCGAGCTCGATCTGATCAAGACATCGGTCGGGTCCGATCCCACGTTCGGCGAACTGCTCGTACCCGGCTTCGTGCTGGGCAGCCTCTCGATGGCCTACGTGGCGCGGCTGACCAGGACGAGCATGATGGAGAACAAGCGCGCCGACTACGTGCGCACGGCTCACGCGAAGGGCCTGGGACCGCGCCGCGTCGTCGGCGTGCACCTGCTGCGGAACTCGATGATCCCGGTCATCACCTTCCTCGGCACCGACCTGGGCGCGCTCATGGGCGGGGCCATCGTCACCGAAGGCGTGTTCAACATCCGGGGCATCGGCGGGCTGGTCTACAAGGCCATCCTCACCAAGGAGGGCATGACCGTCACCGGCATCGTCACGCTGCTGGTGCTGGTGTACCTGCTGATGAACCTCCTGGTGGACATCCTGTACGCGGTCCTGGACCCGAGGATTCGATATGACTGAACCGACTGCCACTGTCGTCACCACCACGCAATCCGGGACCGACCCGATGGCGGCCCACGAGATCAGGCCCGAGAAGCCGCGCGGCCTGTGGGCCGACGCCTGGCGCGACCTGCGGCGCAGGCCGATGTTCCTGGCCTCCTCGGCGATCATCTTCGTGCTGCTGCTGATGGTCGCCTTCCCGCAGCTGTTCACCTCGGCCGATCCGAACAACGCGATCCTGGCCAACGCCCGGCAGGGCCCGTCCGCGGACGCCTGGTTCGGTTACGACGTGCAGGGCCGGGACATCTACGCGCGCGCCATCTACGGCGCCCGCGCGTCCGTCGCCGTCGGCCTGCTCGCCACCCTGGGCACGGTGCTGATCGGGTCCGTCGTCGGGATCATCGGCGGCTACTACGGCGGCTGGCTGGACAACCTGCTGTCCCGGTTCTCCGAGATCTTCCTCGGGCTGCCGTTCGTGCTCGGCGCCATCGTCATCCTCACCACCTTCAACCAGCCCGGTGACATCCCCAGCGGAACCCGGGTGATCCTGCAGGTGGTGGGCTCGATCGCGGCGCTGTCCTGGCCGATCGCGATGCGCATCATGCGGTCCGCGGCGATCTCGGCGAAGCAGCAGGACTACGTGAAGGCGGCGCGGGCCCTGGGCGCGACGCCGTCGCGGATCATCCTGCGGCACATGCTGCCGAACTGCCTCGCGCCGGTGCTGGTGTACGCGACGATCGCGCTCGGCGGGTTCATCGGTGCCGAGGCCACGCTGTCCTACCTGGGCCTCGGGCTGAAGTACCCGGTGGTGTCCTGGGGCGTGATGATCGCGGACTCCCGCGACTACATCGAGACCGCCCCGCACCTGCTGCTGTTCCCCGCCGGGTTCCTGGTGGTCACCGTGCTGGCGTTCGTGATGCTCGGTGACGCTGTCCGCGACGCGCTCGACCCGAAGCAGAAGTAGGAGGACCGCTGTGTCCGACAAGGACGAGAAGGCAGGGCGGCTGCTCGACGTCGAGGACCTGCACGTGGAGTTCCGCACCCGCGACGGCGTCGCGAAGGTGCTCAACGGCGTCAGCTACCACGTCGACCCGGGCGAGACGCTGGCCGTGCTGGGCGAATCCGGCTCCGGCAAGAGCGTCACCGCGCAGACCGTGATGGGCATCCTGGACACCCCGCCGGGCTTCGTCACCGGCGGCGCCATCCGCTACGAGGGCGAAGACCTGCTCACCGCCACCGACGCGCGTCGTCGCGAGCTCCGCGGCGACTCGATGGCGATGATCTTCCAGGACGCGCTGTCGGCGCTGAACCCCGTGTTCACCGTCGGCTTCCAGATCGCCGAGCAGCTGCGGCTGCGCCGCGGCATGTCCCGCAAGGACGCCACCGCCCGCGCCGTGGAACTGCTGGACCTGGTGAAGATCCCGAACGCGAAGCAGCGCGTGAAGGAGTACCCGCACCAGTTCTCCGGCGGCATGCGGCAGCGGGCGATGATCGCGATGTCCCTGGCGCTGGACCCGAAGCTGCTCATCGCCGACGAACCGACCACCGCGCTGGACGTGACGGTGCAGGCCCAGATCATGGACCTGCTCGACGAGCTGCGCCGCGAGCGGGGGATGGGGCTGATCCTCATCACCCACGACCTCGGCGTGGTCGCGGAGGTCGCCGACCGGATCGTGGTGATGTACGCGGGCCGCATCGTCGAGTCCGCCGACGCCTACAGCCTCTACGCGCGGCCCGGGCACCCGTACACCGAGGGGCTGATGCGGTCGATCCCGCGCCTGGACCTGAAGGGCCAGGACCTGGACACGATCAAGGGCCTGCCGCCGAACCTGATGAAGATCCCCAGCGGCTGCCCGTTCCACCCGCGCTGCCCCCGCGCCCAGGACCGCTGCCAGGAGCAGATCCCCGAGCAGCACCTGCTCGGGGACGGCCGGACCAGCGCCTGCCACTTCGCCGAGGAGCTGATGACCAGTGAGTGAGCCGATCCTCGAAGTGCGGGACCTGGTCAAGCACTTCCCGATCAACCGCGGCATCGTCTTCCAGCGCACCATCGGGCAGGTCCGCGCCGTGGACGGCGTCTCGTTCGACCTGAACAAGGGCGAGACGCTCGGCATCGTCGGCGAATCCGGCTGCGGCAAGTCCACGCTGGCGCAGGTGCTGATGCGGCTGGAGCCGCCGACCAGCGGCACCGCCACCTTCGAGGGCCGCGACATGTTCAGCATGCGCGGCGCCGAGCTGCGCAAGCTGCGCCGCGACATGCAGATCGTGCTGCAGGACCCGTACACGTCGCTGAACCCGCGCCGCACCGTCGGCGACATCATCGGCGAACCCTTCGAGATCCACCCGGAGGTGGCGCCGAAGGGCGACCGGCAGCGCAAGGTGCAGGAACTGCTGGAGGTGGTGGGGCTCAACCCCGAGCACCTGCAGCGCTACCCGCACCAGTTCTCCGGCGGCCAGCGGCAGCGCATCGGCATCGCCCGGGCGCTGGCGCTGAAGCCGAAGGTGATCGTCTGCGACGAGCCGGTGTCGGCGCTGGACGTGTCGATCCAGGCGCAGGTGATGAACCTGCTCGGCGAGCTGCAGCAGGAGTTCGGCCTCTCGTACGTGTTCATCGCCCACGACCTGGGCGTGGTGCGGCACCTGTCGGACCGGGTAGGCGTGATGTACCTGGGCAAGATGGTGGAGATCGGCACCGACGAGCAGATCTACGAGCACCCGCAGCACCCGTACACGCAGGCGCTGCTGTCCTCGGTCCCGGTTCCGGACCCGACGTTGCGCGGCAAGCGCGAGGTCATCCGGCTGACCGGCGACGTGCCGAGCCCGGCGAACCCGCCGTCGGGCTGCCGGTTCCGCACCCGGTGCTGGAAGGCGCAGGACATCTGCGCGGAGAGCGTCCCGGAGCTGGAGGTGCGGCTGGGCGAGCACCCGGCGGCCTGCCACTTCGCGGAGGAGCGGCCGCACGTGGTCGCCTGATCAGCGCCGACGCGCGCCCCGTCCGGTTCCCGGGCGGGGCGCGCTCGCGTCTCACCCGGCGAGCAGGCCCACCCCGCCGTAGGCGTTCGCCTGCCCCGCCTCGCCGAAGCTGATCTGCGAATCGGGGCGCCACAGCGGCGAGAGCACCAGGCCCGGATCGGCCAGCGCGTACCCGTCGAACAGGCTCAGCACGCTCTCCCGGTCCCGCCACAGCACCGGCGTCGGTGTCCGCGCCATCACCTCGTGCGCCACCCGGACCTGCTCGTCGGTGGCCGACACCTGCGAGATGTGCGAGATCGCGAGCCAGCTGCCCGGGGCGCTCGCCTCCCGGTAGCTGGCCACCAGCCGGTGCACCTCCGCGTCGTCCGGCACGAACGGCAGGATCGCGATCGCCAGCACCGCGATCGGACGGGAGAAGTCGAGCATCCCGGCCACCCCGGGCGCGGTGAGCACGCTCTGCGGATCCCGCACGTCGGCCTGGGTGATCGTCACGTTCGCCTGCCCGGTGAGCATCCGCTGCGCGTGCGCCACCGCCACCGGTTCGTGGTCGACGTAGGCGACCCGGACGGACGGGTCGATGCGGTGCGCGATCTCGTGCACGTTGCCGACGGTGGGGATGCCGGAGCCGAGGTCGAGGAACTGGTCGACGCCCTCCGACAGCAGGAACCGCACGGCTCTGCCGAGGAACGCCCGGTTCGCCCGCGCGTAGACCGCCGACTGCGGCAGCACCGCCAGCGCGTCGTCGGCCGCCTTGCGGTCGATCGCGAAGTGCGCCGAACCGCCCAGGTAGTAGTCGTACATGCGGGCCGAGTTCGGGCGATCGGTGTCGGGCACCGAGGGCATGGCCCGGAACAGGTCGTACTCGTTCGCGCCCATGCCGTTGATGTTGCAACAAGGAATCGAAGTCGACCAAGCCCGTTCCGGCGCCGAAGTGCAGAACCCCAGGTGCGCTGACCGGTTCTCGCCAGGATCGGGGGAGTGCGCAACCGAATCGGGCCGCTGCAATTCGTCACGAATCCGCACGCGCGGTGATCGGCCATTCCTGGAATGCGCGCCCCGGGGTCCGCGGTCGTGCGCACCGCGGACCCCGGAACCGCCGCTAGCCGCCCTGGCGGATGAATTCGGCCAGGTCGGCGGACTGCTGCACCCGGGACGGCTCGTGCACGTACATCATGTGGCCCGCCGGGTAGTAGCGGACGTCGATGTTGGCGCGCAGCTCCTCCGGAATGGGCAGCCGGGCCAGCACGTGCTCCGCCGCGTAATACGGCGTGGCGCCGTCGGTGTAGCCGGCGGCGACGTGCACCCGCAGGTGCGGATTGGTGCGCATCGCCGCACCGAGCTTGTCGACGACCGAAACCGAGGAACCCTCGAACTCCTTGTACGACCACGGCTGCACCCGGTTGCTCAGCAACGCGTACGGCAGGTCGTTGGCGTAGTCGAGTTCCTGGCGCAGGTAGTGGTTGATGGCCGCGGAATAGGCGCCGATGATGCCGGAGACGCTCGGGTCGTCCGTCATCCGCTCGCCCACCGCGTCCGGTTCCCAGCCGACGAAGCGCCCGTCCATCCGGCCCACGGTGCGGCGTTCGGAGCGCAGCAGTTCGGTGAAGAACCGCAGGTGCTCGATCCGCAGGTTCGCCCGGTCCACGTAGTCCTCGGACAGGCCGGTGAGCTCGGCGGTGCGCCGGATGACGTCGGCGCGCTCGAACGCGGGCAGCCGCGCGCCGCGGGACAGCGCCCATGCGTAGTCCCCGGAGGCGAACTTCTCCGCCTCCTCCAGCACCTCGGGCAGCGGCCGGTCGCCGTGCTTGCCGTGGTGGTGCGCGATCGCCGCGTACGTCGGCAGGTACAGCACGTGCGGCAGGTCGTTGCCCTCGGTGAACCGGATGGTGCCCATGTCCAGCACCGACGAGATCAGCAGCAGCCCGTTCAGGTACAGCCCGTGCTTGTCCTGGAGGTGCTCGGCCAGCGCCGCGGCCCGCAGCGTGCCGTAGGACTCGCCCGCCAGGTACTTCGGCGACATCCAGCGCCCGTTCCGCGAGGTCCACAGCCGGATGACCTCGCCGACGGACTCGATGTCCCGCTGGTAGCCGTGGAAGTCCGCGGGCTCACCGCCGTTGACGGCCCGCGAGTACCCGGTGGAGACCGGGTCGATGAACACCAGGTCGCTCTCCGCCAGCAGCGTCTCCGGGTTGTCGGCGAGCCCGTACGGCGGGGCGGCCAGCGCACCGGTGTCCCCGGACAGCACCCGCCGCGGCCCCAGCACCCCCAGGTGCAGCCACACGCTCGCGGAGCCGGGGCCGCCGTTGAAGGCGAACGTCACCGGGCGCGGTTCGGTGCTGTCGACGACGTACGAGGTCAGGTGCACCTCGGCCTTCGCCTTCAGCCCGTCGAACTTGCCGTCGGTGATGACCTCCTCGCGCAGCACGATGCGGCCGGTGGTCGCGGTGTAGGACAGCTCACCGCCGGCCGCGGTGATCGTGTGGTGCGTGCTGACCAGGTCGTCGGTCGGGTCGGCCGGGGCCGTCGTCGTTTCCTGCCCGGCTTCGCCGGTGCTCGTTTCGGTGGCTGCCATGACCGAACTCTACGTGCCGGAACCCGCGCGGCGGCGAGGTTTCTGCCACCGTGGAGGGGTGATCTCCGAGCTGGTGGACGACCCCGTCATCGATCCCGCCGCCGCGGCCCGCGCCGCGCGTGAGCTGGGCGTGCTGGACGAGCGGATCGCGCGCTGCACCGCCTGCCCCCGGTTGGTGGAGTGGCGGGAGCAGGTGGCGCGGGAGAAGCGGGCGGCGTTCCGCGACCAGACCTACTGGGGCCGGCCGGTGCCCGGTTTCGGCCCGGCGGACGCGGCGATCGCGATCGTCGGCCTCGCCCCGGCCGCGCACGGCGCGAACCGGACCGGCCGGATGTTCACCGGCGATCGGTCCGGGGACGTGCTCTACCAGGCCATGCACGACGTGGGGCTGGCCTCGCAGCCGCACGCGCGCGGACTCGGGGACGGGCTGGTGCTGCACCGCACCCGGATCACCTCACCGGTCCGGTGCGCCCCGCCCGCGAACAAACCGACCCCGGGTGAGCGGGACACCTGCCGGCCGTGGCTGGCCCGCGAACTCGTGCTGCTGCGGGACACCGTGCGGGTGGTGCTGGTGCTGGGCGGTTTCGGCTGGCAGGCGGTGCTGCCGGTGCTGCGCGACGCGGCCTGGGAGGTCCCGTCGCCGCGGCCGAAGTTCGGGCACGGGTCGGCGGTGGTGCTGCCCGCGACGGACGGCGGCGCGGACCTGAACCTGCTCGGCTGCTACCACGTCAGCCAGCAGAACACCTTCACCGGAACGCTCACCCCGGAGATGCTGCGCGACGTGCTGCACCGCGCCCGCGAGCTCGCCGGGATCTGACGTCGCTCCGCCGCCCTCATCGAACGTCGCGGAGCGCCGCGGCGAACTCCGGGTGTGGCGCGTCGACCACGATGGTCGCGCCGTCCTCCGCCGTCCGGGCACCGCTGATCCGCGGCAGCGACCCGAACACGAACGGCAACACCGAAGCGAGGGCGGTTAGGCGGCGAAGATCGTCCGGATCTCGCAGCGGACGCCGCGAACGCGGGACAGCCTGCGGTCTCCGGTCAGCAGTGGACATCCCAACTGCTCTGCGGCGGCGACGTACGCGGCGTCGTAAGCGGTGACGTTGCCGCGCAGCTCCCACATGCGGGGCAGGAGCCGGGTGGGATCGACCTGGTCCAGCGCCATGTCGACCAGAGCGGTCGTGGCATCTTCAGCGCGCTCGATGGTGATCTTCTGTCCCAGCAGCCGCCCCCGGATCACTGACATGACCTCGATGTGGATGTGCGCAGGTGCCGCCCAGTGGTCGTCGGCGGCCAGCGCTGACCGAGCCCGACGTCCTGACGGGCCGTCGTCGAGCAGGGCGTCGGCCAGCGCTGATGCGTCCACGACCAGCACTAGCCGTCACCGCTCTCGTCGAGTCCACGTTCGTCGCGCAGGCCACGGAGTTCGTCGGCGGTGTCGTCCGCCGCGACCGTGCTCCCGTCGGACCGGCCGGAGAAACGGGCGAGGAGAGCCCGGTTCTCCGAGCGGCGCGCCTCGGCTTCGACCAAGGACAGCAAGTACGCCTGGAGCGACTGTCCTTGCGCGCGCGCTCTGTCGACCAACGTGTCGCGCACGGCCTCAGGCACATCGCGAATCTGCAAGGCAACCATGCATGCATATTACATGCAATTCGTGGACCAGGGGGTACCCGATGGGGTGATCGGGAGTTTTGTCGCTGGGTCGATGTTGCTACCCGAGGTAGCATCGAATCGTGACGGTGAACAAGGCGCGCGGGAATGAGGCGGGTCCGCCCGATCTCGAGGGGCGGCGGTTGCCCGAGTTCGCGGATCGGTTGGCGGAACTGGTGGGGCGGTACCGCCCGGCCGAGGCGCCGCTCGGAGCCGTCGACGTCGTGCAACCCGCGGCGTCCGGGGAGATCCGGTCGGCGGGACGGGCGCGCAAGGTGAGCGTGTCGATCCCGGAAGACCTGACGGCGGCGGTGCAGCAGCGGGTCGGGCGCGGCGCGTTCAGCCAGTACGTGACCGATGCCGTGGCGCGGCAGCTGGAGCTGGACCTGCTGGGCGAGCTCGCCGACCTGCTCGAACGCGAACACGGACCGGTGCCCGCTGCGGCGCTGGAGGAAGCGAGGTGTGCATGGCCCGACCACGAATAGCCGCGGGCGGCACGCTCCTGCTCGACGCCGCCGCCGTGCGCGAGCTCGCGGCCGGTGGCGCCCGAGTTCGCGCGCACGTCGAGATCGCCCGCGCGCGCCGGGCGCAGGTAGTGATCACCGCGGTGACGCTCGCCGAAGCGATGCTCGGTTCCGGTGCCGACCCGGAGCTCTCGGCGGTGCTCGATCGGATCAAGGTCCTCCCGGTGCGTCCGGAGGACGCCCGCCTCGGCGGGAAGTGCACCACCGGTGGCGCGGCGGGTCACCGGTTCAACTCCACAGTGGACGCGATCGTCGCGGTGGCGGCTTCGGGGCTCGCTCGTCCGGTCGTGCTGCTCGCCGCCGACCCGGTCGGCATGCGGCACCTGCTGTCGGAACTCGGGACTCCGGCAGCAGGCGACGACGAGCGAGCCCCCGCGGATCCCGGCGGCGACCTCGGCCCGACCGTCGATTCCCCCGCGTGCGAGGAGATCGCGCCTCGCGCGGCCGGGCGGCGGGGCATCGCGGTCGTGCAGGTGTGAGGTCGCGGTGGCACCGCGCGGCTCGGGTCGATGTGGCGAATCCGTTGCGCCGTACCGGTTCAGCGTCCGTGAGCACCGGTTTCTTGATCGGAGCCCGCGGTCCCGATGCCGCCGCCGCGCCCTGCCGGAATCGGGAATCCGCAGCGCAGTACCTGGTCAGCACGGGTGGACGCCGATCCGGCGCCGAACTCCTCGGAATGCGGAAGATGCTGCGGCGTGGTGGCTTTCCGGCCGGAAAAGTCGGTAGGGTGGCCGTCAATCCGGCTCCCCCGCGCTGCGGAGTGCGCATACCGAGCGCAGCCGTCCGCGCACAGCGCGTAGATCGTGATCACCACCACGCGCGACTGGCGTCACATTAGGGGGGGTCTGCGGACCGTGCCCCCGCCCAGTGGTGCGACCATATCGGCATGGCTGGTAAATCCGAACCCACCCGGATTCTCATCCTCGGCGGCGGCTATGTCGGCATGTACACGGCGCTTCAGCTTCAGTCCAAGCTGGGACGTCGCGAAGCCTCCGTCACCGTGGTCGATCCTCAGCCGCACATGACCTACCAGCCCTTCCTACCGGAAGCGGCAGCGGGCTCGGTCGAGCCTCGCCACGTGGTAGCGCCACTGCGACGAGTCCTGAAGCGGTGCCATGTGATCACCGCCAGTGTCACCGAGATCAAGCACGCCGACCAGGTCGTGCAGATCGAGAACCCGCAGACGGGTCCCGAAGAGCTCCCCTACGACGTGCTCGTGGTGGCGCTGGGCTCCGTGTCCCGACTCCTGCCCATCCCCGGCCTGGCGGAACAAGGCATCAGCCTCAAGACCGTCGGTGAAGCCATCTACCTGCGCAACCACGTGCTGGCGAAGATGGACGCGGCGGCCAACACCTCCGACGAGGAGCTGCGCAAGCGGCTGCTCACCTTCACCTTCGTCGGTGGCGGCTTCGCCGGAGCCGAGGCGCTGGCGGAGCTGGAGGACATGGCCCGTTACGCCACCCGCTACTACGAGTCCATCTCGCCGGAGGACATGCGGTGGGTCCTCGTCGAGGCCGCCGGGCGCGTGATGCCCGAGGTCAGCGAGAAGATGGGCGTCTACGTCGTCAAGGCGTTGGAAGAGCGCGGGATCCAGGTCTACCTGAACACCTTCCTGAAGTCGGTGGAGAACGGGCACGCCGTGCTCTCCGACGGGACCGAGTTCGACACCGACACGCTGGTGTGGAACGCGGGCGTCAAGGCCAACCCGGTGCTGAAGAACTCCGACCTGCCGCTCGACGAGCGCGGCCGGATCAAGGCCACCTCGCACCTCCAGGTCGAAGGCCTGCCGAACGTGTGGGCCGCCGGTGACTGCTCGGCGGTGCCGGACCTCTCGAAGGCCGACACCGACCCGAACGCGACCTGCGCGCCGTCCGCGCAGCACGCGGTGCGCCAGGCCAACCAGCTCGGCAAGAACCTGCTGGCGTCGCTCCGTGGCAAGTCCACCAAGGAGTACCGCCACGCCTACGCCGGCTCGGTCGCGGGCCTCGGGCTCTACAAGGGCGTCGCCGACGTCTACGGGTTCAAGGCCAAGGGCTTCGTCGCGTGGTTCATGCACCGCACGTACCACGTGAGCCGGATGCCCACCTTCAACCGCAAGATGCGGATCGTCATCGACTGGACGCTGGCGTTCCTGTTCAAGCGGGAAGCCGTGTCGATGGGTCAGATCCAGAATCCGAAGGCCGACTTCGAGCGGGCCGCGGCAAGCTGACCGCACTCCGGGTGATCACCGCGTGCTTCATGAGCACGCGGTGATTCGCGTACGAGTGGGGGCTGCTCCGTGCAGGCGATCGGGTGACCCGCTACCCTTGACGATGAGTAGCGGGTAATCGAAGACTGTCGGGGCGTCGTCACTCGAAAGGATGCCTCAGTTGGGGAAGGGGTGAATCCTTTGACTCTCCAGGAACTTGCGGCTCTGCTGCGCAGCGACGAAGTGCAGGACGGCCCGCTCGCCGATTTCGCGGCCGAGTACCAGGCCGCTTCCGAGGTGTTCCGCAAGAAGGACGACTGACCGAGCGCAGCACCGGCCGGACCACCGAGCGCCGGTGATGGCGGCATCGCAGGAGGACCGGGGTTATGACCGAGGGGGCGGCGGACGACTTCGCGCACCCGTTCGGCCCCACGACCGGTCCCGCGGCCGCTGATTTCCGCCCCGGGCCACTGCTGCTGCAGGGGCAGGATTACTTCTTCCGCTCCGCCGACACCAGCCTCGACTTCCAGGAGCGCGTGCACCGCGCGGACCTGGTCGACGACGGGGACGGCGATCCGATCCCGTGCGTGCTCGTCCTCGCGCGGGCCGCGGACATGGAGATGAACGAGCTCTCCCTCGCGCTGGCGGAGCGCAACATCCGGATGGTGCGCATCGACGCCGACCGGTGCGTCGACGTCGCCCTCACGGTCTACACCGACACCCCGCTGGTCGAGCTCGAGCGCTGGCTGCTGCGACCGATCATGGTGTGGCGGCGGCACTTCGACATCACCGCGTTGCCCGTGGACCCGACGACCGTCCACGGCGCCTACGTCCGCGAGCAGTGGCGCGCGGTGTCCGGCTGGTTGTCCGGCCGCGCCGACTGGGAGCAGATCAACCCGGTGCGCTCCAGCGCCCACCTGGACCGGCTCACCCAGCTGCGGGACGCGGCTTCGTTCGGCTTCCGGGTACCGCGCACCGCGGTGACCACCCTGCCGGGCCGGAACCGCCCGGGCGGCGGCCGCTGCATCGTCAAGACCGCGGGCCACCACATGCTCGAACCGGAACCGGGCGCGCTGCGGGGGCTCTTCCCCCGGCCGCTGGACATCCGGCACTCCGCGGAAGCGCGCGAGCCCGCCCCGGTGCTGGTGCAGCAGTACGTCGGCTCCGAGCACGAGATCCGCGCGTTCGTCGTGGGCGACGAGGTCATCGGCTACCGGGTGGACAAGCTCGACCCGGCGCAGCTGTGGGTCGACCCGGACTCGGTGGCCGTGGAACGGGTCGAGCTGCCCGCAGGCCTGGCGACCCGGCTGCTGGCGCTGTGCCGCTTCTGGCGGTTGCACGTGGCGGCGTTCGACCTGCTCGCCACGGACTCCGATCACGTGTTCCTGGAGGTCAACGTGAACTGCGACTGGCGCTGGTTCGAGCACCGGGCGCAGGACGACGCGGTCTCCACCGCCGTGCACCGCTGGGTCGCCGAGCGCTACGAGCACCTCGTGGCGACTACCTCGGCGCCGAGGTGGGACTGATGGGGGCGGGCCGCGACCGCCGCCGATCGCCGCGCACCGGGGGGAGCGGCTTGCTCTGGTCGGCGGCTTCCGATCGGGGGGAACCGGAGGCAGAGTCGGTGCGTCCGAACCGGCGGTGGCGATCGGCCCAGCACCGATCGGCGCCGTTACCGCTCAGCCCGCGCTCTAGGACCTCCTCGAACGCGCGCTGAGACCGAGCCCCCGTAGCCCAACTGGCAGAGGCAGACGACTTAAACTCGTCCGAGTGTCGGTTCGATCCCGACCGGGGGCACCACCACGCGACGGCCGGTCCGCGGACCACGCAGCGAGGCCGGCTGGACTGCGAAGCAGCGCCGCAGCGATGGCAGCGCGCCGAGCGGATGCGGCAGCGACTGCCCGTGATGAGACCACCCCATCGGGCGACATCCCACGAACCTTGCGCCGCCTCCCCGGACCCGGCTCGGCGCCGATTCGCCCTCGACGGAACCTCCGGCCCGACAGCCGCCCGGACTGCCCGGAAGAGCCCTCCGCCGCCGGTGACAACCCTGGTCCGGTGCGGGAGCGGACACCGGCGAAGGCCGGTCGAGGACTTCTCGGGCACGCGAAATTCCCCGACCACCGTGAGTGGCCGGGGTGATTCCGCGTACTCTCGTGATCGCTCGGCGGTTGTCGATTCCGGTGCGGTGCGCCGACCCGGAATCCGCGTGCTGTCGACGAAAGCCAAGTGGTGCGGTGTGCCGCTGACGAAACCCCCAGTCACCTCAGCGGCACACCTACCGCCACTCGGCTGCTGTCCGGACCGTTCGGTCGGTTCGCGCGCATCGACCGTCCGTGGCCCGTTCGGCGCAGCCCGTGTCAGAGCATGGCAGGCGACGGAGCGGATGTGTGGCGGCCCGCGTCCGGAGCGTGGGGAAGTACCTGCTCAACGGCGGGTACCGGATTTTCCGGTCCGGATCCGGACCGGAGGAGGACGGGGATGACGGACCGGAAAGCGGGGGCTTCGGCGACGGGCACCGGGATGCGGGCGCTGTTCGCGGAACGGTTCGCCCTGCTGTACGTGACCGCGGGCGACCCCCCGCTGAAGCGGGTGGCCGACGCGGTCGAGCGCGCCCGGCGGCTCGACGAGCGCGGCAGGCCGATCCGATCCACCGCCCAGCGGATCAGCGACTGGCGCCGCGGACGCAACGTGCCCGCCCGGTTCGCCGCGCTCTCCGTGGTGCTCGAGATCCTCATCGGCGAAGCGCGCAAGCACCAGCCGCAGCCTCCGGTGGAGGGACTCTACGACGTGTCCGCGTGGCGGGCCCGTTGGGAAGAAGCACTCGCCAGCCCGCTCAGCACGCCCGACCCGGCCCCCGCCACCGAGAAGGGCGATGCGGACGAAGCCGAGACGGCCCCGCCCGCGGACGGCGGGCTCTGCCCGTACCGCGGACTCGCCGCGTTCGGCCAGGACGAATCCGGCTGGTTCTTCGGGCGGGAACGCGCCACCACCACGCTGGTGGAACGCCTCGCCGCCGCGGCCGACGAGGGCGGCATCACCATGCTCGTCGGTGCCTCCGGGGCGGGGAAGTCCTCGCTGCTGGGCGCGGGTCTGCTCCCGGCGCTCACCGGCGGCGCGCTCGCCGAGCAGGGCTCCTCGACGTGGCCGGTTCGCACCACGACGCCGGGAGAGGACCCGCTCCGAGCTCTCACCGAACTGATCCCCGAGCTCAACGAGGTGCTGGCCAACGCCGACCGCCACGGCGCCGAACCGGACGGCCCGGTCCGCTGCCCGGAGGGTTCGGACGATCAGGACTCCGACGCCGCGAACGCACCGGTCCCGGACTCACCCGCCGCGGGCGGACGAGCCTTCGACGCGCCCGTCCCCGACCCGTCCGCGGACTTCCGCTTCGCCGAGCAGGTCCGGGACGCCGTCGCCGGGCACGTCCGCCGCGCCGCCGGCGACGGGGCGCGCTTGGTTCTGGTCGTGGACCAGTTCGAGGAAGCGTTCACCATGTGCCGGGACGAGCACCGGCGGGCGCTGTTCGTGCAGGTGCTGAACGCTTGCTGCACGACCGGATTCGCGGGCGGCACCCCGCCCGGGCTGGTGGTGCTCGGGCTGCGGGCGGACTTCTACGCGCGGTGCCTCGACTTCCCGGAACTCGCCGAAGCCCTCCAGCACCGGCAGATGGTGCTGGGCGCGATGACCGTCACCGAGCTGCGCAAGGCCATCACCGGCCCGGCGAAGGCCACCGGCCTGCAGATCGAACCGGGTCTGGTGGACGTGCTGCTGCGCGACCTCGGGGTCAGCGTCGGCCGGGCGTACGGCAAACCGTCCCAACGGGCCTACGACGCCGGTGCGCTGCCGCTGCTGTCACACGCGCTGCTGGTCACCTGGCAGCGCAGGCAATCGGGGAAGCTCACCATCGCCGGGTACCGCGCGGCGGGCGGCATCCAGGGCGCGGTGGCGGCCACCGCGGAACGGGCGTGGGCCGAACTCGCCGAAGGCGGGCAGACCGCCGCGCGGCAGGTGCTGCTGCGGCTGGTGCACGTCGGCGAGGACACCCAGGACACCCGCAGGCGCGCCACCTACACCGAGATCGTCGAGCACGCCGAACACCGCGACGCCGCGGCCCGCGCGCTGAACGTGCTCACGACCGCGCGGCTGGTGACCTTGGACTCCGACTGCGCCGAGATCAGCCACGAGGCCCTGCTGTACGCGTGGCCGCGGCTGCGCAGCTGGATCGACCAGGACCGCGCGGGCAACCTCGCCCGGCAACGGCTGGAACGGGACGCCGAATCGTGGCGCCAGGAAGGCCGGGACACCTCGCTGCTCTACCGCGGGGCACGGCTGGAAACGGCCCAGCACTGGGCGGACCAGGTCGGCTCGGCCGAACTGGCGCCGATCAGCCACGAGTTCCTGCACGCCTCGATGCGGCACCGGCGGCGGGCGGGCTGGTTCCGGCGCGGCACGGCGGCCGCCGTGTGCGTGTTCGCCGCAGTCGCCGCCGTGGCCGCCGTGCTGGCGGTGCGGGAACGCGACGACGCCGAGTTCCGGCAGGTGCTCGCGCAGGCCGATCGGTTGCAGGCCGGTGACCCCTCCGCCGCGGCGAAGCTGAACCTGGTGGCCGAGCGGCTGCGCCCGGACGACCAGGGCGTGTACACGCGGCTGCTGTCCACCCAGAACTCGCCGCTGAGCATGCCGGTGCGCGGGCACAAGGGGCCGGTGTACCTGACCACGTTCAGCCCGGACGGCCGCACCCTCGCCACCGCCAGCTACGACGAGACCGTGCGGCTGTGGGACGTCTCCGACCGGATGCACCCGAAACAACTGGGCGCACCGCTGACCGGGTTCGGCAGCTGGGTCACCTCGGCCGTGTTCAGCCCGGACGGGCGGACCCTGGCCGCCGCGGGCGACGACCACCTGGTCCGGCTGTACGACGTGTCCGATCCGGCCCGCCCGAAGTCGCTGGGGCCGCCGATCGGCGGCACCGACGGCACCATCTACCTGCTGGCCTTCAGCCCCGACGGCCGAACGCTGGCCACCGCCAACGAGGACCGGACGGCTCGGCTGTGGAACGTGACCGACCCGGCCCGGCCGGTGCCGTGGGGAGAGCCGCTGACCGGGCACTTCGCGCAGGTCCGCACCCTGGCGTTCACCCCGGACGGACGGACCTTGGCGACCAGCGGCGATGACCGGACCGTCCGGCTGTGGGACGTGGCGGACCCGGCTCGGCCGACGCCGCTGGGCCAGCCGCTGACCGGGCACACCGGGGGCATGCACACGGTGGCGTTCAGCCCGGACGGTCGGACGCTCGCCTCCGGCAGCTCGGACAAGACGATCCGGCTGTGGGACGTGCACGACCCGGCCCACGCCGTGCAGCTCGGGCCCGCGCTCATCGGGCACAACGCCCCGGTGTGGTCGGTCAAGTTCAGCCCCGACGGCCGCACGCTGGCCTCGGGCAGCGCCGACAGCTCGGCGCTGCTGTGGAACGTGACCGACCCGGCGAACGCGACCAGGCTGGGGCAGAGCCTCAGCTCGGGCAGCAGCACCGTGTTCGCGGTGGGGTTCAGCCCGGACGGCGGCACCTTGGCGACCGGAGCGGACGACGGCACGGTACGGCTCTGGTCGCTGCCGGAGCGGATCCTGTCCGGGCACACCGCGCGCGTGAACACCGCGCTGTTCAGCCCGGACGGGCGGACGTTGATCACCGCGGGGGACGACCACACCATGCGGGTGTGGGACGTCTCCACCCGGGTGCCGCGCCAGGTGGCCGGCCCGTTGGACGTCTACGACGGTCCGGTCGGTTCGGTGTACGCGGCGGCGTTCAGCCCGGACGGGCGCATCCTGGCCACCGGCGGCGGCTCCGGCACGGTGCGGTTGTGGGACATGCAGGACCGGTCGGCCCCGAAACCGCTCGCCGGGTCGTTCAAGGTCGACACCCGCTACGCGGGCGAGGTGTCGTTCAGCCCGGACGGCAGGACCTTGGTGACCTGCGACGACGACCACAGCGTGCAGCTGTGGGACGTCAGCGACCCCACCGTGCCGGTGCGGCTGGGGGCGCCGCTCACCGGGCATCGCGGCTACATCAACCAGGCGAGCTTCAGCCCGGACGGCCGCGTGCTGGCGACGGCGAGCAGCGACGGCACCGTCCGGTTGTGGGACGTCACCGACCGCGGGCACCCGGAACTGCTGGGGAAACCGCTGAACACGGGGGACACGGAGACCTACACGGCGAGTTTCAGCCCGGACGGGAACACGATCGCCACCGCGGGCCAGGACAAGGCGATCCGGCTGTGGGACGTGTCCGACCCGGCGGCGCCCCGGTTGCTCGGGAACCCGCTGATCGGGCACACCCAGATCGTCAAGACCGCGGTGTTCAGCCCGGACGGCCGGACGCTGGCCACCGCGGGCGAAGACCGCACCGTCCGGTTGTGGGACGTGTCGGATCCGCAGCGGGCGGTGCCGATCGGCAACAGCGTCGCCGAGCACCAGGCCGCGGTGAACACGGTGTCGTTCAGCCCGGACGGCCGGACCTTCGCCACCTCCAGCGGCGACAACACCGCGCAGCTGTGGGACCTGGACGAGCAGTACGCCATCGACCGCATCTGCGCCACGACCCGCGGGGTGCTGCCGCGCGAGCAGTGGGAGCAGACGATCCCGCAGACCGCGTACTCGCCGCCCTGCGAGTGACCTCCCGCGAGCATCAGCGAGTGACCCGCCCGGGGTGACCGCCCCGCGGCCCGGCGGTCAGCGGCCCGGCGGTCAGCGGCCGAAGAGCCGCCGGACCCGGTCGCCGAAGCCGAGCACCGCCGCCCGGCACTCCCGCAGCGCGTCCGGGTAGGTGCGGGTGTCGGCGAGCGCGGCGCGCCAGGAACGGCCGTCGACCACGGGCACCCGGTGCTGGAAGCCGTGGAACTTCGAGGCGAACGGGTCGACGACCACGACGCGCCGTCCCATCAGCGTCGCCCAGTAGGCGCCGTGGTACGAGTTCGTCACCACCACCTCCCCGGAGGCGAGGAAGTCCAGCGTCCCGTCGAGGTCGTCGTTCCCGTTGGTGCGCAACGGGAATTCGCCTAGATCGGCGGGGAACGGCAGCTTCTGATCGCGATGCCGGTAGGCGACGACCTCGTGGCGCGGTTCGCCCGGGGCGGCCAGCCGCGGCAGCAGTGCGCTCACGCACGGCACCCACTCGTGGCCGCCGGGGCCCTGCCGGTCGCGCAGGCCGACCAAGTCGAACCGGTCGAGGAGCTCGGGTGCGTCGATCGCGTGGTGCTCGTTGTTGTTGTGCCCGGCGCCCCAGACGACGAGCTTCGGCGGCCGCAGCGACAGCAGCAGGTCGAGCTGCCGGTCGAAGAACCCGGTGCCGAGCAGACCGCCACCGCCGTAGATGACGTGGGCGCGGCGCAACCGGTCCGCGTAGCGCGGGACGTCGTGCTCGATGTCGATGGTGGTGGCGTCGGCCAGCCACGGGAAGTGTTCGAGGTGGTCGGACGGCGGGCAGGCCATGTCGCCGATGTTGTGCGGGTCGCGGCGGTGCACGACGAAGATCTCGGGCATGTGCGGCGGTGCTCCTCGATCGGGGTTCTCGATCAGCGGCGTGGGGGAGTGGCGCAGCGGCGCCGGGCGAGCTCGGCCAGTTCGGCCAGCACCGCGGGCAGCGCCGCCGCGTCGAGGTGCTCGCGGACGGCCCGGTGGTTCGCGGCGAGCGGTTCGGCGGCCGCGGCGGGGTCGCGCAGCAGCGCCGCCACCTCGTCCACCGCGTCCGGCCCGGGTACGTGCAGGCCGAGGGCGCGGAGTTCGTCGAGCACCGGGTACGGCCCGGCCACGACGAGCCGTCGCGCCGCGGCGGCCTCCGCGACGGGCAACCCCCAGCCCTCCCAGGTGGAGGGCAGCAGCACCAGGTCGGCGGCCGCGTACATGTCCGCCTGCTCGTCGACGTGGCCGCGCACCGGTCCGGGCGCGGCGGCCAGCGCCTCCGCGACGTGCCCGGTGGCGGGGGTGTCGTCGGTGAGCCAGTAGCGCACCGGCCGGTCGAGCCGCGCGCGCAGCTCGGTCGCGATCCGGACCGCGCCGGGGATGTTCTTGTTCGCGCCCTCGACGCGCGCCGGGTGCAGCACGAGCACCTCGTCCGGTGCGATCCCGAGCCGGGCGCGGGTGCGGTCGCGGTCGCCGCTCGCGAGCCGGTCCACGTGCACGCGGTTGTGCACCACGCGCAGCGCCCCGGTCCGGTGCAGTTCGGGCCAGCGGGCGGTGAACTCGCCCGCGGTGCGCTCGTTGATCAGCACGTGCAGGTGCGCCGGGTGGTGCAGCGGCACCGCGTCGCCGTCCACCGCGCGCAGCGCGGTGCCCTGCCAAGCCGGGTCGTGGTGGCGCAGCAGCACCGGCGTGCCGGTGTCCAGCGCGTGCCGTTCCCACGCGGTGGAGGCGTCCGGCGCGCTCCACAGCGAGCCGGCGTTGTCCAGCACCAGCAGGTCGTGCTCGGTGCAGAGCCGCCGGATCACCGCGTGGTCCACCGGGGGCGGATCACCACCGGGGCGGTCCGCCCACATGCCGGTGACCTCGACGTCGCCGGGTTCCCGGTCGACGAAGTGGCCGGCGGCCCGGGTGACCCGGTGGCCGAGGGCGCGGAACCCGGCCGCCCATTTCGCGGCCTCGATGCTCACGCCGTCGAACCCGCCCAGGCGGTGCGAGACGAGGCACACCCGCATGGGGCTCCTTCCCTGGTGCTGTTCCGGTGTCGTGTTCCGATCCGGATTATTGCGAATGCGGCACGCGAGCGGTCTCGACACCGCCGCTTGCGTACAGTCCGCCGCATGCGTCTTCTGGCAACGTTGGGGAGTCTGCGTGCGGTGATCACGGTGCTGGTCGCCATCACCGCTGCGCAGATGGGGCTGGTCGCCTTCGGGAACATCACGGACTTCGGGACGAATGCGGCGTTCGTGCAGCACGTGTTCGCAATGGACACGACGTTCAATTCACCGGACACGATGTGGCGGTCGATCACGCATCCCGGATTGTCGACGACCGCGTACCTCGTGGTCATCGGCTGGGAAGTGCTGATCACGGTGGTGCTCGTCGCCGCGCTGGTCGTGTGGCTGCGCTCGCACGCGGATGCGCGGCGCGCGGAGCTGGCACGCCGGCTGGCGTCGCTGGGCTGGCTGCTGGAGGTGCTGCTGTTCGGCGGCGGTTTCATCGTGATCGGCGGTGAGTGGTTCATGATGTGGCAGTCCGAGAAGTGGAACGGGCTGCAGGCCGCCCTACAGAACCTGATCATCGCCGCCGTCGGCCTGATCCTGGTGCACCTGCCGTCGCGGGATTCCGAAGCCGCGACCTGATCCCGCGGATCGTTCCGCGCTGAAAGAAAGATCAACTGGGGGCCGGGTGATCGCGGCAGGAGGGCTGCGATCACCCCGGCTCGAAACGAGCCAATCGGTCATTCACGGCGAAAATCGCCTCTTCCGCGTCGTACCTGGGAAAATCCACCGGCGAGAACCGGTATCGGACGATTACCGTCGACCGCGTGCGAATCGTCTTCTCCAGCCTTTCCGGCCACGGCCACCTGTACCCGCTGATCCCGCTGGCGCGCGCCGCGCGTGCACACGGCCACGACGTCCTGTTCGCCACCGGCGAACCGTTCCGCGGCACGGTCGAGGAGCTCGGCCTCCGCTTCGCCGCGGTGGGCGTGCCGATCGGCGCCGGTTTCGCCGCGGCCTCGGGTGGTTCGTCGACGCGGCCGGAACCGGGTTCCGAGGAATGGCGACGGCTGGTCTCCCTCGTGTTCGGCGCCGAGCTGCCGCGCCGCTACCTGGCCGACCTGCGGCCGGTGCTCACCGAGTTCAAGCCCGATCTGGTGGTGCACGAAGCGGGCAACCACGGTGCCGGGCTGGCCGCGCGGGAAGCGGGAATTCCCGGCGTGTGCCACGGTTTCGGCCGCCAGTCCCCGGCGAGCTACGCGGGTTTCGACCCGGCGCTGCGCTCGGTGGCGGCGGACGCCGGTATCGACCTTCCCGAAGGGGACCTGCGCACCCTGGGGAATCCGTTCCTGGACATCTTCCCGGCTTCGCTGCAACCGGCGGAGCTCCTCGAATCGTTGCCGCGCTTCCCGCTGCGGCCGGTCCCGTTCGCGCCGCCCGGTGAGCTGCCGCCGGAAGCGGTGGCCGAGCGGTCGCGGCCGCTGGTGTACCTGACGCTGGGCACCGGTTTCGGCGATGCGGGAGTGCTGCGGTCCGCGATCGAGGGGCTCGCCGCGCTGGACGTGGACGTGCTGGTCGCGGCGGGCCCGAGCGTGCAGGCGGGAGCGTTGGGCGAGCTGCCGCCGAACGTCTCGGTGCACGAGTGGGTGCCGCAGGCGGAGCTGTTGGAGCGGGTGGACCTGGTGGTGCACCACGGCGGCAGCGGGACGACGTTGGCCGCGCTGGGGGCCGGGTTGCCGCAGTTGTTCCTGCCGCAGGGCGCCGACCAGTTCGGCAACGCCGAGACGATCACCGCGGCCGGGGGTGGTGCGCAGCTGTTGGGCGCGGAGGTCACCGCGGAGTCGGTGCGCACGGCGGCCGCGCCGCTGCTGGGCGATTCGCCGCACCGGCTCGTCGCTCGCCGGGTGGCCGCGGAGATCGCCGAGATGCCGAGCCCGCAGCGGGTGGCGGAGCGGCTCCCCGACTTCGTCAACTGAGCCCGGGGCCCGGCCCGCGGCGTGCGAGCGGCCGCGGACCGGGCCGACACACCGGCGCCCGATGGGCCGGTTCGGCGTCGTGGTGGCTCCGTAGAATCGCCCGGTGACTTCCGCGCAGAGCAGTCCCGTCGCCGATCCTGCCGCGCCCGACGCGCTGGAGGTGCTGCACCGCGTCTTCGGCTACGACTCGTTCCGGGGCCCGCAGCAGGACATCGTCGAGCACGTCGTCGGTGGCGGCGACGCGTTGGTGCTGATGCCCACCGGCGGCGGGAAATCGCTGTGCTACCAGGTTCCGGCGCTGGTCCGCGACGGCGTCGGCATCGTCGTCTCCCCGTTGATCGCGTTGATGCAGGACCAGGTGGACGCGCTCACCGAGCTCGGGGTGCGCGCCGGGTTCCTCAACTCGACGCAGGACGCCGGGCAGCGCCGCGCGGTGGAGGCCGCCTTCCTGAACGGGGAGCTGGACCTGCTCTACCTGGCGCCGGAGCGGCTGCGCGTCGAATCCACGTTGTCCTTGCTGGACAAGGGGAACATCTCGCTGTTCGCGATCGATGAGGCGCACTGCGTGGCGCAGTGGGGCCACGACTTCCGGCCGGATTACCTGGCGCTGTCGATGCTGCACGAGCGCTGGCCGGACGTGCCGCGCATCGCGCTGACCGCGACCGCCACCGAGGCCACCCGCGGTGAGATCGCGACGCGGCTGGACCTGACGCAGGCGCGGCACTTCGTGGCGAGCTTCGACCGCCCGAACATCCAGTACCGCATCGTCGGCAAGAACGATCCGAAGCGGCAGCTGCTGAACCTGCTGCGCACCGAGCACCCCGGGGACGCGGGCATCGTCTACTGCCTGTCCCGGTCATCGGTGGAGAAGACCGCCGACTTCCTCAGCCAGAACGGTGTTCCGGCGGTGCCGTACCACGCGGGCCTCGACGCGGGGACGCGCGCGGCGCACCAGTCCAGGTTCCTGCGGGAGGACGGACTGGTGGTGGTGGCCACCATCGCGTTCGGCATGGGCATCGACAAGCCGGACGTGCGGTTCGTCGCGCACCTGGACCTGCCCAAGTCGGTGGAGGGCTACTACCAGGAGACCGGCCGGGCCGGTCGCGACGGGCTGCCCTCCACGGCGTGGCTGGCCTACGGGCTGCAGGACGTCGTCCAGCAGCGCAAGATGATCAACAACTCCGAGGGCGACGACGCGCACCGCAGGCGGCTGGGCGCGCACCTGGATTCGATGCTCGCGCTGTGCGAGACCGTGGAGTGCCGCCGGGTGCAGCTGCTGGCCTACTTCGGCCAGGACGGCGCGCCGTGCGGCAACTGCGACACCTGCCTGAACCCGCCGGAGTCCTGGGACGGCACGGTCGCCGCGCAGAAGCTCCTCTCCACGGTGTACCGGCTGCTGCACGAGCGGCGGCAGAAGTTCGGCGCGGGCCACGTCGTGGACATCCTGCTGGGCAAGCGCAACGACAAGGTCCAGCAGTTCCGGCACGACGAGCTCACCGTGTTCGGCGTGGGTGCGGACCTCAAGGAAGTGGAGTGGCGGGGCGTGGTGCGCCAGCTGCTGGCGCAGGGTCTGCTGGCGGTGGAAGGTGATTACGGCACCCTGGTGCTCACCGAGTCCAGCGGTGCGGTGCTCTCGCGGGAGCGCGAGGTGCGGTTCCGGCGCGAACCGGCGAAGGCCGCGAAGGAGCCGAAGCAGGCCAAGGCCGGCAAGGCCGAGCAGGTCGAGCTGCCCGCGGAGGCGGCGCCGCTGTTCGAACGCCTCCGCGCGTGGCGCGCGGCCACGGCGAAGGAGCAGGGCGTGCCCGCCTACGTGATCTTCCACGACGCGGTGCTGCGCCAGGTCGCGGCGCAGCGCCCGGCCACCCTGGACGAGCTGGGCGCGATCAGCGGCGTCGGCCAGAACAAGCTGGCCAAGTACGGCCAGCCCGTCCTGGACGTCCTGGAAGAGGGGTGAACGGGCGGTCCCGGTACCAACCGGCTGATTCGGGTCGCTTGATCGACCGCTCGGACCATTTCGATTCGCTGTTCCGGCGGGAAATGCGCCGTTTCCCGTGAAACCGCGAATTCGGCGAGTCGGGCGCGGCCGGCCGGATTACCCGATATTGCGGACCCGGCGCCGGTTCCCGTTCCGCAGGTACCGCCAGACGGCGGCCCAGGAATCCAGCACGGCGATGAACGCGGCGGACAGCACCAGGGCCAGCGCCCAGCGGGCCGGACCTTCCGGCGGGGCGCTGGTGAGCGCTGTGTGCATGGCCCATACCTGCACCAGGGTGAATCCGAGCGACAGCATCGCACGCAGGGCGAACTGATCCCCGGGATTCTTGCTCCTGTCGGGTGAGGCGTTGCGCAATCCGGATGTCATGATCAAGAACTCCTCCACTTTCAGTGTGCTTCGTACTAATTTCCGTGGCGCCCCTCTTTTTCTTCCTCGACGAAGCATGTCCCGATCAGTCGTCCGGCACGAGGCGTTGCCCGGTGCCACGCGGCCGGACGACCGGAAACAGGAGGTATTCGTGGCCGCACGGCGAACTCGGTTCGCGACGGAACTCCGGCGATTCCGCCAGGACGCCGGATGGTCGCTGGCGCACTTGGCCGAGCGGGTGCACTACAGCAAGGGCTACCTCAGCAAGGTCGAGAACGGTGTCCGGCGGCCGAACCCCGAACTCGCTCGCAGCTGCGACGCCGCGCTGGGGGCGGGCGGTGCGCTCGCGAGCCTGGTGCCCGCGCAGCCCAGCGCGCCGGAACCGGGACCGGTGGGGGAGGGCGACCTGTGGCTGATGGACCTCACCGGTGACGCGGGCTGGTTCCGGCTGGTGGACCGGGGCGAGGTGGCCGCGCTGGGCGTCCCCGGCGCCGAGGTGCCGTTCGCCTACGGCGGCGGGTCGCGCGGCCGGGCCGCGACCGCGCTGGACGCTCCACCGCTGGAGGTGTTCCGCAGGCAGTTCGACCTGCTGCGCGAGCTGGGGCAGACCGCCAGCCACGGCGCGGTGCTGCCGGTGCTCGCGGTGCACTCCCAGACGTTGCGCAGGCTGGCGGCGGACGCCGGGCCGAGCAGCAGCGGTGACCTGCTGGTGCTCAGCGCCCGCTACGCCGAATACGCGGGCTGGATGGCGCAGGAGTCCGGGGACGACCGGGCGGCGCTGTGGTGGACCGACCGCGCGGTGGAGTTCGCGGCGGTGGGCGGGGATCGGCACCTGGCCAGCTACGCGCTGGTGTGCCGCGGGTTGATCACGCTGTACCGGGACGACGCGCGGCAGACCATCGAGCTGTCCCGGCGGGCGCAGCAGGGCCCGGTGCCGCCGCGGATCGGCGGGCTCGCGGCGCAGCGGGAGGCGCAGGGGCACGCGCTGGCCGGCGACTACGACTCGTGCCTGCGCGCGCTGGACCGGTCCCGCGAGCTGCTGGCGCGGGCCGCGCCGGAGCACGACGTCCCGGTGCTGGGGCCGAAGTACCTGCCCGACCCCACCGCGATGATCACCGGCTGGTGCCTGCACGACCTGGGCCGGTCGAGGCGGGCGGCGGAGGTGCTGGACGGCGAGCTGGCCCGGGTTCCGGAGCAGGCGCTGCGCACCCGGGCGCGCTACGGGATGCGCCGCGCGCTGGCCTACGCCTCGGCCGGGGCGGTGGAGCACGCGTGCGCGCTCACCGGAGCGCTGCTGGCCGTGGTCGATTCGTTCGCCTCGGCCACGATCCTGTCCGACCTGCGGCGGATCTCCCGCACGCTGTCCCGCTTCCACGCGAACCGCTGCGTGCGCGAGCTGTACCCGCGGCTCACCGCGGCGCTGCACACCAGGACGAGCTGATCAGCGGAAGTCCGCACGGGTAGAGGAGATCGCCACTGTGCACGAGGTCTTCGTGAACTACCGCACCGGAGATGCGGAGATCGCGGCGGCGTTCATCGCCGCCGACCTGCGGCGCAGGTTCGGGGCGGACCGGATCTTCTTCGACGGCCTGTCGATCAAGCCGGGCCGGGTGTTCCCGCCGGAGCTGCTGGCGGGGGCGCGGCGCTGCCGGGTGCTGCTGGTGCTGATCGGCCCGCACTGGAGGACCGCGCCCGGGACGTGCGGGGGACGGGCGTTGGACGAGTCGCAGGACTGGATCCGGCGGGAGATCGTGGTGGCCGCGGGCGCGGGCGCCGTGGTGCTGCCGATGCTGGTGGGCCGCGAGGTGCCGCCGCTGGGCCCGGCGGAACTGCCGCCCGCGCTGCGCTGGCTCGCGGAGCGCCAGCACCGGCGGTTCGACCCGCGGGACGCGGCGGCGGAGCTGGATCGCCTCGCCGCCGACTTGGTGGACCTGGTCCCGGTGCTGGCGAGCGGTGCGGTGCGGCGCTCCGGCCCGGCGGGGCGGCTGCGGGTCGCCGGCTCCCGGAACGGGCTGCCCGCGGTCCGGCTGGGGAGGCGGCGCAGGATCGCGGGATGGCGCACCGCGCGTGGTGCCGAGCGGGTGCCGGACGGCCCGGTCGCCCGCGACGGGCCTCGAACGTTCCGCGACCGCGCCATCACCCTCCGTGGTAAAGCCCCGCCCCGCCTCGTCCGGGCCGCCGGGCATGGCACCCTGGTAGGGCTGAGGCCGGTGCGCACAGGGCGGGCGCGGCCGTGCAAGCGGGCCCGGGACGATCGCCGGGCGATGACCAGGAGTGGTTGAGTGTTCGACTTTATCCTCTATCCCGTGTCGGCCATTTTGTGGTTCTGGCACAGGGTTTTCGGCACCGTGCTGGGGCCGGACAACGGGTTCGCCTGGGCCTTGTCGGTGTTCTTCCTGGTGTTCACGCTCCGCGTGGTGCTGCTCAAGCCGGCGATCAGCCAGATGCGCGCCGGCCGGAAGATGGCGAAGTTCTCCCCGCAGATCCAGAAGCTGCGGGAGAAGTACAAGAACGACAAGCAGCGCATGGCGCAGGAGATGCAGAAGCTGCAGTCCGAGCACGGGGTGAACCCGATCGGTGGCTGCCTTCCCGCGTTGCTGCAGATCCCGGTGTTCCTGAGCCTGTTCCACGTGCTGCGCGGCTTCACCCCGCAGGCGCAGAGCAACTACATCTTCGACCGCGCCGGGGTCGAGTCGTTCATCAACGCCGACATCTTCGGTGCGAAGCTCGGCAACTGGCTGAGCCAGCCCGCGGCGGTCCTCGAAGCGTTCGGGACCACGCGGCTGAACATGATCGCGGTCGGCCTGCCGCTGATGGTGATCGCGTCCATCGCGACGTTCACCACCATGCGCATGTCGATGAAGCGCCAGACCGACGCCTCCATGGCCAACCCGCAGACGGCCATGATGGGCAAGTTCATGATGTACGTCGCGCCGGTCGGCACGTTGTTCTCCGGCTGGGTGCTGCCGATCGCGATCGTCCTGTACTTCATGGCGAACAACATCTGGACGCTGGGCCAGCAGCACTTCCTGAGCAACAAGATCGACCGCGAGCAGGAGCGGGAGAAGCAGAAGGAGCTGGCAGCGAAGAAGGACGCGCCGCGCCCGAAGCCGGGGCAGAAGCCCGGCCAGGTGAAGAAGGCGGAGGAGACCTCCGCGGAATCCGCTGCCGACGAGGACTCCGAGGCCTCGGCCACCGACGCTTCGGCCACCGCCGTGAACGGCGCCAAGGCCACCGCGAACTCCGGCGGCGGAGGCGGGAACCGGCGCCCGCAGCAGAAGAAGCGGCCGGGCAAGCAGGCCGCTTCGGCCAAGAAGGGCCAGAAGAAGCGGCGTTAGCCGCCGCCGGTCCTGGACGAACGAAGAGCGGGGTTCCCGAGTGGGAACCCCGCTCTCGTCGTTGCACCGGCCTCAGGCCGGGGTGGCCACCACGATCCGGTTCTCGTCGTAGCCGAGGTCACCGCCCACGTACCGGCCACCGCAGGTGACCAGCACGAGCCGGTGCTCGCCGCCCTGGCCGAACAGCTCGGCGGCGCGGGCGGGCAGTTCTTCCTTGGACAGCGTGACGATCTCGGAGACCTGGTAGCGCCACTCCGTTCCGTCGTCGTCGACGACGGTGACCAGCTGGTCCGGAGCGGAGTTCCACAGCTCCTCGAACGGCCCGACCGAGCCCTTCCAGTTCACGTGCCCGGCCAGCACCGTCGCGCCCTGCGGGGAGTCCAGCCCGGCACCCCACCACGTGGCCTCGTCGACGCCGTCCGGCACCGGGAGGGTGCCGCTGCGGTCGAGCTCCTTGCGCACCAGCTCCGCCTGGCCGCCCTGCGGCAACCGGACGGTGCCCGGCGGTTGCCCGGCGGGGATGTGCACCGGCTGCGGCGGCAGGTCCGCGGGCTGCACCGGGGCCGGTGCGACCGAGGCCGCCCGCGGTGCCGCGGCCGGTTCCTCGGTGCGCAGCAGCGTGCTCGCCACGACGGCCACCACCGCGACGAGCGCGACCACGCCGGCCAGGACCAGCGTGATCAGGCGACGCTTCGGCGCGGTCAACGCTCACCTGCCGCCGCGAGCCGCTTGCGCCACGCCACGCCACCGGCGACCGCGGTCCCGGTGAGCGCCAGCACGCCGAGGCCCAGCAGACCGGGGGAGACGGCGCCGTCGCCACCGGCGGCGCTCAGCTCCACCACGCCACCGCTGACGCCCGGGTCACCGGCCGGGATGAAGATCGGCACGGTGGGGGTGTTGGCCTTGTTCGTCACGGTGAGCGTCAGGGTGCCGCCGGGTTCGACGGTGCCCGTGACGGACGGCGGGTTCGCCGCGTCGAAGGCCTCTTCGTAGCCCTTCGCCGGTGCCACCTCGGTGATCATGATGTCCTGCGGGGTGCGCAGGTCCGCGATCTCGACCGTGCCCTGGTCGCCGGTGGTGACCACGGCGGGCTGCCCGTCGGGGCCGACGAGCTCGGTGCCGTCCTGCTTCAGCGCGGGCCCGCCGTCGGGCAGGCTGACCCGCAGCGCGACGCCGGCGATGCCCGCCTTGCTCTCCTCGTCGATCTTGCCGACGGCGACCTTGCCGGGCGCGGTGACCGCGGTCGTGACGTCCTCGACCTTGACCTGGTCCTCCCCGCCGGTGGACACCACGCGCTGCACGCCATCCGGGTTCTCGACGGCCTGCTGCACGTAGGGGCGTTCGGCGGGGGTGGACAGCTCCCCTTCGACCTTCGGGTTCGGCCCGGTGGGCGTCACCTTCAGGGTGAGCGGGTCGCCGTTGTCCGGTGTGGTGACGGTGCCGTCCTCGTCGAGGCCTTCGACCTCGGCGTCGGTGGCGGTGATCGTCACCGGGACGCCGGTGACGCCGGTGCCGTCCGGGTGCTCGACCGTGACGGTCCAGTCGGCGGCCTCACCGATGACCTGCTCCTGTTCGGGAGCGGTCAGCGAGGCCTCCCACGGTCCGCGGTTCTTCTCCGCGTCCGCGCGCAGCTGCTCCACGGCGTCCTTGGCGCCCTGCGGCAGCTTGCCGAGCTGGAAGTCGATGTCGTAGCCGATCTCCTGGAACGGCTTGCCCGGGTCGAGGTCGCTGGGGTCCCGGGGTGCGGACGTCCACGAGTGCAGCAGGTGCGCGAGCGCCGCCGCCTGGTCCGCGTCCTGCGTGGTGCCGTAGCGCAGCAGCAGGTACGAGATGTTCGCCGCCACGTCGTCCGGCAGCGGGTCGCCCCACTTGGTGAGCAGTTCGTCGCCCGGTTCGTACTGCTCGCCGGTGTCCGGCGCCTTCAGCGCGAACCGGACGCACCACACCTGCTTGTCGCCGACGATGTAGGAGCCGAGCCAGTCCCGGTCCCGTTCGATACCCGCGTAGGGCTGTCCCGGTGTGGTCTCGTGGCCGATCCCTTCCTCCGGCGCGGCGATGGCCGTTCCCGTGGTCGCCAGCAGTCCGCTGCCGGCGAGCACAGCGGAACCCACCGCCGCTGTGATCAACTTCCTGAACGTGCGCATGCATGCTCCAGTCTCGGTCTGGGAGATCAGGGCGTCGGCGTGCTTGCTCTCCGGCGCGCGCCACAGCGATGTGGCGCGCGCCGGGTGCGAAAGCCCCCGACACGGCACACGGACACCCGAGCCGCATCCTTCCGATCACGGAGGGTGGCCACAAGGCGCCATCCGATCTATTCGCGCCCATGACGCGCTGCGTTTTTCCCAGCCGGATTCGCCCGGTTCTCACTCGTTCGGTCGCAGCGCAGCACCCGTTTCCGCGCGGACCAGGCACGCGCGGCCACCCCTGGAAAAGGTTGCGACGTTCCGTGACCGGATTTTCCCGGTTGTTCGGCCGGCGGCCGGGCGGGGAAACCGGGGGCCGAGGCGTTCGCGGGACCGGGGGTAAAGTCTGTTTTACCCGTGGGGAACCGACCGGCAGCTTCGGTCGTTGTACCGGAGACGGCGCAAAGCACGCCCAGGAGGACGAGTTGCGCACTACGAGCAACCCAGCGTTCAAGAACCTGCCGACCAACGGCGGGTACGCGAACTTCAACTACGGCCAGGGCGGCTTCGGCGCGCCCGGGCAGGCACCGGCCGCGCCGCCGCAGGCGACGCGTCCGATGACGATCGACGACGTGGTCACCAAGACGGCGATCACGCTCGCGCTGACCGTCGCGACCGGCGCGGCGACCTACATCTCCGGCTTGTACGCGCTCGCGCTGCCCGCGGCGATCATCGGTCTGGTGCTGTCGCTGGTCATCATCTTCAAGAAGAAGGTCAGCCCCGCCCTCGTGATCGCCTACGCGGCGGTCGAGGGCGTGTTCCTCGGTGGCATCAGCTACGTCATCGGCGGCGCGGTCAACAACTTCACCGGCGGCGGTGGCTCCGGGATCATCATGCAGGCCATCGCGGGCACCATGGGCGTGTTCGCGGCCATGCTCGTGGTCTACAAGACCGGTGCGGTCCGGGTCACGCCGAAGCTGACTAAGTGGATCATCGGCGCGGCGGCCGGCGTGGCCATCCTGATGCTGGTGAACCTGGTCGCCGGGTTCTTCACCGCCGGTGGTCTGGGGCTGCGCGACGGCGGCCCGATCGCCATCGTGTTCAGCCTGGTGTGCATCGGCATCGCGGCGTTCAGCTTCCTGCTGGACTTCGACGCCGCCGACAAGGCCATCAAGAGCGGGGTGGACGCCAAGTTCGCCTGGTACGTGGCCTTCGGCCTGATGACCACGCTGGTCTGGCTGTACCTGGAGATCCTGCGCCTGCTGTCGTACTTCCAGAACGACTAGCACCAGGACGAGAAAGGGCCTCCCTCCACAAGGAGGGAGGCCCTTTCCCATGCTCCAGTCCTGTCAGCGGCGACCACCAGAGCAACCGGCACCGCAGCGGGTTCTCAGCGGGCCCCTCGCGAGGACAGCGTTTTCGCCTGTGGCGGAGCCACCGGTGAAAACGATCCCGCAGCGAGGGGCCCGCTGAGGTTCCGCCACCTGCCCACTCAGTGGACAGAGCCGGTCATCAGCTGAGGCGTTCGAGGACCATGGCCATTCCTTGGCCACCACCCACGCACATCGTCTCCAGGCCGAACTGCTTGTCGTGCCACTGCAGCGAGTTGATCAGCGTGGTGGTGATGCGGGCGCCGGTCATGCCGAACGGGTGGCCCACCGCGATGGCACCGCCGTTGACGTTCACCTTCTCCAGCGGGACGCCCAGGTCCTGGTAGGACGGGATGACCTGCGCGGCGAACGCCTCGTTGATCTCCACGAGGTCGATGTCGCCGATGCCGAGCCCGGCCCGCCGCAGCGCCTGCTTGGAGGCCTCCACCGGCCCGAGGCCCATGATCTCGGGGGACAGCCCGGACACGCCGGTGGAGACGACGCGGGCGAGCGGGGTGAGGCCGAGCTGCTTGGCCTTCACGTCGCTCATGACGACGAGCGCGGCGGCGCCGTCGTTGAGCGAGCAGCAGTTGCCCGCGGTGATCCGGCCGTCGGGGCGGAACACCGGCTTGAGCCCGGAGACGGCTTCCTTGGTGACTCCGGCGCGCGGCCCGTCGTCGGTGTCGACGATGGTGCCGGACGGCGTGGTCACGGGGGTGATCTCGCGGGCCCAGAAGCCGTCGGCGATGGCCTTCTCCGCGAGGTTCTGCGAGCGGACCCCGAACTCGTCCATCTCGTCGCGGCTGATGCCCTTGGCGCGGGCCAGGTTCTCCGCGGTCTGGCCCATCGGGATGTAGACGTCGGGCACGTTGCCGAACTCGCGCGGGTCGACCCACTCGTCGGCGCCCTGCTCGGCGGTGGCCTTGGTGCGGGCTTCGGCGTCGGCGAACACGGGGTTCTGCGTGTCGTCGAGCGAGTCCGAGTTGCCCTTCGCGAACCGGGACACGGCTTCCACCCCGGCGCTGATGAACACGTCGCCCTCACCGGCCTTGATGGCGTGCAACGCCATCCGCGTGGTCTGCAGGCTCGACGAGCAGTACCGGGTGATGGTGGTGCCGGGCAGGTGGTCGTAGCCGAGGAGCACGGAGACGACTCGGCCCATGTTGAAGCCCTGCTCGCCGCCGGGGAGGCCGCAGCCGAGCATCAGGTCGTCGATCTCGGCCGGGTCGAGCTCGGGCACCTTGTCCAGCGCGGCGCGCACCAGCTGCGCGGCGAGGTCGTCGGGGCGAACGTCGACCAGCGAGCCCTTGCCTGCGCGGCCGATGGGCGAGCGCGCGGCGGACACGATCACTGCTTCGGGCATGCGGGAACTCCTTCGTTCGCCTACGGGTCGCGGCGCCGACCGCGAGGTCGACTTCTCGCGCCACTGTAAGACCGGCACCGGCCGGGACGTGCTGAGACGACCGTCACCAGCACCCCGGTGGGGATGCGGTCGTCGGGCGGGTCAGCTGCTGCGGTGGCGGCCGAAGCGCTGGTTGAGGCGGGCGACGACGCGGCTGGTGGGGCGTCTGGCTTCGGCGGCGGAGGACCGGACCGGCGGCTGCGGCACCGGCGGCCCGTGCCATTCGCCGATCGCGGAGCACAGCGCGGGCAGCAGCAGTCCGGCGGCGGCCTCGTACCCGGCGGCGGAGGGGTGGAACCGGTCGGGGCTGAACAGCTCCTGGGGGTGGGTGAGGAATTCGGGGGAGAGCAGGTCGGCGAGCGGCACCGCGTAGCCGCCCGCTTCTTCGACGGCGCGCCGCTGCGCGCGGCCGAGCGCGAGGCTCCAGGAGGAGGCCACGGACCGCAGCGGCTGCGGGATGGGCCGGATCGCCCCCAGATCCGGGCAGGTGCCGACGACCACGCCGACGCCCGCGTCGCGCAGCTCGCCGACCGCGTCGCCGAGCAGCGCGGCGCAGTCGGCGACCGATTGCCGGGCGGTCACGTCGTTCGCGCCGATGATGATCAGGGCGAGCCGGGGCGGCACCACGAGCGCGGCCTCGACCTGCGCGGCCAGGTCGCGGGAGGTGGAGCCGACGATCGCGTACGTGGTGAGCTCGACGGGGTTCTCCAGCTCGGCGGCGACGCCGCGGGCGATGCGCACCCCGGGCAGTTCGTTCGGGGCGTCCACGCCGAGGCCGGCGGCCGAGGAGTCGCCGAGCACGGCGAACAGGACCGGGGCTTCCCCGGTGGGGGAGGCCGCGACGGGCCCGGTGCCGTCGGGCAGGTGCACGCCGTCGGCGCGGAACGGCACGCCGGTGGGTTCGCCGATGGCGCGCCGCGCGTACCAGGACTGCCCGTTGAGCAGGCCGTACGCGGCGCCGGACACGCCGCCGACGGCTCCCGCCGCCACCAGTGCCAGCCGCAGCATCCGCGTCCCGACCATGACCGCTCCTCCTCGCGCCACGCCGACGCTCCGCGAATTCTCGTCCTGTACATGAATACGCCCTCAGCCGGGAAAACGTTCCCGCCGGGTCGGGCGAGCCGGGCGGCGCGCCCGGGGACCACCCGTGCGCCACGGGCCGCGAAACGTCCGCTTAGGCTCAGCCGCACAACGTCGCGGAGAGCGAAAGGGACTCGCTGTGGACTACGTCGAGCACGTGATCGACCTCGTCGGGAACACCCCGCTGGTGCGGTTGAACTCGCTGGCGGGATCGGCCTCGACGCCGGTGCTGGCGAAGGTGGAGTACCTCAACCCCGGCGGCAGCGTGAAGGACCGCATCGCGCTGCGCATGGTGGAGGCGGCGGAGGAGTCCGGCGAGCTGAAGCCGGGCGGCACCATCGTCGAGCCGACCTCCGGCAACACCGGCGTGGGCCTGGCGATGGTGGCGCAGCGCAAGGGCTACCGCTGCGTGTTCGTCTGCCCGGACAAGGTCAGCGAGGACAAGCGGGCCGTGCTGGAGGCCTACGGCGCCGAGGTCGTGGTGTGCCCGACCGCGGTGCCGCCGGAGCACGCCGAGTCCTACTACAGCGTCTCGGACCGGCTGGTCACCGAGATCGACGGCGCCTGGAAGCCGAACCAGTACGCCAACCCCGCGAACCCGGAGTCGCACTACCTGAGCACCGGCCCGGAGATCTGGCGGCAGACCGAAGGCCGGATCACGCACTTCGTGGCGGGCATCGGCACCGGCGGCACCATCTCCGGCATCGGCCGGTACCTCAAGGAGGTCTCCGGCGGCAAGGTCAAGATCATCGGGGCGGACCCGGAGGGTTCCGTGTACTCCGGAGGCGGCGGACGTCCGTACCTGGTGGAGGGCGTCGGCGAGGACTTCTGGCCGGAGACCTACGACCGGGACATCTGCGACGAGATCGTGCCGGTCTCGGACGCCGACTCGTTCACCATGACCCGCTCCCTCGCCCGGGAGGAGGCGCTGCTCGTCGGCGGTTCCTGCGGGATGGCGGCCGCCGCGGCGCTGCGCGTGGCCGAGCACACCGGGCCGGACGACGTGATCGTGGTGCTGCTGCCCGACGGCGGACGCGGCTACCTGGGCAAGGTCTTCAACGACTCGTGGATGGCGAAGTACGGCTTCCTGTCCCCGGACCACGCGGGCGGCGCCATCAAGGACGTGCTGCTGCGCAAGGACGGCACCCTCCCCGAACTCGTCCACGTCCACCCGAACGAGACGGTCGCGGAGGCGGTGGCGATCCTGCGCGAGTTCGGCGTCTCCCAGATGCCGGTCGTCAACGCGGAACCGCCCGTGATGGTCGCCGAGATCGCCGGGGCGGTGAACGAGCGCGACCTGCTGGACGCCCTGTTCGCCGGGCGCGCCCAGCTCGCCGACCGGATCGAACAGCACATGTCCCCGCCGCTGCCCACCATCGGTGCAGGTGAGGAGGTCAGCGCGGCGATGTCGGCGCTGACCGACGCGGACGGGGCGATGGTGCTCATCGGCGGCAAACCGGCCGGTGTCGTCACGCGCCAAGACGTCCTCGCGTTCATCGCCGGGCGTTGACTTCTGGTCACGAACGGCCGCTACGCTGCGACACATCGGATAGCGTGTGCACGATCAACACGCTCCGCAGAACCACGTTCCACGCCCAAGGGGGTCAGGAAACCCGATGAGCTCTCCGCAGCCGCCGGACGGCGGTCAGCAGGGACAGCAACCGCAGGGATCGGACTCGGAGGCGGACGCCCCCGAATCGAAGATCGGCGCCCAGCTGGACCCGCAGACCCCGGCCACCGACCAGTCCTCCGGCGCGGACGCCACTCAGGTCGTCCGCCCCGCGCAGATGGAACAGGCCGCGGACCAGCCGTCCGCGGACGCCACCCAGGTGGTGCGCCCGCAGCAGCAGCCCGGTGGGGACTCCACCCAGGTCGTGCCGCCGTCGATGCAGCCCGCGCAGCCGATGTACGAGCAGCCGGGACTCGCCGGGCAGGGCGGTGAGGCCGCCACGCAGATGGTGCCGCCGTCGGCGCAGCCCGCGCAGCCGATGTACAGCCAGCCGGGCACGCAGAGCCAGCCCGGCGGCTTCCCGCAGCAGCCCCCGCAGGCCGGTACTCCCGGTGGCGGGTTCCCGGCACCGCAGGCCGGTTTCGGCGCACCGCCGCCGCAGGCCGGGCCGGGTCCGTACGGGCAGCAGGGTGTGGACGGGACGATGGCGAAGGTCGCCGGTGGGGTCGCCGCGGGACTCGGCGGGCTCTGCACCCTGCTCGGGCTCATCGGCTTCATCGGCGTCCTGTCGGCCATCTCCCTGATCGGTTTCGGCCTGCCCAGCTTCCTCGCCCTCATCCAGCTGCTGGCGTCGATCGCGATGCTGGTCGGCGGGATCTTCCTGCTGATGCGCAAGCAGCACGGCCCGTACGTGACCGTGGGCGGCGCCGGGGTCATGGCGCTGGTGCTGCTGATCACCGGCATCGCGACCGCCCCCACCGTGCCGCTGCTGATCGGTTACATCGTCGGTGCGCTCATCGCGGCCGGTGTCGGCGTCCTCGCGATGCTGCCCGCGACGCGCGAGTGGATCGCCGCCGGTCCCGATGCGCAGGGCGTCCCGCAGGCCGGTTTCGCCGGGCAGCCCTACGCGGCCCAGCCGCAGTTCGGCCAGCCCGGGCAGCCGCAGCCGGGCCAGCCGCCGTTCGGCCAGCCGAACCCGTACGGCCAGCCCGGCCAGCAGTTCGGGCAGCCGAACCCGTACGGCCAGCCGGGCCAGCCGCAGCCGGGCCAGCCGTACGGCCAGCCGCCGCAGTACGGCCAGCAGCCCTACGGCCAGCCCCAGCCCGGGCAACCGCCGTACGGCCAGCCCCCGCAGTACGGGCAGCAGCCCTACGGCCAGCCCCAGCCGGGACAGCCGCCGTACGGCCAGCCGCCGCAGTACGGGCAGCAGCCCGGTGGATACCCGCAGCAGCCGGGGCAGCAGCCCCCGCAGTGGTGATCCGCTGATCCAGCCACGACGGCCCGCGACCACTCCGGTCGCGGGCCGTCGTCGTGCTCGGGCACAGGCAGGACGGCCACCTGCCGAACGGCGGATGTCCGTGTGGTCCGTACGCTGCCATCCATGAGTGATGGCTTCGCCACCCGCGCGATTCACGCGGGACAGCAACCCGATCCGACGACCGGTTCGGTGATCGTGCCCATCCACGCGACCTCGACGTACGCGCAGGACGGCGTCGGCGGGATGCGCGCCGGGTACGAGTACTCGCGCACCGGCAACCCCACCCGCACCGCGCTGGAGCAGTGCCTCGCGGAGCTGGAGGGCGCCAAGCACGGCAGGGCGTTCTCCTCGGGGATGGCGGCCACGGACGCGGTGCTGCGCGGCTCGCTGCGCCCCGGCGACCACGTGATCATCCCGGACGACGCCTACGGCGGCACGTTCCGGCTGATCGACAAGGTGCTCACCGAGTGGGGCGTGCAGTACACGCCGGTCCCGGTGTCCGACGTCGACGCGGTGCGCGCCGCGGTGCGGCCGGAGACGAAGGTGCTGTGGGTCGAGACGCCCACGAACCCGCTGCTGACCATCGCCGACATCGCCGCGCTGGCCCAGGTCGCGCGGGACGCGGGGATCCGGCTCGTGGTGGACAACACCTTCGCGTCGCCGTACCTGCAGCGCCCGCTGGAGCTGGGGGCGGACGTGGTGGTGCACTCGACCACCAAGTACCTCGGCGGCCACTCCGACGTGGTCGGCGGCGCAGTGCTCACCTCGGACGACGAGCTGGCGAGCTCGGTGGCGTTCCTGCAGAACACCGCCGGTGCCGTGCCGGGCCCGTTCGACGCGTGGCTGACGCTGCGCGGGGTGAAGACCCTGGCGGCCCGGATGGACCGGCACAGCGCGAACGCCGGGCGCATCGCCGCCGCGCTGCGCGAGCACCCCAAGGTCGCGAAGGTCTACTACCCGGGCCTGCCCGAGCACCCCGGCCACGAGGTCGCGGCCAAGCAGATGCACGGCTTCGGCGGCATGATCTCGTTCACCCACGTGGACGGGGAGCAGGCCGCGCTGGACGTGTGCGCGAAGACCCGGCTGTTCACCCTCGCCGAGTCGCTCGGCGGCGTCGAGTCGCTGATCGAGCACCCCGGCAAGATGACGCACGCGAGCACCGCCGGCTCGGCCCTGCAGGTGCCTGCGGAGCTGGTCCGGCTGTCCGTCGGCATCGAGGACCCGGACGACCTGGTAGAAGACCTCCTAGCCGCCCTCTGAAGCCTTTTTGATTCCTCCTCCTGATACGAGGGGGGCGGGTGGCGGAACCTCAGCGGCTTCCTCGCTGCGGGATCGATTTCTCGAGTGGCTCCGCCACACGTGAAATCGCTGTCCTCGCGAGGAAGCCGCTGAGAACCCGCGGCGGTGCCGGTGTCTCAGGTGGTCGGCTGCTCAGCGGCTTCGCCGCTGACAGGAAACCGACGAGACTCGCCGGGCGGGTTCAGATACGGGCGGGCGGCGGTCGTCTCGCTGCGGGATCGTTTTCACGGATGGCTCCGCCACATGCGAAAGCGTCGTCCTCGCGAGAAGACCGCTGAGGACCCGCTGCGGTGCCGGTCGACCAGGTGGTCGCTGCTCAGCGGCTTCGCCGCTGACAGGACGACGGCATGCCGAGGGCGGGCGCTCGGGTCAGGGAGCGACGGAGGTGTTCGTGGTGGTGTGCGGGGTACCGCCGTCCTGCGCTTCCGGCGACACCGGCAGGTCCTCCGCCTGTACGCAGCCGCCGATGAGTTCGACCACCCCGTCCTGCTGCCGGTACGAGCCGGGTTCGTCGCAGCCCGCCTGGGCGACCGCGAACACGGCGCCCGCCGACAGGACCGCGGCCACCGCGATCCCGCTGACCAGTGGAAGCGTTCCCGTCGATGCCATCGCCGGTGCCATCCGTGTCCTCCCCGGAGCCGCTGCTCCGCGCGCCGTTGCGCCGTCGTGGGTCCGCGCGCCCCGGCAGGGCCCCGATGCCGTGGGCAGATCACGCGTACCGAGCAGCGTACCCAACACCTCGGTCGACGGGCCGAGCTCGCGCTGGGGCACGATTGGTGCATGTCCCTGATCAGCGTGGACCGGATCCGCACCGCCGCCGAGGACCTGGTGGACGTGGCCCGCCGCACCCCGCTCGCGCATTCCCGGGTGCTCAGCGACCACGTCGGTGCCGACGTGTACCTGAAGTGCGAGAACCTGCAGCGCACCGGGTCGTTCAAGCTGCGCGGCGCCTACGTCCGGCTGCACGCGCTGGACGCGGAGCGCCGGGCGGCCGGGGTGGTGGCGGCGAGCGCGGGCAACCACGCGCAGGGCGTGGCGCTGGCGGCGTCGCTGCTGGGCATCGAATCCACGGTGTTCATGCCGGAGCGCGCGACGCTGCCGAAGCTGGCCGCGACCCAGTCCTACGGCGCCGACGTGCGCGCGGAGGGCGCCGTGCTGTCCGAGACCCTCGCGCTGGCGCAGGAGCACGCCGCCCGCACCGGCGCCGAGTTCATCCACCCCTTCGACCACCCGGACGTGCTGGCCGGGCAGGGGACCGTCGGCCTGGAGGTGCTCGAACAGCTGCCGGAGGTCGGCACCGTGCTGGTGCCCACCGGCGGTGGTGGCCTGGTCGCCGGGGTGGCGGCCGCGGTGAAGGCGCTGCGGCCGCAGGTGCGGGTCATCGGGGTGCAGGCGGAGCAGGCCGCGGCCTGGCCGCCGTCCCTGGCGGCGGGCGCCCCGGTGCAGCTCTCGGACACCCGCACGATGGCCGACGGCATCGCCGTCGCCCGGCCCGGCGAGGTCACCTTCGAGCACGTCTCGGCCCTCGTCGACGACGTGATCACGGTGAGCGAGCAGGCCCTGTCCCGCGCGCTGCTGCTGTGCCTGGAGCGGATGAAGCTGGTCGCCGAACCGGCAGGGGTCGCCGCCATCGCAGGCCTGCTGGAACGGCCGGACCTGCTGCGACCGCCGACGGTCGCGGTGCTCTCCGGCGGCAACATCGACCCGCTGCTGCTGTTGCAGCTGATCCGGCACGGCATGACCTCCGCGGGCCGCTACCTGTCGTTGCGGGTGCGGCTGCCGGACCTGCCGGGATCGCTGGCGGAACTGCTCGGCAGGCTCGGCGACCTGGCGGCGAACGTGCTGGACATCGAGCACTCCCGGATCTCCGGTGCGCTGGCGCTCAACGAGGTGGACGTGGAGGTCAGCCTGGAGACCCGCGGCCCGGAGCACCGCGAGCACGTGGTCGCCGAGCTGACCCGCGCCGGCTACACCGTCACCTCCGAGCGGTGAGCGAGGTGCCCGCCGCGCCTCGACGCGGCGGGACACCCGGCGTCACAGGTTGCCGCGCAGGTCCTGCTCCCGCTCGATGGCCTCGAACAGCGCCTTGAAGTTGCCCTTGCCGAAGCCCAGCGAGCCGTGCCGCTCGATGAGCTCGTAGAACACGGTGGGCCGGTCCCCGATCGGCTTGGTGAAGATCTGCAGCAGGTAGCCGTCCTCGTCGCGGTCCACGAGGATGCCGTGCTCCTTCAACGTCTCGATCGGCAGCCGCACCTGCCCGATGCGAGCCCGCAGCTCCGGATCGTCGTAGTAGGAGTCCGGCGTGTTCAGGAACTCCACCCCGGCGGCGCGCATCGCGGTGATGGTGCCGAGGATGTCCCCGGTGGCGAGCGCGATGTGCTGGCAGCCCGCGCCCCGGTAGAACTCCAGGTACTCGTCGATCTGCGACTTCTTGCGCCCGGCGGCGGGCTCGTTGAGCGGGAACTTCACCCGGTGGTTGCCGTTGGCGACGACCTTGCTCATCAGCGCCGAGTACTCGGTGGCGATGTCGTCGCCGACGAACTCGGCCATGTTCACGAAGCCCAGCACCCGGTTGTAGAAGCCGACCCACCGGTCCATCTCGCCGAGCTCGACGTTGCCGACGCAGTGGTCGACGGCCTGGAACAGCCGCTTCGGCGCCCCCGCCGGTTTGGTGTAGCCGCCGGTGCGCGCCACGTACCCGGGCAGGTAGGGGCCGGTGTAGCGGCTGCGGTCGATCAGCGTGTGCCGGGTTTCGCCGTAGGTGGCGATGGCGGCCATCCGCACCACGCCGTGCTCGTCGGCGCGCTCGTGCGGTTCGTCGAGGACGGTGGCGCCCTGGGAGCGGGCGTGCTCCACGCAGCGGTCCACGTCCTGCACCTCCAGCGCCAGGTCGACGACGCCGTCGCCGTGCGCCCGGTGGTGGTCGGCGAGCGGGCTGTCCGGGTCGACCGCGCCGAGCAGCACGAACCGGGCCGAGCCGGACTTGAGCACGTACGCCTTGTGGTCCCGCTCGCCCTGCTCCGGGCCGCGGTAGGCGACGAGTTCCATGCCGAACGCGATCTGGTAGAACAACGCGCTCTGGGTGGCGTTGCCGACGACGAACACGACCGCGTCCATCGCCCGCACCGGGAACGGGTCGCGGCTGGAGTCGTGGTCGACGAGGCCGACGAGCCTGCGCATCTGGTCGAAGGTGACGTCGTCGAGCTTGCCGGTGCTGCCGTGGTCAACGGTGCCGGTCACGGGTGCCCTCCCTGCGTTGTGCGAGGTGTGTGCCACGAAGGGTGAGGTCGTCGGTCATGCTGCACAAGGGACGCCGAGTTCACTGGACAACATGTCCGGTCGAGCGGGGACGCGGCTCGCCAGGTCGGTCAAGTTGCGCAGGAGGCGCGGTGGAGCACGAGGACTCGGAGCTGGACGCGCTCGACGCCCGGCTGCTGCTGTTGCTGGCCGACGAGCCCCGGCTCGGGGTGCTGGAGTGCTCGCGGCGGCTCGGCGTCGCCCGCGGCACCGTGCAGGCCCGGCTGGACCGGATGCGACGCCGCGAGGTGCTGCGCGGCTTCCCACCGGACCTGGACCTGGCGGCCATGGGCTACGGGCTGACCGCGTTCGCGGTGCTGGAGATCGCGCAGGGGCAGCGGGACGCCGTGGTGCGGCGGCTGGCCGCGATCGACGAGGTGTGCGAGGTGCAGACCACCACCGGCGAGGGCGATCTGTGGGTGCGGGTGGTGGCGCGGTCCAACGCCGACCTGCAGCGGGTGATCGACGAGGTGGTGGCCGCGCCGCAGGTGCTGCGGACCTCCACGTCGATCGCGCTGTCCACCCCGGTGCCGCCGCGGGTGCGACCGCTGCTGGAGCGGTTGGCGGGGGAACAGCCGTGACGGGCCGGTGCCGGTCGGTTTCCGGAACGCGGTGAATTCACCCTCCGGACAAAAGGCCCGTTCTGGGCGACGATCTTCCGGTGGCCGGGCACGACGCGCCCGGCCGGGGTCCGCCGCCGGGCGCGAGCGCCGGAACTCCGGGCCGTGCGGCCGGATCGGCGTTCGGCGGCCGGGCGGGAGCGGGCCGGCCAGCGACGACCGGCGGTGCCGGGACCATTCGTGGAAAAAGAATTCGGGGCGCGCGAAAGCGCGGCGATAATGCGGGGATTCGAATGAGTTCGATTCGTCGATAAATCCAGGCCGGGACCAGCGGGCCGGGACGCGTCGCTACTCGCTCCGGTACGGGGTTGCGTTATGCGCGGAGGTGCGTGCGTCGCTCGGCGCGGGCCGGTGCGGCCGCAAAGCGATCCGATATGCGGAGCGGGCGTGGTCGGAGCACGCCCGCGTCCGCTATTGCTCAGCCGGAGAAGGGTTCGGCCTTGACCAGGGTCACCTTCATGGTGCCGCCGTTGGGCAGCTCGTACTCCCGGGTCTCGCCTTCCTTGGCCTCCAGCAGCGCCTGGCCCAGCGGGGAGCTGGGGGAGTAGACCTCGAGATCGCCGTGCGCGCCCTCTTCCCGGTTGGCCAGGAGGAACTGCTCGGTGTCGTCCTCACCGTCGTAGCGGACGGTCAGCACGGAGCCGGGCTTGGCCACGCCGGACTCGGTGGGCACGTCGCCGACCTGCGCGGTCCGCAGCAGTTCCTGCAGCTGGCGGATGCGCGACTCGAGCTGGCCCTGCTCCTCGCGGGCGGCGTGGTATCCGCCGTTCTCCTTGAGGTCGCCTTCCTCCCGGGCCTCGTTGATCTTCGCGGCGATCACCGGGCGGTTGGCCACGAGCTCATCGAGCTCGCCCTTGAGCCGCGCATAAGCATCCTGGGTCAGCCAGGTCACCTGGGTATCGCTCACGGTCACCACTCCTCGTCGACGGCGACCCGCCTTCCGCGGGCCGACTACTTCCGTCCTCGCGAATTCCGGGTACTGCTAGGAACGGAAAAAACACGGCCCGCGCGGGACCGTGCTGCGCTTGACGATAGCACAAATCAGCCCACCGATGGAGTGCATTTTCTCAGCATCCGGGGCCGTTAGGTCTTGTTCACCCGGTTGGCCGCTGGTGGGTGGACAAATATTCAGGAACGCGGTAGGTGCAGCCGTACACCTCCCCGATGGTCGCTCGATGGGAGGTGCGCAGCACCGTGCCCTGCTGGACCGTTCCGGTGGCGGGCGGCACGAGAATCTCTTTCCGCCCGACCTCTTCGCCGGATTCGGCGCGCGCCCGGATCACGCACTCGGCGGGTCGCGCCGGGTCGTCGCGCCGGACCTCGGCGGTGACGTGGACCGAGCCGTCGTCGATCACCTCGAACGCGACCTGCTTGCCCTCGATCGGCGCGCTGCCCAGGTTCTGGTAGCCCAGCAGCGCCACGCCCAGCAGCACCACGGCGGCGAGGACGCCGAGCCCCCAGCGGACCGCCGGCGGGGCGGTGCGACGGGCCCGTGACCCGTACCGCCCTGCGGGGACCTGGTCGCTCACCGCACGCCGCCTTCCTGGTCCGATCGGGGTTAGCCGGATCGGACGAAGCCTGCCCGGCCGTTCGAGGATGTCGGCCCGTTGGGAACAATGGGTGGCGACACCCGCGTTGAGTATCCCTGTGGGTGTCCGGCCGGCGACCAGCGGGGCCGGGTGTGACGTGAGCGGGAAAGGAACATGCCTCCGATGGCCGAGAAGCTGCGTCTGATGACGGTGCACGCGCACCCGGACGACGAGTCCAGCAAAGGCGCTGCGACCACCGCGCGCTACGTGGCGGAAGGCCACGACGTGATGGTCGTCACCTGCACTGGTGGTGAGGCCGGCAGCATCCTGAACCCGGCCATGGAACGACCGGACGTGCTGGCGAACATGCCCGAGATCCGCCGGGCCGAGATGGCCAGGGCCGCCGAGATCCTCGGCGTGCAGCACCGCTGGCTCGGCTACGTCGACTCCGGCCTGCCCGAGGGCGATCCGCTGCCGCCGCTGCCGGAGGGCTGCTTCGCCACGGTGGACCCGGCGCTGCCGACCGCCGACCTGGTCGCGCTGCTGCGCGAGTTCCGCCCGCACGTCGTCATCACCTACGACGAGAACGGTGGCTACCCGCACCCGGACCACATCCGCTGCCACGAGGTGTCGATGGCCGCGTTCGACGCGGCGGGCGACCCGGAGCTGTACCCGGAGGCGGGCGAGCCGTGGCAGCCGCTGAAGCTCTACTACTCGCACGGCTTCTCCCGGAAGAAGATGCAGCTGTTCCACGACGCGCTGCTGGAGCGCGGCCTGGAGTCGCCGTACGGCGACTGGCTGGCCAAGTGGGACGGCAGCAACCGCCCGGACACCGATGAGCGGGTCACCACCCGCGTCGAGTGCGGGGCATACTTCGAGGCGCGGGACGACGCGCTGCGCGCGCACGCGACTCAGATCGACCCGGACAGCCGGTGGTTCGCGGTCCCGCTGGACATCCAGCGAGCGTTGTGGCCGACCGAGGAGTACGAGCTGGTGCGCTCGCTGGTCGATTCGACGTTGCCGGAGGACGACCTGTTCTCCGGCGTGCGGGAGAAGGTGTCGGCATGAACGCGCACGAAGCGCTGACCTGGGTGGTCGCGCAGGCGCCCGCGCCGCCGGCGGACCCGGGTGGCCAAGGCGAGGACTTCGGCAAGTCCTCGCCGGTGGGCTTGCTGCTGCTGGTGCTGTTCGGCATCGCGGTGGCGTTCCTGATCCGCTCGATGACCAAGCACCTGAAGAAGCTGCCCACCAGCTTCGACGAGCAGCGCGCCGCCCAGGCCGCCCCAGCCCGCGCGCGCCGCGCCGAAGCGGCGGCCGACGGCGCCGAGGAGGCTCCCGCCGCGGCCGAACCGGAGCCGGCGGAACCCGGGGCGAAGGGCGGCACCGGCACCTCCGGCTAGCCAGCACCGCACCCACCCGGATGGGTGCGGCGATCATCGGCGGGTGGGAGGCTGGCGGCATGAACCGGCTTGCGGACGCGACCAGCCCCTACCTGCTGCAGCACGCGGACAACCCCGTGCAGTGGTGGCCCTGGACGCCGGAGGCGTTCGAGGAGGCCCGCCGCCGGGACGTGCCGGTGCTGCTCTCGATCGGCTACGCGGCCTGCCACTGGTGCCACGTGATGGCGCACGAATCGTTCGAGGACGCCGAGATCGCGGCCGCGATGAACGAGCACTTCGTGAACATCAAGGTGGACCGGGAGGAGCGCCCGGACGTCGACTCGGTGTACATGGAGGCCACGCAGGCCATGACCGGGCAGGGCGGCTGGCCGATGACCTGCTTCCTCACCCCGGACGGCGAACCGTTCCACTGCGGCACCTACTACCCGCCGAAGCCGCTGCACGGCATGCCCTCGTTCCCGCAGCTGCTGGAGGCGGTCGCCGCCGCCTGGTCCGAGCGAGGTGACGAGGTGCGGGCCGCGGCGACCCGGGTCGTCGAGCAGCTGGCCGCCCAGCCGTCGGCGCTGCCGGAGGCCGGGGTGGACGACGCGGCGCTGGACGCGGCGGTCTCCCGGCTGGGCGCCGAGTTCGACGCGGTGCACGGCGGGTTCGGGGACGCGCCGAAGTTCCCGCCGTCGATGGTGCTGGAGTTCCTGCTCCGCCACCACGAGCGGACCGGTTCCGACGAGGCGCTGCGGCTGGCCGGGTCGACCGCGGAGGCGATGGCCCGCGGCGGCCTGTACGACCAGCTGGTCGGCGGGTTCGCGCGCTACAGCGTCGACGCGGCGTGGGTGGTGCCGCACTTCGAGAAGATGCTCTACGACAACGCGCTGCTGCTGCGCGCGTACGCGCACCTGGCCCGGCTGGACGTGGCCGCGTCGGGCCTGGCGCGCCGGGTCGCCCGGGAGACCGCCGAATTCCTGCTGCGCGACCTGCGCACCGCCGACGGCGGGTTCGCCGCGTCCCTCGACGCCGACACCGAAGGCGTGGAAGGCCTGACCTACGCGTGGACGCCGGAGGAACTGGTCGAGGTGCTGGGCGAGCAGGACGGCCGGTGGGCCGCGGAGCTGCTCGTCGTCACGCCGGAAGGCACCTTCGAGCAGGGGGCGTCGACGCTCCGGCTGCCCGCGGACCCGGACGACGCGGAGCGGTGGCGGCGGGTGCGCGACGTCCTCGCCGAGGCCCGCTCGCACCGCCCGCAACCCGGCATCGACGACAAGGTCGTCACCGCGTGGAACGGCATGGCGCTGACCGCGCTGGTGGAGGCCGCCGCCGTCCTCGACGAGCCGCAGTGGGTGCAGGACGCGCGCCGGGCCGCGGAGCTGCTGGTGCAGCGGCACGTGGTGGACGGGCGGTTGCGGCGCAGCTCCCGCGACGGCGTGGTGGGCCAGGCCGCCGGCGTGCTGGAGGACCACGGCTGCCTCGCCGAAGGCCTCCTCGCGCTGCACCAGGCCACCGGTGAGCAGACCTGGCTCGACGCCGCGTGCGCGCTGCTGGACACGGCGCTGCAGCAGTTCGCCGACCCGGAGCACCCCGGTTCCTTCTTCGACACGGCCGCGGACGCGGAGGCGCTGGTGCGCAGGCCGTCCGATCCGACGGACAACGCGAGCCCGTCCGGTGCTTCGGCCACCGCGGCGGCCCTGCTGACGGCGGCGGCGCTCGCCGGCCCGGACCGCGCGACCCGCTACCGGGCGGCCGCCGAGCAGGCGTTGTCCCGCGCCGGCCTGCTGGTGCAGCGCGCGCCGCGCTTCGCCGGGCACTGGCTCGCGACCGCGGAAGCCCTGGCGCACGGCCCGGTGCAGATCGCGGTGGCGGGGGCCGCAGGGGCGGCGCGCTCGGAACTGCTCGCGGTGGCGCACCGGCACGCCCCCGGCGGAGCGGTGGCGGTGGCCGGGCCCCCGGATGCCGAGGCGGTGCCGCTGCTCGCCGGACGCGGGCTCGTCGACGGTGCCAGCGCCGCGTACGTCTGCCGCGGCTACGTGTGCGACCGCCCGGTCACCTCACCCGAGGAACTGGCGGCCGCCCTCTCCCGCTGAACCTGCGGGGCGGGCCGGCCGGTCAGGCGTAGAGCGCGAGCCAGATGGCGATGTGGTGGCAGATCGCCGCCGCGGTCACCGCCGCGTGGAAGAGCTCGTGGTAGCCGAAGGTCTTCGGCCACGGGTCCGGCCGCCGGGTCGCGTAGCAGACCGCGCCGAGCGAGTAGAGCACGCCGCCGACGACGAGGAGCACGAACGCGGCCACGCCCGCGTGGGACAGCAGCTCCGGCAGCACGAACACGGCGACCCAGCCCAGCGCGAGGTACACCGGCACGCCCACCCAGCGCGGCCCGTTCGGCCACGCCAGCTTCAGCACCACGCCGCCGAGCGCCCCGCCCCACACCACGGCGAGCACGATGGCGCCGGTGGTCGGCTGCATCGCCAGCATCGCGAACGGCGTGTAGGTCCCCGCGATGAAGAGGAAGATCATCGAGTGGTCGAGGCGGCGCATCCAGGTGCGCGCGCCCACCGAGTTCCACGTCTTGCGGTGGTACAGCGCGCTGACCCCGAACAGACCGAGCACGGTGGCCACGTAGATGGAGGTCCCCAGCGCTGCGGACGCCCCCACGGTGGCCGCGGCCAAGGAGATGAGCGTGGCGCCCGAGGCCACGGCCCCCACCAGCGACCAGAGGTGGATCCAGCCGCGCATCCGGGGCTTGACGGAGGAGGTGGCGCGTCGAGCGGTCAAGGCGCTAGTCACACCGCAAGATTACGGGACCGTAGGTTCTGCGCAGCCCCCCGCTGGCGGTGATGTCCGTTGCAGGCCGCGGCAGCGTTCGGAGCAGCACGGTCGGCATTCGACGGAGGGACCGTCGGGGCTGCGCAGCGGCGCGCGTACTCTCAGGGAGCGTGGCGCTCAAGGTTCGTCTGCGGGAACTCATCTACGACGTGTACGAGCGACGGCTGCGCCGTCAGCTCAGAGGCGCCAGGGCACCCCGGCACGTAGGTGTGATCCTCGACGGGAACCGCCGCTGGGCCAAGGAAGCCGGGCTCGACATCGCGCACGGCCACCGCGCCGGTGCGCGCAAGATCAGCGAGCTGCTCGGCTGGTGCAAGGAGGCCGACGTCGAGGTGGTCACGCTGTGGCTGCTCTCCACCGACAACCTCAACCGCACCAGCGCGGAGCTGGACGCGCTCCTGGAGATCATCGCCGGGGTGGTGGACGAGCTCACCGATGCGAGCAACCCGTGGCAGGTGCGGATCGTCGGTGCGCTGGACATGCTCCCCACCGAGACGGCGGCCCGGTTGTCGGCGGCGGCGCTGCGCACCGAGGGCCGCACGGGGATGCAGGTGAACGTCGCGGCCGGGTACGGCGGGCGGCAGGAGATCGCCGATGCGGTGCGCAAGTTGCTGCAGCAGCACGCGGAGGCGGGCACCACCATCGAGGAGCTCGCGGAGTTCCTCACCGTCGACCACATCTCGGAGCACCTCTACACCTCGGGCCAGCCCGACCCGGATCTGCTGATCCGCACGTCCGGAGAGCAGCGGTTGTCCGGGTTCATGCTCTGGCAGTCGGCGCATTCGGAGTTCTGGTTCTGCGAGGCGTACTGGCCCGCGTTCCGGCGGGTCGACTTCCTGCGCGCATTGCGCGAGTACTCGGCGCGGCACCGCCGCTACGGCGGCTGAAGACCGTCCGGGCTGGTCCCGCACCAGCGCAGCGAAAAGGCCAGGTCCCGAAGGGCCTGGCCTTTTCATGCATCCACACGAGCGCCTGTGTGTCAGCCCTTGACCGAGGGGTGGTCGACGACCGGGGCGTTGACGCACTGGCTGGTCTGCGGGGACAGCACCGGCACGACGGCACCCAGCACGGCGACGTTGTTGCCGCAGAGCTGCACCGGCACGGCGCTGATGTTGTTGCCGTTGAGCAGGTTCACGCCGTCGTTGTCGGCGCTGTCCGCGTTGGCGATGGGGGCGAGGGCCATCAGGCCTGCCGCCGCACCGGCGACGACCACTGCCTTCTTCAGCATTGCGTTCACTCTCCTAGAAGTATTGCCGCGGGATGCCCCGAAGTGGCGCGCTCACCCGTGTGCGAACACGTGGAGTGACCGGATCGGGGCGGTCGTGATGTCGCCGGAGAATGGCTTCCGCTCGAAAAAGTCCAAGTGGATTCCGGTCCGTCGGCGACGTTACCTCGAAATGAGGTGACTCGGCGATTTCGGCGAACCTGGCGCGAATTGAGATCGTCTCTCACGGACCGCGCCGACGGAATGCCGACTACCGAGTGGTGGCGCCGTTTCAGCCCTTGACGGACGGGTGGTCCACGACCGGCGCGTTGACGCAGTCGCTGGTCTGCGGCGACAGGATCGGCACGACGGCACCGAGGACCGCGACGTTGTTCCCGCAGGCCTGGACGGGCAGCACGCTGAGGTTGTTGTCGTTCAGCAGGTTGACGCCGTCGTTGTCCGCGGTGTCCGCGTTCGCGATCGGTGCCAGCGCCATCAGACCCGCCGCCGCACCGGCGACGACCACTGCCTTCTTCAGCACTTGGATGCTCCTTGTTGTTTCGGGTGTTGCGGTCGCGGTCCCTCGTTCACGAGCACCCCGGAAAGTTCGCCCAGGGAGTCGGCCGCGAAAAAAACCTAACCATTCCTGAAGGTGTAAGCACAGCTGGTTAACACCATCGTGTAGGCAAAATTTTTCGCCCTCAAGGCGAACCGTCGCTCCCCGGTCCGGCTACTCGCCGGTAAGTATTCGTGCTCCATAACATCGGTCGCCGGGGATTCGCGATCCGGGCTCCGCCGAATGGTCTTCGGGGCCTTTCCTCGCAGCTAGCGAGGCCGTACCGTCCGGTGGTGGACGCCGCCGAGCTGGTTCGCGAGTACCTGCGGCTCGGACTGCGCATCGGGCGGCTCGACCCCGATTTCGTGCTCTCCTGCGTCGGCGAACCGCGATTGCACAGCGTGATCGCCCGCGAGCCCATATCAGTCCCCGGTGTACTTGCAGAACGCGCGCAATTGCTGTTCGCCTCCGTCCCCGACGTCGGATTCGCCGCGCCGCGGGCGGCGTTCCTGAGCGCGCAGCTCGCCGCGCTGGAACTCCGGGCCAGACGACTGGCCGGGGAACAGGCGTCCTTCCGCGGGGAGGTCGCGGCGTGCTTCGGCATCTCCCTCGAACCGGGTGACCCCGATCGGTACCGCCGCGCGCACGCGGAGCTGGCGGAGCTGCTGCCCGGCTCGGGACCCGTCGCGGACCGCCTGGCGCTGCTGGCGCGGCGCGAACGGGTGCCGCCGCCGCTGCTGGCCCGCGGGGTCGCCGAGCTCGCCCGCGCGTTGCGCGCCCGGGTGCGGGCCGAACCGGGCCTGCCGGTGCAGGAGCGCGTCGACCACCGCTACGTCCGCGGCCGCCCGTGGTCGGCGTTGCACCGCTACCTGGGTGATTTCCGCTCGCTGGTCGCGGTGAACCCGGACCGGCAGGTGTGGGCGGGGCGGCTCCCGGCGCTGGTCGCGCACGAGTCCTACCCGGGCCACCACGCCGAGCACTGCCGCAAGGAGCGGGAGCTGGTCGGCGCGCGCGGCTGGGCCGAGCACGGCATCGCGCTGCGGGACGGCCCGCAGTCGCTGCTCGCGGAAGGGATCGCCGAGCTGGGCCTGCGGATCGCGGTCGGTCCCGGCTGGGGCCGCTGGGCGCAGGACGTGCTGGCGGAGGCGGGGATCCGCGTCGACGGGGAGCGGGCGGAACGGGTGCTGGCCGCGCTGGACGGCCTGCGCGAGGTGCGGTCGGACGCGGCGCTGCTGCTGCACGACGGCCCGGGCATCGATGCGGCGGCGGCGCACCTGCACCGGTGGGCGTGCCTGCCCGCGGACGGCGTCCGCGCGTTCCTCCGCTTCGCCGCCGATCCGCGGTGGCGGCTGCACGTCGTCACCTACGCGGAAGGGACGCGGCGGGTGGCGCGCAGGCTCGAAGCGGGCGAAGGGGTGCGGCGGTTGCTGGACGAGCCGTGGACTCCCGGCGGGTGATCGGTGCGCCGATTGGGCCGATCGGTCGAACCCCGGAATCGGTGCCACAAGTCCGAAAAGTCCTGTTGTTCACTCGATCAGACCAAAGTGGACGCTGCGTTGATCACGGCACGTGCGTACGTCCGGGTGGTTCCGGGGGCTCGCGGCGGAGGAGTTCGACTGCCCCGTCCGCAACGCTGTGACCAGGATCTTGTCCGATTCGCGGGAACGTCCGGGCGACGGGCGGATGGCGTCCGGGTGCACCGGAACCGGTGCGCACGTGACCCCAGGCTGACGTTCTGGCGAATCACCTGCCTGGTCGCCTGCCCAGAAGCGAATCTCGGAGGTAGCGTCCGAAGTGACGGGTCGACGCGTAAATGGCCCGTCCGGGGAGGCCCTGACCGTGGCTGTTGGCTGGATCGGACGGTATCACCGTCCTCCGTGGTCGCTCGGGGCCGGTGCGCGGCCTCGGTGGCTGCGCCGGACCGCCTGCCGGTCCGGCCAGGCCAGGGCAGGGGCGGCCCGGCCCGCCGACGAGCGGGCGTGTGCCCCACGCCCGCGAGGGAGTAGCCGTGACCACACGACGTTCCCAAGCCACAGCGGAAACCCCGGCCCAGGCCGAGGACTCCGCAGGCATCGCAGCCCGAACGGATGTCCGCACGTACGTGCTCGACACCTCGGTGCTGCTGTCCGATCCGTGGGCGATGACCCGGTTCGCCGAGCACCGCGTGGTGCTCCCGCTGGTCGTGATCAGCGAACTCGAGGCGAAGCGGCATCACCCGGAACTCGGCTGGTTCGCCCGCGAGGCCCTGCGCGGCCTCGACGAACTGCGCATCGAGCACGGCCGGCTGGACGCGCCGGTCGCGATCGGTGAGGACGGCGGCACGCTGCACGTCGAGCTCAACCACTCCGATCCGCAGGTGCTGCCGCCAGGTTTCCGCACCGACTCCAACGACGCCCGCATCCTGGCGTGTTCGCTGAACCTCGCCGCCGACGGGCACCGGGTCACGCTGGTCACCAAGGACATGCCGCTGCGGGTGAAGGCTGCTTCGGTCGCGCTGGAAGCCGACGAGTACCGGGCGCAGGACGTGGTGTCCAGCGGCTGGTCCGGCATGGCGGACCTGGACCTGCCGCCGGAACAGGTGGACGCGCTGTTCAAGGACGGCGCGGCCGACCTGGACGAGGCCAAGGACCTGCCCGCCAACACCGGGCTGCGGCTGCTCGCGGGCACCCAGAGCGCGCTCGGCCGGGTCACTGCCGACAAGCAGGTGAAGCTGGTGCGCGGCGACCGGGAGGCCTTCGGGCTGCACGGCCGCTCCGCGGAGCAGCGCATCGCGCTGGACCTGCTGCTGGACCCGGACGTCGGCATCGTCTCCCTCGGCGGCCGAGCGGGCACCGGCAAGTCGGCGCTCGCGCTGTGCGCCGGGCTCGAAGCGGTGCTGGAGCGCCAGCAGCACCGCAAGGTCGTCGTGTTCCGGCCGGTCTACGCGGTCGGCGGCCAGGAACTGGGCTACCTCCCGGGCAGCGAGAACGAGAAGATGCAGCCCTGGGCGCAGGCGGTGTTCGACACCCTCGGCGCGCTGGCCAGCGAGAACGTCCTCGACGAGGTCACCGACCGGGGCATGCTCGAAGTGCTGCCGCTGACCCACATCCGGGGCCGCTCGCTGCACGACTCGTTCGTGATCGTGGACGAGGCCCAGTCGCTGGAGCGCAACGTGCTGCTCACGGTGCTGTCCCGGCTCGGGGCGAACTCCCGGGTGGTGCTGACCCACGACGTGGCGCAGCGGGACAACCTGCGCGTCGGGCGGCACGACGGGGTGGCGGCGGTGATCGAGAAGCTCAAGGGCCATCCGCTGTTCGCGCACATCACGCTGACCCGTTCCGAGCGCTCGCCGGTGGCGGCGCTGGTGACGGAGATGCTGGAAGGGGAGTTCACCCCCTGACGCCCGGGCCGGTGGCGTCCGCGCGGACGCCCCCGGCCACCGGGATCACCAGCCGCCGGGCAGCGGGCGTCCCTCGGCGAAACCGGCGGCGGACTGGATGCCCACCAGCGCGCGCTCGTGGAACTCGGCGAGGTTCCGCGCGCCCGCGTAGGTGCAGGAGGAGCGCAGCCCGGAGCTGATCTCGTCCAGCAGGTCCTCCACGCCGGGGCGCTTCGGGTCGATCTTCATCCGAGAGCTGGAGATGCCCTCCTCGTAGAGCGCCTTGCGGGCCTGGTCGAAGGTGCTGTCGGTGCGCGTCCGAGCACCGACGGCGCGCTTGGAGGCCATGCCGAAGGATTCCTTGTACGCGCGACCGTGCTCGTCGCGCAGCAGGTCACCGGGCGACTCGTGGGTGCCCGCGAACCAGGAACCCACCATCACCGAGGCGGCCCCGGCGGCCAGCGCCAGCGCCACGTCCCGCGGGTGCCGGACTCCGCCGTCCGCCCACACGTGCTTGCCGAGCTCCCGCGCGGCCGCCGCGCACTCGGCGACGGCGGAGAACTGGGGGCGGCCGACGCCGGTCATCATCCGGGTGGTGCACATGGCGCCCGGCCCGACGCCGACCTTGATCACGTCCGCGCCCGCGTCGACGAGGTCCCGCACGCCCTCGGCGGTGACCACGTTGCCCGCGACGACCGGCACCGACGGGTCGAGCGCCCGCACCGCGCGCAACGCGCTGATCATCTTCTCCTGGTGGCCGTGCGCGGTGTCCACGACCAGCGCGTCCACCCCGGCCGCCAGCAGCGCGGCGGCCTTGCCCGCCACGTCGCCGTTCACGCCGACCGCCGCCGCGACCCGGAGCCGGCCGGCGCCGTCCAGCGCGGGCTCGTAGATCTCGGCGCGCAGCGAACCGCGGCGGGTGAGGATGCCGGCGAGCCCGCCGTCCGCGTCGACCGCGAGCGCCACCTGCTTGCCCTGGGCGTGCAGCTGCTCGAAGACCTCCCGCGGCTCGGTGCCCAGCGCCAGCACCAGCGGGGAGCGGTCGGCGACCTCGCCGATCCGCGCGAACCGGTCCACCCCCGAGCAGGCGGCCTCGTCCACCACGCCGACCGGCCTGCGGTCCTCGTCCACGACCACGACCGCGCCGTGCGACCGCTTCGGGAGCAGGTTCAGCACGTCCGCGACGGCGTCGTCCGCGCGCAGCACCAGCGGTGTGTCCCACACCGGGTGCCGGTCCTTCACCCAGGACACGATCTCCGCGACGGCCTCGGGGGCGACGTCCTGCGGCAGCACGGTGATCCCGCCGCGCCGCGCCACCGTCTCCGCCATGCGGCGGCCCGCGACGGCGGTCATGTTGGCGACCACGACCGGCAGCGTGGTGCCGGAGCCGTCCGAGGTCGCGAGGTCGACGTCGAACCGGGACTCGACGCCGGAACGGCGCGGGGCCAGGAAGACGTCGTCGTAGGTCAGGTCTGTGGAGGGCTGCTGCCCGTTCAAGAACCGCACGAGGTTCCACGATACGTGCCGGACGGCCGCCACCGGCCGGATCGGACGAGCCCCGCACCCGGAGCGGATCATCCGGACGTGTGGTTGCGGGGGTTTTCGCCGCGCGGCTACATTGTGGGTAGCTGCGCACCGAGGTGCGTGGAAGTAAGCCGGGACTACCCGCCGGAGGCGGGACCCCGGCCTCTGCGTTTTCTGGGGCCTTTTCCGCTCACGACGCATCCACGTCGAGCAGGCGCGCGGCGTCGGCCAGCTGCTCCAAGTACCGCCGGTTTCCGCGTGCGGCGGCCAACGCCGCTCCGCACACGATGTCCGGCAGCCAGAGCATCGGCTCGGCGTCCCCGGGCATGAACTCGACGTGAACCTTCATCGAGATCACGCGTTTGCGCTTGCAGACCGCCACGGTCTTCTTGTCGAGCTTGTCGTTGTGCGGCCGACGGGATTCCAGCGTCAGCACGGATCCGCCCGCCGCCTCGACCTCCGGCAGGATTGCTTCGAGGCACTTGCGGCGGGCGCGTTCCGCGTTCATCGGAGACGCCGAGCCGACGACCACCAAGTTGGTCGACCGGAAGGTGCTCGCGACCTTCGCGATCTCCTCGCGACGACGATCGGGCTCCTTGCTCCAGTGCAGTTTTCGCCCACCCTTGCGCAGGTGGGTGAGCACGGCGCGGATCGGTTCGGCCTCGGTCCGGTCGATCAGGCTGGCGGTCAGGACGTACACGCCGAGGTCCAGGTCGTAGGACTCGTCGGCGTAGGCGGCTAAGTACACGCTCGTACTGCATCGGGAACGCGCGTTCGAGAGCAAGCCGCGGCACCCGAACGGGTCGCAAGATCACCGGTGGGGTGGACGGCGTCAGATCTCCTCGCCGCTGAGCATCGGTTCGAAGGCGCGGTAGGCGGTGTAGTTGCGGAAGAAGCGGCTGTACAGCTCGGCGCCGTCGTCGAAGGTGGCGTCCTCGACCTTCTTCACCTCGACGAGCTCCTTGAACTTCCAGGTGACGATCTCGCCGTCCTCGTTCGGGTAGCTGGCGGCCTGCTGCTTGCCGTAGTCGACGGCCTTCTCCCGCGCTTCCTCGTCGGATTCGGCTTTGACCAGCACGAACGATTCCTCGTAGAGCTCCGGTTCGGTGGCCGACGCGGAGGAGATCTCGATGAGCAGCAGCGCGACGTAGAACTCGGCCTCGGCGGAGGAGGTGCTCGCCTGGAAGTCGCGGGGGTCGATGCTGCCCGAACCGATGTCGATCGAGCCGACCTGCTCGTCGTCGCTGGGTGTGGTCATGGCTCCACTTTCTCATCCGCCGCCGGAGCCCCCGGCAGCATGGCCCGCACCGCGTCAATCGTGTCGGCGGTGGCGGCGTCCTTGTCGGGGCGGTAGCGCAGCACGCGGGCGAAGCGCAGCGCGACGGAGCCGGGGTAGCGGGTGCTGACCTGCACGCCGTCCAGTTCGATCTCCACCACGAGGTCGGGGACGAGGTGCACGGTGCTCCGGTCGCGGTGCGTCTCGTGGCGGGGGAATTCGGCGGTCTGCCAGGCGAGGAGTTCGTCGGTGAGGCCCTTGAACGTCTTGCCCACCATGATCGGCGGCCCGCCCGCCGGGTCGCGGGCGCCGAGGTGCAGGTTCGACAGCGCGCCGCTGCGCCGCCCGTGGCCCCATTCCGCGGCGAGCACCACCAGGTCCAGCGTGTGCGACGGTTTGACCTTGCGCCAGGTCCGGCCGCGGCGCCCCGCCGCGTAGACCGAGTCGAGCGACTTCACCACGACCCCTTCGTGCCCGGCGGCGAGCGCGTCGTCCAGCACGGCGCTCGCGTCCTCCGCCGTGCCGGGCCGCACACCGGGGATGCGGTGCTCGGGCGCGACGCGGGCCAGCGCCGCCAGCCGCCGGTGCAGCGGCTCGTCCACCAGGTCGGCGCCGTCCAGGTGCAGGCAGTCGAAGAAGTGCGGCCGCAGCACCTCGTCGCGCGGGCCGCGGGCGCCGAAGCGGGACATCGTCTCCTGGAACGGGCGGGGCCTGCCGGAGTCGGTGAGGGCGAGCGCCTCGCCGTCCAGCACCGCGGACGTGCAGGGCAGGGCGAGTCCGAGCTCGACCAGTTCCGGGACCTGCCCGGTGATCTCGCGGAGCGTGCGGGTGAACACCCGCACCTGCCCGCCGTCCCGGTGCAGCTGGATCCGCGCCCCGTCCAGCTTGTGCTCGACGACGCAGGCCCCGAGCTCGTCCAGCGCGTCCGCGAGGGTCGCGGCGGGGGAGGCGAGCATGGGCCGCAGCGGCCTGCCCACTTCGAGCCGGAACTCGGCGAGCGCGGCGGAACCGCCGGTCAGCGCGGCCTCGGCGGTGGCGGGCAGCCGCCCGGAGAGCATGAACGCCCGGCGCACCGCGTCGGCGGGCACGTCGGCGGCGCGGGCCACGGCCGCCAGCAGCACGCCTTCCAGCGCGCCCTGCCGGAGTTCGCCGCCGAGCAGCCGGACGAGGAACCGCTGCTCGTCGGTGGTGGCCCGGCCCAGCAGCGCGTGCAGCAGGTCGAGGCGCCGCTGCCCGGATCCCGCGCCGGTGGTGGCGCGCAGCGCGTCGACGGCGGCGGCCACGTCGAGCACCGTCAGCTCGGGTTCGGCGGCCGGTGCGGCGTGCAGCGAGCGCAACGTGGACCAGCCGACGCCCGCGCGTCCCCCGGGCAGTTCCCCGGCGAGCAGCGCGGCGGTCGGCCGGATCTCCGCACCCCGCAGGCGGGTGAGCAGTTCGGCGAGGACGTGGATCTTCGCGTTGCGGGCGCGGGTCGCCGCGACGTCGGCGGACGCGGCGACGACCGCGGTCAGCGGCACCATGCGCCCATGGTGCGCGCGGTTCCCCGCAACTCGCCGGGAGAGCGGGGGAACCGGAGGTGCGGTGCGCGGCGTCGTAGTCGTGATCCGGAACCGCTGGGGGTGCTCCGGATCGGGCCGTGCGCTCGCCGGGTGGCGGTGCGCACGGCCCACCGGCTCACTTGGCCTTGGCCATGCCCAGCACGTCCAGCGCGGTGTCCAGCTGCTCCAGGGTGAGCTTGCCGGAGTCGACGTGGCCGCGTTCGAGGACGACCTCGCGGATGGTGCGGCGCTCCTTGAGTGCCTGCTTCGCGATCGACGCGGCTTCCTCGTAGCCGATGAAGCGGTTCAGCGGCGTGACGATCGACGGCGAACCCTCGGCGTACTCGCGGGCGCGCTCGACGTTGGCCTCGACCCCGGCGAACACCTTGTCGGCGAGCAGCCGGGACACGGCGGCGAGCAGCCGCGCGGATTCGAGCACGTTGCGGGCGATCACCGGCAGGTTCACGTTGAGCTGGAAGTTGCCCTGCGCGCCGGCGAACGCGACGGCCGCGTCGTTGCCGATGACCTGCGCGACGACCTGGAGGGTGGCCTCCGGGATCACCGGGTTCACCTTGCCCGGCATGATCGAGGAGCCGGGCTGCAGGTCGGGCAGCGCCAGTTCGGCGAGGCCGGTGCGCGGGCCGGACCCGAGCCAGCGCACGTCGTTGGCGATCTTGTTCAGGCTCACCGCGACGGTGCGCAGGTGCCCGGAGGTCTCGACGACGCCGTCCTGGGTGGCCTGCGCCTCGAAGTGGTCGCGGGCCTCGGTCAGCGGCAGCCCGGTGACGCGGGCGAGCTCGGCGGCGACGGCCGCGCCGAAGCCGTCCGGTGCGTTCAGCCCGGAGCCGACGGCGGTCCCGCCGATGGGCAGCTCGCCGAGCCGGTCGAGCCCGGAGCGCAGCCGCTCCACGCCGAAGCGGACCTGCGAGGCCCACGCACCGGCCTCCTGGGCGAGGGTGATCGGCACCGCGTCCATCAGGTGGGTGCGCCCGGACTTGACGACCTCGGTCCACTCGGCGGCGCGGCCCTCGACGACCCCCGCCAGGTGCTCCAGCGCGGGGATGACGTCGGCGAGCACGGCCTCGGTGGCGGCCACGTGGATCGTGGTGGGGAACGTGTCGTTCGAGGACTGCGAGGCGTTGACGTGGTCGTTCGGGTGCACGTCGCGGCCGAGTCCGCGGGTCGCCAGGGTGGCGATGACCTCGTTGGCGTTCATGTTCGACGACGTGCCGGAGCCGGTCTGGAACACGTCGATCGGGAAGTGCGCGTCGTGGTGGCCCTCGGCGACCTCGTCGGCGGCGGTGGCGATGGCCTCGGCCATGTCGGCCTCGAGGATGCCGAGCCTGCCGTTGACCCGCGCGGTGGCGGCCTTGAGCAGCCCGAGGGCGCGGATCTGCGCGCGCTCCAGCCCGCGGCCGGAGATCGGGAAGTTCTCCACGGCGCGCTGCGTCTGCGCGCGGTACAGGGCGTCGGCGGGAACCCTGACCTCGCCCATGGTGTCGTGTTCGATCCGGTAGTCCTGTTCAGCCATGACCGAAGTGTCCACCGCGCGAGCGGGGCCGGTCAGTATGGGGCGGCCCACTTCCGGGTCGTCCGGCCGGTGCTGGACCGAGAAAGGTGACGGAGATCGTCATCGGGCCGGGCACTTCCGCCCGGGTCTAGGCTCGGGTGTGATCCGCGTTGCACCGGGGCGAGCGGGGTGGGGCATGGCCGAGCACGAGGTCGATCTGCTGGTCGTCGGCGCGGGGCCCGCGGGCCTGTTCGCGGCGTACTACGCGGGGTTCCGCGGCCTGTCGGTGGCGGTGGTGGATTCGCTGCCGGAGCCGGGCGGGCAGGTGACCGCGATGTACCCGGAGAAGCTGATCTTCGACGTGCCGGGGTTCCCCGCGGTGCGCGGCCGCGACCTGGTGGCGGCGCTGGTGGCGCAGGCCGCGCCGCGCGAACCCCGCTACCTGCTGGGCAGGGACGCCACCGAGTTGTCCGAAGTGGACGGTGAGCTGCGGGTGCTGGCCGGCGCGGACCCGGTGCGCGCGCGAGCGCTGCTGATCACCGCGGGCATCGGCGAGTTCACGCCGCGGCCGCTGCCCGCGGGCGGGGACTGGCTGGGCAGGGGAGTGGTGCACTTCGTGCCGGACCTGGCCGTGCACCGCGGGCAGGACGTGGTGGTGGTCGGCGGCGGGGATTCGGCGTTCGACTGGGCGCTGGCGCTGCACCCGATCGCGCGCAGCGTGACCCTCGTGCACCGCCGGTCGCGGTTCCGCGCGCACCCCGGCCTGGTGCGGGAGGTCGCCGCGCTCGGCGTCGAGATCATCACCGAGGCGCAGGTGGTGGCGGTGCGCGGGGACGCCGAGGGGGTGCACGAGGTGGAGCTGTCCGTCGGCGAGCGGCGGCGGGTGCTGCCCGCGCGGACCGTGGTCGCCGCGCTCGGGTTCACCGCCTCGCTGGGGCCGATCGAATCCTGGGGGCTGGAGCTGGCCGGGCGCTCGATCCGGGTGGACAGCACGATGCGCACCAACCGGGACCGGGTGTACGCGGCGGGCGACGTGGCCACCTACCCGGGGAAGGTGAAGCTGATCGCCACCGGTTTCGGCGAGGCGGCCACCGCGGTCAACAACATCGCGGTCGCCCTCGACCCGGCCGCCCACCTCTTCCCCGGCCACTCCTCCGACCGGTCCTGAACGTGGAACGGCCGCCCTCCCCAGGGGGAAGGCGGCCGGTCAGGGGGGTGCCGATCAGGCGGCGGTGTTCTCCTCGACCCAGCTGGACAGGGCCGACACGTCGGTGTAGATCGACGGGCCGGTCGCGCAGTTCGAGTCGTTGTTGCCCGCGCGGCTGGTCGCACCGATCAGCTCCCAGGAGCCCTGGGTGCCCTTGATCTGCGGGCCGCCGGAGTCGCCGTAGCAGGCGCCGGAGTCGCCACCGGGGTTGGAGGTGCAGATCTCGGTCTCGCCCTCGATGCTCGAGCAGTCGGCGTCGTCGACGATCGCGGTGTCCAGCTCCTGCAGCGTGGCGGGGGCCTCGCCGCCCGGCGCCGGGCTGGTCTGGCCCCAGCCGATGATGCGGGTCTCGGTGCCGGTCGCGCCCGACTCGGAGGCGATGGAGATCGGCTGCGCGGAGACCGCCTTGTCCAGCTTGATCACCGCGATGTCCGCGGAGTCGTGCACCTTGATGTCGCTGATCCCGGCCTCTTCGCCACCGGAGGCGTGCTCCAGGCTGCCGACGCGCACGGACAGGTCTTCCGGCTGGCTGCCCTGGACGCAGTGCGCGGCGGTGACCGCCCAGTCCTCCTTGATCAGCGAAGCGCCGCAGATGTGCCCGCCGCCGGACTGCAGCGACACCATGAAGGAGTAGGTCTCGGTGGCGTCGTGCCCGCCCACGACCATGGGCGTGGGGTCCTGGGCCGCGGAAGCGGGCGTGGCCAGCGCGAGCGCGGCGCCGGCGGCGAGCACTCCGGTGAGCAGGGAGCGTGTGCGCATGGGGGACGAGTCCTTCCGTGTGCCCGGTCCTGGTGCGGCCGGGGTGGTGCTCGGTCCGGTGCGGCGGGCCGAGTGACCACTGACGGTAAGGATCTTCACTCCTCCGAGGCACCCACTTAGGTGGGTCTTCGCGTCGCTCCAACGACGGTACCCACACGGCCGAACGGGGCTCCGGTGCAGGTCAACGCGGCCCGAATGGCCGATTCGGGGAAATACCGGGAAAAACAGCTCGCGCCCGGAAACGCGGAACCGCCCGCCCCGGCGTGCGCGGGACGGGCGGTCCGGGTCGTGCGATCAGGGGAGCAGGCCGTGCCTGCCGCCTTCGGTGCCGCCCAGGTCCACGTCCGAGTACTCGCTCAGCTTGGACAGCTTGTGCAGGCCGTCGATGACCCGCACCGTGCCCGACTTCGACCGCATCACGATCGACTGGGTGCTGCACCGGTTCGCCCGGTAGTGCACGCCCTTGAGCAGCGCGCCATCGGTGATGCCGGTGGCGCAGAAGAACACGTTGTCCCCGCGCACCAGGTCCGAGGTGGTCAGCACCTGCTCCACGTCGTGCCCGGCGTCGATCGCCTTCTGCCGCTCCGCGTCGTCCTTCGGCCACAGCCGGGTCTGGATCTCCCCGTCCATGCACTTGAGCGCGGCCGCGGTGATGATGCCCTCGGGCGTGCCGCCGATCCCGATGAGCATGTCCACGCCGCTGTCCGGGCGGGCCGCGGCGATCGCCCCGGCCACGTCGCCGTCGGAGATGAACTGGATGCGGGCGCCCGCCTCGCGGACCTCGCGGACCAGGTCCTCGTGCCGCGGCCGGTCCAGGATGCAGACCGTCACGTCGGAGACGTCGATGTGCTTGGCCTTCGCGACGCGGCGGATGTTCTCCGCGGTCGGCGCGTTCAGGTCCACGACCCCGGCGGCCTCCGGGCCGACGGCGAGCTTCTCCATGTAGAACACCGCGGACGGGTCGAACATGGCACCGCGTTCGGCGACGGCGAGCACGGCCAGCGCGTTCGGCATGCCCTTGCTCAGCAGCGTCGTGCCGTCGATCGGGTCGACGGCGACGTCCACCTCGGGGCCTTCGCCGTTGCCGACCTCCTCGCCGTTGAACAGCATCGGCGCTTCGTCCTTCTCGCCTTCGCCGATGACGACGACGCCCTGCATCGAGACGGTGCCGATCAGCTTGCGCATGGCATCCACCGCGGCTCCGTCACCGGAGTTCTTGTCGCCGCGACCGACCCAGCGGCCCGCGGCCATCGCCGCGGCCTCGGTGACCCGGACCAGTTCCATGGCCAGGTTGCGGTCGGGCGCCTCGTGGCGACCCTGCGTGGTGGACGTGCTCATCGCGCCTCCCGGTATGGCGAGCTGACTCCATCGGCAGCACGCGCCGGCTCCGCGCGCCCTGCTCGTCGGATCTTCGCAGATCGCGCGGCACGGAGCCGGGGCACGTGGGCGAGCCCACTACCGATCTTCGCCGGGCTCCTCCACGGCGGCGAGGGCGCGGTCGACGCGTTCCCGCGCGCCCGCGAGGTGCCGCTCGCACACGGCCGCGAGCGCTTCGCCGCGTTCCCACAGCGACAGCGAGTCCTCCAGGGACAGGCCGCCCGCTTCGAGCCGCTTGACCACGTCGGCGAGTTCGTCCCGCGCCTGCTCGTAGCCCAGTTCGGCGACGTCCGGGTGGTCGGCGACCGGGTCGAAGTGCTCGTCCTGCTCGTTCTTCGTCACGGGGTGGGGCTCTCCAGCTTGCTGGGTACGGACACCACTGCGGTCGCGATGGCCTGGTCGTAGCCGACGAACGCCTCGGCGAACTCGGCGCCGTCGCCTTCCCGGACCGCATCGTTGATGCGCAACTGCGCTTCGGCGACCCTACGTCGGTGTCCGGCTCCGCGGCCGACCCACCACCGGTTGCCCGCGTACTCGGACGTGGCGTCCGCCAGCGCCCGCAGCTTCAGCGGCAGCGTCCGGCGCTCGGTGGAGTCGCAGCCGCCGAGCAGCGCGTTCCAGCAGCGCGCGGCGGCCAGGTCGGCCTCCCGCGCGCACTGCCGGACCTGCTCGGCGTCGTGCAGCTTCGGCGAGCGCGTGACGGCCACCGTCAAGGGGAGGAATGTGGGCTCCTGCTGTCCCCGCACCACTACCTCCCTCGTTCCACTACTCCGTTCCGTCGGGCACCACGGCGTGCACCGCTCCGTCAACGACGCGGACCCGCAAGGTGGTTCCCGCCGGGGCCTGGTCGATCGAGCGCAGCACTCCGTCCGCCCCGTCGGGCTCGACCCGCTGCACGATCGCGTACCCGCGAGCAAGAGTGGCCGCAGGACCGAGGGTCGTCAAGCGAGATCGAGTCGCGGTCATCGCGTGCCCTTCGGCGGTGAGCACGCCGGTGATGGCGCGCCGCGCGCGGTCCCGTCCGATCTGGACCTGTTCTGATCTGCGGTCCAGCGGGCCGTGCGGGTCGGCGAGCGCGGGCCTGCTGCGCAGCGAATCGAGCAGCCTGCGCTCGCGATCCACCCATCCGTGTAGCGCACGTCGCGCGCGGTCCCGGAGCTGGTGCACCCGCTGGGTCTCCTCCGCCATGTCCGGGACGACCCGTTTGCCCGCTCCGGTGGGGGTGGAGCAGCGGATGTCGGCGACGTGGTCCAGCAGCGGCGAGTCCGGTTCGTGCCCGATGGCGCTGACCACCGGCGTGCGGCAGGTCGAGACCGCGCGGCACAGCGCCTCGTCGGAGAACGGCAGCAGGTCCTCGACGCTGCCGCCGCCGCGGGCCAGCACGATCACGTCCACGTCGGGGTCGCGTTCGAGCTCGCCGAGCGCGTCCAGGATCTGCGGCACCGCGGTCGAGCCCTGCACGGCCACGTTGCGGATCTCGAAGCGCACCGACGGCCAGCGCAGCCGCGCGTTGCTGAGCACGTCGTGCTCGGCGGCGGACGCGCGCCCGGTGATGAGACCGACCTTGTTCGGCAGGAACGGCGGCTTCCGCTTGCGGGCCGGGTCGAACAGCCCTTCCGCCTTGAGCAGCTGGCGGAGCCGTTCGATGCGGGCGAGCAGCTCGCCGATGCCGACGGCGCGGATCTCGTCCACCCGCAGGCTCAGCGTCCCGCGGCCGGTGAAGAACGTGGGCTTGCCGTGCACCACGACGCGGCTGCCGTCGGTCAGCGGCGGGTCCTGCTTGCGCAGCAGCGAGGACGCGCAGGTCAGCGTCAGCGACACCTCGGCGGACGGGTCGCGCAGGGTGAGGAAGGAGGTGGCGGCGCCGGGCCGTTGCGAGATCTGCGTGATCTGGCCTTCGACCCAGATGGTGCCGAGCCGGTGGATCCAGTCGGCGATCTTGCGGGCCACGGTGCGCACCGGCCACGGATCTTCCGCGCTGGTCGGCGGTGGGTTGGCGGGGGCGTTCAGGACCGCTCCTTCCACGTCCGGGCATGGCGGCGCGATCATACGGCCGATCCCGGACGGGACGGGGCGGCGCGTCAGTTCTCGGCGCGGAGCCGTTCCAGCCGGTTGCCGAGCATCCGCACGAATTCGGGGCGCTGCTGGTTCCGCCGCTCGTGGTCGAGCATGGCTTCGACCTCGGCCGCGGAGAAGCCGCGCAGCCTGCCGCGGAGCTGCGGCAGGGTGATCTCGTCGTAGCTGGTGAGCACGTCCGCTTCGTCCGCCGCCGCGGGGCCGGGCGCGGGCTCGTCCTCGTCGAAGGTGGCCCATTCCGGCTGGTCCTCGCCGCGGTCCCAGGCGCTGAGGGCTTCGTCGCCGCGGATGGCCAGTTCGGTGATCTGCTGCTGCACCCGCATCGACAGCTGCAGGGCCTGGCTGGCCACGGTCAGCGGCAGCCCGAGCAGCTGGGTGGGCAGCTGCCGGGTCTGCTCGGCGGTGACGGCCGCGAGTCCGGCCGCGACGCGGATCGGCAAGGGGTACGTCGACATGGCCCCAGCCTCCCGCACTCGCGCCGCGGAAACCATCGGCCGGGCGCACGAGCTTCGCCCGGAGGTGCGGGGCGGTTGCGATGTTCGGCGGTACCGCGAGTGCTCCCGGTGGCGGCGCGTCCCCGATCCGGGGCGGGGTGCCGCGTTCCAGGTGTCGACCGGTGGGGTGAGCGGTGACGTTCGGTACCTGCGTGGGAGGTGCCCGCAGGGCTGACCCGTCCGGGAGCGGTCCGTACCCTGGTCGGCATGAGCACCTCGCCGCAGGCAGCCGATCGCCTCGCACAGAGCGACCTTGACCAGGGCACCTCCGACCAGGGCACTCCGGAGGGCGGACGCACCAAGCGCGTCCTGCTCGCCAAACCCCGTGGCTACTGCGCAGGCGTGGACCGCGCGGTCATCACGGTCGAGAAGGCGCTGGACACCTACGGTCCGCCCGTCTACGTCCGCAAGGAGATCGTGCACAACAAGCACGTGGTGGAGACGCTCCAGGACCGCGGCGTGATCTTCGTGGACCAGACCGACGAGGTCCCGGAGGGCGCGCTCGTGGTGTTCTCCGCGCACGGCGTCAGCCCCGCCGTGCACGAGGAGGCGAAGGACCGCAACCTGCGCACCATCGACGCGACCTGCCCGCTGGTCACGAAGGTGCACAAGGAGGTCAACCGGTTCGCCCGCGACGACTACGACATCCTGCTGATCGGCCACGAGGGCCACGAGGAGGTCGAGGGCACCGCCGGTGAGGCGCCGGACCGCGTGCAGCTCGTCGACAAGCCGGAGGACGTGGACAAGGTGCACGTCCGCGACCCCAACAAGGTCGTGTGGCTGTCGCAGACCACGCTCAGCGTCGACGAGACGATGGAGCGGGTCGACCAGATCAAGGAGCGCTTCCCGGATCTGCAGGCGCCGCCGAGCGACGACATCTGCTACGCCACCTCGAACCGCCAGTTCGCGGTGAAGGCGATGGCCGCCGAGTGCGATCTGGTGCTGGTCGTCGGCTCGCAGAACTCCTCGAACTCGAAGCGGCTCGTCGAGGTCGCGCTGCAGGCGGGCGCGCACGACTCGCACCTGATCGACTACGCGAACCAGATCGAGGACTCCTGGCTGGAGGGCGTCGGCACGGTCGGCGTGACCAGCGGTGCCTCGGTGCCGGACGTGCTGGTGATGCAGGTGCTGGAGCACCTCGCCGAGCGCGGCTGGGACGGCGAGGTCGAAGAGGTGACCACCGCCAACGAGAAGATCACCTTCGCGCTGCCGCGGGAACTCCGCAAGGACCTCAAGGAGAACCCGGACGCGCCGAAGGGCGTCCGCTGACCCGACACCGCAGGTGAGCTACCCCCGTCTCCGCGGGGCGGCTCACCTCGGAGCGCCGAAGCGCGAACGGCCCGCTCGACCTGATCGGTCGGCGGGCCGTTCTGCTGCGCGGGGCGCGGCGGATTCAGTCGAAGAAGTCGTCGTCGCGGCGCGGGCGGCGGGGCCTGCGCGCCGGGTCGTCCCGCTTCGGTTCGGGACGTCCGCGCCCGGGCGCGGGCCTGGGGCGGCCTTCGCCGCGGCCCTCACCGCGCGGGGCCCGGCCGGGCTGGGAGCTGCGGCCGGGAGTGCCGCCCCGGGCGGGCGGGGTGCCGCGTTCGCCGCGGGCGGGCGGGGTCCCGCGATCGCGCCCGTCGCGCTTGCTCGCGGCGTCGCGGGTGCGGCCGCCCTGCTCGGCGGGGCGGCGGGGCCTGCCGGAGGCGTCGCGGGAGCGGGCGGGGCGCTTCTCGTCATCGGCGGGCCGCTTGCGCGCCGGACGTTCGGCGGCCTCCTTCGGCGGCTTCACCGGCTTGCGCTTCTTGGTGGGCTGGTCGGCCAGGTCCAGCTCGGATTCGGCGTCGTGGCGCTCCAGCCAGAACATCCGGGCGAGCCCGAACGCGAGGCAGATCGCGGTGGTGATCGCCATCATCGGGAAGCCGGCGATGATCGGCTGCACGACCCCCAGCACCTTGCCCATCATCCCGCTGCCGCCTCCGCCGCCGAACAGCAGCACGAGCAGCGGCATGACGACGGTGGCGACCAGCGGCGGCTGCACCATCGGGCCGAACAGGCTCTCCCGCTGCACCAGCGCCACCCCGGCCACGCACCCGACGAGCAGGCCGATCTTGAAGATCAGTCCGGGGGTGCCGCTGATGAGCAGGTCGATCCCGGCGCCGAGCGCGGTGCCGGCCGCGGCGATCAGCACCGCCGCCCATAGCGGGACGCCACGGGTGCGGAAAGCGGACCGTTCTGCCCAGTGTGGGGCGCCGTGGTCGGGAGAGGGTGCGCTCTGGCGCTCGCGAGTGGCGGTCACGAGCACAACCGTAACGGTCAGGAACGGCTGTGGAACGACCTCTCCGGAAGTTGATCGCCGAGCTGCGGGCTTCCCCTTCCTCGTGACCGTCGTGCGGTCGGTCGCGGCCGAATGGCGGCTGGGCGGCCCGCTGGTGGACTGTGAACCTTGACACAGGCAACTGGAAACTCTTAGCGTCCGAGCAATCGTTTTCTCGGGTCCGTGCGGTTGTTCGGAGTGACAGCGGTCGGGTGACGGGGGGAACCATGACAGCGCCACTGGTAGAGCTGACCGGCATCACCAAACGCTACGGCGGTGTCCTGGCGTGCGACGGGATCGATCTGACCGTGCACGAGGGCGAGGTCCACGCGCTGCTGGGGGAGAACGGCGCGGGCAAGTCCACGCTGATGCGCGTGCTCTCCGGCGACATCGCCGACCACGAGGGTTCGATCGCGGTGGACGGCGCCCCGGTGCGCTTCGCGAAGCCCTCGGACGCGCAGCAGGCGGGCATCGCGATGATCCACCAGGAGCTGGACCTGGTCCCCGCGCTGTCGGTCGCCGACAACCTGTACCTGGGCCGGGAACTGCGCCGCGCGGGCGTGGTGGACCGCCGCGCGATGGCGCAGCGCACCCGCGAGCTGCTGTCCCGCACCGGCATCGAACTGGACCCGGCCCGGCCGGTCGGTGAGCTGCGGGTCGGCGAGCAGCAGCTGGTGACGATCGCGCGGGCGCTGTCCCTCGACGCCAAGGTCCTGATCATGGACGAGCCGACCTCGGCGCTGTCCCACTCCGAAGTGGACCGGTTGTTCGCGGTGATCGCGGAGCTGCGCAGGCGCGGCACCGGCATCGTCTACATCTCGCACCGGATGGACGAGATCGGCGCGGTCGCCGACCGGGCCACGGTGCTGCGCAACGGGCGCCGGGTCGCCGAGTTCGACGCCCGCGACCTCACCGCCGAGCAGGCCGCGGAGGCGATGGTGGGCCGCTCGGTGCGCACCCTGTTCCGCACCGCGGACGACCGGCCGCCGGGCGAGGAGCTGCTGTCGGTCGCCGGTTTCCGGGTGCTGCCGCGCCGGTACCGGGTGGGCAGGCGGGACCCGGACGGCATCGACGTGTCGGTGCGCGCGGGCGAGATCGTCGGCCTGTGCGGGCTGCTCGGCGCGGGCCGCACCGAGCTGCTGGAGTCGCTGTTCGGCGCCGGTTCGGCCGGCCGCTGGGAAGGTTCGGTGCGGCTGGGCGGCGAACAGGTGCGCCCGCGCGGGCCGCGCGACGCGCTGCGCCGCGGCATCGCGTTCGTGCCGGAGGACCGCCGCGCCTCGGGCCTGGTGCTGGGGCATTCGGTGCGGGCGAACACGGTGCTGTCGGTGGTGGACCGGCTCGGCGTCGGCGGGCTGGTGCGCGGCCGTGCCGAGGTGGCGGCGACCGAGCGCAGCGTGGACCGGCTGAAGGTGAAGCTGGGCCGCATCGCCGACCCGGTCGGCACCTTGTCCGGCGGGAACCAGCAGAAGGTCGTGTTCGGCCGCATGTTGCTGACCGAACCGCGGCTGCTGCTGCTGGACGAGCCGACGCGCGGCGTGGACATCGGCGCGAAGGCGGAGATCTACGAGCTGCTCGGCGAGATCGCGGCGCGCGGCATCGGGGTGCTGCTGGCGTCCTCGGAGCTGCCGGAGCTGACCGGCGTGTGCCACCGCGTGGTGGTGCTCCGGCACGGCCGCAGCGTCGCCGAGTTCGACACCACCCGGGCCGGTGAAGCCGAATTGTTGGCCGCCGCGATGGGGGAAAAGGTGTCGCCGAAGGGTGGTTCGTCGGCGGTGGAGACGGGGCGCGGCCCCGTCGCCGGGGGAGGAGCGCGATGAGCGAGCAGACGCAGCAGGAGGTCGCACCCGACCCGGCACCCGGCCGGTCCAGGCGGGAGCGCGTCGAGACCCTGTTCCGGTTCCAGAGCTTCTTCGGCCTGGTCGTGGTGTTCCTGGCGGCGATCGCGCTCTCCCCGCGCGGCGACGACGGCCAGATCCTGTTCCTGACCGGCGACAACCTGTTCAACATCGTGCGCGCGGTATCGGAGATCGGGATCATCGCGGTCGGCCTGACGTTCGTGATCCTGATCGGCGGCATCGACCTGTCGGTGGGTTCGGTGCTGGGGCTGGCCGCGGTGGGCTCGGCGGTGCTGCTGGTCAACGACGACTTCGGGGTGCTGGTGGCGGCGCTGCTGGTGCTGCTGATCGGCCTGGTCTTCGGGGTGCTGCAGGGCGCCGCGGTGGCGGTGCTGGGCGTGCAGGCGTTCATCGTGACGCTGGCGGGCTTGAACATCGCGCGTGGTCTGGCCCGGATGTGGTCGGGCGGCGAGACGGTGCAGATCTCCTACGGCGACGGCGCGGGCCAGGCGCCGATGCTGTTCTCGCTGCTGGGGGAGCGCACCTTCGGCGGGGTGGTGCCGATCCCGGCGTTGATCTTCGCGGTGGTGGCGGTCGCGGCGATCCTGTTCCTGCGCTACAGCGCCTACTCGCGGCACCTGTACGCGATCGGCGGCAACGAGAAGGCGGCGCGGCTGTCCGGTGTCCCGGTGAACCGCGTGAAGATCATCGCGTTCGCGCTGTCCGGGTTCTGCGCGGCGCTGGCGGGCATCGTGCACGCGGGGCAGCTGAACGCGGGCAGCCCGAACGACGGCCTCGCCTACGAGCTGGACGGCATCGCGGCGGTGGTGATCGGCGGCACGAGCCTCGCCGGAGGGCGCGGTTCGGTGGTGGGCACGATCGCGGGCGCGCTGCTGCTGGGGATCTTGAACAACATCCTGAGTCTGAACAGCGTCAACACCGACGTGCAGCTGCTGATCAAGGGTCTGGTGATCGTGGCCGCCGCGGCGCTGCAGCGGCTGCGCCCGGCCGCGTGACCGGTCCGTTCCCCGATCCACCCGTCCGCTCGAAGCGTCCCTGGTAGTTCCGCGGGAAGGAAGCACCATGCGAAAGACGACGAGGTCCGCGTTCGCAGCAGCCTGCGCCGCGTTGGCGGTGACGGCCGCCGCGTGCGGCACGACGAGCGAGAACAGCGGTGCGGCGAAGCCGCAGGACGCGCGGGCGGCGTGCGGCGGCCCGGACCGCCAGTACACGATCGGCATGAGCCAGGCGAACCTCGCCGAGCCCTACCGCGTGCGGATGGACGACGACATCCGCAAGTTCGCCGCGCAGGTCCCCCAGTTCAAGGACGTGCAGTTCGCCGACGCGGCCAAGGACAACGCCAAGCAGGTCTCGGACGTGGAGTCGTTCCTGACCAAGCAGGTCGACCTGCTGATGATCTCGCCGAACGAGGCGGCGCCGCTGACGGACATCGTGCGCCGGGCCTACAACTCGGGGACGCCGGTGGTCCTGCTGGACCGCAAGGTCAACGGGGAGGCGTTCACCACCTACGTCGGCGTGGACAACGAGGCGATCGGCAGGCAGGCGGGCGAGTACTTCAAGAACGTGCTGTTCCCGGACGGCGGCAAGATCGTGGAGATCAAGGGCCTCTCCGGTTCGACACCGGCGCACGAGCGGCACGACGGCTTCATGCAGGGCATCGCCGGCTCGAAGATCGAGATCATCGGCGATGACGACGGCGGCTGGGAGCGGGCGGAGGGCCAGGAGAAGATGGACGCGCTGCTCAAGGCGCACCCGGACGCGCAGGCCGTGTACGCGCACAACGACCCGATGGCGGAGGGTGCCTACCTGGCCGCGCAGGCCGCGGGCAAGGCGGATCAGCTGAAGTTCGTGGGCATCGACGGGTTGCCGATCGAGGCGGGCGGTATCAAAGCGGTGGAGCAGGGCCGGTTGCAGGCCACGTTCCTGAATCCGACCGGTGGCGAGGAGGCCGTGGAAGCGGCGAAGAAGATCCTGGTCGATTGCGAGCCGACGGAGAAGCTGCAAACCCTTCCCACGGAATTGATCACGAAGGAGAACGCGGGTGAGGTGTACGCCCGGCTGAATCAGGGCTGAGACTTCGAGGGCTACCACATCTCACTTCTGATTCGGTGAAGGTGCAGGTCGCGCGCTAGGGCGAAAGTGGCCCTGGCGTGCGACTTTTTCTTTAGCAAAGCGAGACGTCGCCGAAAAGAAATCAAATCCACCTGGTTGGTGGTATTGATCTCCACGCAGTCCCGGTGACCATCTTAATGAGTGAATTTCGGAGTCCGTATTCTCGTTGTTCCGCGATGTCCCTTGGAGCCGGTGCGACCTCTTCCTACGCTGCGGGTGAAACCGAGCGTGTGATCTTGTGCGCCCCCGTTCGAGGGAACCGACCCATCCGTTCCCGACCGCGCACCACCGTCGTATGACCAGGACAACGCTGTCCATTGTGGATAGTGATGTGGGGAGGGCGAGCTTTGATGAGAGACCGCAGGAGTGATGCGCTGCGCACTGCGAGACGGCTGCCGAGGAAGTTCGGTGCGGTGCTCGGCGTGGCGTCGTTGGCGGCCGCCGCGCTGGTCGCCGACGCGGCCACCCACGGCGCGGCGCGCGCCTCGGCGCAGGGGCAGGAGCAGGCGCGCGCGGCGGGCAAGGGCAGCGTCGGATGGGACACGTTCCGCCAGCCGGGCGGGCTCGCCCAGCTGCGCGGATCGGAGCACACCGGGCAGTTCTCCAGCTTCGCCAGGGACGGCAGCAACGACGACGGGTTCAACGGCACCTACTCCTGCCTGCGGCAGGCCGAGCGCGGCTGCGTCATCGCGGAACGCGCGGGTGCGGGCGAGATCTCCTCGATCTGGTTCACCCGCGAACCGTGGGGCGACGTGACCGGGACCGGGAACATCGTGGTCGAGCTGGACGGCCGCACGGTGCTGGACGCGCCGCTGATCGACGTGGTGAGCGGCCGGGTGGGCGCGCCGTTCGAGTGGCCGCTGGTCGGCAACGGCGATGACGCCGCGGGTGGTGCGGTGATCAAGGTGCCGATGCCGTACCGCGAGTCGATGCGGGTGACGGTGCAGAACAACCCGGACTTCTACCACGTGGACTACCGCTCGTTCGGCGACGCGGAGGGCGTGCGGACCTTCGATCCGGCCGATCCGGCGCAGGACGTGCTGGCGCGGCTGCGCAAGTTCGGCATCGCCGACCCGAAGGGCGTGGACCCGGCGGCGCAGCCGACGCGCCGCGACTTCGGCGTCCCCCCGGGCGCCGCGGCCCCGGTGGCGCAGCTGGACGGGCCGGGCCAGATCAACGAGCTGCGGCTGCGCATTCCGCAGGTCGTGCCGAGCCCGCGGGTGATCGACGACGGTCGCGCGTTCGGCGAAGGCGGCGGCAGCCGGTTCGACGCGGCGGTGCACCCGGCCAACGCGGGCGTGCGCATCGTGCGCCGCTTCGACCCGCAGGTCGCCGACCAGGTGGCGGGCCTCAGCGTGGACGGCGCACCGGCAGGCGAGTGGCGCAGCGGCGCCGCGGAACCCGGCGGCTGGGGCGTGCAGGCGATCGACGTGCCCCCGGAGCTGACGGCCGGGAAGTCCTCGATCGAGGTGGCGAACCGCTTCACGTCCTCCTCGCTGGACGTCAACGAGTTCCGCTACGACGTGCAGAGCCTCGTCGGCGGCGAGTGGGTGCGCACCGACGTGCTCGACGTCGGACCGGGCCATCCCGGCGAGGAGGCCGCGCACGGCTACCGCATCGACAACGCGGTGTTCGCCAGGGAGAAGCTGGTGGGCCGCTACGGCTTCAGCCCCGAGGAGGTCACCGCCTCCGAGCACGTGCTGGAGTCGGCGCGGCTGCGCATCACCTTCGACGGCCAGACCACCGTGGACGCTCCGATCGGCGAGTTCTTCGGCTCCGGCCTGGGCGAGCACGACGTGCGCAGCATGATGAGTTCCATCGACCCGGGCGACGGCGGCTGGTACACCGCCTGGTGGCCGATGCCGTTCGACCGCAGCGCCACCGTGGAGATCGTCAACGGCGGCGGCGTCCCGATCGACGGCATGACCGCCGAGGTCTCCGTGGCACCGCGCGAGGCCGACGAGAACGCCGGCTACTTCCACGCCACCCACCACCGCGGCCGGACCGTGGACGGCGAGGACTGGAACTTCCTGGACGCGGACGGTTCGGGCACGTTCTACGGGGTCACGCACACCATGCGCGGCCTGATCCCGCCGAACGCGACGGCGACGCACCGCAACCAGCCGCTGTCCCTGCCGGAGACGAACGCGGCGGCGAACCAGCGCAACTACCTGGAGGGCGACGAGCGCTTCTACGTCAACGGCGAACGCAGCCCCGCCTGGTACGGCACCGGCAGCGAGGACTACTACGAGTCGGGCTGGTACTTCCGGGACGGCACCACGTTCTCGATGCCGCTGGCGGGCAACCCGGCGCACGAGCTGAACGGGGACGGCTGCCAGTACGACTGCACCGGTGCCTACCGGTTGCAGGTGCCGGACGCGGTGCCGTTCAACGACGGCCTGGTCGCGGGCATCGAGCACGGTCCGAACAACGACGAGCCGGGCGACTACAGCTCCACCGCCTACTGGTACGGCGGGCGGCCGGTGTCGCAGGAGGAAGTGGACCGGATCGACGTGTCCGACGAGGGCAGCCGGGACGAGCACGGCTACCGGGCCGAGGGCGAGGTGGTGAACCCGCTGGACTCCCGCTTCGAAGGCACCGACGAGCAGCGCAGCGCGCCGGTGGCGGCCGCGACCGGGCCGGTCGGCTTCGACGTGCAGCTCGGCGAGGACAACCAGGGCGCCCGGCTGCGCCGCATCGGCGACCAGGCGCAGGCCTACCAGCAGGTGGAGGTCCGGGTCGACGGCGCACCGGCGGGCACCTGGCTGCAGCCGCTGGGCAACGAGTCGCACCGCTGGCTGGAGGACGGCTTCGAGCTGCCGGTGGCGTTGACCGAGGGCAAGGAGTCGGTGCGCGTGGAGCTGATCCCGGTGCAGGGAGCTCCGGCCTGGACCGCCTCCGAGTACTCGGTGGTCGCGTTCTGACCCGCTGATCGCGCGCGGTGCCCGGTGGTCCCACGACCACCGGGCACCGTCATGTCCGGGGGTAGCAGCGCGCGCAGGAGTCCAGCGGCCACTCGTTCGGCGTCGGCGGCACGCACACCGCGCCGCAGTCGGCGAGCCCGAGCCGGGCCCGGCCGCCGTGCGCGATCCGGCGTTCGTTGCCGGGGGAGACCCGGTGCACCCGGTCGCTGCTGAACACCCCGCGCCAGCCGCGCGGTTCCGGCGCGGACATGCGCCACTCCCGAATTCCGTTGGTGGGACGCGGAACCGGCGACCCGGTCGGGGAGGGGGAGGCCACCGGTTCCGCGCCGGCGACGGGAGGTTGTCGCTGCGTTGAATCTATAAGCGGCATTGCCATGTAGATAGTCGCCCTTTAGAGGGATCTTGGTCGTGGCCTGGATCCGGCAGACTCCTCGGCGAACGATCGAGGAGGCATCGTGACGAATCCCGGACCGGTCATCCGGCGGCTGGAACTCGGCCTGGAACTGCGCCGCATGCGCGAAGCCGCGGGCGTGGAGCCGAAGGAGATCGCAGAGCTGCTGCGCTGGGACGTCTCCAAGGTGTCGAAGCTGGAGAACGGGGCGCGCACGATCTCGGCCGCCGAGCTCGACCGGATCGCCGAGCGCTGCGGTGTCGACCATGATCGCACCGAACGCGCACACCAGCTCGCCAAGGAAGCCCGCAAGCGCGGGAGCTACGGGCGCGTCCAGGACTGGGCGCGGTCGTACGTCGGCATGGAATCGGTCGCGAGCGAACTGCTGATCCACTACGGCGACATGATCCCCGGCATCTTGCAGACCAAGGCGTACGCCGAAGCACTGCTGGCGCAGGCGATCTCGGTTCGCCCGGAGGACGTGGGGCGGATCGCGGAGAGTCGGGTCGCGCGGCGCGCAAGGCTGACCGGGCCGAATCCGCCCGAACTCTCCGCGGTCCTCGGCGAACCAGCGATTCGCGGGGTCGTGGGTGGCACGGCCGTCATGCGCGAACAGCTCGACTTGCTGCTCGAAACGGCGAAGCTGAAGCACGTCACCTTGCAGGTGCTGCCGTTGTCCGACTGGGCGCACTTGGCGCTGGGATCACCGTTCACCATCCTCAGCCTGGCCGAGCCGGAGAAGACAATCCTGTACTTGGAAGGCTTGACCAACGCGGACTATCTTGCTGGTCCCCAACACCTCAAGTCCTATACCGTAGCGTTCAACCGTTTGAGGGTCGCGGCGCTCAGCGAGTCCGCTTCGGCCGAGCTCATCCGGGACGCAATCGGAAAGCTCGCTTAGCACAGAGAAGGTGGCGCCGTGACCGCCCGCGAAATCCAGGCCGTCAGCTGGCGGAAGTCCACCCGCAGCAACGCCAACGGTGGCGCCTGCGTCGAAGTCGCACTGACCACGGATCACTCTGCCGTCCGCGACTCGAAGCTGGGGCAGGCGAGCCCGGTGCTGGCGTTCGGTTCCGGTGCATTCGGCGCGTTCCTGCGCGGGATCAAGTCCGGGAAGCTCGACCGCTGAGGCGGCACAGCCGCATTTCGACCGATTCCAGGACGATCGGGAGGACGCAGTGCACCGGAACCGGACTTGGCGGAAGTCCAGCCGCAGCAACACGAACGGTGGTGCGTGCGTCGAGGTGGCCGCGGATCATTCGGCGGTGCGCGACTCCAAGTCCGGGGAAGCCGGACCTGTCCTGCGCTTCGAAGCGCGTGCGTTCGCCGCGTTCCTCGCCTGCGTCAAGTCCGGCCGCGTGGACGGGTAGGGCTTGAGCGGCGACGGCGGCACGACCTGGCGGAAGTCCAGTCGCAGCGGGGCGAACAACGAGTGCGTCGAAGTGGCGTTGTCCGTTGAGCGTTCCGCGGTGCGGGATTCGAAGCTGGGGCAGGCGAGCCCGGTGCTGGCCTTCGGCTCCGGTGCGTTCGGCGCGTTCCTGGGGGCGGTCAAGGCGGGTCGCCTCGACCGCTGAGGCGTCAGACGCCGAACGCCGCCGGGTACCGGACGAGCCCGGTCGGGGTGGGGCGCGAGGTGTCCAGGGACAGGGCGAGGAACGCCTCGTCGGGCGCTTCGAACGGCGCGCGCACCCCGAACCCGGAGGCCGGGGTGAACCCGAACCGCGGGTAGTAGTCGACGTGCCCCAGCACGATCACCAGGTTCTCGCCGCGGTCGCGGGCGGCGTCGAGCCCGGCGCGGATCGCCGCCGACCCGGCGCCCCGGCCCTGCTGCTCGGGCAGCACCGCGCACGGCGCGAGCGCCAGCGCCGGTGCGCCGTCCACGTGGCAGCGGCTCAGCAGCGCGTGCCCGACGACCGCGCCGGTGCCGTCCGCGCTGACGGTCGAGAGCCCGTCGATCCACGCGGCCGGATCGGCCCGCAGCGAGTCCACCAGGTCCGCTTCCTCCTCGGTCGGGAACGCGGCGGCGTTCACCGCGCGCACGGCCGCCACGTCGGCGGGAGCCTCCGCCCGAGTCGTCCACATAGGACCCGTCCTCCTCGTTCCGGCACCGACGGCATCCCGACGGCGTGCAGCTCGGGACGCTAGCACCGGCCTTCCGCCGCCCGCCGCCGAATTCCGGCGGTACGGCACGCGGCGATCGCACCGGAGTGACGCGCGCCTCCCACCACCGAACCCGTCCCGTGTTGACGAACCCGGGCGCGGAACGACGTGGTCTAGGTATGGTCCCGCCCCGTGGATCAACGGTGGCAGCTGAACGAGGAAGACCTCGGGCCGGAGGAAGTCCGGAACCCCGAGCGACCGGAGGCGGCGGACGACCTGCTTCGAGGTCGGGACCCGGAGTGTGTCGTCACGGTCCGCGTGACCGACACCGGGGAGTTCCGCTCGGTCGAGCTGGCCTCCGGCTGGAAGCGCACTACTGATCCGCGCAGCCTGCCCGTGCACGTCGTAGCGGCCGCGAACGACGCGACCATGCGGGCGGCGACGGCACAGGCCGAGCTCGTGCAATCCGCTCCCCCGGCCACTCGGACCGAACCGGCCGAAGGCATCGCCGCCTCCGATGACCCGATCACGGCAGCCGACGCGATGCAGCTCATCAACGCCGTGTCCACCGACCTGGCGGCGTTCAACCAGCGGATGACGGAGGCCATCGGCGCGACGGTGTCCGGTCAGAGCAGCGGCGGCCATGTCCGGGGGACGTCGAAACAAGGCCAGATCCTGGACCTCGTCATCGACGCGACCTGGTGCAGCGCGGCGCGCAACACCGAGATCGAAGGCGAACTCGCCGACGTCCTGCGAGTCCTGCGCGACAAAGCCGTCCCGGGCGATGTGGCCAACGGACCGCAGAGTCCGGCGATCTCCCAACTGTTCGCCCTGGCGAGCGACCCGCAGCGATTCCTCCGCCGTCTCGGCTTCAGCACCGACCAGCCCCCGAAGGGACTCTGATGGCACCCCCGCACGGCGAAGGCATCACAACCGCCCTCGACGCCATGCACACCGACGCCGCCCTATGGCGCGAACAGGCCGAAGCGATGAACGGTCCCAAGCAAGCCGTGGAAGCGGTGAAGATCGAGCCAGGACAGCGGTTCTTCCTCAGCGACGAACTCGGCCTGGACGACACGTTGGAAGAGCTGCGCGTTGCGATCGGCAGCCTGATCGATCAGGGACAGCAGTACTTCCACAAGGTCGCCGACGACTTGACCGCTGCTGCGCAGCAGTACCAAGCCGACGACGACGCTGCCATGCAAAAGCTGCACAATCTGCTTGGAGAACACCCGTGACCGCATCCACCGGCGACGATGTGATCCACATGGTGAGCGGAAAGCTCACCGAAGTCCAAGAAATGATGCAGAAGCTCTGCGACGGAGTCAACCAGCTACTGAGCTGGGTTCCGGAAGCCTTCATGCACTTGATCGAACCGATCAAGAAGGGCATGGAGGAAATCGTGAAGCTGCACAAGCAGATGTTCGACCAGATCATGCAGACCGTGGAACGGGCCGGCAGCCCCAGCCTGCTGCGGGCCGCGTCCCAACAGTGGGCTGATCTGGTGGCCGCGAAGTTGGGCACCGTCGCGGGTGATCTCAAACTTGACAAGCACCGCACCAACATCGAGTGGGAAGGGCGTGCGGCGGAAGCGTACAAGGCACTGGTTCCCGGCCAAGCCGACGCGGTCAACGGCGCCAAGTCGGCTGCGGACAAGATGGTCACCGCGCTCGACACGCTGGCTAACGCCGTCCAGATGTTCTGGATCTCCATCAGTATCGCGGTGGTAACGTTCCTCGGTGGACTGGCTACCGCAATTGCGGGTTGTATTGGAGTTGTTACGGCGCCGCCTGGGTTAGCATTCGGCGTCAGTGTCGGCGTCGCCGCGATCGGCCTTGCCACAGCTGCCTTCAGTGCGTTCACCGGTGCCATCCAGCCGATTAACTCGCAGATGAAATCCGCGCAGAAGACCATCGACGAACTCGGCGGGAAATGGGCGACGCCGGAGAACGGTGTTGACTTGAGTGACGGTAGCTCCAGTGATGGGGACGAGTCGAACTGGGAGGCGCGGTGATCATTCCAATCCCGGTTGGTCCGCAGCCGCCGCCGAACTACATTCAGGTTTCGCCCAGTTGGGCGCGAAAGGTGAAGACTCGGCTGGTTTTGCTGGGCCTAATTCTGTTGGTGGGGTCCCCAGTGATTGCGGTTGCCGCGATCTGGTGGGCTTTCGAATTGTCGGCTGCTGAAAATGCTGCCATGATTTTGGTGTCAGGCCTGTGCGGCCTATCTGGATTCTTTTCAATGATGGCCGGCGGGTTCGCTCTGATCGGTCAGTCCTATGTCAAGCGTGGTTGGCTGAACGTGACTTACGCTGCGGGCGTATGGCGCGCGTCGCTGGTGATCTGGATCAGTTGCGTATTCTTCGGCTTCCTGGGTGGCGCCTTGTTCATCCTGCTCGTGGGCGCGTCGGTTCGGAGGGGTGGCGCGTTCGATATGGAAAGCATTGCCTGCCTTGGGATGATGGTTCTACCTGCCGTCTTGTCTGGAATGTGTTTTGTGCTGGCTATTCACAAGCTTCGCGTCTGAGCTCAGAAGATTGGCCGCGTGGTCATCGCCGTTCCGCATCGGCAAGTTGCGTTCTCTTCCCTGATGGCATTGCAGTCAGATTTGCCCGAGGGGTGAGAGTGATTCCGCCGTCTCGGCTGGGGTGTCCTTTGCGTTGGCCTCAGGCGGTCGAACGGTCACGGTGCGGTTGAGATCTCGCTCTCGCCATGGCCGTCGCCCTGGATTGCTTCAAGTTGCCGGGGGTGCGATCATCCGCGGTCACGCAGTGCGGTTGATGCAGGTCAGGGGAATGCGTAAATCTCTGCCTCGGAAACCATTGAGCTGAACGGGTGGCGATCACCCGCGGCGCGTCACCAACTACTGTGTTGATCGTCATACAGGTGGTTGAGTAGGTTCCCGCACGCGGGGCGGGGCGGGCGTGCACCATGCTCAGCTGACGCGTGGACATGCCAGGGGAGGAAGCATGACCGGGTTCAGGATAGACCCAGAGGCGCTCGAGGCGGCGATCCGAAAGCTCGAGGATGCGCGGGACGATGCGCGGGCGCTGGCTCGGAAGTCTCAGTTGGCAATGCCAGGTGAGTTGACTGCGAAGGACGCAACCACGTCGACGGCGAGGGAGCTCTTCCAGGCGCGCGCGAGCGGTGCTGATGCGTCAATGCAGGGCGCGGCGAGCGCCATCGTCGATCAATTGACGGTGAAGATTGATTCGTATCGTCAGACTCTTGAAGAATATCGACGAGCTGAAGAAAATGCGACGGTGGACGCTGATCGAGTCGGGCGGGCGTGACGTTTAATGGCGATGAATAACGGCGGTAAGTTGCGTCTCGCGGTTTTTCTGGCTTCGTCTGCGGTCGCTATTTCCGGATGTGCGATCGGTGGTGATGGCGGGAGTGACGGTGCTGACTCTTCCGCTCCGTTGGTAGAGCCGACAGAGGTTACGGACCCGCTCGATGCTGCTGCGGTGAAGCAGTGCGACTTGCTTAAGGCTGACGATGCCAAATCGCTAGGTCTGGAGCCCGTTGGGGAGATTTCGCCGAACGAGACGGATCCGACGATTCCTGATTCCTGTGAATGGCAATCTGCGGGCGGGGAGACGTCGGTCGCTTTGACGGTCATACCTGGTCGTTCAATCCAGCAGTATAGGGATTCTTCGGCGAGTTATGTCGACTTCTCTGAGATGAATATTGCCGGTCATCCGGCGGTGCAGGCGAACAACTCTCTCCCTGAACAGGGTAGTTGTGGAATCTACCTTGCAACCAAGGATGATCAGATCTTGTTTTCTTTCGCATTCGATACGCCTTCTGATGGTAGTAGATTTGATCCGTGTTCGTATGCGAAGGGTGCACTTGAGCGGTCGGTTCCAGGTCTTCCTTCGGTAAAGTGATTGAGGTTGGGGATGTCTTCTTCTGTTGCGGGTTCTAGCTCGATCGTTGGCTCGGGAATTTGTTTCGCCGGGATCGCGAAGCAGCTGCGTGCTGATATGGGGGGATCCCCTGATGCTGGTTCGTTGCCGCAGGCTCTGAATCACGGTAGTGCGGGCTGGGATTCGGCGAAGAGTAAATTTGAGAGCCTGGCAACGGATATCGAGGATGCTCTTCGTGGTGCCGAGTCCGCCCACGAGGGGCGTGCTGCCGACGCCGCCAACGCCTCGATCAATGAAATTGTCCCGCACGCTCGTGCCGCGTCGGAGACCGCAGGCGCTGTGAGCAAGGCGCTCGCGGCGCAGGCCAACACCCAGACCTCCACGTTCCACGAGATCCCCGGTAAGGGCGAGACGCTCAGTAACGGCCGTGAGGTGCAGCTCGACCCGCCGCAGAAGGGCTGGGTCGAGGAAGGCGGTTGGGACGACACCTGGATCCTCGGGTGGGCCAGCGACTACGAGGAGCGGATGGAGGACTTCCAGCTCACCAACGATCGCGCGGTCGAGATCAAGGAGCGGTACCAGCGGGAGACCGAGGCCAACCTCAACTCGGTGCCCGAGTTCCAGCCCATGCCCGGGGAGGAGTCGAACTCGCCCGCCCCCGGCGCGACCACGCCGTCCGCGCGGGATGCGATGGGGAATTCGCAGTTCAGCAGCGTGTCCTCGCACAGCGGTGGGGTTCCGGCGGGGACGTCGTCCTCGTGGGCTTCGTCGCCGGTGTCGAGTGGTGGGGCTCCGCCGCTGAGCACCGGGAATCCCGGTGGCGGTCCGGCGGGCACGGGTTCGTCGTGGGCTCAGCCGCCGGTGCAGAACGGCGGGTTGCCGCCGGGTGTGGTGCGCGGGCCGGACGGCACGTTGTACCGGCAGAACCCGCAGACCGGCGCGTGGGAGCGGCAGAACCCGTACAACGGTCGCTGGGCTCCGGCGCCGGGCGGTGGTCCTGGTGGCGCCGCGGGTGGTCGCGGTGGCGTCGGTGCTGGTGGTTCCGGGGGTCGCATGGGCGGCCTCGGCGCCGGTGCGGGTGCTGGTGCCGGTTCGGGCACGGGCGCCGGTGGTCGCGCCGGGATCGGTGGCCTGGGCGGTGCCGGTGGCGGGACGTCCGCGTCCGGTGGCGCCGGTGCGACCGGTGCTCGCGGCGGTGCGGGCGCGCCGGGCGGCATGGGCGGTGGTCAGCGCGGTGCGAAGCAGGGCGAGGACGCCGAGCACGAGCGCCCCAGCTGGCTCATCGAGGAGGAAGACGTGTTCACCAACGACATGCGGGCGGTCGCCCCGCCGGTCTTCGGCGACTGGGAGAACCAGGACCGCTGATGACCCGAGGCCGGATGTCGATCAGCCCGCTGGCCGCCGCCTACCTGTGCGAGCGGTTCGACAGCCACGTCCACCCGCTGCTGCGGGTGGGCAGGCTGGCGGGCGAACCCACCCGGGACGAGCTGGCCCGCGCCGCCGAACTCGGCAGGCAGGACCTCGCTCGTCGCGGGTACCTGGAACGCGATGAGCTGCACCCGTTCCTGGACGACGCGTGGCAACTGCTGTCCCGGCCGCCGCTGGCGGTCGGGGTGGCGGTGCACGCCAAGCGCGGCACCTCGTTCAACGCGGTCTGCGTCGAACACGGCCGGGCCACGGTGCAGGCGTACCAGGCCGATGGCGAGAACAACGACGACCTGCAGGACATCGTGCTCAGCAGGAACGAGTACGGCGGTCCCGCGGGCAACGCCGTCGAACTGATCGGCAGCCCGCCGCCGGGCAAGGGCGGCACCGCCAGCGTGCCGGTCGACGCGCTCGACAACGCCACCCACCGGATGCGGCGCAACCCCACCGGCACCCTGCTCAGCGCGCTCACCGGGGCCGGGGTGAAGAGCGCCGACGCGCGAGTGCTGGCGACGGTGCTCACCGCGGAACGCGAACTGGACGGGGTGTTCACCGTGCGCAGCCACGACCGCCGGGTCGGGCGCACGCACCGGCCGCCGTTCTCGGTGTCGTTCTTCACCGGGCCGGACGGCTGCTACCTGACGCAGAAGCGGGAAGGGGGCGACGGGCGGCAGTGGTTCACCGTCGCGCCCGCCGACCGGCGCAAGCTCACCGCCAAGATCGACGAGATGGCGCGGATGGTGGCGCTGCCCGCCGCCCGGTGACTCACCGGCGGGTGGTGCTGCCCCGCGCGACGAGGTGGGCCGACAACGTGCGCGTCGCCGGCTCGCCCACGTCACCTCCGATGCGGCGCAGCAGCAGCTGCGCGCCCAGCGCGCCCACGTCGTACGCGGGCTGCGCGACCACGCTCAACGGCGGATCCAGCAGCGTCGCCCACGGCGCGTCGTCGAACGCGATCACGCCGACGTCGCGGCCGGGGCGCAGACCCAGTTCGCCCAAGGTCTCCAGCACGCCCACCGCCATCGCGTTGTTCGCGACCAGCAGCGCGTCCGGCGGCTCCGGCCGGTCCAGCAGCTGCCGGGCCGCGCGCCGGGCACCCGCCGCGCGGAACTCGGTGTGCCGCACCAGGCCCGCATCGGTGAGGCCCGCCGTGCGCAGCCCTTCGCGGTAGCCGGCCAGCCGCGCGTCCGCCGTCGGCATTCCGCTCGGGCCCGTCAGGCAGCCGATGCGGCAATAGCCCTCGTCGGCCAGGTGCAGCGTCGCGCTCCGCGCCGCCCCACCGCTGTCCACCAGCACCGTGTCCCCGCCACCCGGCAGCGGCCGGTCCAGCGCGACCACCGGCACGGCGTGCGCGCGCAGCAGGGCGGCGCTCTCCTCCCGACCCGTCGGCGACACCAGCACCCCGGCGACGCGTTCCTGCAACGCCACGTCCAGGTATTCGCGCTCCTTCGCCGGATCGTCATCGGAATTGCACAGCACCACCGAATAGCCCGCGGCGTGCGCCACGTCCTCCACGCCGCGGGAGATCGCGGTGAAGAACGGGTTCTCGATGTCCGAGATGATCAGCGCCAGCACCGCCGTCTCCTGCTTGCGCAGGTTCCGGGCCGGGCCGTTCGGGCGGTAACCCAGCTCGTCCGCCGCGGCCACCACCCGCGCCGCCAGCGCCGGATCGACCGTGCTCTTGCCGTTCAGCGCCCGCGACACCGTCGCGGTGGAGACCCCGGCCCTGGCCGCCACATCACTGATCGTCGCCACCGGACCTCCTGCTGTCGGCTGGCCGCGTGGTCGCGGCGCGGATTCCTTGACAGTTCCGACGAAGCCAGAATAACTTCCGAGAAATCGATTGCTCATAACCCGGTCGGTCAACGGTGCACGAACTCGGGTGCAGGCGGCAGGCGCGGAACTCCAGCGCAGGCGGATCCGGGGCGACCGGCCGGGGGCGGTGCAAGTCGAGGCGTCGGCGTCCCGAAACCGGGAGCCAGGCGCGTCCGGACCCAGCACGTTCCGAGAACCTGGGAGGCCCTGTGGCCCGCATCGGTGTCATCTCCATCTCCGACGGTCGTGATCACGTGCACGCGCGCAACGCCGACTTCATCCGGCTCAAGCAGGACGCCCTCGTCGCCGCGCTCACCGCGGCCGGGCACGACGTGGTCGCCGGGAGAGAACTCGTCGCCGACAACGTGCTCGCCACCACCGTGGCTCGCGAAGTCGCCGCCGCCGACGTGGACGTCACCGTCCTCTACTACGCCGTCTGGTCGTTCCCGCACTTCACGATGCTCGCCGCCGATGCCACCCGCAGCCCGCTGGTGCTCGTCGCCAGCACCGACCCCACCGAACCCGGCCTCGTCGGCATGCTCGCCGCGGGCGGTGCGCTCGACCAGATCGGGCGCAAGCACACCCGCGCCTGGGGAGCCCCCGACGACCCGGAACTCGCCGCGACCATCGGCGTCCAGGCCACCGCGGCCGCCGCCGTCGCCTCGCTGCGCGGCTCCACCTTCGGGCGCTTCGGCGGCCGGCCCATGGGCATGAACACCGCCGTCGCCAACACCGACCAGTGGCAGCGGCAGTTCGGCATCGACGTCGAGGAGATCGACCAGTACGAACTCGTGCTGCGCGCCGAGAAGGCCGACGCCGCCGAAGCCCGCAAAGCCCGCGAGTGGATCGAGCAGCACGCCGCCGGAGTGCACTACGACGGCGCGAAGCTCACCCCCGAACTGCTCGAACGCCAGCTCCGCTCCTACATCGCCGTCCGCGAGATCATCGCCGAGCGGCACCTCGACTTCTCCGGTATCAAGGGCCAGCCGGAACTCACCGAGAACTTCGCGACCATGGACGTCACCGAGGCCTTCCTCAACGACCCCTACGACTGGAACGGCCCCAAGGACACCCACGTCTGCGCCACCGAAGCCGACATGGACGGCGCGCTCACCATGCAGCTGTTCAAGCAGGTCGCCCGCACCCCGGTGCTGTTCGCGGACGTGCGGCACTACCACGCGGACCGCGACATCTGGGACCTGTGCAACTCCGGCCAGCACGCCACCTGGTACGCGGCGCGCAGCGACGACCCGGCCGAGAACCTCGCCAAGGTCAACTTCTATCCGGAGGTGTTCTTCTTCCCCGCGGGCGGCGCCTCCGTGCAGCACATCGCCGCGCCCGGTCAGATGACCCTCGGTCGGCTCACCAGACAAGCGGGGGAGTACCGGCTGCAGCTGATGCTCGGCGAGTTCGAGAACTACGACGAGGACACCAACCACGCCCTCGTCCAGCAGTCCACCCCGGAATGGCCGCACGCGTTCGCCCGGCTCGACGCGCCCGGCGAGGTGTTCCTGTCGAAGTTCGGCGCCAACCACGTGCACGCCGTGCCCGGCGACCACCGCGCCGAACTCCGCGCCGTCGCCGACCAGCTCGGCGTCCGGCTCGACGAGTGGACCCGCGGGGCCTGAACCGGCGACCTGATCGAACAAGCCGGAACGGGCCGAATCAAACACGCGGGCCGCTCGCGCTGAAGCGCAGGTCAACGCGCCTGTCCAGCGGCCATCGGCGGGAACCGGGCTCCCGCCGGTGGCTGAGCGGACCGCGCGCGTGCCCGAATCGGACAGGAGTGCGGATCGCCCGGACGACGGGTCTTTACGATGCCGCGGGGAACACCGGACGAGCGGGAGGAACAGGCGATGGCTGAGGGCGTGCTGATCGGGATCGACATCGGAACGTCGAGTTCCAAGGGAGTCCTGGTCACCACCGACGGGCGGATCGTGGCCAGGTCGACCAAACCGCACGACACCTCCTACCCGCACCCGGGCTGGGTCGAGCACGACGCGGAATCGGTGTGGTGGAACGACTTCACCGCCATCGTGCGCGACCTGCTGCCCGCCGCCGAGGGACGCACGATCGAAGGACTCGGCGTCAGCGGCATCGGACCGGTGCTGCTGCCCGCCGACGGCGACGGCAACCCGCTGCGGCCCGCGATCCTCTACGGCGTCGACACCCGGGCCACCACCGAGATCGCCGAGCTCACCGAGGAGTTCGGCGCCGACGAGATCCTGCGCCGCGGCGGCTCCGCGCTGACCAGCCAGGCCGTCGGACCGAAGATCCGGTGGCTCGCCAAGAACGAACCCGAGGTGTACGCGCGCACCGAGAAGCTGCTCATGTGCAGCTCCTACCTGGTGCACCGGCTGACCGGGCGGTACGTGCTCGACCACCACTCCGCCAGCCAGTGCGACCCGCTCTACGACTTGCAGGCCCGCGACTGGTCGAAGGACTGGGCGCAGCGCGTCGCCCCCGACCTGCCGCTGCCCGAGCTGGCCTGGCCCACCGAGGTCGTCGGCCGGGTCGGGGCGAACGCCGCCGCCGAAACCGGACTGCCCGAAGGGCTCCCCGTCACCACCGGCACCATCGACGCCTGGGCGGAGGCCACCAGCGCGGGCGTGCGCGAACCCGGCGACGTGATGCTCATGTACGGCACCACCATGTTCTTCGTGCAGGTGCTCACCGACCCGCGGCCGCACTCCGCGCTGTGGGGGACCTGCGGCGTCTTCCCGGACACCTACACGCTCGCCGCGGGCATGGCGACCTCCGGTGCCGTCACCGACTGGATCCGGCGGCTCGTCGACGGCGACTTCGCCGAACTCGTCGAGCAAGCCGCGGGCGCGCCCGCCGGGAGTCGCGGCCTGCTGCTGCTGCCGTACTTCGCGGGGGAGCGCACGCCGATCTTCGACCCGGACGCGCGCGGCGCGCTGCTCGGGCTCACCACCAGCCACGGCCGGGCCGAGGTCTACCGGGCGGCGCTGGAAGGCATCGGTTACGGGGTGCGGCACAACCTCGAAGCGATGAGCTCCGCGGGCGGCCGGGCCGGGCGGCTCGTCGCCGTCGGCGGCGGCACCCAGGGCGGGCTGTGGACGCAGATCGTCTCCGACATCTCCGGCCAGGAGCAGCAGATCCCCAGCGAGACCGTCGGCGCCGCGTTCGGCGACGCGCTGATGGCCGGGATCGCCACCGGCACCGCCGTGGACGAGCGGCAGTGGAACCCGGTGGCCCGCACCGTCGTGCCCGACCCGGAGCGCACCGAGCGGTACGACGCCTTCTACCAGCACTACCTGGAGCTCTACCGGGCCACCGCGGACATCCAGCACTTCCTCGCGGGACAGCAGCACGCCGCTGACGCCTGAGTTCGTTCGCTCCTCTTGCGGAGCGGGGCGGGTGGCGGAACCTCAGCGGGATTCTCGCTGCGGGATCGTTTTCACCGGTGGCTCCGCCACAGGCGAAAACGCTGTCCTCGCGAGAATCCCGCTGAGAACCCGCGGCGGTGCCGGTGGCGTGCGTGGTCCCACTGCCGGCGGCTTCGCCGCTGGCGGGAGAGCGCGGATTCGCTGTTGTGGTTCGCGGGTCGGTGGTGGGGTGCGTGGAGTGCCGGCGTTGCTGCGCTGGGTGAACGGTCCGTTCGTCCGGTGCGGTCGGGTGGTCGGTCTCGTTGCGAGAGGTACTAGTGCCACTCGAACGAGTGAGTTGCTTGTTAAGGTCCTCTGCGGTCGGCGCCGGTGGACGGAGCCAACGGTTCCGGGAGGGCGGCATGGTCTCGGCACGGCGGATCTGGCGCGCGGTGCTGGCCGGCACGGCGGTGCTGGTTGTGACCGCGGGCTGCGCCGTCTCCGCCGGTTCCGGCAGCGGCACGCTGATCGGCGCGGCCGCCGCCGACCTCGGCGCGGCGCGGGTCGTCCCCGGTCAGGTGTACGCGACACGCGCGTCCGGGCCGCTGGAGCTGGATCTGTTCCTGCCCGAAGGATCCGGGCCGCACCCGCTGGTGGTGTACGCGCACGGCGGCGGCTGGGACGCGGGCGACCGGGCGCTCGACGGGCACCTCGCCATCGGCGGTGCCGCCGAATCGCTCGCGGCCGAACGGATGCTCAGCCGTGGTTTCGCGGTGGCCACAGTGGACTACCGGCTCAGCGATCTCGGCCCCGCTCCCGCGCAGGTCGAGGACGTCGCGGCCGCGGTCCGCTGGTTGCAGTCGCACGCGGGCGCGTGGAGCTTGGACGCCGACCGCGTGGTCCTGTGGGGAGCCTCCGCGGGCGGGCTGCTGGTCTCGCAGCTCGGGGCGGTCACCGACGACCCCGGCGAACCCGGTGGCGGGCTCACCGGCATCCGCGCGGTGATCGACTGGTTCGGACCGACGGACCTGAGCGCCGAAGCGGAACTGGCCACCCCGCAGCTGTCGGACTACTCGCGCCGGACGGTGCGCAAGTACCTCGGCTGCATGCCGAGCGAATGCCCGCAGCACGCGGCCGCGGCCAGCCCCGTCCGCAACCTCTCCGGCGCCGAGCCGCCGTTCCTCATCCAGCACGGCACCAAGGACTCGCTGGTGCCGATCGCGCAGAGCCTCAACTTCGCGGCCGAACTGCGCGAACTCGGCGTGGACGTGTCGCTGCACCCGTACGACGACTTCGACCACGGCTTCACCCCGGGCCCGAGCGTGCCGATGATCGTGGACGCGATCGACGAGTTCCTCGCCACTCACGTCTGATCCGCGGTCAGTTCTCGGCCGGGTCGCTGCCCACCAGCCCCTCCTCCTCGCGGCGCACGGTGCCGATCGAGGCGGCGCCGCCCGCGCCCTCCGCCAGCGGCTGCACCGCGCCGCGGAACGACTCCAGCGCGTCCAGCTCGCGGCGACGGGCCGAGACGAAGCGCTGCAGGTGCGTGCTGGAGAGGTTCACCGCCTCCACCGCGCCGGACGCGGCCCGCTGCGCGCGCACCGCCTGCGACCGCACCTGCTCGATGTCCTCGGCGATGGTGCGCTCGGTCGCCGCGAACAGCGCCGCCGAGGCCAGCACCGCGAAACCCGTGGGGCCGCACAGGAAGACCCGCTTGTCCAGCAGCCAGGACAGCAGGCTCGGATCGGTGTCCAGCGCGGTCACCACCGCTGCGTCCGACGGCACGAACATGATCGTTCCGTAGATCGCGTCCGCCCAGCGCTGGTAGCCCTTCCCGGACAGCTCCGCCGCCCGCGAGCGGATGTTGCGCACGTGCACCCGCAGCGCATCGCCGCGCTCCTGCGGGTCGTCGGTCTCCATCGCCTCCGCCCACACCGCGAGGCTCGCCTTCGCGTCCACCGGCACCTGCCTGCCGCCGCCGACGGAGAGCACCAGGTCCGGCCGCGCCGCGCCGCCCCCGGCCAGGTCGGTCTGCACGCTGAAGTGCACGCCTTCCCGCAGCCCCAGCGACTTCGCCGTCTCGACCAGCACCTGCTCGCCCAGCTCCCCGCGGCCGGTGATGGACGCGAACGCCACCTCGTACCGGCGCAGCGCCGCCTGCTGCTCCACGGTGCGGGCGCGTTCGGCCTCCACCATCCGCAGCGCCTCGTCGGCGCGGTGCGCGGAATCCGTGTAGAGCCGCCAGATCAGCACCAGCGCGGCCGCGAACAGCAGCACCAGCACGATCACGACGGCGATCAGCACGCCCATGGCGATCTCCTCTCGGCCGGGAACGGGGCTGATCATTCCGCATCCGGCCGGTGATCCGGTTCCGATCGGGTCGAGCACCACCTGATCGGCCCGAACCGGCGCGTTTTCCCTGGCAGGAACGCATGTCAGACTCGCCGTCCGCGTGTCGGCGCAACGGTCCGCCGGTCCGCCGGGAGGCCCGCCGCGAGTCCGGCGCGGTGTCGATCACCTGCGAAGACGATGTCGTGGACCGCGTCCCGGCGGCCTCGACGCAGCGCGATCGGAGTCGGAGGCGTTCGGTAACTTGACCGCCATGCGGGTGCTGCACACCTCCGACTGGCACGTGGGACGGACGTTCCACGGCCGCGACCTGCTCGCCGAGCAGGAAGCGGTCCTCACCGGGCTCGCCGACCTGGTCACCGCCGAAGACGTCGACGTGGTCGTCGTCGCCGGCGACCTCTACGACCGCGCCGTGCCCTCCGGGGAGGCCGTGGAGACCTGCGTGCGCGTGTTCGGCGCACTCCGCGCGGCCGGGGCGCGACTCGTCGTCACCCCCGGCAACCACGACTCCGCCGCCCGCGTCGGCGCCTTCGGCGAGTTCGCCGCCGCCGGTGGACTGCACCTGCGCACCCGCATCTCCCGGCTGCACGAACCCGTGCTGCTCGACGACGAGCACGGGCCCGTCGCCTTCTACGGAATCCCCTACCTGGAACCGGATCCGGCGCGCCAGGTCCTCGACTCGTCGCCCGACGTGCCCGGCGCGGCACCGGTCCAGGGCCGCGGGCACGAACCGGTGCTCGCCGAAGCGATGAACCGCGTCCGCGCCGACCTCGCGGGCCGGCCTGCCGGAACCCGGTCCGTGGTGCTCGCGCACGCCTTCGTCGTCGGCGGCGACGCCAGTGAATCCGAACGACCCATCGCCGTCGGCGGCGTCGACACCGTGCCCGGCGCGGTCTTCGACGGCGTCGACTACGTCGCGCTCGGCCACCTGCACGGGCCGCAGACCCTCGCCGAGCACCTGCGCTACTCCGGCAGCCCGCTCGCCTACTCGTTCTCCGAGGCGCGGCAGCGGAAGTCCGCGTGGCTCGTCGACCTCGACGCCGACGGGCTCCACGAGGTGCGCCGCCACGAACTGCCCGTGCCGCGCGCGCTCGCGACCGTCCGCGGCCGGCTCGAAGCGCTGCTCGCCGAACCCGAGTACGCCGAGTACGAGGACTGCTTCCTGTCCGCGACGCTCACCGACGACGTGCGGCCGGTGGACGGGATGCGCGCCCTGCAGGAGCGGTTCCCGCACGCGGTGCACCTCGAATGGCAGCCGGAGAACGGGCGCGCCACCGCGGAACTGCGCTACTCCGAAGCGGTGCGCGGGCGGGACGACACCGCCATCGCCGACGGGTTCGTCGCCGACTGCCGCGGCACCGAACCCACCGACGGCGAACGCGCGCTGCTCGCCGCGGCGCTGCACGCCGTGCAGGTCGCGGAGGTGCGGGAATGAGGCTGCACCAGCTCACGATCACCGCGTTCGGCCCCTACCGGGACCGGGTCGACGTCGACTTCGACGCGCTCGGCACCGACGGGCTGTTCCTGCTGCACGGCGACACCGGCGCGGGCAAGACCAGCCTGCTCGACGCCATCTGCTTCGCCCTCTACGGCGCGGTCCCCGGCGCCCGCGAACAGGTCAAGCAGCTGCGCTGCGACACCGCCGCCGCCGACGTGGTCACCTCCGTCGAACTGGAGCTGACCGTGCAGGGCCACCGGCTGCGCATCGTGCGCAGCCCCAAGTACGACCAGCGCAAGAAGCGCGGCGAAGGCACCACGACCCGCAACGCCAAGGCCTCGCTGACCTGGATCGACGACGCCCCCGGCGACGCGCCCTCCGAAGGTTCCAGCCGCATCGACGAGGTCAACCGCAGCGTGCAGCGGCTGCTCGGGATGAGCGTCGACCAGTTCACGAAGGTCGTGCTGCTGCCGCAGGGAGAGTTCGCGAACTTCCTGCGCGCCGAGACCACCGAACGCGAGAAGCTGCTGGAGAAGCTGTTCGGCACCCAGCGATTCGCCGACGTCGAGCAGTGGTTCGTCGATCACCGCCGGGAACGCGGCCGCGAAGTCGACGCCCACCAGCAGCAGGTCCGCGAACTGCTCGCCCGCACCGCCCAGGTCATCGGGCAGGACCCCGAGGACGGCGCCGACGAGCGGCACTGGCTGGAGAGCTGGGAGAAGCACCTCGCCGCCGAACTCGACGAGGCCCGGCGGCAGCACGCCGAACTCGGCACCCGGCGCGACGCCGCGGAACGGGAGCTCACCGCCCGCCGCGAACTCGCCGACAAGGTGCGCCGAGTTCGCAGCGCCCACGCCGAACTCGCCGAACTCGACGCGCGGCGCGCCGAGCACGAGCGGTGGCGCGCCGAACTCGACGCCGCCCAGCGGGTGCTGCCGGTGCTCACCGCGCGCCGCGCCGTCACCGAAGCCGAGACCGAACTCGACCGGGCCGCCCGCGAAGCGGCGCACGCCGAAACCGGCTGCCCCGACCCGGACGCGCCGCTCGACGACCTGCGCAGGCGCTCCGGTGCACACCGGGAACGCGCGGGCGCGCTCGCCGAACTGCTCCCGGAAGCCCGCAAGCAGGACTCCGACCGCGCCCGGCTCGCCGAACTCGACCGCGGCATCGACGCCGACGAACGCGCCATCGCCGAGCTGGACGAGCAGCAGGCCGCGCTGCCCGACCGGATCAGCGCCGCCCGCACCCGGCTCGACGAGGCGAAAGAAGCGGGCAGCCGCCGCGAGCAGGCCGAGGCGAAGGTCGACGAGCTCACCGAGCTGCTCCGCACCGCCCGCGCCGTGCCCGCCGCGCAGCAGGCCCACGACCAGGCCGCCGAAGCCGCCCGCCGCGCCGTGGACGAGCACCAGCGCGCCCGGGAGACCGTGCTCGACCTGCGCGACCGCCGGCTCGCCGGGATGGCCGCCGAACTCGCCGCCGGGCTCACCGCGGGCGACCCGTGCCCGGTGTGCGGTTCCGCCGACCACCCCGAACCGCGCTCGGCCGTCGACGACTCGGTCGGAGCCGAGGACGAGGAGCGCGCCCAGCAGGCCGAACAACGCGCCCAAGCCCGCCGGGACGACACCGCCGCGGCCGAGACCGAGGCGCGCAGGCACCTCGAACTGCTGCGGGACCGCGTCGGCGACCGCGGCACCGACGACCTCGCCGCCGAGACCGCCACCGCCACCGAACACCGCGACGCGGTGCGCGATCTCGCCGACCGAACCCCGGCGCGCACCCGGGAACTCGCCGAACTCGACTCCGCCGCGCAACGGCTCACCGAGCAGCGCGGCGAACTCGACCGGCGCATCGCCGCCGCGCGCACCGAACGCACCGGTCTCGCCGACGCGATCGACGCCCGCGCCGCCCGGCTCGACGCGGCCCGCGGCGAGCACGCCGACATCGACGCGCACCGCGCGCACCTGCTCGACCAGGTCGGGCGGCTCGACCGCCTCGTCGCCGCCCGCACCGCCCGCGACGACGCCGACGCCCGGCTCGCCAAGCAGCGCGCATCGCTGCGGACCGCGGCCGTCGACGCGGGCTTCACCGACGTCGAGGAAGCGCTGCGCGCGGAACGGGACGAAGCCCGGCGCGGCGAGCTCACCGATTCCCTCACCCGCGCCGAACAGCGGCGCGCCACCGCGCAGGCCGCGCTCGGCGGTGAGGAGCTCTTCGGCATCGACGCCGACACCGAGGTCGGGCTGGACACCGCCGCCGAAGCCGCCACCACCGCACGCGAAGCCGCCGAACGCGCCGCCGTGACCGCGCAACGCGCCGAACAGCGCGAACGCGACGTGCGGCAGCTCGCGACCCGGCTGCGCGCGGCCTGGGACGAACTCGGCCCGGCGCTCGCCGAGCACGCCGAACTCGAAGCGCTCGCCGACGTCGTCAACGGGCGCGGCCAGAACGCGCGCAAGATGTCGCTGCGCTCCTACGTGCTCGCCGCCCGGCTGGAAGAGGTCGCGGTCACCGCCACCCGGCGGCTGCGGCGGATGAGCGACGGCCGCTACTCGTTCGTGCACTCCGACGCCGCGGGCGCGCGCGGCACCCGCGGCGGGCTCGGGCTCGACGTGCTCGACGACTACTCCGGGCAGACCCGGTCCGCGAAGACGCTCTCCGGCGGCGAATCGTTCATGGCCTCCCTGTCGCTGGCCCTCGGCCTCGCCGACGTAGTGGCCGCCGAGACCGGCGGGGCGCTGCTGGACACGCTGTTCATCGACGAGGGCTTCGGCACGCTCGACGCGAACACGCTCGACCTCGTGATGGACACCCTCGACGAGCTGCGCGCCGGTGGCCGGGTGATCGGCCTCGTCTCGCACGTGGATGAGATGCGCCAGCGCATCGGGGTGCGGCTGCGGATCCGGAAGTCGCGGGACAACGGCTCCACCATCGAACTCGACACCTGACCACCGGCTTCCGATCTCGCGTTGCCCGCGGCGAAGCCGCTGACGTGCCGACCCCTTGATCGACCGGGCCGCCTGCGGGTTCACAGCGGTCTTCTCGCGAGACGGCGTGGTCCGCTGGGACCACCGGTGGACTCGATCCCGCAGCGAGACGACCGCCGAGGTCGCGCCACCCCTCGCCTCGCGACGAGAGCGGGTCGTCGCGGTCGGATGACAGGTGGGGGATTGCTCCTTAATGTCGGAGTCATGGCTCACTCCACGATCACGCGTTCCCGCGGCAAGCTCGTCGGCGGTGCGGCGGGCGTGCTCCTCGCGCTCACCGTCACCGCGGGCTGCGACGACCCGGCTCCGCCGCCGCAACAGCAGCAGGAGCAGCAGGAGCAGCAGGACGGGGAACAGCAGGACGGCGATCAGCAGGACGGTGATCAGCCGGGTCCGGATGAACAGGACCGGGACCAGCCGGACGACCACCGGGACGGGGACCAGCAGAACGGGGACCAGCACGACGACCGCGAGGACGACCAGGGCGACGGCGAGCAGGACGACGACTGACGCGGTCACCCCGATCGGCTGGACGCCCGATCCGGGCGCGCCGCGAACCGGGCTCGCCCCCGAGCTGGTCTTGCGTCCGGACCGGGCGCCCGGACCGGTCTTGCGTCCGGACCGGGCTTGCACCCGAGCTGGTCTTGCGTCCGGACCGGGCTCGCACCCGAACCGGGTGCGCGCGGTTCGGGTGCGGGCCACCTGCGCCGATCGCCGCCCGCACCACTTAGACTCACGGCCCGTGAGCCTCACCCTCGGAATCGTCGGGCTGCCCAACGTCGGCAAGTCCACCTTGTTCAACGCCCTCACCAGCAACGACGCGCTCGCGGCGAACTACCCGTTCGCGACGATCGAGCCGAACGTGGGTGTGGTGCCGTTGCCCGACCCCCGACTGGCCGAGCTCGCCGAGCTGTACGGCTCCGAGAAGCTGGTGCCCGCCACCGTGTCCTTCGTCGACATCGCGGGCATCGTGAAGGGCGCCTCCGAAGGCCAGGGCCTCGGCAACAAGTTCCTCGCGAACATCCGCGAAGCCGACGCGATCTGCCAGGTCATCCGCGTGTTCGACGACCCGGACGTGGTGCACGTCGACGGCAACGTCGACCCGTCCAGCGACATCGAGACGATCAACACCGAGCTGATCCTCGCCGACCTGCAGACCCTGGACAAGGCGCTGCCGCGGTTGGAGAAGGAAGCCCGCACGCACAAGGACAAGCGCCCCGCGCTGGACGCGGCCAACGAAGCGAAGCGGGTCCTCGACGAGGGCACCACCCTGTTCGCCGCGAAGATGGCCGACATCCCGGAGCTGCGCGAGCTGAACCTGCTCACCACCAAGCCGTTCCTGTACGTGTTCAACGCCGACGAAGGCGTGCTCTCCGACGAGGCCCGCAAGCAGGAGCTGCGCGACCTGGTCGCTCCCGGCGACGCCGTCTTCCTCGACGCCAAGGTCGAATCCGAGCTGATCGAGCTCGACGAGGAATCGGCCCGCGAACTGCTGGAATCGGTCGGTCAGCCGGAGCCGGGCCTGCACGCCCTGGCCCGCGCGGGGTTCCACACCCTCGGCCTCCAGACCTACCTGACGGCGGGCCCGAAGGAAGCGCGCGCCTGGACCATCCCGCAGGGCGCGACCGCCCCGCAGGCCGCCGGCGTGATCCACACCGACTTCGAGCGCGGTTTCATCAAGGCCGAGATCGTGTCCTTCGCAGACCTGGTCGAAGCGGGTTCGATGAACACCGCGCGCTCCGGGGGCAAGGTCCGCATGGAGGGCAAGGACTACGTCATGGCCGACGGCGACGTCGTGGAGTTCCGCTTCAACGTGTAGTCGGTCGCTGCAGATCAGGGGGCAGGACGGTGCTCGTGATTCCGCCGTCGGCAGTGCGGCGCTTCGACCTGCCCTGCTGCACGGCTCGGGCTCGTCGTGCCTGAGGTGACGATCCGCGAGTCGACGGGAGCCGCCGAGTTCCCGTCGTTCCTGCGGATCTGGCGCAGTGCGGTCGACGCCACCCACGACTTCCTGGACCCGCGGGACCGCGCCGAGATCGAGGAGCGCCTGCCCGTCGCGCACTTCCCGCAGGTGCGGATCAGCGTCGCCGAGCTCGGTGGTGCGCCGGTCGGTTTCGCGGGCACGTCCGGTACCGGCCTGGAGATGCTGTTCGTCGACGCGGCGCACCGCGGGCGAGGAGTCGGCCGCGCCCTCCTCGCGCACGCGGTGGTCGAGCTCGGGGTGACGTCCGTGGACGTCAACGAGCAGAACGCGCAGGCCGTCGGGTTCTACCTCCGGCACGGGTTCGCGATCACCGGGCGCAGCGAGCTCGACGACGAAGGGCGGCCGTACCCGCTGCTGCGGATGTCCCGCGACGGCCGAGCGGCGCCCTGACCGGCGGCGGCCCGGTCCGGCTCGCGCGTCAGGGCAGCGGGGACGGGGTGGGCGGTGCGGTGGTCCACGCGGCGAGCAGCTGGAGCCGTTCGGCCGTCGCCGAAGCAGGCTCCGCGATGTAGGTGGACAGGACGATCGACGGTGCCGAGTCGATCGTGAGCTGCTCGAATCCCAGGTCGAGGTGGCCCACTTCGGGGTGGTCGATCGCCTTGCTGCCGTCGCGGAGCCGCCCGACGTCGTGTCCCGCCCAGCGGGTGCGGAAGTCCTCGCTGCGGGTGGAGAGCTCCCCGATGAGCCCGGTCAGCTGCTTGTCGTGCGGCGTGGCCCCGGCTTGGACGCGCAGCATCCGCACGCAGGCGCTCGCGGCGTCGTCCAGGTCGGTGTAGAAGTCTTCGGCCGCCGGGTCGAGGAAGACGAACGCCGCCATGTTCGGCGGGGTGGCCGCGGAGCTCCTCGTCGGGCTGTCGTAGACGACGGAGAACAGGGCTCGGCCGAGGGCGTTCGCCGCCACGACGTCCAGGCACCTGTTGTGGGCGAGCACCGGGGTCTGGGGCATGGCGTCCATGAGCAGCCGCACCCGTTGCGGAACCGTCCGGGCCGGTTTGGTCCGCTTGCGGGCGAGTGCGGGGCGCCGCGCGGTCCGCGCGAGGTCGTAGAGGTACCCGATCTCGTCGGAGGTGAACCGCAGGGCTCGGGCGATGGAATCGAGGACGTCGTCGGACACGCCGGTCAGGTCGCCCTTCTCGATCCGGGTGTAGTAGTCGACCGACACCCCGGAGAGCATCGCGACCTCCTCGCGGCGCAGGCCGGGCACGCGCCGGATGCCGGGGAGCGAGGGCAGTCCCGCCACGTCCGGTGTGATCTTCGCGCGTCGGGTGGCCAGGAAGTCCCGCACGTTCTCGTCCTTCGACGCCATGCCCCGAGGCTAGATGCGCCCGCCGCTCCGATCCAGGCTCTGGTGGAACCCCGGAAGACCTGGTCGAGGGGGTTCTGGCCGAACCTGCCGCAGCCGCCGAACGGCTCCCACAGTGGAGGGCGTCCGGTGCAGCCGGGTCCGCCGGGAGCCGGCCGGACGCGCTGCACGGCGTTTCACCGGAGGAGGATCGTGAGCGAGAACATCGAGATCGAGACCCGCAACGGCTACGGCACCACGTTGGCCGCGGTCATCAACTTCCCACCCGAGTTCGACGAGGCCGAGGAGTACCCGGCGATCGTCGTCTCCCACCCGGGCGGTGGTGTGAAGGAGCAGACCGCGGGCACCTACGCGAGAGAGCTCGCCGAGAACGGGTTCGTGACCATCGCCTACGACGCATCGTTCCAAGGCGCGAGCACCGGCAGCCCCCGGCAGTTGGAGAACCCGCACGTCCGCACCGAAGACGTCAGCGCCGTGGTCGACCACCTGACCACCCTGCCGTACGTGGACGAGGAGCGGATCGGCGCGATGGGCGTCTGCGCCGGAGCCGGGTACACCGCGAACGCGGCGATCAACGACCCGCGCATCAAGGCCGTGGGCACCGTGAGCATGGTCAACATCGGCCAGATGTTCCGCAACGGCTGGGACGGCTCGGTCGCCGACGCCGATGCGGCACCCGCACTGGACCAGGCCGCCCGAGCGCGGACCACCGACGCCACCGGGCGGGGCGAGGACAACCGGTTCCCGCTCGCGCCGATGAACAGGGAGGACGCGCCGAACCCCGAGCTGGAAGAGGCGTGGGAGTACTACCACACGCCCCGCTGCGAACACCCCGCCGCGCCGGGCTGGATGACGGCGCGCAGCCTCAGCCAGATCGTCACCTACGACGCCTTCCACGAGGCCGAGGTCTTCCTCACCCAGCCGCTGTTGCTCATCGCGGGCAGTGATGCCGGTTCGAAGTGGATGAGCGACGACTTGCACGAGCGGGCGGCGAGCGCGGACAAGTCGCTCCACGTCGTGGAGGGGGCGAACCACATGTCGCTCTACGACGGCGAGAAGGAGGTCGCCGAAGCGGTCGCCCAGCTGGTTCCGTTCTTCCTCGGCACGATCTGACGCACCGACTCGGGGCGCGGCGCCGGGGTGCGTTCACCGCGGAGCCGCCACCGGACCCGGTGCGGGCACGCGCCGACGCACGCACCCATCGCATCGAGCACCGGAGTCGGCGCGCGGAACCGGACATCGCGGCCGCACGGCCGCCGAACGCGAGGGAGGCCGGCGACATGGCCGACTGGACCCAGGACGAACTGGCCCGCATCAACGCGGAGACCTACTTCACCGTCGGAGCGACCCTGCCCGACGGCACCACCCCGAAGACCGTGGACATCTGGTCGGTGCCCGTGGGCGGTCGGATCTTCATCCGCTCCTTCAACGGCACCCGGGGCAAGTGATACGGGCCCGCGCTGGAGACCGGGCGGGGACGCATCTCCGCCGGAGGAGTGCGGAGGAGCGTGCGTTTCGCCGCTGTTCCCGCTGATGACGAGGAGACCAACCGGGCGGTGGACGCCGCGTTCCTCGACAAGTACTCCGACAGCCCGTATTCGGTGACGATGTCGACCGAGCCCGTGCGCCGGAACACCCTCGAGGTCGTCCCCGTGGACTGAGCTCACGGGCAGGGGCGGTCTCCCGGGATGCGGCCCCTGCCCGCTCGCCGAGGGCGCGGGCCGGTCGGGTCGGGGAGGTCAGGCCCGGGTGCTGCGCAGCGCCTTGGTGCGGGTGATCGGTTCGCCCGACTCTCCGGTGCGCCGGCCGGAGGTGAACTCCGCGTACTCCGGGCCGTCCACGGCGTACAGGGCCAGGCGGCCGCGGGCGTCGGCGTGGATGCCCCAGCCGTAGCGCTTGCCCAGCGGCGAGGAACGCAGGCAGGCCCTGCTCCGCGCGAAGAACTCCCGGCGGGCGTCCGCCCGCTCCTCGTCCGGGATGGCGGCCCGGTCCGCGAAGACGGTGAAGATGACGTCGCCGGACGTGAACTCGTACGGGTGCTCGGCGATCAGCCGGTAGGTGCGCGCGGCGACCGACGGCGCCTCGGCGTTCAGCGGGGGCACCGTCGCGGTGGTGACCGGGCAGTCCTCGGCCACCTCGATGAACGTGTTCGTGCGATCGACCCGTTCCATGGCCGGAACGGTACGCCGGGGGACCGACGTCGGATGGGGAAGCGGCCGCTCCTCGAATCCGGTCCTCCTCGCCTCGGACCGCGATCGGCTGACCCCCGATCGATGACGAACACCGGGCGAACGCGATTCTCCGACCCGCCGCCCCCTCCGCTCGGGCACGTCCGGGTGAAAGGCGGGCGGGGCCGGTAGCGCAGCGCGGCCCGCCGCGAACCGTCGGCGACGCACCCCGGAGCAACGGAGTCGCACGCCGTGACCAGGCGATTTACGTTGTGCGCATGCAGCACATCACCCTGATCTGCGGAGACTGCAACGGCAAGGGGTGCAGCAACTGCGGCGGCACCGGAACGATCACCATCGTCGAGGACTAGGGCCGCGCCGAGCGCCCGCGAACCCCGCCCCGAGCAGGCCGTGCGCGACGGGGAACGCTGCTAGCGTGCCGAAATGGCCGCCAACGGGACCGTTCTGGTCATCGGATCCGGGGTGATCGGGCTCAGCACCGCCGTGGTCCTCGCCGAATCCGGCGTGCCGGTGCGCGTCCGCACCGACGAACCACCCGCCGACACCACCTCCGCCGTCGCCGGCGCGATCTGGGGTCCGGCACTGCTGCAACCCGCCGCTCGGGTGCGCAAGTGGGTCGCCGACACCTACCACCGGCTGGTCGAGCTCGTGGCCGACCCGGACAGCGGGGTGCACCTCGCCACCGGGCGGATGGCCGCGCGCGTCGACCTCGGCGACCAGCTGCCGCCCGAAGCGCTGCTGCTGCCCGACCTGCGCCCCTGCACCGCCGACGAGCTGCCCACCGGATTCCGCAGCGGCTACCGGGCGACGCTCCCGTTGATCGACATGCCGCGCTACCTCGACCACCTCACCGGCAGGCTCCTCGCCGCGGGCGGCGAACTGCTGATCAGCCCGGTGTCCTCGCTGGCCGACGCCGCGGGCGAAGCCGACCGCATCGTCAACTGCACCGGCGTCGGCGCGCACGAACTCGTCGGCGACCCCGGGGTGCGCCCGGTGCGCGGACAGCACGTCATCGTGCGCAACCCCGGCATCACCGAGTACTTCGTGGAAGTCGGCGCAGGCCCCGAGTTCACCTCGTACGTGCCGCACGGCGACCACGTCGTGCTCGGCGGCGTCGCGCGCGAGCAGGACTGGTCCCGCACGCCCGACCGCGAGGACGGCGCCGCCGTGCTGCGCCGCTGCGCGGACGTCGAACCGCTGCTCGCCGGGGCCGAAGTGCTTGGCGCCACCGTCGGACTCCGCCCCGGCCGCGACGCCGTCCGCCTCGAAGTGGAGCGGTTCGGCGGCGCCACCGTCGTGCACGACTACGGGCACTCCGGCTGCGGCGTCTCGCTGTCCTGGGGCTGCGCCGCCGAAGCCGCCGCGCTCGTCCTCCACCCGACGCGCTGACCGGGCGGGGCGGCAGCGGCGGAGCCGGCTCCCCGCGCAACGGCAGCCCGCGGCTCAGGTCGGCGCGGCTCAGGCCAGTGCGTCGACCACCCCGTCGATCTCCTCGGCCAGCGTGAAGTCCTTCGCGGTGAGACCACCCGCCGAATGCGTCGAGAGGGCGAACACGACGGTGCGCCACCGGATGTCCAGATCCGGGTGGTGGTTCTCGCTCTCCGCGATCTCCGCGACCCGGTTCACGGCCTGGATGGCCTGCGGGAAGCTCGCGAACTCCACGCTCCGCACGATCGTGGTGCCGTCCTGGGCCCACTCCGGCAGGCGGGACAGCGACTCGGCGACCTGGGTGTCGTTCAGCAGTTCGGTCATGCCCACATGGTGGTCGTCGGACGGCCGGAACGCGACCGTCGACCCCCGGCCCGGTGGTGGCACGTAGACTGCCGTCGCCACGGGAGTCCAGCGCGCTGGGCTGAGAGGAGGGGCGAATCCCCTCGACCGTCCGCACCTGAACCGGATCATGCCGGCGCAGGGAGGTGTCGCGATCAGCTCGAGTTCGCACGCGTGGCCGAGACCGGTGTGCTACTCGGGAGGACCGTTGAACCCCTTACTGCGCTGGGCCGCGGCACTCGCCGCAGCCGCGCTCACCACCGGATGTTCGCTCATCGGGAGCTCCGGCGAGGACACCGCGGCGCGCACCGTCACCCTCGTCGCGCACGACTCGTTCGTCGCCGACCCCGCGCTGCTCGCCGACTTCGAGAAGCGCAGCGGCATCCACCTGGAAGTCCGCAACAGCGGCGACGCCGGAGAGCTGACCAACAAGCTGGCGCTGTCCCAGGCCGCCCCGCTCGGCGACGTCGCCTACGGCGTCGACTCCACCTTCGCCTCCCGCGCGCTGCGCTCCGACGTGTTCGCCCCCTACCGGCCCGCCGCGGCCGACCGCGGACCCCAGCGCTACGCCCAGGGTGGGCAGGACCGGCTCACCGCCATCGACGTCGCCGACGTGTGCATCAACATCGACCCCGCCTGGTTCGCCGCGCACCGGCTGCCGGAACCGGCGACGCTGCAGGACCTCACCGACCCGCGGTACCGGAACCTCACCTCGATGCCGGACCCGACGACGTCCTCCCCGGGGCTGGCGTTCCTGCTCGGCACCATCGACGCCTTCGGCGAACCCGGCTGGCAGGACTACTGGCGCGCCCTCGACGCCAACGGCGTGCGGCTCTCCTCCGGCTGGGAAGAGGCCTACAACCAGGACTTCTCCGGATCCACCGGGCAGGGACCGCGGCCCATCGTGCTGTCCTACGCGTCCTCACCCGCCGCCGAGGTCGACGACAGCGGCACGCCGCGCACCAAGGCGCTGCTCGATACCTGCTACCGGCAGGTCGAATACGCGGGCGTGCTCACCGGCGCCGCGGACCCGCAGGCGGCGCGAGAAGTCGTGGACTTCCTGCTCTCGCCCGAATTCCAAGGCCAGGTCGCCGACCAGATGTACGTGTACCCCGCGCTCGACGGGGTCGCGCTGCCGAAGGGGTGGACGGCGAGCGCTCCGCTGCCGCCGCGGCCCAGGGAACTGCCCGCCGACGAAGTGGAGAACAACCGGGACCGGTGGGTCGAGCAGTGGCGGACGCTGGTCCGGGGATGACCGGCGAACTCCGGCGCCGGGTGCCGGTGGCGCTGGCCGCGGTGCTCGTCCTCGGCTTCCTCGGGGTGTTCTTCGCCTGGCCGGTCGCGGCGATCATCGGGCTCGGCGTGCGCGGCGACGTCGGAGCGGTGCTGGCCGAGCCGTCCACCTGGCGCCTCGTCGGCTTCACCCTCGGCCAGGCCGCCGCGTCCACCGCCGTCGCGCTGCTCTGCGGACTGCCGCTCGCGTACGTGCTCGCCCGGCTCGTCGTACCCGGCAAGGGACTGCTGCGGGTCGCGGTGACCGTGCCGTTCGTGCTGCCGACGATCGTCGTGGGCATGGCGTTCCGGGCGCTGTTCGGCGCCGACGGGGGAGTGCTGCCGATCGTGCTGGCCAACGCGTTCTTCAACGTCGCCGTCGTCGCCCGCACCATCAGCGGGCTGTGGAGCCACCTGGACCGGCGGATGGAGGACGCCGCGCGCTCGCTCGGCGCCGGACGACTGCGCACCTTCAGCTCGGTGACGCTGCCCGCGCTGCTGCCCGCGATCGGGTCGGCGGCGGCCGTCGTGTTCCTGTTCAGCGCCACCAGCTTCGGAGTGGTGCTGGTGCTCGGCGGGGGACGGCTGCGCACCTTGGAGACCGAGATCTACCTGCGCACCGTGCAACTGCTGGACCTGCCCGGTGCCGCGGCGCTGTCCCTGCTCCAGCTGGTCGCCGTCGTCGCCGCGCTGCTCGTGGCCACCCTCGCGCGCCGCCGCCGGGAGACCGCGCTGCGGCTGCGCGCGCCCGCGACCACCGCCCGGCCGCCGCAGGGCGCGGAGTGGTGGATCGTCGGGCTAGCCGGTGCCGTGCTGTGCGCGCTGCTCGCGCCGATCGCCACGCTGCTGGTGCGGTCGGTGTCCACCCGGGACGGGTGGGGGCTCGCGGGATACCGCGCGCTGCTGGGCAGCGGGCAGCCCGGAACCTTGGAGGTCACCGGGCTCGAAGCCGCGCTGAACTCGGTGCGCACCGCGGTGGACGCCACCTGGATGGCACTGCTGCTCGGACTGCTCGCCTCGTTCGTGCTCGTCGCCGTGCGGCGGCGGTTCGTCGCCGAGAGCCTCGACCTCGCGCTGATGCTGCCGCTGGGGGTGTCCGCGGTGACCGTCGGCTTCGGCTACCTGATCACGCTCGGCTCGCTGCCCGGGGACCTGCGCACCTCACCGCTGCTGGTGCCGTTCGCGCAGGCGCTGGTGGTGACGCCGCTGGTGATCCGCACCGTGCTGCCGGTGCTGCGGGCCATCGACGACCGGCTGCGGCAGGCCGCGGCGACGCTGGGTGCCGGACCGTGGCGGGTACGCCGCGAGATCGACTTCCCGCTCGCGGTGCGCTCGGTGCTGGCCGCCGCTGGTTTCGGATTCGTCGTCGCGCTCGGGGAATTCGGCGCCACCAGCTTCCTCGCCCGGCCCGATGCGCCGACGCTGCCGGTGGCCATCGCCCGGCTGCTCGGCAGGCCGGGCGAACTCAACTCGCAACTCGCCTACGCCGCCTGCGCGCTGCTGATGATCGTCACCGTGCTGGGCGTGGTGCTCATCGAACGGCTGCGGGTGGGGACCGACGCCGTGGAGGACTTCTGATGGGGCTGGAAGTGCAAGGGCTCACCGTCCGCTTCGGCGACACCACGGCGGTGCGCGACGTGCGGCTCTCGGTGCTGGACGGCGAGGTGCTGGCGCTGCTCGGCCCGTCCGGCTGCGGGAAGTCCACGCTGCTGCGGGCCGTCGCCGGGCTCGAGCGCCCCACGGCGGGCTCCGTGCGCTGGAACGGGCGCGACCTCGCCGCCGTGCCGGTGCACCACCGCCGGTTCGGGCTGGTCTTCCAGGACGGGCAGCTGTTCCCGCACCGGAACGTGGCGGGCAACGTGGCGTTCGGCCCGCGGATGCGCGGCGTCGGCGGCGCGGCCCGGGCGGCGCGCGTCGCCGAGCTGCTCGAACTCGTCGGGCTGGCCGGGTACGAGGACCGGCGGGTCACCGACCTGTCCGGGGGCGAGGCGCAGCGGGTCGCGCTGGCTCGGGCGCTGGCCGCCGATCCGGAGCTCCTGCTGCTGGACGAACCGCTCTCCGCGCTGGACCGGATGCTGCGCGAGCGGCTCGCGGTGGACCTGGCCGCACTGCTCGGCCGCGGCGAGTCGACCGCGCTGGTCGTCACGCACGACCACGACGAGGCGTTCACCCTCGCCGACCGGGTCGCCGTCATGGCCCGCGGCACGATCTTGCAGGCCGACACTCCCGACCTGCTGTGGCGGCATCCCGCGGACGAGGAGGTGGCCGCGTTCCTCGGCTGCACCACCTTCCTGCCCGCGGAGGTCCGCGACGGCGTGGCGACCTGCGCGCTCGGCGCCGTCGACGTGACCGCGAAGGACGGGGCGGCACGGCTCGGACTGCGGGCCGCCGGAGTGCGCGCCCGGCGCATCCGGCCCGGCGATCCCGCACCGGCAGGACCGCTCGGCGCGGTGCGCGAGCGGGTGCACCGGCACGACCACGTCCGGCTCGCCGTCACCGTGCCGGAGCTCGGGCAGGTGGAGGCCGTCGCGCACATCGCCGATGCTCCCGCGGTCGGCGACGAGGTCCGGCTGCGCCTCGACCCGGACGGGGTCGCGCTCGTCGGCGGTGACTGACCTCGCCCGGTTCGTCCGCCGCCGTTCGCGAGCCGTCCGGCTCCGGTGCGGTGGTTCCAGGACCGCGGAAGCCCACCGCACCGGACCTCGATCAGACGTCCCGGGTGACCATGCGCAGCACTGTCGCCGAGAGCCCGATCACCAGGTAGCAACCGGCGCGCAGCAGGCCCGTGGACAAGGTGTCCGTGAAGATCGGATCCCGCAGCACGTCGATCACGGCCGACCAGTCGGTGGTGATCAGCAGCGGGCGCATCCACTCCAGCGACGGCACGGTGCCCAGCACGCCGAACACGATCAGCGCCGCCATCGTCCCGGTCATCACCACCAGCGGGTGCTCGGTCAGCGAGGACAGCGCCAGTGCCACCGCGCCGACCGCCGCCATCTGCGCCGCGCACCACAGCACCGCCAGCGCGATGCGCCCCAGCGCCGCGCCGAGCGACAGCGTCGTCCCGGACAAGGTCACCAGGCCGTCACCGCCGACGATGATCAAACCGGTGAGCAGGCCGCTGACCGCCAGCACGAGCACGGACAGCAGCACCATCAGCAGCACGCCGGCCGCCTTGACGCCCACCAGCCGGACCCGGCTGATCGGCGCGATCAGCAGCCCGCGCAACGTGCCGTGCGAGGTCTCGCCTGCGATCGCGTCCGCCGCGACCATCGCCACCACGAGCGGCAGCAGCATCGTCTGCGCGAGCACGATGCTCGCCACCGGCAGCACCAGCCCGTTGCCCGCGACCGCGCTGAGCACCGGTGGCCCGCCGCCGCGGCTCGGACCGCCGGTCAACGCGATGCCCGCGCCGATCAGCACCGGCAGCCCCGCCAGCATGAGCAGCGCCAGCAGGTTCCGCGGCCGCCGCAGCACCCAGCGGAACTCGGCCAGCAGCACCCTGCCCAGCGGTGCTGAGCGGCGCGCCTGCGGGGCCGCGACAGCCTCGGCCGGTGCGGGGGCGGTCATGATTCCTCCTCGGTGAGCCGGGCGAACAGGTCTTCCAGGCCCGCGCGCCCGCGACGTGCCTCGTGCACCCCGACGTCGGCGCGGACCAGCGTCGCCACCACTTCCGGGGCGTCCACTTCGGACAGTTCCACCCGCAGTGCGCCCTGCTCGGTCCGCGCCGAGATCCCGCTGTCCCGCAGCGCTTCCAGCCCGGCGTCGAGGTCCGGCGTGGAGATCATCAGGTGCGGACCGCCGGACTCCAGCAGGCCCGCCAGCTCGCCCTGCGCCACCAGCGTGCCCCGGTGCATCACGGCCACGTGCGTGCAGGTCGCCTCCACCTCGGACAGCAGGTGCGAGGACACCAGCACGGTCGTGCCGACGGCGTGCAGCTCGGCGATGATCTGCCGGATCTCCCTGGTGCCCGCCGGGTCCAGCCCGTTGGTGGGCTCGTCGAGCACCACCAGCTCCCGCGGCACCAGCAGGGCCGCGGCCAACCCCAGCCGCTGCTTCATGCCCAGCGAGTAGCCGCGGAACCGGCGACCCGCCGCGGCCGCCAGCCCGACGCGGTGCAGCGCCCCGTCCACCGCGGCCCGGATGTCCGCGCTCGCCAGGTCGGGTTCCATCGCGGCGCACCGCAGCAGGTTCTCCCGCCCGGACAGGAACGGGTGGAACCCCGGTCCCTCGACGAGCGCCCCGACCCGGGGCAGCACCCGGTCGGACTCGTCCGGCAGCGCGTGCCCCAGCAGTTCGACCGAGCCCGCCGTGGGCTTGATCAAGCCCAGCAGCATCCGGATCGTGGTGGTCTTGCCCGAACCGTTCGGCCCGAGCACCCCGACCACGGCGCCGCGGGGCACGGCGAGATCGATGCCCGCCACCGCCACGGTGTCGCCGTAGGTCTTGCGCAGGCCCGAGGTCCGCGCGGCGTACACCTCGACCGCGGCGGGGGCGGACGTCGCCGCCCCCGCCTGCTCGGCCTGGTCGGCCACTTCGGTCATCACGGAGTCCCGATCGCGGCGGTGAGCACCTGCTCGGGAACCGCACCGGCCGCGACACGCCCGTCGGAGGTGACCAGGGCGGAACCGACCTTGGTGCTGATCAGCCAGCCGTCACCCCACGGGCCGTTGACCGGCTTGCCCAGCTGCTGCGCCATCGCCTGCGGGTTCATCCGCTCGCCACCGCGCTTCCCGTCCTCGCCGCGCGGCGAGCCGGGGCGGTCCTGCTGCGCCGCCTGCTGCGGCAGGTGCGCGACCAGCACGGTGTCCCAGCCGTCGCCGACGACGGTCGGGTGCTGCCCGGCGTGCTCCGGACTGCCCTCCGGGCGACCTTCCCGGTGGTGCCGATCCCCGGCAGGGGCCTCTTCGACCTTCGCACCGGCCGGTGGGGTGAAGCGGAACATCGCCGGGTCCGGCTGGGACAGGTCGAGCTCGGAGAACCCGGCGCGCAGCGCCGGTTCGTCCGAACCGTTGGTCAGCACGGTGACCTCCAGCGGCGAGCGGGTCTGCGCGTCCACCGCGAGCCGGACCTCGCGCAGCACGGTGCGCTCGGTCGGCTTCGGCGTCAGCACCAGCTCGTAGGCGTCCCGGCCCGCGACGGTCGCGGTGCCGTCCACGGCGACGTCGCTGGTCTGCCGCAGCCGCCCCACGATGTCCCGGGAGAGCGCCGCCGGGTCCCGGTCGACGTCCTCGCCGCCGTGGCCGAGCGGTCCGCGGCCGTCCGCGTCGCCCGGGTGCTCCGGCTTGGTGGTCTTGGTGGCGGTGCGGGACTCCGAGTCCCACTTCCACAGCGCGGTGCCGTCGTCCACGACGGTCACCTCGCCGGAGGACGAGGGCAGCGAGGCGCGCTTGTGCCCCTCTCCGTCGTTCCACACCCGCAGCGTGCTGCTCCCGTCGCCCAGCATCGAGCCGGCCCCGCCGTCGACGCCCGGCAGCGCGGGGAGCCCGAGCGCGTTGTCCACCCGCACCGTGCCGGTCAGCGCCGGAGGAGTCGAGGTCAGCACCGATTCGACCAGCTGCTCCGGCGCGACCGGCGGCAGCTGCGGGTCCTCGTCCGCGCCGGCCGGCAGGCTCAGCACGGTGAGGCCGAGCAGCCCCGCCAGTCCACCCGCCGAGGCGGCGACCATGACGTTCCTGCGTTTCATGCGGTCCTCCTGGTGATCCGATCCGCTGCCCTGAGCGTGATCCCGCACAGCTGAGATGGACCTGAGAGCTCCTCTCGAGCTGAGAAGGATCTCAGGAGTGGCTGCGCGCGGCCGTGCCACGACGGCATGCTGAGCAGATGCAGCCGCGGGTGTTGGTGGTCGACGACGAACCGGGAGTCCGGACCGCGCTGCGCCGCGGCCTCTCCGCCGAGGGCATGGAGGTCACGGTCGCCGTCGAAGGCGTGGAGGCGCTGCGGCTCGCCGCCACCGGCTCCTTCGACGTGGTGGTGCTGGACGTGATGCTCCCCGGCCTGTCCGGGTACCGAGTGCTGGAGCGGCTGCGCGGTCAGGGGATCACGACCCCGGTGCTGCTGCTGTCCGCGAAGGACGGCGAGGTGGACCAAGCCGACGGGCTGGACCTGGGGGCCGACGGTTACCTGGTCAAACCGTTCTCCTTCCTGGTGCTGACCGCGCAGGTCCGGGCCTTGGCCCGACGCGGGGAGAGCTCCGCGCGGCACGCCCGGCTGCGGGTGGGCGAGCTGGAGATCGACCGGGACGTCCGCGAGGTGAGCTGGGCCGGAGTCCCGGTGGCGCTCTCCCCGCGCGAGTACGGGTTGCTCGTCGCGCTGGCGAGCCGCCCGGGCACGGTCGTGCCGAAGGAGGACCTGCTGCGCCAGGTGTGGGGCGCAGACCAGTTCGTGACCCGCAACGTGGTCGAGGTCTACATCGGCTACCTGCGCCGCAAGCTCACCGCCGTCGGCGCCGGGAACCTGGTGCGCACGGTCCGCGGCCACGGCTACCAGGTCAGCGACGAAGCGGGCCCGGACGAGGCCGCCGGCGCGGAACCGACGAGCACCCGTGGCGGGAACGGTTCCCGGTGAGCCGGTGGCCGCTGCGGCAGCTGCGGGCGTGGTGGTCGCGCCGCACCCTCCGGTTCCGGACCAGCGCGGTCGCGACCGCGGTGGCCCTCGTCGGACTCGGCGTGCTCGCGCACTTCGGCGTCGGCTTGATGAGCTGGCTGCTCGTCGAATCCGTGGACGCGGAGCTGAAGGGCAAGGTCGGGGTCGCCGTTCGCCAGATCGCCGCCGGAACTCCGCCGCGCGCCGTGGCGGGTGGTGAGGTGCGGGTCCTCGACACCTCCGGCGTCCCGGTCGATTCGCTGCCGGACCCGGGTCTCGGGCGGTCGAACATCAGCGAGCTCAAGAGCGGTGCGGGCGTCGTCGAGTGGTCGGGGGACGGGTCGGGCCAGGGCCTCTACCGCTGGGTCGGGGCCGTGGTGCCCGATCCGGCGGGCGAACCGCGGCTGGTGCTGGGCGGCGCGCACCTGATCGGCCACTCGGACACGGTCCGTTCGGCGGGCCGTGCCCTGGCGCTCGGTTCGATCCTCGCCGCCGGTGCCGTCGGCGTCGCGACCTGGTTGGTGGTGCGCCGCTCGCTGCGCCCGGTGGAGCGGATGCGGCTCGCCGCGGTGCGCCTGCCGGAGGGGCACCGGCTGCCGGTGCCGGAGGCCGACGACGAGCTGCGCGCGCTCGCGGAGGCGCTCAACGAGATGCTGGCCCGCCGCGACGGCGACACGGAGTGGCTGCGCCGGTTCACCGGTGACGCCGCGCACGAGCTGCGCAATCCGGTCGCCTCGATCCGGGCGCAGGCCGAGGTCGCCGTGGTGCACCCCGACCCGGAGCTGGCGCAGGAGACCTTGCAGGACATCGCCGCCGAGGCGCAGCGGATGTCCGAGCTGGTGGACGGGCTGCTCGCGCTGGCCAGGGCGGAGTCCGGCGCGCAGCCGCAGCAGCAGCCGATCGAGCTCGGCAGCGCCGTGCGCGCGGCCGCCGACCGGGCGAACCTGCGCGGTGCCCGGCCCCGGGTCCAGGTCACCGCGCCCACCGGGAGCGTCGTGATCCTCGCCGGTGCCGCCGAGGTGGCCACCGTGCTGGACAACCTGATCGGGAACGCCCTGCGGCACGCGCGGGCCCTGGTCCGGGTGTCGCTGCTGCCCGCCGCCGCGAGCGTTCGCCTGGTCGTGGACGACGACGGTCCGGGCATCCCCGCCGAACACCGGACGCGGGTGTTCGACCGGTTCCACCGGGTGCAGCCGGACCGGGCCCGCCGCACCGGCGGTGCCGGGCTGGGGCTCGCGCTGGTGGCCGAGGCCGTGCGCGGCCGGGGCGGTTCGGTGCACGCGGCGGAGTCGCCCGAAGGCGGGGCCCGCATCGAGATCCGCTGGCCGCTGCCCGGGCCGTTGCGCCCCGCGTCCCGGCAGGAGTGAGCCCACCGCGAGCGCGACACCGCGCAGCCACCGGACACCGGAGAGGGCGCGCAGCCGTCCGCCCGCACCCGGCGCCCGGGCGCGGTCCCGGAACCGGAACCACCCCGGAGCGTGCTCCGCGTGGTGTGCGGCAGGATGTACCCACGTGTCGGTGTTGCGAAGCACAGGTCTGGTGGCGGCCCCGCTGCGGACGGTCGGGGCGGCGCTGCGCCACACCCGCACCGCCGAGGACGGCCTGCGGGCGCTGGGCGTCCAGGGACGGGCGCTGACGCCCGCCGCCGAACTCCTCGTCCCGGGCGACGACCTCGCCTTCCGCTGGACGAAGCTCCCGCCGGCGAGGCTGCGCACCCGCATCGTGCGGGCGGACGCGGATCGGTTGGAATCGGTGCTCATCGCTGGTCCTCTCCAAGAATTGCGGCACGAATCGGTGCTGGCCGCGGCCGGTGGCCGCACGCTGCTCACCGACTCGCTGCGGTGGACGACGCCGTTCGGCGCGCTCGGACGGGTGGTCGACGTGGCGCTGGCCCGTCGGGTGGTGCTGGCGGTGCTGGCGCGCCGGATGCGCGCGGTCGGCGCGCTCGCCGAGTCCTGGGCGGCGCGTCCGGTCGTGGTCGGAACGGCGATCACGCGGGAGGGCCGGCTGCTCGTGCAGCAGCGCCGGTTCCCCGCGCGGGACGCCGGACGCTGGGAACTCCCCGGTGGCCGGGTGGAGCCGGGGGAGAGCGAGCACGACGCGGTCGTCCGGGAGTGCAAGGAAGAACTGGACGTCGAGGTCGTGCCGACCGGACGCGTCGGCACCGACGTGCCGCTGCGCAACGGGATGCTGCTGCGGGTGCACACCGCGGAGCTGGCCGATCCGGGCGCGGAGCCGCGGGCGGTCGAGCACCGGGCGGTGCACTGGGCACGCCGGCCCGAGCTGGGCGAGCTGAACTGGCTCGAAGCCGACCAGGTGCTCGCGCATTCGCTGCGCGACCTGCCGTTCTGAGGTCCCTGCGGTCGAGTCGGAGGCCGTTCCCGGCGGGGTGCGCGTTCGCTGCGTCCATGCACCGAGATTGCCGGGTTCGACCACCTGTTCGCCACGTTTTCGGCCTGAACTACTCGAACTGGTGAACGAATCGACGGACGGGCTCGCTCCGGTGGTGAAGCTGAAGAACCAGGTCAGGGGCCCGTCGGGCGTGCGGCGCCCGGCTTCGGGCCCCTGCCTCGGCTCGTTCGATCAGGGGACGGTCAGCGCAACCCGGCGACCCGCAGCGCGGCGTCCAGCCGCGGCCGGGCGCGCTCGGCCGCGCGAGCGGCCCCCTTCTCCCGGACCCGGTCCAGCTCGGCCGGGTCGTCCAGCAGCTCCCGCGCGCCGTCCCGGACCGGCCGCAGCAGTTCCACCACCGCCTCCGCCACGGTGTCCTTGAGCTGGGCGTACGTGCTCGCGGACGAGGCCGCGGCGTACGGGCTGCCCCCGGTGCAGGCGGCGAGGATCTCCAGCAGGTTCGCCACCGCGGGCTGTTCGTCCGGGTCGTAGCGGACCGAGGCCCTGTCGTCGGTGACGGCGCGGCGGAACTTGCGGCGCACCACGTCCGGCTCGTCCAGCACGAACACGACGCCCGCCTGCTGCTGCGCGGACTTCGCCATCTTGCGCGCGGGATCGGACAGGTCGCGCACCGCGGCGGCCGTCTTCGGCACCACCGCGCGCGGGACGACGAACACCTCCCCGCGGCCGCCGTTGAACCGCTTGGCCAGCGTGCGGGCCAGTTCGACGTGCTGGTTCTGGTCCACGCCCACCGGGACCTCGGTGGCGCCCTGCAGCAGGATGTCCGCCGCCATCAGCACGGGGTAGGTGAGCAGGCCGAGCCGCGCGCCGTCCTGGCCGTCGCCCTTCTCCTTGAACTGGATCATGCGGCTGGCCTCGCCGTAGCCGCAGGTGCACTCCAGGACCCAGTTCAGCGCGCCCAGTTCGCCCGCGAGGTCGGACTGCACGAACACCGAATCGGCGGTGATGCCGGTGGCCAGCAGCACGGCCAGGTTCTCCCTGGTGAGCGCGCGCAGCCGCTCGGGCCGGTAGGGCAGCGTCATCGCGTGCAGGTCCGAGATGAAGTACAGGTCGTCCGGGCCGCCTTCGGTCGCCCACCGGCGCAGCGCGCCGAGGTGGTTGCCCAGGTGGACGTGGCCGGACGGGGTGATGCCGGACAAGCGGGTCACGATCTCTCCTCGGATCGATGGCCGCTCACCAGCCTGCACCGCGCAACGCCCGGTCGCCTGGTGGCGACCGATGTGCGTGCGGTTCAGCGCACGACGAGCCGGGGCCGCCCGGGGGCGCCCCACCACATGCTCAGACGCGGATGCGACATTTCGTGCACGGCGCGCACGTTACCAGAAGGGTATGGGCACTCGTGCCGGAGGAGGGCTATTCTGGATTCATGTTCGTCGTATTGCTGAACTACACGGCTCCGCAATCGGACATCGACGGCGCATTGGTGGATCACTATGAGTGGGTGAGCAGACATTACGAGGCCGGTGACTTCATCACGACCGGCCACCGGACTCCGGAACCGGGCAGCCCGTTGACCGGGGGCGTGCTCATCGCCAGATCCATGTCTCGTGGCAGGTTGGAGGCCATCCTCGCCACCGACCCCTTCGAACTGCGAAAACTCGCCCGCCACGAAGTGATCGAATTCCAGGCGCTGCGCACCGTGCCGGAAATGGCGAAGTACGCCGACCAGCTGGTCCCGGTGAGCGAATAGAGCGCCCGCGCTGATCCGCACCTGGGCTTCGCGCCGAGGTGCGGATCAATGCGACTTCTTTTCCTTTGACTCTTTCTTTGCCTTCTTTTGCGCTTTCTTGACCTCGCGTGCTTTCGCGTCCTTCAGCGCTTCCCGCAACACCACGATCGGGCATTGCTTGCACGGTGGTTTCGAAAGGCAGCACTTCCGCTTCACCTTGATCGTTTTCTTGCTCACGACTGGCTTCCCGCTGCCGGAGGGGTCCGCTCGGGGACCGGACTCCGCCACCCTAGGTCGGTCCCGGTGGTTCCGGCGAACCCGCGGCCGCGGGTGTTGCGCTCAACACCTGTCCGCGGTCCCGTTCGGGAAGTGCTCTACGCTGGAGTAGGCCGCGTGTCGACAACGCACCGAGCCTCAGCAAGTGTCGGGCCTTCGACATGACGGCCCCGCCGTCCGCGATCGGCCGCCTTCTTCAGACGGGTGAGCCAGCCGGAGCACGGGGTTCTCGGAACGCGGGTCCGCGCCGGGGGCCGCAACTTCCCGCAGCGGCGGCAGCGGGACGGCGGCCGGCAGAGGTCGACAAGCGCCTGCCGCCTGACCTGATCTTCGTCTTCCAACTCATGGAGTGCTCGCGTGCCCGCCACCAGCGTCGCCGAACCGAACCAGCGGATCCGCAACGATCTGCGCAACGTCGCGATCGTCGCGCACGTCGACCACGGTAAGACCACCCTGGTGGACGCCATGCTGCGGCAATCCGGCGCCTTCTCCGAACGTGCCGAACTCGTCGACCGGGTCATGGACTCCAATGACCTGGAACGGGAAAAGGGCATCACGATCCTGGCCAAGAACACGGCCATCCGGCGGGAGACCGAAAGCGGTCCCGTCACCATCAACGTCATCGACACCCCCGGCCACGCCGACTTCGGCGGTGAGGTCGAGCGCGGCCTGTCCATGGCCGACGGCGTGGTGCTGCTGGTCGACGCCAGCGAGGGGCCGCTGCCGCAGACCCGCTTCGTGCTGCGCAAGGCGCTGGCCGCGAAGCTGCCGGTGATCCTCGTCGTGAACAAGGTCGACCGTCCGGACGCGCGTTGCGCCGAGGTCGTCGACGAGGCCCACGACCTGCTGCTGGACCTCGCCTCCGAGCTCGACGACGGCGAAGGCTCGGTGGACATGGACGCCGTGCTGAACCTGCCGGTGATCTACGCCTCCGCCCGCTCCGGGCGCGCCAGCCTCACCCAGCCCGCCGACGGCGACCTGCCCGCGGACGAGGACCTCACCGCGCTGTTCGACGTGCTGATGGAGCACGTGCCCGCGCCGGTCGGCGACTACGAGGCGCCGCTGCGCGCCCTGGTCACCAACCTCGACGCCTCCGCGTTCCTGGGCCGCATCGCGCTGTGCCGCATCCACGCGGGCACCATGCGCAAGGGCCAGACCGTCGGCTGGTGCCGCGAGGACGGGTCCGTCGAGAAGGTGCGGATCACCGAGCTGCTCATCACCGAGAACCTGGACCGGGTGCCCGCCGCCGAGGCGCACGCCGGTGACCTGGTGGCGATCGCGGGCATCCCGGACATCACCATCGGCGACACCCTCGCCGACGCCGACGACCCGCAGCCGCTGCCGCGGATCACCGTGGACGACCCGGCCATCTCGATGACCATCGGCGTGAACACCTCGCCGATGACCGGCCGCAACGGTGGCACCAAGGTCACCGCGCGGTTCGTGAAGAACCGCCTCGACGCCGAGCTGATCGGCAACGTCAGCGTCAAGGTCGTGCCGACCGAGCGCCCCGACACCTGGGAGGTGCAGGGCCGTGGCGAACTGGCGCTGGCGGTGCTCGTGGAGACCATGCGCCGCGAGGGCTTCGAGCTCACCGTCGGCAAGCCGCAGGTGGTCACCAAGACCATCGACGGCAAGCTGTGCGAGCCGTTCGAGCGGCTGACCATCGACTCCCCGGAGGAGCACCTGGGTGCGATCACCCAGCTGCTCGCCGGCCGCAAGGGCCGGATGGAGACGATGGACGGCCACGGCACCGGCCGCATCAAGCTGGACTACGTGATCCCCTCCCGCGGGCTGATCGGCTTCCGCACCGAGTTCCTCACCGAGACGCGCGGCACCGGCATCGCCAACCACGTCTTCGAGGGCTACTTCCCGTGGGTCGGCGAACTGCGCACCCGGCACAGCGGCTCGTTGGTGGCGGACCGCTCCGGCCCGGTCACCAGCTACGCGATGATGCAGCTGGCCGACCGCGGCACGTTCTTCGTGGAGCCCGGCGCCGAGGTGTACGAGGGCATGGTCGTGGGCGAGAACCCGCGCGCCGAGGACCTCGACATCAACGTCACCAAGGAGAAGAAGCTCACCAACATGCGCTCCGCCACCGGCGACGAGCTGGAGCGGCTGGCCCGCCCCCGCACGCTGGGCCTGGAGGAGGCGCTGGAGTTCTGCTCCGCCGACGAGTGCGTCGAGGTCGGCCCGGACGCGATCCGGGTGCGCAAGCTCGTGCTGGACGCGACGACCCGCGGCCGGGAGCGCTCCCGGGCCAAGGCCCGCGACAACGGCTGAGCCCCACCTGAGCGGAAGCTGAGCGTTTCCACCCCGGTGTGCAGTGCCAGAAGGACGCGCGGAACCATGAGTGCTTCCGCGCGTCCTTCTACAGGGGGACATCGCGTCCGCCTGTGATCGGCGACCGGGGAAAGAGGGGAGGTTCGGCGGCGTGCACCAGGGTCGACACCCGTTCATCGCGGTCAGCTTGCTGGTGACGATCGGGAGCTTGGTGGTGGCGTGCACCGACGCGCCGCCTCCCCCGCTGGTCGAACCACCGGCGCCGAGCCCGCAGACGGCTCCGTCCACGCAGCCGATGCCGACCGAGGTCGTCGTCGGCGTCGACTCGCTGGAGGGCGGGTTCAACCCGCACACCCTCGCGGACCTGTCGCCGACCAGTTCGGCGCTGTCCAGCCTGATGCTGCCCTCGGTGTTCCGGCCCGGTCCGGACGGGGCGAACGCGCTGGACACGACGCTGATGGAGTCGGCGGACGTGGTGCCGGACGCGGAACGGTTCACGGTGCGCTACCGGATCCGCAAGGAAGCGGCCTGGTCGGACGGCGCGCCGATCGCCGCCGAGGACTTCGTCTACCTGTGGGAGCAGCTGCGCTCCCAGCCCGGCGTGTCGGATCCCGCCGGATACCAGCTGATCGACGACGTGCAGTCCCGCGAAGGCGGCAAGAGCGTCGAGGTCACCTTCGAACGCCCCTACCCGGGCTGGCAGAGCCTGTTCGCGAACCTGCTGCCCGCGCACCTGCTGCGGGACGCGCCGCGCGGGTGGGCCACGGCGCTGGACAACGGCTACCCGGCTTCCGGCGGCCCGTTCGCCATTCGCCAGGTCGACCTGCAGCGCGGCGAGATCATCCTGGAGCGCAACGACCGGTTCTGGGGCAAGCCCGCGGTGTCCGACCGGATCGTGCTGCGCGCCAGCGACCAGGCCGGCCAGGTCGCCGCGCTGCGCAGCGGGGACCTGCACATGGCGGTGTTCGGCGCGGACCGCGGCACCATGGGCGCGCTGCGCGATCTGGGTTCGGCGGTGCAGGTCAGCACGGTCCCCCGGCCGGCGACGATGCAGGTGCTGCTGCGGCCGACCAGCGCGCAGCTCGCCGACGCCCGGGTGCGGAACGCGGTCGTGGCCGGTCTGGACCGGGAAGCGCTGATCGACGTCGGCAGCGGCGGTGGACCGGGCGACCAGCTGCACGCGCACGCCCAGGTGCTCGCCCCCTCGGAACGCGGCTACACCCCGACCGAACCGCCGGGCGCCGACGGGCCCGATCCGGCGCGCGTGCAGCGGCTGCTCACCGAAGCCGGGTACGAGCACCGCGCGGGCGCGTGGACCAAGGACGGCCGCCCGCTGAACCTGGTGATCGCGGCGCCGTTCGAGCACGAGCAGTACATCCGGATCGCCGAGGCCGCGGCCGCGCAGCTGCGGGCCCAGGACGTCCAGGCCACCGTGGTCACGCCCACCGGTGATCAGCTCTTCGGCGAGATGCTGCCCACGAACCCGCTGTCCGAGGAACCCGGCGCGGCCAGCTCGGTGGACATGGCGGTCGCACCGCGCCCGGCCGACGGCGATCCGGCGGCGATGATGGCGACCTCCTACGGCTGCCCGGGCGTCGACTCGGACGACCGGCCGTTCCCGTTCAGCGCCACCGGTTTCTGCGACCAGCTGCTGCAGCCGACGATCGACGCCGCGCTCAGCGGGGCGCTGCCGTTCCCGGAGGCGTCGGCGAAGGTCGAATCGGTGCTGTGGTCGCAGGCCGTGGCGCTGCCGCTGTACCAGCAGGCTCAAGTGCTGGCGTTCGGCCGGGACGTGACGGGGGTGCAGCGCGGGAACGGCCTCTCCGGCCCGTTCTCGACCGCGGCCGACTGGAAGGGCACCCCGAGCGACAACGACGGGTACTGAGCCCCGGTCGTGGCCGGGCATCGAGGAGAGAACGTGGATTCGGGACGGTTGCAGCAGATCAGGACGTTCCACCTGCGCCAGCGCGTGACGTTCATGGTCAACCGGTACGAGATCCGGGCCGACGACGGCCAGGGCGGCGAGGGCGAGCTCGTCGCGTTCGCGCAGCAGAAGCGGGTCGCGCTCAAGGAGCAGGTCACGCTGTACGCGGACGCGGACAAGACGCAGCCGGTGGCGGGGTTCCGCGCGCGGAAGGTGGTCGACCTGGCCTCCGGGTACGACGTCACCGACGCGGCGGGGGCGCCGATCGGGTTCTTCCGCAAGGACTTCCGCACATCGCTGACCCGCTCCACCTGGCACCTGGAGCAGCCCGGCCAGCCGGCGGCCGTCGGGCACGAGCGGAGCAAGCCGATCGCGCTGCTGCGCCGGCTGTGGGAGTTCATCCCGTTCATCGAGAACGTCCCGTTCTTCTTCCCGTACCACTTCGACTTCGCGGTGGACGGGCAGGTCGTGCTGTCGGTGGAGAAGAAGTTCGCGCTGCGGGACCGCTACGTGATCACGGTGCACGACGACCGGCTGGACCGGCGGGTGGTGTTCGCGCAGGCCGTCGCGCTGGACGCGCTGCAGGGCCGCTGAGCTGATCGTCCGGGCGATCCTGTCCACCGGCCCGGGTGAAAGTTGATCGCCGCTGGTTGACAGGTCGCGTCGCGGGCTGTTCGACCACCGCGTGGAGGGGTGCGCCGGGCCGATTAGGCTGGGCAGGTGACGCTGACGGCTCCTCCCCGGTTGTTGCTGGTGCACGCGCATCCGGATGACGAGACCCTCTGGACCGGCGGGACGATCGCCCGCTACGCGGCGCGCGGTGTCCAGGTGACGGTGGTGACCTGCACCCTCGGCGAGGAGGGCGAGGTCATCCCGGAGAGCCTGCGGGGGCTGGCGGCCGACCAGGCCGACCAGCTCGGCGGCTACCGGGTGGGCGAACTCCGTTCCGCGTGCGCGGCGCTGCGGGTGGCCGACCACCGCTTCCTCGGCGGCATCGGTCGCTGGCGGGATTCCGGGATGCTGTGGGAGGAACCCGGCCGGGCCGGAGCGCTGCCCTCGGCGCACCCGCGGGCGTTCGCCGTCGGCGACCTGGCCGAGCAGACCGAGGCGCTCGCGGAGATCCTGCACGAGGTGCGGCCCCAGGTCGTGGTGACCTACGCGGCCGACGGTGGCTACGGGCACCCCGACCACGTGCGCGCGCACGACGTGACGATGGCCGCGGCCGAGCGCGTCCCGGACGTGCTGCGCGTGTTCCACGCCGTGCCGTCCCGGGACCGGCTCCGCGCCGGGCTGGCGGACCTGGCCACCGCCGAGTCGATGCCGTTCGAGCTGCCCGACCTGGCGGACCTGGCGAGCGTGCCCGACGAGTCGATCACCACGGTCATCGACGTCGCGGACCACCTGTCCGGGAAGATCCGCGCGCTGCGCGCCCACGGCACCCAGGTCCGGGTGTGGGTGGACGAGTGGAACAACGGGGACGGCCCCGGCGCCTACGCGCTGTCCAACGGGGTGGCGCACCCGCTGACCGGCACCGAGCACTACGTGCTGGCCACCGGCGATCCGGCGGGTGGCGAGCAGGACCTGTTCGGCGGACTCGGGGTGAGCGGGACCGAACCGGTGGTGCCGAGGTGACCGGCCGCGACCGGCTGGTCTTCGGCTTCCTGCTGCTCGACGCGGTGGTGCTGGCGCTGGTGGAGGTGCTGTACCTGCCGCTGTGGATCGGGAGCACGCCGTTCCCGATCACCACGGCGGTGGCGGCGGTGACGACGCCGATGCTGGTCTCGGCCGCCGGTCGGCTCTCGCCGAGCAGGCGGGTGGCGGCGGCGCCGCTGGTGGTCTGGTTCGCCACCATCTTCGTGTTCGGGCTGTTCGGCCCCGGCGGCGACGTCATGCTGCTGGGCAACGACTGGCGGACGTTGTTGCTGATCGGCGCGGGAACGCTGCCGTCGGCGATGATGCTCGGGATCGTCCTGGGCCGGACCGCCGGGAAGTGAGGGGGCGGTCGTGCCCGAAGTGCTGACCGACGAGCGGGTCGCGGTGGTGCTGCGGCCGTTCGTGCGCGCGACCGCGCCGCTGCTGGAGGTGCTCCGGGAGGCCGATCCGCTGCGGCTGCGCGGGAGGTTCGCGGACACCGCCGCGGACGTGGAGGTCGCCGACATCGCGGCGGGGACCGAGGACGCGGCGTCGGAGACCACGGCCGCCGCACCGGAGACCGAGCGCGCTGAGCCGGAGACCGCGGCCGCACGGGAGGTGGCGACGGCATCGGAGGCCACTACGGCACCGGATGCCCCGACAGCGCCGGAGACCACGACGGCGCCGGAGAACCCGACAGCGCCGGAGACCCCGACGGCACCGGAGAACGACGCCGCTGACCCCGCGGAGACCGGTACCGGAGATCCGACCGAGCCGGGCACCGGAGCGCGGTCGTCCGCCTCCACCTCCGCCGACCAGACCGCCGAGCCCGGCCTGCTGGACAAGCTGCTGCGCCAGCTCGACGGCATGCAGCTGCCGGGCAGCTCGACCTGGGACGCGATGAGCGTCGACGAGCGCTGCGGTTGGTGGGTGCAGCGGGTGGGCAGGCTGGTCGCGGTCGCCGCCGGCCTGCCGCGCTTCGGCGGCGCCCTCACCGCCCGGCTGCCGATCCGCAACGCGCTGGGGCTGGCCGGGCAGGGCATGGTGCTCTCGGCTATCGCCGCCGAACACGGTGTCACCGACAGGGGGACCCACGTGCGGCTGATCGCCAAGGTGCTGCTGGACCGCGACCTGTCCCCGGAGGTCGCCGCGGGGGAGCGGGGCGGGGCACCGGCCGAGGAGGACGCGAAGACCGCCGAGCTCACCGAGGAGCTCGACGAGGCCCGGCGCACCGGCGGCGGCAGGATGCGCGCGGTGGTGCGCACGGTGTGGCGAATGGCACGTGCCCTCTGGGAGATCGACTCCGAGCTGGACAAACGCCCGCAGGGCCGCTTCTACCACGAGTGGATCGGGAACGTGCCCGTGGTCGGCGTCGTGGGTGGTTACCTGGGCGAACGGTCCGCGCTGCGCCGCATCGCGAAGCAGGGCGCGAGGTGGTTGCGGAAGGACGCCCACGGGTCGGGACGCTAGCGATCTAGGAGTTCATGCCGTTTACCGCCCTCGGCGGCCCGAAGTATGGTCGAAATGGTGCCCGCGCGACGGGGACCCGCCTTGGTCCGCGGCGGCGGGCCGGGGGGATACTGGCATCGGCCGGGTAGCGGAAGCCTGGTCCGGATCGAAACAAGCAGGAGAGCAACCGTGACCTACGTGATCGCCGAGCCCTGCGTCGACGTGCTCGACAAGGCATGCATCGAGGAATGCCCTGTCGACTGCATCTACGAGGGCGGGCGGATGCTCTACATCCACCCCGATGAGTGCGTCGACTGCGGTGCTTGCGAGCCGGTCTGCCCGGTGGAGGCCATCTACTACGAGGACGACGTCCCGGACGAGTGGGGCGCCTACACCAAGGCGAACGTGGACTTCTTCGACGAGCTCGGTTCGCCCGGCGGCGCGGCCAAGGTCGGCAAGGTCGACAAGGACGTCGAGCCCGTCACCAGCCTGCCGCCGCAGGGAGAATGAGCTCCGCGAGGCGCGAGCCGCGCGGTCCGCGGCTGCCGGACTTCCCGTGGGATTCCCTGGCGACCCAGACCGCGACGGCCCGCTCGCACCCGGACGGGCTGGTGAACCTGTCGGTCGGGACCCCGGTCGACCCGGTGCCGGAGCCGCTGCGCGCGGCGCTGGCCTCGGTCTCCGAGGTCCCCGGCTATCCGGCGACGCACGGCACGCCGGAGCTGCGCGCCGCCGCGGTCGAGGCGCTGGCCCGCAGGCACGGCGTGACCGTCGACCCGGTGGCGGTGCTGCCCACGATCGGCTCCAAGGAGCTGGTCGCGTGGTTGCCGACGCTGCTGGGCGTGCGACCCGGTGACGTGGTCGCGATCCCGGAGCTCGCGTACCCGACCTACGACGTCGGCGCCAAGATCGCCGGTGCCGAGGTGGTCCGGCTCGCGCCGGGCGAGGCCCCGCCCGCGGGGACCGCGCTGGTGTGGCTGAACTCGCCGTCCAACCCGACGGGCCGGGTGCTCGACGCGGCCGCGCTGGCCGAGTCGGTGCGCGCGGCCCGCGAGGTCGGGGCCGTGGTGGCCTCCGACGAGTGCTACCTGGCGCTGGGCTGGGAAGCAGAGCCGGTGTCGGTGCTGCACCCGTCGGTGACCGGCGAGGATTCCACCGGGGTCCTGGCGGTGCACTCGCTGTCGAAGTCCTCGAACCTGGCGGGCTACCGCGCCGGGTTCGTCACGGGCGACCCGGACCTGGTGGCGCAGCTGCTGGAGCTGCGCAAGCACTCGGGGATGATCATGCCGCGGCCGGTGCAGCAGGCGATGACGGCGGCGCTGCTCGACGACGAGCACGTCGAGGTGCAGCGCGAGCTGTACGCCGCCCGCCGCGCGGTGCTGCGGCCCGCGCTGGAGGCCGCCGGGTTCACCATCGAGCACTCGCGCGCCGGCCTGTACCTGTGGGCCACCCGCGGGGAGGACGCCTGGGCGACGGTGGACCTGCTGGCGCAGCACGGCATCCTCGTCGCGCCCGGCACGTTCTACGGCCCGGGCGGGCAGCAGCACGTGCGCATCGCGCTGACCGCCTCGGACGACCAGATCAAGGCCGCCGCAACCCGCCTGGGCTGACGAAACCGTCAACCCGCGCACCGTGCCAAGTCGTCCTTCCTGTCAGCGGCGAAGCCGCTGAGCTGCCGACCACCTGAGACACCGGCACCGCCGCGGGTTCTCAGCGGTCTTCTCGCGAGGACAGCGTTGTCGCATGTGGCGGAGCCACCTGCGAGAACGATCCCGCAGCGAGAAGACCGCTGAGGTTCCGCCACCCGCCCCTCCCCGCAAGAGGAGCGAAGCGCCAGCAGTTCACACCTTCGCGGCACTGCTGCGCAGCTCGCGCCAGCACTCCCACCACTGCGCCCGGTGCTCGACCCGCCGCGCATGCTCCCGTTCGACGAGGCGACCGGCCACGAACGCGAGCTCCAGGTCCGGTTCGAGGTCGGGGAGCAGCCGCTGCACCCGCTCTTCGGCGATCCGGGCGTCCTGGACTTCGCCGAGCACGTCCTGGAACCGCTTGGCGGCGCCGAGCAGCCGCCGCATCGGCTTGCCGAGCACCGGTTCGGCGAGCTCCGCGGTGTAGCGCACCCGTTTGCCGAGGACGCGGAGCCGGTGCAGCTCCTCGTCGGTCGCCTGGGCACCCAGCTCGTCGACCTCGCGGCGCAGCTCGCGGTACTGCTCGGCGACGAGCGCCCGGAGCGCGCGCCCCGCGTCGTGCCCCGCGTCGTGCTCCGCGGCGGAGGTGGGCGGCGGCGCGTGCACGGCCGCGACGAGCTCGTCGACCAGCGCCCGGTAGCGCTCCCCGTCCAGCACGGCCACCAGCGTTCGCCGCGCCGCGCGGTGCTCGCGCGCCACGGCATCCAGCAGCGGGCGGGCGGATTCCCGGTGCGCCACGTCGAGATCGGCCACGTCGCGGTGCAGCCGGGCCAGCAGCACGTCCAGGTCGCGGACGGCGCCGAGCTCGCGGCCCAGCCAGCGCAGCTCCGCGCGCAGGTGTTCCGGCCTGCTCTGGTCGAGGAAAGGCGCGGCGGCCCGCAGCACCGCCCGCATCCGGCGCACCGCGACCCGCATCCGGTGCACGGGTTCGGCGGATTCGCCGCTCTTGGCGCCGGGTTCGCCGTCCAGCAGGTCTCGCGCGCGGAGTTCCAGCGCCGCGCGGACGTGCTCGGCGATCGGGTCCGACCGGCCCGCCACCCGCGGTTCGGGTGGCAGGCCGGACGCACCTGCGGCGTGGTTCATACCACCAGTGTCGCCGATCCGGGGCCGGTGAACCCCCGCCCTTCGGTGGTCGGATCGGCGTAGCGGTCAGTCGTTCGCGTGCAGCGCCGCGTTCAGCTCGACCTTGCCACCGGCGCGCGGGCGGACTTCCACCGCGCCGGTGCCGGAGTTGCGCAGGAACAGCAGGCCGTCGGAACCGGACAGCTCGCGGGCCTTGGTCAGGGTGCCGTCCGGCAGCGAGACCTTGGTGCCCGCGGTGACGTACAGCCCGGCCTCCACCACGCAGTCGTCGCCGAGGGTGATGCCGATGCCGCCGTTGGCGCCGATCAGGCAGCGCTCACCGATGGAGATGACCTCCTTGCCGCCACCGGACAGGGTGCCCATCACCGAGGCGCCACCGCCGATGTCGGAGCCGTCGCCGACGACGACGCCCGCGGAGATCCGGCCCTCGACCATCGACGCGCCGAGGGTGCCCGCGTTGAAGTTCACGAAGCCCTCGTGCATCACGGTGCTGCCGCTGGCCAGGTGCGCGCCCAGCCGCACCCGGTCCGCATCGCCGATGCGCACGCCGGACGGCGTCACGTAGTCGACCATCCGGGGGAACTTGTCGACGCTGTGCACGGTGACCGGGCCGCGGGCCCGCAGCCGCAGCCGGGTCGCCTCGAAGCCCTCCACCGGGCACGGGCCGTGGTTGGTCCACACGACGTTGGACAGCAGCCCGAACATGCCGTCCAGGTTCTGCCCGTGCGGGCGGACCAGGCGGTGCGAGAGCAGGTGCAGCCGCAGGTAGATGTCGTGGGTGTCGGCGGGCTCGTCGGAGAGCCTGCCGATCTCGGTGCGCACGGCCATGACGTCCACGCCGCGGGCGTCGTCGCGGCCGAGCAGTGCCGCCCCGGCCTCGCCCAGGGACTGCACCGCTTCCTCGCCGGTCAGCCGGGTGGTGCGGGATTCGCCGGGCTCGCCGAGCTTGACGGTGGGGAACCAGGTGTCCAGCACGGTGCCGTCGTCGGTGACGGTGGCCAGGCCGATGCCGTGGGCGCCGGTGCTCTGCGGGTCGGGTGTCTGCGCGCTCATGCGAAAAACGGTAATCGGCGCGTGGTGGCAGTGCCCTGCAGGGGTCGGCTCGGCAGGCGGCATCGGCACGCTTCGTGATCACGCGATCGCGCCGAGCGAGGGCGGATTCCGCCCGCCGGACCGTCCACCGTGGACTGCGCGGGGACGGGCGCCGCCGGTGCCGCCGCGGGTAGCCTGCGGCGGGTGACCGACCTACTCGATCTCCGCGCCGATCCCGTCGACCTGACCGCCGCGCTGGTGGACGTCCCCAGCGTCTCCCGGGACGAGCGGCGCCTCGCCGACGCCGTGGAGCACGCGCTGCGCACCCAGGCGCCGCACCTGGAAGTGGTGCGCAACGGCGACGCCGTGCTGGCCCGCACCGACCTGGGGCGGGATTCCCGGGTGCTGCTCGCCGGTCACCTCGACACCGTGCCGATCAACGACAACCTGCCGTCCCGGCGCACCGGTTCCGGTGCCGACGAGGTGCTGCACGGCTGCGGGACCGTGGACATGAAGGGCGGCGACGCCGTCCTGCTGCACGTGGCCGCGACGCTGCCGGAACCGCGCCACGACCTCACCTTCGTGTTCTACGACTGCGAGGAGATCGCGGCCGAGCACAACGGGCTGAACCGGATCGAGCGGGAACTGCCGGACTGGCTGGACGGCGACCTGGCGATCGTCGGCGAACCGTCCAACGCGGGCATCGAAGCGGGCTGCCAGGGCACGTTGCGGGTGGAGATCCGCACCAGCGGGGCCCGCGCGCACACCGCGCGCGCGTGGATGGGGGAGAACGCGATCCACGCGGCCGAGCCGATCCTGCGCAGGCTGCTGGACTACGTGCCGCGGCAGCCGGTGATCGACGGCCTGCAGTACCACGAAGGCCTGCAGGCGGTGCGGATCGAAGGTGGCGTCGCGGGCAACGTGGTGCCCGACGCGTGCCTCGTCGCGGTCAACCACCGCTTCGCCCCCGACAAGACGCTCGCCGAAGCAGAAGCCCACGTCCGCGAGGTGTTCGACGGCTTCGACGTCACCGTCGTCGACGCCTCCGGCGGTGCGCTGCCCGGTCTGAGCTCGCCCGCCGCCGCCGAACTCGTCGCGGCCGCGGGCGGGGAGCCGATCGCGAAGCTGGGCTGGACCGACGTGGCCCGGTTCGCCGCGCGCGGAATGCCCGCGGTGAACTTCGGCCCCGGTTCGCCGACGCTGGCGCACACCCAGCAGGAGAACGTGCCCGTCGCCCAGATCCGGAGCTGCGCCGAAGCGCTCACCCGCTTCCTGAGCTGAGGACCCCGGGCCCCATGCGGGCGTCGTGGACCTGCGGGACGCCTTCGACGTCGGGCACGCCCGCCGGGTCCGGGACCTGGTCGATCGCGCCGGGGCGGGGCTCGTCCCGGCGCTGCTCCGGTGCGGGCCCGGCCGCGGTGTGCTGGGCGTGCTCGACGAAGCGCAGCAGCTCCACCGGGAACGGCAGCACCAGCGTCGAGTTCTTCTCCGCCGCCACCTCGACCACGGTCTCCAGCAGCCGCAGCTGCAACGCGGCCGGGGCGTCGGCCATGACGCCCGCCGCCTCGGACAGCTTGCGGGACGCCTGGAACTCGCCGTCGGCGGCGATGATCCGCGAGCGCCGCTCCCGCTCCGCCTCGGCCTGCCGGGCGATGGAGCGCTTCATCGACTCCGGCAGCGACACGTCCTTGATCTCCACCCGGTCGATGTGCACGCCCCAGTGCAGCGCCGGGTTGTCGATCATCACTTCGAGGCCCTGGTTCAGCCGCTCCCGGTTCGACAGCAGGTCGTCCAGGTCGCTCTTGCCGATGATCGAGCGCAGCGAGGATTGCGCGACCTGGCCCATCGCGAACAGGTAGTCCTCCACGTTGACCAGCGCGCGTGCCGGATCGGTGACGTTGAAGTACACCACCGCGTCCACCCGCACCGTGATGTTGTCCCGGGTGATGCCCTCCTGCGCGGGCACCGGCATGGTGATGATCTGCAGGTTCACCTTCCGCAACCGGTCCACCCCGGGCACCACGAAGGTGAGGCCGGGACCGCGCACCGATTCCTGGAGCCTGCCGAAGCGGAACACGACGCCCCGCTCGTACTGCGTGATGATCCGCGCCGCGGAAGCCGTGCCGATCACGCCGATGACCAGGACGATGACGAGCAGTTCGATGAGCATGGCCGCCCCCTGACCGCGGCACCGCCGACCCGCCGGGGCACCGCTCGGTCGTCGTACCGCCCACGGTACGCCCGCGAGCCGCCGCACGGGCGGGTTCGCGCAGGTCACCAAGGCCCTTCGCCGGTCCTGAGACCGGACGGCACCACGTGGTCACCGGCGCGGCACCCGGAGTTCTCCGGCGCCTGCTTACCCTCGACCCATGACGATCGAGGGTTCACCGAACGGCGCCGAGCGCCCGCAGGAGAAGCGACGCGGACCGGTCGTGCTGCGCCGCTCCCGCCTGCACGAACCGACGACGACCGACCAGCGGCTGCTGGACTCGCGCGGCCCCACCGACTGGGTGCACACCGACCCGTGGCGGGTCATGCGCATCCAATCGGAGTTCGTGGAGGGGTTCGGCGCGCTGGCCGAGGTCCCGCGCGCGGTGACCATCTTCGGTTCCGCCCGCACCCCGCGCGAACACCCCGAGTACGAGATGGGCGTGCGGCTGGGCGCGGCCATGGCCGACATCGGCTGCGCCGTGATCACCGGCGGCGGACCGGGCACCATGGAGGCGGCGAACCGGGGCGCGTCCGAGGCGGGCGGGCTGTCGGTCGGTCTCGGCATCGAGCTGCCCTTCGAGCAGGGGCTCAACCCGTGGGTGGACCTCGGGGTGAACTTCCGGTACTTCTTCGCCCGGAAGACCATGTTCATCAAGTACGCCCAGGCCTTCATCTGCCTGCCCGGCGGGTTCGGCACGATGGACGAGCTGTTCGAGGCGCTCACCCTGGTGCAGACCAAGAAGGTCACGAAGTTCCCCGTGGTGCTGTTCGGCCGGTCCTACTGGCAAGGCCTCTACGACTGGGTGCGGGACACGATGCTCGCGTCCGGCAAGGTCGGTGAGAAGGACCTGGCCCTGCTGCACCTGACCGATGATGTGGAGGATGCGGTGCGCATCGTGGAAGAGGCATACCAGGCTTGGGAGGCGGCGCATTGAGCGAGCAGGAGACCACCGGGAACGCGGTCGCGGTGTACTGCGCCTCCGGACCGGTGGACCAGCGGTACCTGGACCTCGCGGCCGAGGTCGGCACCGGCATCGCCAAGCGCGGCTGGACGCTCGTCTCCGGTGGCGGGCGCGTCTCGATGATGGGTGAGGTGGCGCGGGCGACCCGCGCCGGCGGTGCCCGCACCGTGGGCGTCATCCCGCGCGCCTTGGTGGACCGGGAGGTCGCCGACGACGATGCCGACGAGCTCCTCGTCGTCGACACCATGCGCGAGCGCAAGGGCCTGATGGACGCGCACGCCTCGGCGTTCCTCACCCTGCCCGGCGGCATCGGCACCTGCGAGGAGTTGTTCGAGGTGTGGACGTCCCGGTACATCGGAATGCACGAGAAGCCGGTCGTGATCCTCGACCCCGACGGGCACTACGACGGGATGCTCGCCTGGGTGCGCAGGCTCGTCGCCGACGGGTTCGCCTCGCAGCGCTCGCTGGACGCGCTGGTCGTGGTCACCGACGTGGAAGCGGCGCTGGACGCCTGCGCGGTGCCGTCCCGCTGAACCGGCGCGGGCGGGCGCCGCACCCGGACGTGCCAGGATCGGGAGCATGACGCCTCAGCCCGCGCTGCGCTTCGGGGACAAGGACGTGGCGGCGGACCGGCCGCTGGTCATGGCCATCGTCAACCGCACCCGCGACTCGTTCTTCGACCGCGGCGCCACGTTCGCCGCCGACGCCGCGCTGGCAGCCGTGGACGCCGCGGTCGCCGCCGGCGCCGACATCGTCGACATCGGCGGGGTCCGCGCCGGGGCGCAGGGCGAACGGGTCGGTGCCGACGAGGAATCCCGGCGGGTGGTGCCGTTCGTGGCCGCGGTCCGCGAGCGGCATCCCCGGCTGGTGATCAGCGTCGACACCTGGCGCGGCGATGTCGCCAGGCGGGTGTGCGAAGCGGGCGCCGACCTGCTCAACGACACCTGGGCCGGCGCCGATCCCGACGTGGCTCGGGTCGCCGCCGAGTTCGGCGTGGGCGTCGTGTGCTCGCACACCGGCGGGCTGCCGCCGCGCACCGATCCGTACCGGGTGCGCTACCCGGACGTGGTCGGCCAGGTCGTCGCCGAGCTGGTCGAACGCGCCGAAGCCGCGGTCGCGCTCGGCGTGCCGCGCAGCGGAGTGCTGATCGACCCGACGCACGACTTCGGCAAGAACACCTGGCACGGGCTCGAACTGGTGCGGCGGGTGTCCGAGCTCGCCGACACCGGGTGGCCGGTGCTGATGGCGCTGTCGAACAAGGACTTCATCGGCGAGACCCTCGACGCCGAGGTGGGCGAGCGGCTGGAGGGCACCCTCGCCGCCACCGCCGTCGCCGCCTGGGGCGGTGCGCGCGTGTTCCGCGCGCACCACGTCGCCGAGACCCGGCGGGTCCTGGACATGGTCGCGGCGATCGCCGGGACCACCCCACCGCACCACGTGCTGCGCGCCCTCGCCTGACCTCCTCGGGGTTCGGGTTCGCACCGCGGAACGGGGCGGAAGCTCAGCGGGGTTCTCGCTGCGGGACCGCCGTCACCGGCTCGACCGCGGGAGAGCCCGCCGTCCTCGCGAGCATCCGGCGGGCGGGGTCCTGCCGCTCAGGTGGTCGCCGCTCAGCGGCTCCGCCGCCGGTCGGACGCCGGGCACGACCCGCCGGGTGCGGTCACCGCCGGTCAGAAGGCGTCGTCGATCATCCGGCCGGTGGCGGCGACGGGGAGCGCGGCGTCGAGCTCGGTGAGCAGCGGGGCGAGCCGCAGCCAGCGGGAGCGCACCCGCGGCTGACTCGGGTACGGGCGGTTGATCTCCTGGGCGAGCTCGTCGATGCGCCACTGCGCCTCGTCCAGCTCCAGGCCGGTGGCGGGCAGGTTGTGCACCGCCTCCACCAGCGCGGCGATGCGCACCCGCAGGTCGTCGAGGCTCGACCGGACCGACAGCGAGCTCGGTGCCGCGTCGGGCCTGCGGCGGGGAGCGGGCAGGACGACCTCCCGGTCGTCGATCGAACCGGTGGCTTGTCGTTCGCTGTCGTCGCGCACGCCGACCTCCTGGCCTCCTCGTCGGCACGCGCCCGGCTCGGGGCGCGTCTGGTGATCCGCAGTGTGCTGCCGCCGGGGAGCGGCGATGCGGTGCTCGTGAATCGATCCACTCGTTCGGTCGAGCAATGCCCCACGAACGGGGCGACGGTCTCGCCGGGCCGGTCACGAAACGCGATCTCCCCACCCGCCGGTCGGCGGAACCGGGACGGCTCCGTTCGCCGCGAAACCCGACCACCCGGGTGAGTGATCGAACTCACCGGCAGAGGAATCGGGAAAGGACCAAGGTCCCCTTGTGCCGGAACGGTGACAGTGGTGGCGAATGACCGTAGAGTCGCTACCTGTGAAGGCTGATGCGCTCCGCGGACACCTCGACGCGCTGCTGCTGGCGACCCTGGACGGCAGACAGCTGCACGGGTACGCGATCATCGAGGCGTTGCAGCAGCGCAGCGGTGGTGCGCTGGACCTCCCGACGGGCACCGTGTACCCGGCGCTGCGCAGGCTGGAGCGCGCCGGCTACGTCACCAGCGCCTGGAGCACCGTCGGCGGCAGGCAGCGCCGCACCTACCGGCTCACCCCCTCCGGCGCGGAGGCGCTGCGCGCGGAACGCCGCGCGTGGCGCGAGTTCACCTCGGCCATCGAAGGCGTCCTCGAAGGCAAGGTCATCCCGGCCCAGGGCTGAGCGCGGCCGCACCGGCGAGGTCTGCTGCCGCCCGGCGGGGCGGGCGTGCCACGATCGGACCGTGGCTAGTGCGCTGATCTACCTGTTCGTCGTGCTCGTGGTCGCCGCGGTGATCTACCTGCTCGCTGCCCTGGTCTTCGGGCGGGGGGAGCAGCTGGAGGCGCTGCCGCCCGGAGCGACGCCGACCAGACTGCCCGCCGTCGACGTCGAAGGCGCCGACGTGCGCTCGCTGCGGTTTCAACAGGTCGTGCGCGGGTACAAGGCTGCCGAGGTGGACTGGGCGCTGGAGCGGCTGGCCAACGAGATCGACGACCTGCGCGGCCAGGTCGCCGTCCTGCAGCGGCAGCTCGACATCGCGGGCGATCAGCTGCAGCGCGCCCGGTCGGTCGACCAGGAGGAGTGAGTCGGGTGGGCAATGCGCAACTGCGGCTGGAGGTACCGGTGCGCGCCGCACCGGAACAGGTGTGGGCGGCGGCGACCGACTGGTCGCGGCAGGGCGAGTGGATGCTCGGCACCTCGGTGCACGTGGTCCGCGGCGACGGCGGCCTCGGCACCACGCTGGCCGCGTTCACCGGGCTGCGGGGGGTCGGCTTCCTGGACACCATGGAGATCATCGAGATGCGGCGGCCGCTGTGCTGCCGGGTCCGCCACACCGGCGCCCTGGTGTCCGGGGAGGGCGGTTTCCGGGTGATCGCGCACTGCAAGGCCGACGAGTCGACCTTCGTGTGGTGGGAGGACCTGTCGGCGCCCGCCGGGACCGGCGCGCTGTGGCCGGTGGTGCGGCCCGCGTTCAGCTGGGGCCTGCGGCGGTCGCTGGACCGGTTCGCCGAGTTCTGCCCGGAGTACCGGCCGCGCACCGGGTGATCCGGCGTGATCCGGCGCTTGCCGAGTGATCTTGAGCGCACCGGGTGATCCGGCGCGGGCCGCCCGGCGGACGGCCCGCGGCGCGGGTCAGTGCCCGGTGAAGTTCGGCGTCCGCTTCTCCACGAACGCAGCCACCGCCTCGCGGTGGTCGGCTGTGCTGCCCGCCTCGTTCTGCGCGCCCGCCTCCACGTCCAGCGCCTCGTCGATGCCCTCGGCGGCCGCCGCGCGGACCGTCTCCTTGATCCGGGCGAAAGCGCTGGTGGGGCCGGTCGCCATCCGCGCGGCGAGCTCCATCGCCGCCTCGGTGGCCTGGCCCTGGTCGACCACCCGGTTGACCATGCCGATGCGCAGCGCCTCTTCGGCGGCGACCGGTTCGGCCAGCAGCAGCAGTTCCATCGCCCGTCCGTAGCCGATCAGCCGCGGCAGCGTCCAGGACGCGCCGGAATCCGTCGACAGCCCGACGTTGGCGAAGGCCATCAGGAACTTCGCGTCCGCCGAGGCGATCCGCAGGTCGCTCGCGAACGCCAGCGAGGCGCCCGCCCCGGCCGCGCTGCCGTTGACCGCGGAGATGACCGGCTTCGGCATGGTCACCACCGCCCTGATCAGCGGGTTGTAGTGCTCCTCCACCGTCTTCAGTGGACTCGGGTCGTCCGCTTGCAGCTGCGCGATGTGCTCCTTGAGGTCCTGGCCCGCGCAGAACGAGCGCCCGCTGCCGGTGAGCACCACCGCGCGCACCGCGTCGTCGGCTGCGGCCTCGCGCAGGGCGCCGACCAGCGCGAGCTTGAGCTCGACGTTGAGCGCGTTGAACGACTCCGGCCGGTTGAGCGTGAGCAGTCGCACGCCACCGGTGTCGCGGGTCAGCAGTACATCGGACACTTCTCGCCCTTTCGTCGCCTGGGAGGTGCGGGCCGCGGCCGCCCTGACCAGCGCATCCACAGTGGACCGCGCACGGGCGGTGCCGGGTCGATCACGGAGCGCGGCGCGGAGGAGGTCCTGACTGGACGGTCGGCCGGGAATGCCGCTGCCGCCGCACGACGCCCGCACGGGTGGCCGTGCGGAGAGCCGAAAAGCCCGGAAAAAGCCCGCACGGAGCCTGAGTCTGCCACCTGCCACGGGCATTCGACCAGCGCAACAGCGACACGAGTTGATCGGTTCGGTTTCGCGGCTGCGTCCGGATGGGGGAGAATGGGACCGGACCCGGCTGGTTGTGGGCGATCAGTGGGTGGGAAGAGTTCACGGAGGGAGCACGCTATGGCGGCCATGAAGCCCCGGACCGGTGACGGTCCCCTCGAGGTGACGAAGGAGGGTCGCGGCATCGTAATGCGCGTCCCCCTTGAGGGCGGTGGGCGGCTCGTCGTCGAGATGTCGGTGGAGGAGGCAAAGAACCTGGGCGATGCCCTGGAATCTGCCACCGGCTGAGGCCGCTGCGCAAGCGATCGGCGTGCACCCGATCGTCTCACCGGCTCTGGCATCCGAGTTCGATGCCGGAGCCGGTGTCCGTGGAGTGGCCGAGACGGCCTTTTCTCTTTGAGTGCGGGAAGGATCTCAATCCGTGTCCGATTCCTCGGTGTTCGGTTCGTCGCGGTCGCCGGAGCAGACAGCGCTCCCGGTGATCCCGACGGCACTGGTCGAAGTGGACGTGGTCTCGCGGTGGCGGGACGGCGTGCCGACGGCGGTGCCGGTGTTCGACGGGGTCTCCGGGCCCGACCTGGCCGCAGCGGCCGAACCGTGGGGAGTGGACGTCGCGCTGCTCGAAGCGCTGGGCGTGACCGCATCCGTGGGCGAGGTGCGCACGGTTCCGCTGGCCGACGGGCGGTTCGGCTGGGCCGTCGGGGTGGGCTCCGGCGAACCCGGCCACTGGCGCGCGATCGGCGCGTCGATCGCGCGGGCGGCGCGCGCCAAGCTTGGCGAAGGGGTCGCCTCGGACGACGACCCCGCGGACTTGGGCGATGCGGCCGACGCGGAGTACGTCCAGGTGCTGCTGCCCGCGGACGCCGACGTCGAGCTCGTCTCGGCGTTGACGCTCGGGGTGTCGCTGGGCGACTACCGGTTCCGGGTGTCGGCGGAACCGGCCGCGCCGCGGATGCGCAAGGCCTTACTGGTGGTTCCCGGCGGGGCGGACGCGGACGCGTTCCGCGTGGCCGTGGCCCGGGCGGAGGAGCTGGCCGCGGCCACCTCGCTGACCCGGGACCTCGCCAACGCACCGTCGAACGTGAAGAACCCGGCCTGGTTGGCCGGTGCGGGCACCGCGCTCGCGGGTCCGCTGCAGGGCGTCACCGCGACCGTGCGGGACGAGAAGTGGCTGGCGGACAAGGGCTTCGGCGGCCTGCTCGCCGTCGGGGGCGGATCGGTGAGCCCGCCGCGGCTGCTGGAACTGGCGTGGCGTCCGGAAGGCGTGAAGTCCGGTCCGCACCTGGTGCTGGTCGGCAAGGGCATCACCTTCGACACCGGCGGGCTGTCGCTGAAGCCCGCCGACGGCATGCACCTGATGCGCACCGACATGGCAGGCGGCGGCGCGGTGCTCAGCGCCCTGCTGTCCATCGCCCGGCTGCGGCTGCCGGTGCGGGTGACGGCGCTGGTGCCGTCCGCGGAGAACCACGTGTCGGGCAGCAGCTACCGGCCCGGTGACGTGGTGCGGCACTACGGCGGGAAGACCACCGAGGTCGGCAACACCGACGCCGAAGGGCGCATGGTGCTCGCGGACGCGCTGGCCTACGCGGTGGACCGGCTCGAACCGGACTACCTCGTGGACGTGGCCACGCTGACCGGCGCGATGAAGGTCGCGCTCGGGCTGCGCACCGGTGGCCTGTTCAGCACCGACGAGCGGCTCGGCCGGTCGCTGCGGGAGGCGGGCGAGCGGGTCGGCGAGTCCTGGTGGCCGATGCCGCTGCTGGAGGACCACGCGGCCGACGTGCGCGGCGAGCTCGCCGACGTGCGGCAGGCGCCGCAGGGGCCGGGCGGGATCACCGCCGCGCTGTTCCTGCGCGAGTTCACCGGCGACGTGCCGTGGGCGCACCTGGACATCGCGGGCCCGGGGCGCGCGGACAAGTCCTACGACGAGGTCGTGCCGGGCGCGACCGGTTTCGCGGCCCGCACCCTCGTCGAACTGGCCGCCTCGCTGGCCGGATGACGTAGCCGGGCCGGAGCGATCCCGCGGTGGACCCGATCCCCGCGGGATCGCTGCCGTTCAGGGCAGGGACGTGACCGTTCCGGGCCGGGACGTGGCGTGGTCGCGGAACGCGCGCACCACCGGCGGCGGGGTGCGGCCGGCCGGCCAGGCCATCCCGACCGTGCGGTGCGCGGCCGGGGACAGCGAGATCTCCACCGTGCCCGCCACCTCGCCACCGAAGGCCCGGGGGAGCAGCGTGACGGCGAGACCGGCGGCCACCAGGCCGCGGAGGGTGCCGACCTCCTCCGCTTCCCAGCTGGGCCGCAGCGGCACCTCGGCCGCCTCGGCGAGCTCGGTGACGATGTGCCGCAACCCGTAGCCCGGGCTCATCAGCGCGAACTCCTCGGCGGCCAGCTCCGCGAACCGCACCTCCGCGCGCTCGGCCAGCGGATGGCCGGGTGGCACCACCGCGACCAGCTCGTCGCGCGCCACCGCCACCGACCGCCACTCGGCGCCGGTCGGCAGCGGCGAGACCAGGCACAGGTCGAGCCGGCCGTCCAGGGCGCCCGCCAGCATGTCGTCCCTGGCCCCTTGCACGAGCCGGAACCGCACCCCGGGATGCTCGGCGCGGAAACCGCGGATCAGCTCCGGGACGAGGGCGCTGCCCATGGTGTGCTGGAAGCCGAGCGAGATGCGGCCGCGGTCCGGGTCCAGCTCCTCGACCACCTCGCGGCACCGGTCCGCCAGCTCCGCGTAGGCGTGCTCGGCGGCGGCCGCCAGTTGCGCCCCGGTGCGGGTGAGCCGGACACCGCGCCCCTCCTTCGTGACGACGTCGGTGCCGAGGCGGTCGGCGATCCTGGCCAGCGCGCGGCTCACCGTGGGCTGCGGGACGCCGAGCCGGGCCGCCGCGCGTGTGAGATGCCCCTCGGCGGCGACCGTGCGCAGCAGGTCCAGCGTCGGGGCGAGATCGGCGGTGAGCTGGGCGGCGTCCAGCGGCGGCTCTGATTCATGCGGCACGGCATGAATTGTGGGCCTCCGGCGCATTGGACGCATTAATTAGCTCGGCTTACGGTCGCCGATGTGCTCACCGACGACCTGAACCGCATCCGCCGCATCAGGATCGCGCTGCTCATCGGCGCACTGGCCCTGTTCGCGCTGCTGTACGCCCCGCAACCGGTGCTGCCGCAGTTCGCCGACGCCTTCGGCCTCGCGCCCGGCACCGTGGCCCTGCTGGTCTCGGCGGGCACCCTCGGCCTGGCGATCGCGGCGATCCCGCTCGGCACCCTGTCCGAGGTGTACGGCAGGCGGCGGATCATGGTCGGCTCGCTGCTGCTCGCCGAAGCGATCGGCGTGCTGCTGCCGTTCATCGGGAACTTCCCGCTGCTGGTCGCGCTGCGGCTGGTGCAGGGCGCGGCCGTGGCGGGCATCGCCGCCGTCGCCGCCGCCTACCTCGCCGACGAGACGGGCGGGCGCGACCTCGGCACCACGATGGGCCTCTACGTCGCGGGCACCACCGTCGGCGGCATGTCCGGTCGGCTGCTCGGCGGCATCGCCGGGGACTACGCGGGGTGGGCCGGTGGGATCGCGGCCGTCGCCGTCCTCGCCGGGATCTGCACCGTCGGTTTCGTGCTGCTGCTGCCGAAGGAACGCCACCAGCGGCGCCAGGAACTGCGCTGGAAGCCGCTGCTGGTCGGCGTGCGGGCCGCTGCCACCGATCCGGCGCTGCGGCCGCCGTTCCTCGTCGCCGCACTCGGCATGGGCGCGTTCGTGGCCGTCTACAACGTGCTCGGGTTCCGGCTGGTCGAACCGCCGCTGTCGGTGCCGCCCGCGCTCGCCGCGCTCGCGTTCCTGGCCTACGCGGCGGGCACCGTGACCTCCGCGGTCGCGGGCGGGCTCGCCGACCGGTGGGGGCGGCGGCTGGTGCTGCTGACCGGGCTGGGCACCGCGCTGCTGGGGCTGCTGCTGATGCTGGCCGGGAACCTGGTGGTGATCCTGGCCGGGCTCGTCGTGTTCACCGGAGGGTTCTTCGCGGCGCACTCGGTGGCCAGCGGCTGGGTGGGAGTGCTCGCGTCACCGTCGGCGCGCGGCCAGGCCTCGGCGATGTACCAGCTCGCGTACTACGGCGGCAGCAGCGTCGGCGGCGTGGTCGGCGGCATCGCCTACGCGGCCTGGGGCTGGAACGGGATGTCGATCGTGCTCGGCTGCTCGATGCTGCTGGCCGGGCTCGCGGTGCTGCGCGGCAGGCGCGCCGAAACCGCGCGGGCGGAGCCGGTGGCGGCTCAGGCTCAGGTCGCGTCGGAGTCGTAAGGGGGGCGCTCGCCCTGCTCCAGCGGTTGCTGCGGCTTCGGGGGCTGCGCGGCCGGGGTCGGCGGCTTCGCGGCGGTACCGCTGCCGTTCGTGCCGGTCCCGTTCCCGTTCAGCGGCGGGTCGAGCGGGTTCTCCCCGTCGAACAGGTGCTTGGTGACCGCGCTGCGCGGGTTGAAGTCGCGGATGCCGCGCAGGTCCTCCAACGGCTTGCGCAGCTCGTCGAATTCGGGGCCCAGCTCGGAGCGCAGGTGCTCCCTCGCCCCGGTGGCGTACTGCTTGACCTGCCGGATCGTCTTGCCCAGCCACGCGGCGCCCTCGGGCAACCGGTCCGGACCGAGGATGAACAGACCGACCACGATGAGGACCAGGATCTCACCCCAGCCGATGCTGTCGAACACCTCGGATCACCTTTCGCTCCCGTGCGTGGCGCTGCGCGCCGGACCCAGCCTACCCATCGGCCGGGGCCCGGTGGAAACGCCACTTTTCCCAGAACTGCGCGCGATCAGCGCAGTGCCACGTCCAGCACCAGCTCGCGGCCCTGGCGCACCACCGTCACCGGCACGGTCTCGCCGACGCGGTGCCGATCGGTCGCCACCACCAGCTCGTCCGCGGTGCTCACCTTCCGATCGCCCACCCGGATGATCACGTCGCCTTCGGCGATGCCCGCCCCGGCCGCGGAACCGCCGTCCCGCACGTTGAGCACCTGGGCGCCGTCGGTGGTGCCGTCGTTGACGGACTTGGCGTTCACCCCGAGGTCCGCGTGCGCGGCCCGCCCGCTGCGGATCAGCTCCTGCGCGATGCGCCGCACGTCGTCGATGGGGATCGCGAAGCCCAGCCCGATCGAACCGCCCTCACCACCGGAACCGATGGTGCGGATGCCGCTGTTGATGCCGACCACCGCGCCGTTGCCGTCGACGAGCGCGCCACCCGAGTTGCCCGGGTTGATCGCCGCGTCCGTCTGGATCGCGTCCACCACCGCGTTGGTGTCGGTGCCCTCCCCGGCCAGCCGCACCGGCCGGTGCACCGAGCTGACGATGCCGGTGGTGACCGTGCTGGCCAGTCCCAGCGGGGAGCCCACGGCGATCACCTGGTCGCCCACCGCGAGATCGGCGGAGCGGCCCAGCTGCGCCACCGTCGGGTTCGCCACCTCCACCTTGATCACGGCGAGGTCGGTCTTCACGTCCCGGCCCACGATCCGGGCGGGCACCCGGCTGCCGTCGCTGAACACCGCGGACACCGTCGCGCCCGGCGTGTCCGCGGCCATCGACACCACGTGGTTGTTCGTGACGATGTAGCCGTCGCCGTCGATGACCACCCCGGAGCCGCTGCCGCCCTGCGCACCGACGTGCACCTCGACCGAGACCACGGCAGGCACGATGCGGCGGGCCACGGCGGACACGCCGCCGCTGGGCCGGTCCACACCCGGCTGCACCTCGGCGAGCGTCACGTCCGGGTTGGTCAGCGGGTTGCCCTCCTCGGCGGTGATCCGCCCGACGAAGCCGCCGATCCCGGCCAGCAGCACGGCGACCCCGGCCAGCGCGGCCAGCGAGCGCGGCCGCACCCGGCGGCCGAACAGCACTTCGCGGGCGCTCAGCAGCGGACCCGGCCCGGGCTCGGGCGAAGGTTCGGGGGCGGCCTCGGACACCGCGGGCGGGCCGATCACGGAGCTCGCCGACGGGTTGCGCCACGGGTCCTGGTCGCCGCGGTCGTTCCAGAACGTGGCGGGCTCGTCAGCGGCGGGCGCGGGCGCGGTCTCCCCGGGCTCGCGCTGCAGCGATTCGGGCGTGCCCTGCGGGCGGCCGAACGCCTTGACCAGCGCATCGGGTGGGGGAGGGGCCTGCTCGACGCCGGGCGCGCGGCGGTCGTTCCCGGTCTGGAAGCTGCCGGAGACGCCGTCGGGCCTGCCGAAGGCGGCGGCCTGCGCGGGGTCGACCTCGGGGTGCCGGGGCGGTGCGGGCTGCTGCGGAGCGGGTGGCGCGTCCTGGTCCGGGCGGGAGAAGTCCTCGGCGGGCACGCCGCGGGCGGGAGCGGCCGAACCCGGCTGCCACGGGTGCACCGCTTCGCCGTCCGGCGCGGGCGGAACCTGGTGGCGCTGGTCGTCGTGCGGCCGAGCCTCGTCGGGCCGCACCGGATCGGCCTCCTGCGCGGGTTTCCTCGGCTGCTCGCTCATCGCTCCCCGGGCCTGCGAAGTCGTCGACACATCGGCGATGCGAGTGGATCACACGTGGGTGATCGCCCGCGCACCGGTACGTCCCCATCCTGCCCAGCACCAGGTGAAGTCCGCGTAGGCGCCGGGCGGTGGCCCGATGATCAGGGCTGCGTGGAGGCGGAGACCAGCGGCGCGTCGGGCGGCGTGAACGGGGCTTCGGCACCCGGCGCCGCGCCCGAAGTGGGGGCCGGCGAGGTGGCGGACGTCGGTGCCGTCGAGGTCGGCGTCCGAGGCTCGTCCAGCCGCGCCGAAGCGGGGATCAGAGCCGAGTCGTAGGCCTCGCCGGGCAGCGGCAGCGGCGGACCCGCGTCGGTCGGCGGGAGCTGGTCGTCCGGGATGCTCACCAGCGCCAAGGCGCCGAGCACCAGCCCGGAGAACACCACGCCCGCACCCGCTCGCCTGCCGCGCCCACCACGCGGTTCCTCGGACTGCGCCGAGCCGAGCGGCGTGCTCGACCCCATCGGCTGCCTGCCGCCGCCGAGGGGAGTGCTGGAACCGAGCGCCGCGCCGGAACCGAACCGGCCCGGTCGTGCGCCCGGGTTGATCGCGACGAGCTGCCCCTCTTCGGTCAGCGCCAGCCCGTCGGGCTGGGCGGGGAGTTCGGCGCTCGACGGGATCGACTGCAGCGCTTGCAGGAGCCCGGCGGACATCGACGGGCAGGATGCGGAGCGCACCGCCGCCCGTGCCTGCCGCTGGGCGGTGGCCTCGGCCGCGCACGCCGGGCACCTGGCGAGGTGGGCGGCCGCGCGGTCGTGGGCGTTGGCGGTGAGCTCCCCGTCCACGAATGCCACGAGCGCGTCCAGTGCGAGGTGCTGTTCGGACAGCCCCCACCCTCGCCGAGCCGTCATGCCGAGTCCTCCCGAGCCTGCTCCCGCCTGGCTTCCAACGTGGCCTTCAACATCTGCCTGCCGCGGTGGATCCTGCTGCGCACAGTACCGAGCTTCACCCCGAGGGTGGTGCCGATCTCCTCGTACGACAGCCCTTCCACGTCGCACAGGACCACGGCCGCGCGGAACTCCGGCGGCACCTCGTCCAGCGCTGCCTGCAGGTCCGGGTCCAGGTGCGTGTCGTAGAACACCTGCTCGGGGCTGGGGCCGGTGCTGGGCAGCCGGTCGGTGTCCTCGGGCAGGCCTTCCATGCGCAGCCGGGAGCGGCGCCGGGCCATGTCCAGGAACAGGTTCGTGGTGATCCGGTGCAGCCAGCCCTCGAAGGTGCCGGGCTTGTAGGACGCCAGCGAGCGGAAGACGCGGATGAACGTCTCCTGCGTGAGGTCCTCGGCGTCGTGCTGGTTGCCGGTGAGCCGGTACGCCAGCCGGTACACCCGGTCGGCGTGCTCCCGGACCACCTCGTCCCAGGACGGCGGCGTCCACGTCGCCTCCGCGACGGGTGCGGTGGCGACGGCGTGCTGGTCGGCTCGAACGGCCGGACTCATCGACTGTGTTGGCATCGGACGAGAAGCCACCTCCTGCGGCGTGTGCATCCGGGGAACGAACGCGATCGCCGGTTTGTTCCCGGCCGAGGCCGGGCGGGGCCGGTGGGGCGCGCGTTCCGCGTGCTGCCCTCGTTGCGGGGAGCGGCGGTCCGCTCCCGGTCGCAACCCACTCTCGCGCGCGCTCGTGAGGGACGGATGAAAAGGCCCTGAGAGCAGCCTGAGAACCTGACGTTCACCTGATCGGCCCAAGATCGGACGTGATACCGGAAACAGCCGTCTAACGATGTGCCGAACAGGGGCAACCGAACCGCCCGCTGAAGATAATCTTGCGCCTCGTGATACCCGAGACGTCGATCGGCACCGGTCCCCTGGACCGGCCGGGCAGCATGCTCGGCGACGCCCGCGGATCCATCGGGCAGGTGGCCGACCCAGCGGAAGAGTCCATCGACGCGTCCGCGGGCGCCGCGCTGCGCTTCCTGGCGACCGTGCTGCGCGCGAAATCCGTCGTCGAGGTCGGCTCCGGCACGGGCGCCTCGGCGAGCTGGCTGCTCCGCGGCATGGTGCCCGAGGGGGTGCTGACCTCGATCGACATCGACGCCGCCGCGCAGCACATCGCGCGCGAGGCGCTGCGGGCCGAAGGCGTGCCCCGCTCCCGCACCCGGTTCATCGCCGGGCTGGCCGAGCGGGTGCTGCCCAAGCTCACCGAGGGTGCCTACGACCTGGTGTTCGTCGATGCGATGCCCACCAAGTACCCGGTGTTCCTCGAACTCGGCGCGCCGCTGCTGCGCCCGGGCGGGGCCATCGTGTTCGCCGGGCCGGTCGACGCCGCGCAGCGGCAGGAGCCGCGCGCCCAGGCGCTGCGCGAGCTGACCAGGGCCGTGCGCGCGGACGAATCGCTGGTGCCGGTGGCGCTGCCCGTCGGCGACGGCCTGCTGGCCATCGCTCGCACCGAACAGCAGTGACCGCGGTGGCGCGCTGACCGCCGGGCTGCGCTGGCTGTCGCGGTGCGTTGACCGCCAGGGTGCGCTGGCTGTCGCGGTGCGTTGACCGCCGGGGTGCGCTGACCGTCGTGGTGCAGTGACCGCTGCACTGCTGTCACCGCGCCGGCCGCCGCACGGCGTCGACCGCCCCCGAACGCGAGAACGCCCGCCGCCCCGGGTTCGGGGTCGGCGGGCGTCCGCGGGTCGATCAGGCCGGGGAGACCGACAGCAGCTGGCCTGCGAGGCCGCGGGCCCGGGTGGAGAGCCGCTTGGCGACGTCGGTGAGTACCTGCGCGGCAGGCGACTCGGGGGCCTCCACGACCAGCGGGGTCCCGCTGTCGCCGGCTTCGCGCAGCCGGGTGTCCAGCGGCACCTGGCCCAGCAGCGGGACCTCGGAGCCGACGGCGCGGCTGAGCGAGTCGGCGACGATCTGCCCGCCGCCGCTGCCGAAGATCTCCATGCGCTGGCCGTCGGGCAGTTCCATCCAGGACATGTTCTCCACGACGCCCGCCAGCCGCTGCCGGGTCTGCATGGCGATGGCGCCCGCGCGCTCGGCGACCTCGGCGGCGGCCTGCTGCGGGGTGGTGACGACGAGGATCTCGGCGTTCGGGATGAGCTGGGCGGTGGACAGCGCGATGTCGCCGGTGCCGGGCGGCAGGTCCAGCAGCAGCACGTCCAGGTCGCCCCAGAAGACGTCGGAGAGGAACTGCTGCAGCGCGCGGTGCAGCATCGGCCCGCGCCACACGACGGGCGTGTTGCCGGGGGTGAACATGCCGATCGAGATGACCTTCACGCCGTGCGCCTGCGGCGGCATGATCATCTTCTCGACCTGGGTGGGCTTGCCGCCGGAGCCGAGCATCCGCGGGACGGAGTGGCCGTAGATGTCGGCGTCGACCACGCCGACCGACAGCCCGCGCTTGGCCATCGCGGCGGCCAGGTTCACCGTCACGCTGGACTTGCCGACGCCGCCCTTGCCGGACGCCACGCAGTACACCCGGGTCATCGAGCCGGGTTCGGCGAAGGGGATGCGGGGTTCGTCGGCGTTGCCGCGCAGCTTCTTGCGCAGCTCGGAGCGCTGGTCGTCGCTCATCACGTCGAGCTCGACGGTCACCGCCCGCACGCCTTCGACGGCACCGACCGCGGTCTCGACCCGCTGCGTGATCGTCTCGCGCATCGGGCAGCCCTGGACCGTCAGGTACACGCCGACGGAGACCGCGCCATCCTCGACGGCCACGGACTTGACCATGCCGAGATCGGTGATCGGCTTGTGGATCTCCGGGTCCTCGACCTGGGTGAGGGCCTGGCGGACGGCCTCTTCGGTGGGAGCGGAGTGCGTGCTGGTCACGGTTGCGGTGACACCGACCCTTCCTGCGGCTGTGCTTGCCCTCGATGCTACGGACCGGCCCACGATGTTACGGGCCGGTAGCTCCGGGAACACCGGCGAGGTGCGCAGCGCGTGACGGCCCGCCGGGGCGCCCTGGTGGCCGCCGCGAGTGCTCTCGGAGCCGCCTGAACAGCCCTGTGCGCTGGTTTATTCCAGGCACCGGCCCCGACGTGCTCACATCCGGGAAATGTGGGGGCACTTCGCATTCGTGTGACTGCCCTCCGTAGTATCACTCATCGTGACCGAGACGGGTCTTGATCGATTACCCACTCGTGGCGAGCTGCTCGCCTATCGGACCTTCCTGCGCGCGCACGCCCGCGTCACGCGCTGCTTGGAAGGGGATCTGATCGCCGAGCAGCGGCTGACGCTGGCCGCCTACGACGTGCTGCACGCGCTGTACGAAGCGCCCGAGCGCAGGCTGCGCATGACCGAGCTCGCGGACGCCGTGCTGCTGTCCAGGTCGGGCGTGACGAGACTGGTCGACCGCCTGGAGCGGATCGGTCTGGTCAGCCGCGTCCGGGTCGATTCGGACGGCAGAGGAGTGCTCGCGGTGATCACCGAAGCCGGCGAGGGCCGGTTGCGCACCGCATCCGGTACGCACCTCGGTGGAGTGACCCAGTACTTCCTTTCGGTGACTGAGCCGCGGGAGCTGGAGGAGTTCGCCCGCACCTGCGAGAAGCTCGCCGCGGGCGGCGTTCCCGCACCGCCGGGACAACGCGCCCAGGCCTGACCGACACGCTCGCGGCCGCGCCCCGGGTGCGGCCGCGGTCCGGGCGCGGCGGTCAGCCTTCCTCGCGCCCCTCCGCGCCTTGGCGGCGGCGCCGGGCGCTCGGGCTCTCCGTGCCGGGCAGCTCGTCGCGCAGCCGGTCCAGCTCGCCGCGCAGGTAGTCGCGGGTGGCGACCTCGCCGATGGCCAGCCGCAGCGCCGCCAGCTCCCGCGCCAGGTACTCGGTGTCGGCCTTCGTCTGCTCGGCCCGCGCCCGGTCCTCCTCCAGCGAGACCCGGTCCCGGTCGTCCTGCCGGTTCTGCGCCAGCAGGATCAGCGGCGCCGCGTACGAGGCCTGGGTGGAGAACGCCAGGTTCAGCAGGATGAACGGGTACGGGTCCCAGCGCAGGCCCACCGCGAACAGGTTCATCCCGATCCAGCTGATCACGAACACCGTCATCCAGAACAGGAACTTGCCGGTACCGAGGAAGCGGGCGACGCGCTCGGAGATCTGGCCGAACAGCTCCGGGTCGAAGTCCACGGAGAACCGGCGCGGCATCCGGGGCTGGTCCAGGCGCCGCCGGGACAGCAGTTCAGGCATCGTCGCTCGCTTTCGGTGCGTCCGGGGAACGCCGGTCGTCCGGCAGTCCGCTCTCCCGCCAGTTCTCCGGCAGCAGGTGGTCGAGCACGTCGTCCACGGTGACCGCGCCGATCAGGTGCTCCTGGTCGTCGAGCACCGGCCCGCACACCAGGTTGTAGGCGGCGAAGTAGCGGGTCACCTCGGCCAGCGTCGCGGTCGGCGGCAGGCTGGCCAGCGTGGTGTCCAGCGCGCCCGCCACCAGCGTCGATGGCGGTTCGCGCAGCAGCCGCTGGATGTGCACGCAGCCCAGGTAGCGGCCGGTGGGCGTCGCCGACGGCGGGCGGCAGACGAAGACCATGCTGGCCAGCGCCACCGGCAGCTCCGCGTTGCGCACCATCGCGAGCGCCTCGGCGATGGTGGCGTCCGGGCCGACGACCACCGGTTCCGGCGTCATCAGGCCGCCCGCGGTGTCCGCGGAGTAGGCGAGCAGCCGCTTCACCGGGGCCGACTCGGCGGGCTCCATCAGCTCCAGCAGCCGGTTCTTGTCCACTTCGGGCAGTTCGGCGAGCAGGTCGGCGGCGTCGTCGGGGCTCATCGCCTCCAGCACGTCCGCGGCCCGGTCCTCGCCGAGGTGTCCGATGAGGTCCTTCTGGTCGTCCTCCGGCAGTTCCTCGACCACGTCGGCGAGCCGTTCGTCGTCGAGCGCCTCGGCCACCTCGTAGCGGCGCTTCGCGGGGAGTTCGTGCAGCGTGCTGGCCACGTCCACGGCGCGCATCGTGTCCAGCAGGGCCAGCAGCTGCGCCACGCCCTGCGGCCGGTCGGTGAGCTCGGCGGCGGCGAGCCCGGTGATCTGGTCCCACTCGACGACCTGCACCGGCCCGCGCCTGCCGAGCCGCCCGGTGCGCTCCCGGACGGCGAGCCTGCTGATCCGCCAGTCGCGGGTGCGGGTCTGCTCCAGCGCCGCGTCCACCAGCACCGCGGAGGCGCCGGTGGCGGCGAGGGTGACCTTCGCGTCCAGCAACTGCCCGAGCACCAGCACCTCGTTGGGGCGCTGGTGGAACTGGCGGGTGTTGACCGAGCCGGTGGCGAGGGTGACCGCGTTCGGTTCGACGCGCACCACCCGCAGCATCGGCACGAAGATCCGCCGCCGCGCCGCCATCTCCATCACCAGGCCGAGGACCCGCGGTGGCTGCCCGGCGGCGCGGAGCCCGGCGACGACGTCGCGCACCTTGCCGATGGATTCGCCGTCCGGGCCGAACACGGCGAGCCCCGCGACCCGCGCTGCGTAGACCCTGGTCGTGGCTGCCACGCTGATCAGGCTAATCGCCGGGGCCGCGCCGGGCAGTCGCGGCGACCGGCGTCACAACCGGCGCGGTGCCGATCGTGGTAGAGACCTGGGTGCCCGTGCCCGATGAGGAGGTTCCCGTGGTCGATCGCCGACGTGCCCGCCGCAGCTGCCTGGCCGTTCCCGGCTCCAGCGCGAAGATGATCGAGAAGGCCCGCGGACTGGCGGTGGACTCGTTCTTCCTGGACCTGGAGGACGCGGTGGCCCCGCTGGCGAAGGCGGAGGCCCGCGGGAGGGTGGCGGCCGCGCTGAACGAGGGCGGCTGGGACGGCAAGATCCGTTCGGTCCGGGTCAACGACCTCACCTCGCAGTGGACCTACCGGGACGTGGTGGAGGTCGTGGAGACCGCCGGGGAGAACCTGGACACCATCGTGCTGCCGAAGGTGTCCACCCCGGACCACGTGCGCTGGCTGGACCTGACGCTGACCCAGGTGGAGCGCGCCACCGGCCTGGAGGTCGGCCGGATCGGAGTCGAGGCGCAGATCGAGGACGCGCGCGGCCTGGTCGAGGTGGACGCCATCGCGTCCGCGTCACCGCGCGTCGAAGCGCTGGTGTTCGGCCCCGCCGACTTCATGGCCTCGATCAACATGCGGTCCATGGTGGTCGGCGAGCAGCCCCCCGGCTACGACGTCGGCGACGCCTACCACTACGTGCTGATGCGGATGCTGATGGCGGCGCGGGCGCACGACGTGCAGGCGATCGACGGGCCGTACCTGGCGATCAAGGACGTCGAGGGGCTGCGGCGCGTCGGCGGCCGGTCCGCGGCGCTGGGCTTCGACGGCAAGTGGGTGCTGCACCCGACGCAGGTGGACGTGGTGAACGAGCTGTTCTCGCCGCGCCAGGAGGACTACGACCACGCGGAGAACGTGCTGGACGCCTACGAGTGGCACACCTCGGAGGCGGGCGGCAAGCGCGGTGCGGCGATGCTCGGCGACGAGATGATCGACGAGGCCTCCCGGAAGATGGCACTGGTCATCGCGGGCAAGGGCCGCGCCGCGGGCATGTCCCGAACGGACCGCTGGAGCCCGCCAACCGGGTGATCACCGCCCGTGTGGGCGATCCCGGGGTCGGTGCGGCGCGGTACGTTCTGATCAACAGTGATCGCCGGTGGCCGCCGCTGGACGAACCGGCCCCGGCGTGCGGGTCGACCGAGGGGGCGGCGACGTGGTGGATCAGGAACGGCCCGGCGAGGCCGAACCGGGCGCGCCGCGCCGCGCGGGCGCGGAGAACGATCAGGAACTCCGGCTGGCGCTGGCGATGCGCGGCGGGGCGAGCCTCGCGGTGTGGATCGGCGGTGCCGTCGCCGAGATCGACCTGCTGCGCTGCGCGACGTCCCGCTCGGACCGGCCCGCGGTGGACCGGGCGGCCGCCGACCGGGCGGGCCGGGTCGAACCGCCCCGGGCGGAGCGCACCGATGTGGACGCCGAGCACCCGTGGTCGGCGCTGGCCGGGCTCGCCGGCTACGAGTCGGTGTCGGTGGACGTGCTCGCCGGTGCCTCGGCGGGTGGGCTGAACGCGTCGCTGCTGGCCGCCTCGATCGTCTACGGCATGCCGTTCGAGGACATGCGCGAGCTGTGGGTGCGGCTGGCGGACCTGGAGGCGATGAGCCGCGCGGTGCCGAAGTTCTGGCACCGCCGCCCCGATTCGCTGCTGGAGGGCGACGACTACTTCCGCGCCGAACTGGCCCGGCTGATCACCGAGCTGACCCCGCCGCCGCGGGACGCCCGCAACCTCGGGTCCCGGTTGGAGCTGCTGCTCACCGCGACCCTGCTGGATCCGGTGCTGGAGCGGCACTTCGACGGCCGCTCCGGTCCGCTGGTCGAGCAGCGCCGCACCGCGATGTTCCGGTTCCGCCACCGCGGCCGCTCCGGGCAGCCGCTGTCGGACTTCGGCACCGGGCCCGACTTCCCGGCGACCGCGCTGCGGATGGCGCAGGCCGCGCGCGCCACCTCCTCGTTCCCGTTCGCGTTCGAACCGGCGCAGGTGCACGCGAGCGTCGGCGGCGCCCCGGCCGGGCAGCCGGACATGCTCGGCGTGTTCTCCGAGACGACCACCGATCCCCGGCCGTACCGGGTGATCGACGGTGGCGTGCTGGACAACATCCCGGTGGCCGCGGCGGTGGAGGCGATGGCCGCGGTACCCACCGAGCGGCCCAGCGCGCGCTGGCTGCTGTACCTCAACCCGGAACCGGAGACGGTCGGCGAGGGCAGGCCGCTGAGCAGGCAGCTGGCGCTGCCGGTGGCCTCCACCGCGATGAGCGCGCGCATGTCGCAGGAGTCGCTGCTGGCCGACATCCACGCCCTCGACGAGCACAACGCCGCGGTGCAGCGCACCGAACTGCGCCGCAGATCGGTGTTCGCGCCGCTGCTGGCCGCCGAGGCCGTCGACCGCGAAGCGGTGCTGCTGGCCGAGGCCGCGCGGATCGAAGCGGAGTACGCGGTGGTGCGCGCCGAGCTGGACGCCCAAGCCGTGGTGCGGCTGCTGGTCGAACCGGCGGGCAGCGAGGACGGCAGGTTGCTGCCACCGGTGGTGGGCGAACCGCTCGCGGGCTGGTCCCCGCAGGTCCGCACCGTGCTGGGGCGGCGGCTCGGCGTCGGGCTGGCCGGGCTGGCGGCGGCGAACCCGCGGGCGGTGTTCGACGACGTGCGCGCGCTGAACTCCGGGGTCCAGGAATGCCTGGACTGGGCGCGGGACATCGGCCGCTGGGCCGCGGCGGAGCAGCTGCCGGTGATCGGGCGCTGCAAGTCGGAGCTGTACCGGCTGCGCACCTTCACCCAGGTCCTGGAGGGCCACGCCGACCGGTACTGGGTGGACGGCGCCCGGCTGGAACCGATCGTGGAGCTCGGGGAGATGTCGGACTGGGTGCTGCGCGTCGCGGACCGCCGCGACCGGTTGCAGCACCGGCTGCCGTCCCCGGTGCGGCCGCTGCTCGGTGCGGTCCTCGACGAGATCGACCGGGGCGAGCGGTTCCAGCGCGCGCTGGAGGAGTTCGCCGCCGAGCTCTCCTCGATCGCCGAGTCCTCCGGCGCCGACGCGGTCCCGGACGACGAGCACGGGGTGGACGCGGTCGCGGAGGCGCGGGTGGTGCTGCACCGCATCGCGGACCGGCTGGCCGCCGCCGCCCCGCCGCGCGGGGACGACGAGCGGTTCGGCACGCGGCCCGCCGGACCGCCCGAGCATTCCCGGCTGCCCGCCCGCTCCCCGGAGCGCGCCGCCTCCCCCGAGCAGGTCGGCTACGCGCTGCTGGAGCGCACCGAGCAGCGCGCCGCGGTGCTGCGCGCGCTGGTGGTGCTCACCGCGCCGCTGGACGTGGGGCGGTCGCCGGGGGACCGGATCAACCTGCTGCGGGTCGTCAGCGATGCCCGCTCCCCGCTGCCGTTCGACGCGCTGCGCACCGGCGGCGAGCTGCACGTCGAGGACAAGGTGCGCGGTGGCGACCTGGGCAACTTCGGCGCGTTCCTGTCCGCGCGGTGGCGGGCGAACGACTGGATGTGGGGGCGGCTGGACTCGGCTTCGGCGCTGGTGGGGCTGCTGCTGGTCCCGGCGCGGCTGCTGCGGCACAGCGGTGGGCTCGGGCCGGAGGGCATCGCGGACCGCATCCGGGAGATCGTCACCACCCCGACCCGCGCCGAGCTCGGCGACGCCGCGGAATCCGAGCGGTGGCGGGCGTTCCTCGCCGAGCTGTGGGAGCGCGATGCCGACCAGGTGCGCGCCGAGCTGGCGGCCATGTTCGCCGACCCGGTCGACGAGCACCCGCTGACCCGCACCAAGGAACTCGTGGTGGAACGGCTGCACTGGACGATCGCCGCCCAAGAGGTGCCGTTCGTCGCGACCGTCGCCCCCGGCGCCGACCCGGGCGAACCGGCGCTGCCGGACGTCCCCGAACCGGAGCCGCTCGCCCGCGAGGTGCGGCGCTACTCGGTCGGCCGCGAGCGGGTGGCGGACCTCGGCGAACCCCGGCTCGCCTCGATCGCGACCCGCGCCGGGCTGGTGGCCTACCGCGCGGTCCGGCCGGGCACGGCGGGCGTGCTGCGGCTGCTGGGGCGGGTGGCGACGACCGTGGTGAAGCCGGTGCTGCTGCTGGCGGTGCTCGCGGTGGCCGCGCCGCGCCGGGTGGCGCTGGCGGCGCTGCTCGGTGCCGCGGCCGTGGTGCTCAGCGGGGTGGCCCCGGTGGCGGGCGGCGCGCTGTTCACGCGGGAGGTCTCGCTGAGCTGCCCGGCCGGGCTCCCGGCGGGACCGGACGGCACCACGTACTGCACGGGCTGGTACCCGGGCGCATCGGCAGGGGACCGGATAGTGGTGCTGCCACCGGACTCCTCGACGGCCGTCGCGCTGCGGCCGTTCACCTTCGACCCGTTCCAGATGAACGCGGGCGTGCTGCTGGCGCTGGTCGTGGTGGCGGTCTCGGCGTTGTGGCTGGGCTTCCGCCTGCTGAGCCGGGGCCGGGGCGCGGCCCGCTGGCTGCCCGCCGGGATCACCGCGGTGGTGGTGACCGCGGCGGTGGCGTGGGTCGCCCAGACCGGGCTGACGCTCGGGCCGCAGGGGCTGGCGCTGACGGCGGTGGCGGTGAACTTCCTGCTCTCGCTGGGGCTGCGGCCGTGGGGCCGGGCCGTGGCGGCCCTGCTGTCGGCGGCGGTGTTCGGCACCGCGCTCTGGCTGGCGGACCCGGCAGTGGGCGAGGTCGGCTGGCTGGTGCCCACCGCGATCGCCGCCGCCTACGCGCACATGGTGCTGCTGTCCACTGTGGATCTGCTGCGGCCGCGACCACGCCCGGAGCGCACCGCCGATCGGACCGGGCCCACGAGCGCCGGCGATTCCGCCCGATCGGATGCGGCTCGCGCCGAACCGGCCGCCGGGCCCCGAACACTATGATCAGCGAGGTGAACGACTACCCGGCCGCGGCGGACCCGGCTCCGGCGGGCGTCCCGTACCACCTGCTCGCCCGCGACGCCCGGCACCGCTGGTGGCGCCCGCTGGTGGCGCTGCTCGTGTTCGCGGTGCTGGCGTTCGTGCTGCTGCTGGCCGTGATGCTGGTGCTGGGCGCGTCCGTGCTGTACCCGGCGGGCTTCGGCGACCTGCGGATCGCCGGGCTGGTGCTGGACCCGAACTCGGTCGAAGCGCTGGTGCGGGATCCGTTCGCGCTGCTGTTCGTCTCGTTCGGGGCGCTGGTCTCGCTGATCCCGGCCGCGGTGCTCACCGCGCTGTGGGTGCAGCGGCGCAGCCCGCGGCAGCTGATCGGCGTCACCGGCCGGTTCCGGTGGCGGTGGCTCGGGGAGTGCCTGCTCGCCGCCCTCGCGGTGTTCCTCGTCGCGTTCGCGGTCTCGGCGCTGCTGACCTGGGCCACCGGCCGCTCGTTCGGGACGGGGTTCCCCGGCTGGGCCGACTACGCGCGGATCGCGGTGCTGGCGCTGGTGGTGGTGCCGGTGCAGAGCGCCGCCGAGGAGTTCGCCTTCCGCGGGTTCCTGCTGCAGGCGGTCAGCGCCTGGTTCCGCACCCCGTGGCCCGCGATCGTGCTGACCTCGCTCCTCTTCCTGCTCGGCCACGGCTACACCGATCCGCTGGTGTGGTGCCAGCTGCTGGTGATGGCGGTGGCGATGTGCAGGCTGGCGGTGCTCACCGGCGGGCTGGAGGCGGCGATCGCGCTGCACGTGGTGAACAACGTGCTGAGCCTGCTGGTCGGCGGCCTCAGCGGGGTACCCGGTATCGAGCAGGCCGGGGACTTCCCCGTCGGCGAGGTGCTGCCGTTCATCGCGGCGGTGCTCGCCTACGCCTGGTGGGCGGAGCGGCGGGCCGCGCGGCGCGGCGCGTGGAACGTCACCGGCGGACGGGTGGAGCTGCGGCCGTGGTCGCTGCGACCCGCCACCCAAGACGATCTCCGGCCCGAGGGCTCGGGGTAGCCTGGAGGCGGGGACGATCGGGGACGAATCGGGCTTCGGCCGTCCCGCCAGGAAGTGCGCTCCACGGAGGTGTCAGCGGTGTCCTACCCGTTTTCCGGCTCGGCTCGGCCGGCGCCGGGTTCACCGAGCAGCATGCCCACCCCGCCGACGGGGTGGCCGATCGGCTCGTACGGCACGTACGAGGAGGCGCAGCGCGCGGTCGACCACCTGGCCGGCTCCGACTTCCCGGTGCGGGAGGTGACCATCGTCGGTGTCGACCTGATGCTCGTGGAGCGGGTCACCGGCAAGCTGACCTGGGGCAAGGTGCTGGCCGGGGGTGCGGCCTCCGGCGCGTGGATCGGGCTGCTGATCGGCCTGGTGATGAGCATCGCGGCGCCGCAGGGCACCGGCGCGCTGAGCTCGATGCTGGCCGGGCTGGCAGGTGGCATCCTGATCGGCGTCGGCTTCGCCGCGGCCGGGTACGCGGCGATGCGCGGGCGGCGGGACTTCTCCTCGGCGAGCCAGCTGGTCGCGGGGCGCTACGACGTGCTCGCCCAGCCCCGGCACGCCGAGCACGGCCGGAACCTCCTCGCGCACCTGGCGATGCGGCCGCAAGCCTCGCCGTGAGCTCGCCCGGCCCGGGCGGCGTGGCGTCCGCCCGGGACGCGTTCGCGATCCCGCCGCGGCGGACGGCGGTCAGCCGCCGTAGTGGTAGCGGCAGGCGGCGATCTGGATCCGGTCCTCCTGGACCCGGTACACCAAGCGGTGCTCATCGGTGATGCGGCGCGACCAGAACGCGTGCTTGAGCGGTTCCGGCTTGCCGATGCCCTCGTTCCCGTTCCGCTCGACGTCCTCGAGCAGCGTGTTGATCCTCTTGAGGACCTTGCGGTCCCGGGTCTGCCACCAGACGTAATCCGCCCACGCGTTCTCGTCCCAGACGAGCTTCATTCGACGAGGTCCCGCGTGGTGCCCCCGCCGTGCTCCAGCCGTTCGATCGAGGCCAGCAACCTGCGGGCGTTCTCCGGGCTCTTGAGCAGGTAGGCCGTTTCCTTCAGCGACTCGTAGTCGTCCAGCGCGACCATGACGACCGGCTCGTGCCCGGCCCTCGTGATCACGACCTCCTCGCGGTCGTCGACCACGGAGTTCAGCGTTTCGGCGTACTTGGCGCGGGACTCGGAATAGGACATCGTCTTCATCGGCCACCTCCTCGGCGTACGGGAAGTTGTACGCCTCTTCCGCTCGTGCCGTTACCCCGCACCGTTCGCGGACACCGGTGGTGCGCACGGTTGGGGGCTTGTCGGAGGTGTCGGCGGCGCCCTAGGTTGCTGTCACCGCGCTGATCATCGGTGCGGCGGTGGCGTGCGACGGGGCGCGGGCACTCGGCCTCGGCGTGCCCGCGCGCGAGCAGACCGGGAGGTCCGACCACGGTGAGGGTGCGCAGACGCGCTGGGGGCGCGGTCCGGCTGGCCGCGGCGTGCGGGACGGCGGTGCTGGCCGTCTCGGCCCTGAGCGCCTGCGCTGCCCCGCGGCACGACGACGTCGTCAACCTGTACTACGCGCCGGAGGAGAACCTCCAGACCGTCGTGGACCGGTGCAACGACCAGGCCGGCGGCCGGTACCGCATCGTCTACCACAAGCTGCCGCGCGACGCGGACGGCCAGCGCGAGCAGCTGGTGCGCAGGCTGGCCGCGCAGGACGACGGCATGGACGTGCTCGGCCTGGACACCACCTGGACCGCGGAGTTCGCCCGCGCCGGCTGGGTCCGCGAGTGGACCGGCGCGGACCGGCAGCGAGCCGAGGAAGGCACCCTCGCCGGACCGCTGGCCTCGGCCCGCTACGGCGGGAAGCTGTTCGGGGCGCCGAAGAACACCAACGTGCAGCTGCTCTGGTACCGCTCCGACGTGGTGGACCGGCCCCCGCGCACCTGGGACGAGATGATCGAGCAGGCGAAGCGGTTCGAGGCCGCGGGCGAGCCGTCGACGATCCTCGTCCCGGGCGCCCAGTTCGAGGGCTACGTGGTGCAGTTCAACACCCTGCTCGCCTCCGCGGGCGGGAAGCTGATCTCCGACGACGGCACCCGGGCCGTGGTCGACGAGGGCGTGGTGCGGGCGCTGGAGCAGCTCAAGGCCCTCGCCGATTCCGGGCTGACCAGCCGTTCCATGTCCAACTCGCAGGAGGACGACGTCCGGCTGGAGTTCCAGCAGGGCGACGCGGCGTTCCAGCTGAACTGGCCGTTCGTCTACCCGTCGATGCAGGAGGACGCGCCGGACCTCGCGCGGAACGTCCGCTGGGCCCGCTACCCGAGCTCCGACCCGGCGCGGCCCAGCAAGGTCACCCTCGGCGGGTTCAACCTCGCCGTCAGCGCCCACTCGCCGAACCCGCGCGCGTCCTTCGACGCGGCGCTGTGCCTGCGCAGCGCGGACAGCCAGCGGTTCTCCGCGATCCACGACGGGGTGCCGCCCACCATCGAATCGGTCTACGCCGCACCCGAGATGGCCGCCGAGTACCCGATGCGCGACACCATCCTCGCCGAGTTGCGGGAGCCGGCGATCCGCCCGATCACGCCCGCCTACCAGAACGTCTCGACGGTGCTGTCGAAGCTGCTGTCCCCGGCGTCGCGGATCGACCCGCCGCGCACCGCCGAGCGGATCCGCACCGAGGTGCAGAAGGCCCTGGACTCGCGGGGGGTGCTGCCGTGACGTCCGCCGTCGACCAGGCGAAGCGCGCCGAGCGCAGGCTCGGCTGGATGCTGTGCGCACCGGCCGCGCTGGTGATGCTGGCCGTCACCGGCTGGCCGATCCTGCACGCGGTGTGGCTGTCGTTCCAGCGCTACGACCTCAAGTACCCGGACCAGCGCGAGTTCGTGGGCCTGGAGAACTACCTGACGGTGCTGTCCGACCAGTACTGGTGGACGGCGTTCGGCACCACGCTGCTCATCGTCGCGACCCAGCTGGTCATCGAGTTCGTGCTGGGCATGGCGTTGGCGCTGATCATGCACCGGGCGGTGCTCGGGCGCGGCCTGGTGCGCACGGTCAGCCTCATCCCGTACGGCATCGTCACCGTCGTCGCCGCGTTCAGCTGGCGCTACGCGTGGACCCCGGACACCGGCTACCTGGCGAACCTGGTCACCGACGGCGCGCCGCTGACCGAGCGCGGCAGCGCGCTGGCGATCATCGTGCTGGCCGAGGTGTGGAAGACGACGCCGTTCATGGCGCTGCTGCTGATGACCGGGCTGGCGCTGGTGTCCGAGGACCTGCTGGAGGCGGCGCGGATCGACGGCGCCTCCCCTTGGCAGCGGTTCACGAAGGTGATGCTGCCGGTGATGAAGCCGGCGATCCTGGTGGCGGTGCTGTTCCGCACGCTCGACGCGTTCCGGGTCTTCGACAACATCGTGGTGCTCACCGACGGCGCGCAGGACACCTCCTCGGTGTCGGTGCTGGCCTACAACAACCTGATCAAGGGGTTGAACCTCGGCATCGGCTCCACCATGTCGGTGCTGATCTTCCTGGCGGTGGCGCTGATCGCGTTCCTGTTCGTGAAGCTGTTCGGCGCGGCCGCGCCCGGCGCCGACGAGGACGGGGGCAGCCGATGAGCCGGAAACCCGCCGACACCGCCAAGTGGACGGTGCTCAACGCGGTGGTGGTGGCGTACGCGCTGGTGCCGGTGCTGTGGATCGTGTCGCTGTCGTTCAAGACCTCCGCGGGGCTCAGCGACGGCCGGTTCATCCCGGCGGAGTGGACGCTGGCGAACTACGCGGCGATCTTCCAGACCGGCGAGTTCCTGCGGGCGCTGGTCAACTCGATCGGCATCGCGCTGATCTCCACGGCGATCGCGGTGGTGCTGGGTGCGATGGCGGCCTACGCGATCGCGCGGCTGGACTTCCCCGGCAAGCGGGCGCTGGTGGGGGTGTCGCTGCTCATCGCGATGTTCCCGCAGGTCTCGCTGGTCTCACCGCTGTTCGAGATCGAGCGGACGCTCGGGCTGTTCGACACCTGGCCGGGGCTGGTGCTGCCGTACACCACGTTCTCGCTGCCGCTGGCGATCTACACGTTGTCCGCGTTCTTCCGCGAGATCCCGTGGCAGCTGGAGGAGGCGGCCACCGTGGACGGCGCGACGCCGGGGCAGGCGTTCCGGAAGGTGATCGCCCCGCTGGCGGCGCCCGGGGTGTTCACCACGGCGATCCTGGTGTTCATCTTCTGCTGGAACGACTTCCTGTTCGCGATCTCGCTGACCTCGACGGAGGCGTCCCGCACGGTGCCGGTGGCGTTGCAGTTCTTCACCGGCGACTCGCAGTTCGAGGACCCGACCGGGACGATCGCCGCCGCGGCCGTGGTGATCACGGTGCCGATCGTGCTGTTCGTGCTGCTGTTCCAGCGCCGCATCGTCTCCGGGCTGACCTCCGGGGCGGTCAAGGAATGACCGCGGCCCGCTCGACCGGTGACGCCGGCCGAGCGGGCCGGGTTCCGCGCGATCAGGTGGTGCCGGCGAACTCCTGGACCCAGTAGTGCCCGTAGGTGCTGCTCGGGTCGTAGGCGTGGCCGACGCCGATGCCGGTGAACCTGCAGTCGAGGATGTTCGCCCGGTGCCCGGGACTGGTGATCCACTGGTGGAATGTCTCGGCGGCGGCCGCGTTGCCCGCGGCGATGTTCTCGCCCAGCACCTCGGCGCGCGGCAGCACCTCGGCATGCGGCAGCGCCCGGGCGGGCGAGACGGCGTCGGAGTGCGCGAAGTAGTTCTGTTCGGCCATGTCCGCGGCGTGCGCCTGCGCCGACTGCTCCAGACCGGGCGCGGGCGCGAGCGGGCCGCACCCGGCCTCGGCCCGGACCTGGTTGGTCCGGTCCACGATCTCGGCGGTGAGCGCGTCGAGCCGGGGCTCGTCCGCGTGGGCCGGCGAGGCGGCGGTGAGCAACAGCGAGCACAGCAGGATCGACCGGGCGTACCGGGCCGGGCGGGCGAACATCCGCACCACTCCTCGACTTCAAGGGGTTCCAGGTGCGGACAGTTCTAACCCGCTTTCCGGCGCGCCGACCGGGGAATCCGCGCAACGGGTGATCCGCGAACGCGTGCGGATCACCCGAACGGGAATGCGATCAACGAGGTCCACAGTGGACCTGGGGAATTCAGCCCTGCTGCGCGATGATGATGAACAGCGTCAGGATCCACCCCATCAGCAGGGTGGTCAGCAGGGCGAGCTTGTTGGTGGCGAGACGAGTCATGGCGGTGCCTCCCGGCAGCGTGAGAATGATCGATGTGAAATGTCGTCTCACGATGTGGGGGCGGCGGTGCCGCAACGGTGATCAGCGCACGGCGAGCGCGCGCGGCGAGGCGGACAGCGCGTCCCACATCGCACCGGGTTTTCGCCCCCGGCGCGGCGACCCGGGACTTCGCTCCGGCGCCACGTTCCCCGATCCGCTCAGCGGCAGCCTGCGGGTGAACACCCGCCGCCCCATCGCACTGCGGCGCACGACGATCGACATGACTACCTCCTCACTTCTTCCCGACGCGCACCGGAATCCTCACGGCGGCGAATCGTTCGGGGAGAGCGCTCGCGGTGCACAACCGCGGCGGTCGAACCTCTGCGGACTACATCGCCCGGATGATCGAAAACGTTACAGCACGTGCTCACAACCACTTGTTCCGCCGGAATATCTTGAACAGCGTCAGGCAGGCCAGCATCATCACCAGCAGCGTCGCCGGATAGCCGAACGTCCAGTGCACTTCCGGCATGTTCTCGAAGTTCATCCCGTAGATCCCGGCGATCATCGTCGGCGTCGACACGATCGCGACCCACGCGGAGATCTTCCGCATGTCGGTGTTCTGCTGGAGCGTGATCTTGGCCAGCGTCGCGTCCACCAGCGTGGTCAGCAGCTCGTCGAACGAGGCCACCCGCTCGGACACCGTCGTCAGGTGGTCCTCGACGTTGCGGAAGTAGGAGCGCACCTCTTCGGGCACCATCGGCGTGTAGCCCTCGGCCAGCCGCTGCAGCGGTTTCGCCAGCGGCATCACCGCGCGGCGCAGGTCCATGACCTCGCGCTTCATCAGGTAGATCTGCTCGGCCTCGATCTTGGTCCGGGGCGCGAACACGGCGGCTTCCATCTCGTCGATGTCGTCCTGGATGGCCTCGGTGACCTCCAGGTACGTGTCCACCACGTGGTCGGCGATGCCGTGCAGCACCGCGGCCGGGCCCAGCTGCAACTGCTCCGGGTCGGTCTCCAGCTGCGAGCGGACCTGGGCGAGGCTGGCGTGCTTGCCGTGCCGGACCGTGATCACGAAGTCGCGGCCCACGAACGCCATCAGCTCACCGGTCTCCACGATCTCGCTGTTCGCGGTGAGGCTCTCGTTGTCGATGTAGCGGACCGTCTTGAGCACCATGAACAGCGTGCTGTCGTAGCGCTCCAGCTTCGGCCGCTGGTGGGCGTGCACCGCGTCCTCGACGGCCAGCTCGTGCAGCCCGAACGTCTCGGCCAGCCCGTTGAGCTGCGCCTCGTCCGGTTCGTGCAGCCCGATCCAGACGAACCCGGCGCCGCGCCTGCGCACCTCGTCGATCGCCTCGGCGTGCGACCGGTCGCCCGGCAGCCGCACTCCGTCCACGTACACGCCGCAGTCGACGACGTAGGCGGGCGGGGGAGCGGGAGCGGTCGCGGTGCGGCCGTTGTGGCGCGCTGCGCGATTGCGCAGGCCGAGAGAAGGAAGGCTGGGCACGGCGACCTCCAAGGGCGGGAATCGGATCTCGGGTGATCTCGACCGCGCATCCCCACCGGCGCCGATGGGCACCTGGAACCGGCCTAGCCGCAGGCCTCCCAGGCGGGGATGCGGTTGGTACTACTCGGAAGCGCGCTGTCGGCACCGCCGCTCACAATCCCTCACCTCCTTCTGCCCGACTCGCCGTTCGCGAGTGGTCCGGACCGGCCAACGGTTCACGATACTCGCCGTTCTCGGTTCGAGCGGCGGCGGTGCCGGGTGTGATGGCACACGGCGAAATGGGTGAATTTTCGCCGCCCGCACGCCTGGGCCATCCCGAATTTCGCCCCGTTCGCGGCGAATGCGTGGACTGCCGGGTTCGCCGGTTTCAGCTCCCGGCGGACGGCCCGGGGAGCTGTCCCCACCCCCGCAGCGCCTCGGCGAGGCCCTCGGTCAACCGGCCGGCGGCGTCGAGTGTGGCAAAGGTCGCAGCGTCCGCCCACATCGCGTCGGCCGCGTCGTCGCCGGGACAAAGCACCACGTCATCGGGCCGGCACGCGTAGTCGTGGATGTCGAACGTCCCCGTCGGGGCCGGGCGCCGCACCCTCCCGAGCCACCTGCCGACGATCACGGAGAGTCCCGTTTCCTCCGAAATTTCGCGCTGTACCGCCGAACGATCGGTTTCTCCGGGCTCCACCTTGCCGCCCGGTACCGACCACTGCCCCCTGCCGGGTTCGTTGGCCCGCTTCACCAGCAACAACCGGCCCTGCGGATCGTGCACGACGGCGCCGACGCACCGGATCACTCGTCCATTGGTTATGATCACCGACACGGAGGGTAGTTGATCCGGACGGTTCAGCTGACGACTGACCCAAGTGCGGGACAATGCTGCCCTACAGCCGCCGAGTGCGGTACAACAGATCGGCAGGCGCCAGCATGTTCAAAGGCATTTCGGACGGGGTGTATCGCAGTGAACCTTAAGAAGATCCTGACCTGGACCGGGGTCGCGTTCCTCCTCTTCTTCTTGATCAACGCCCCAGATCAGGCTGGTCAGTTGGTGAACAACATCAAGGACAGCCTCGCGGATGCTGCGAACGCGGTCATCACCTTCATGCAGAACATCTTCGTGTAGTAGCGCCGAAGGGCGGTTGACGTGTTCGCGCCTAGGGATCCCGACGAGTACCTGCTCGAGACCGAACGCCGGGTCATCCGGCTCCGCAGACACTGGGCGAGCCTGGTCTGGGAACTGTTCGAGGCGATCGGGTTGCTGGTCGGCGTGGTCATGGTGTCCCAAATGCTGCCGCAGGACACGAGCCTGCCGCAGAACGTGCTCTGGTATGCGGGCCTCGTCGTGCTGCTCCGGTTCACCTACCAGGTGCTGGACTGGTACGTGGAACGCATCGTCGTCACGGACAAGCGGTTCCTGATCGCGGAAGGCATCTTCACCACCAACGTGGCGATGATGCCGATCGGCAAGGTCACCGACCTCACCTTCCAGCGGACCCTGGCCGGGCGCATGTTCGGCTACGGCACGCTGGTGGTCGAGTCGGCCGGTCAGATCCAGGCGCTCAACCGGATCGAGTACGTGCCGAACCCGGACGAGGTGGAGGACGCGATCTCGTACCTGGTGTTCGGGGAGAAGAAGGCGCAGCAGGAACGCTTCTCCATGCTCAAGGCCCGCCGCGCGGCGGTGGGCAAGAAGAAGGCCAAGCTTCCGAGCTGAACCGGTCGCTGCCGAGCCGGGGTCGCGGGATCACCCGCGGCCCCGGCTCTTCTTCGTGGGCTGGTTCGGAAGGTCCCGGGACCATCGGCGAGACTGTGCGCAGCGGAAGTCCGGTCGAGCCGCTGGGCCTCCACCGTCGCGGCGCGACCTCCCGCGGCGACCGCACGCCCGCCCGCCGGTCGACGGACCGGCCTGAACGGAAAGGCCACGCTTGCGCATCGACCTGCACGCCCACTCCACCGAGTCCGACGGCACCGACACGCCCGCGGAGCTCGTCGACGCGGCGATCGAGGCGGGGCTGGACGTCGTCGCGATCACCGATCACGACACCACGGCGGGCTGGGCGGAGGCGGCGGACGCCGTGGTCGCCGGCGCCGGGCGCGTCCGGGTCGTGCCGGGCGCCGAGCTGTCCTGCACCTGCCCGGACGGGACGGGGCGCGACATCACCGTCCACCTGCTGGCGTACCTGTTCGACCCGACCTCCGCCGCGCTGGTGGCCGAGCAGTCCCGGCTGCGGGCGGAGCGGCGCGGCCGGTTGCGGGAGATGGCCGAGCGGATGGCGGCGGAGGGCTTCCCGGTCGACGCGGACGAGCTGATGGCGGGCCTGCCACCGGACTCGCCGGGCGGGCGCCCGCACCTGGCGCGGCAGCTGGTGCGCGCGGGCATGGTGCGGAGCGTCGACGAGGCCTTCGCCCGCTACCTGGGCAGCAGCGGCCGGTACTACCTGCCGCGCACCGACACCCCCGTGCTGCGCGCGATTGAGATGATCGCCGACGCGGGCGGGGTCACCGTGCTGGCGCACCCGTTCGCCCGCGCCCGCGGCCCGGTGGTGAACGCCGCGGTGGTGGCGGAGCTGGCGGACCGCGGCATGACCGGCATCGAGGTGGACCACCCGGACCACGACGAGCCGACCCGGCAGGAGCTGCGCGAGCTCGCCGCCGAGCTGGACCTGGTGCCGACGGGCAGCAGCGACTACCACGGCACGAACAAGACGATCCGGATCGGGCAGGAGACCACCGCGCCGGCCTCGCTGCAGCGCTTGATCGACAAGAGCAGCGGCAGTGAGGTGTTCACGGCCGGATGACCACCGAGATCAGCTGATCCGGTGAGTTCCGGGTGCGGCGCGGGGGGAAACGCGACGCGACGCTCCGGCTGCGTAGTGTGGTGCGAGTGCAGGGACAGCTAGGCCTCGAAGGCATCCCCGGCAAGCTCGTCCGGGTCACTCCCGCGAAGCTCGCGAACTGGGAAGGTTGCCCGCGCAAGTTCCGGATGACCTACCTGGACCGGCCTGCGCCGCCCCGCTCCGGCGCTCGCGCCAACGCCACCCTCGGCGCGGTGGTGCACAACGCGCTGAAAGCCTTCTTCGAACTGCCCGCGGCCCAGCGGACCGCGGAGAAGGCGGTGCTGCTGGTCGGGCAGTGCTGGAAGAGCGACGGCTTCGCCGACCACGCCCAGGCCACCCGGTACCGGGAGCGCGCCCAGCGGTGGGTCGCCGACTACGTCGAACGGCTCGCGCCCGGCGCGGAGCCGGTCGCGGTGGAGCGCTGGGTATCGGCCGCCGCGGGCACGATCATCGCCGAGGGCCGCGTGGACCGCATCGACCGGCGTAACGGCGAGCTGGTCATCGTCGACTACAAGACCGGCAGACGCGCGGCCACCGACGAGGACGCCCGGGATTCGCGTGCGCTCGCCCTGTACGCGGTCGCCGCCCGGCGGACGCTGCGCGCCCCCACCGGGCGGGTCGAACTGCACCACCTGCCCAGCGGCCGGGTCGGGGCGTGGGAGCACACCCAGGCCTCCCTGGACGAGCACGTGGCGCGGGCCGAACGGCTGGCCGAGGAACTCCAGACCGCCTCCGACTCGTTCCAAGGGGGAACGGCAGGGCGGGACGTGTTCCCGCCGAACCCCGGCGGGCGCTGCGGCTGGTGCGAGTTCCGCGCGCACTGCCCGGAAGGACAGCAGGCCGCGCCCGCCACCGAACCGTGGGCCGGGCTGGCCGAGTGACGGACCAGAGGAACGACGACATGGACATGCCCCGACGAGCGCAGCAGGAGGCCGCGCGCGGAGGTGCCCGGCACCGGCCCGCGCCGCAGACGCTGCGCCGCCCGCACCCGGCAGCAGGCTCCTGGCCGGCCGACGGTGCGGACCAACCGGGGACCGTGCCCTTCCGCTCGTCGACGCCCGCCGGCGGGCGCAGGCAGCGCGTGGAGTGGCACGACGAGGACGAGTTCGACGAGGAGACCGCCGAGGCCCCGACGGTGCGCAGGCACCACCGCTCGGGCGCCGGTGGCACCCGGATCGGCACCTGGTTCCGCGGCCTGACCGGCTCGCTGGCGGTGGGGATGCTGCTGGTGGCCCTCGGGCTGATCGGCGTGCAGGTGTGGGCGACGCGGCAGGGGCAGGACGGACCCGGCCTGGCGATGATCATTTCGCACGCGGTGGGGGCGGTGCTCGCCCTGGCGCTGCAGCACTTCGCGGACCGCAACCGGGACCGCCGCGGTGCGGCCGCGCTGCTGGCGCTGCTCGTGGCCGTGTTCGGCCCGCTGTGGTTCTGGTGGTGGCTGTGACGGCGTGAGGCCGGTTCACCGGGTGCTGGTGGGTGCTCCGGTCACTCGGGTCGGTCCGGGCCCAGCGCCACCGAGGTGGGGCCGCGCTGTTCGAGCACGATCGGGCCCGCGGAGTCCAGGCGCACCGGCCCGGTCCAGCCCTGCCGGTCCACCGGGATCACCCGCTCGCGCGCACCCGTGAAGCGGTCCAGCACCGCGATGCCCTCCGGCACCGGGACGAGGAGCTCCCCGCCGTAGAGCGCACCGGGGCCGAGCGCGTCCGGCACCGTCCACAAGGGCGCGAACGTCGCGGCGTCCAGTGCGACGGTCGTGGTGCCGTTGTTCCAGTACAGCAGCCCGCCGAAGGTGGCACCGGCGACGTCGGCGATCTTGTCCTTCACCTGCCGGTACTGGTGGTCGTCGAGCACCGCGACGCGGAACGGCCGGTCCGGGCCCGCGGTGGCCAGCCCGTCCAGCACGCGCTGCGCGGTGATCGTCGGGTCGAACCGCTGCAGCGCCGCGGCGATCGACCGCGCGGCGCGGTCCTGCTCGGGCCCGGGCACGGGACGCAGGTTCACCGTCCACACCCGGTCGGCCGCGACGGCCTCGACACCGGCGTCGGGGTAGGGGGCGCCGCCGGTGGGCAGCGGGTACTCGGCTTCGATGCCGCCGGTCGAGTTCGCGTACACCACGAGGGAACCGCGGTCGCGCACGTACACGGCGGTCTGCTTGCTGGAGACCGCGACGGCCGTCGCCTCGGAACCGCCGAGGACCGCGCTGCTGACCTCTTCCGGTTTCTCGTCGTCCTCCGGCTTCGTCTTGATCACCGTGATGCGCTGCTCCGGGTCCTCCGGGCAGTCCTCCACCACCGCGATCCGCTCGCTGCCGACCGCCGTCGACGGGTAGGTGCAGTCCGGGCGGCGCAGGTTGTTCCCCGCGTTCTTCAGCGCGGGCATGATCCCGTACTGCTGGGTGCGCACCAGGTCGGAGCGCCAGCTCTCCAGCACTCGATCACCGGTCGCGGTCACGTACTTGCCGTCGTCGAGCAGCCGGGTGCCGAACGGGGCGTCGGCGTTGCGCGCGGGGCCGCGCACGCCGGTGTCGCCTTGCAACGAGCTGACCTCGCTGCAGTTGGCGGCCTTCCGGTACACGGCCAGCGCGCGGTCCCAGCCCTCGCCGACGGTGCACAGCGGGAGATCGCGGGAGAACCGCCAGCGCACCGCGCCGGTGCCCGGATCGCGGCCGGACACGGTGCCGCCGTCACCGGTGATCGCGGTCGAACCGGCGATCACGGGGACGGGGGTGGCCGGGCTCGGCGCGCGCCACAGCTCGTGCAACGCGGCCGGTACCGAGGTGGGGGAGGTGAGCGCGGGTGCCGGTGCGGCCGCGGGTTCGGACGCGGTGGCCCGGGCGTCGCTGCGCCACCAGATGACCGCGGCGACCACCACGACCACCACCAGGATCAGCGCCACCGCGACGAAGTCGGACCGCGTCCGCCGTTCCGGCCGTACCACTGCACTCCTCACTGAATCGGCTCTCGAGAGCCGGGCCGGTCCACGGGCCGCCCCACCGGGCAGCCCGCTCGCGGAACGGGATCAGTCGCCGGACGACTCGCCGCCGCCGGAAGCGGCACCGCCGCCACCACGACGCCTGCGGCGCCGCTTGCGGGGACGGTCCGCGGACTCGGCGGCACCCTCGCTCTGCGCGGTGGATTCGGCGGGCTGCGCGTCGCCCTCCGAGTTCACGCCGCCGCGGGTGCGCCTGCGCTGCCGGGAACGGCCGCCGGGACGGGTCTCGCCGGCCGCGGGCTCGCCGCCGGGCTGCTCGCCGCCGGAACCGCCGCGGGTGCGGCGGCGCGGCTTGCGGCTGCTGGTGCGCTTCGCGTCCTCGTCGGGCTCGGCGCCCAGGCCGGCGCGGGTGCGCTTGGACAGCGGCAGCCTGCCGGTCGCGTCCGCCGGGATGTTGAGGTCCTCGTACAGGTGCTTCGAGGTGGAGTAGGTCTCCACCGGATCCGGCTTGCCCAGGTCGAGGGCGTCGTTGATGAGCTTCCAGCGCGTCTCCTCGTCCCAGTCGACGAGGGTGATCGCCACGCCCTCCCGGCCCGCGCGGCCGGTGCGGCCGATGCGGTGCACGTAGGTCTTCTCGTCGTCCGGGCACTGCAGGTTCACCACGTGGGTCACCCCGGCGACATCGATGCCGCGGGCGGCGACGTCGGTGGCGACGAGGGTGTCGACCTTGCCGGAGCGGAACGCGCGCAGCGCCTGCTCCCGGGCGCCCTGACCGAGGTCGCCGTGCACCGAGGCGGCGGCGAAACCGCGCTCGGCGAGCTCGTCGGAGAGCTTCTGCGCGGTCCGCTTGGTCCGCGTGAAGATCATCGTCAGGCCGCGGTCCTGGGCCTGCAACGTCCTGGCCAGCAGTTCCGCCTTGTCCATGGCGTGCGCGCGGTAGACGAACTGCTTGGTGCGCTCGTGGATCGCGTTCGCGTCCGCCTGCTCCGCGCGGATGTGCGTGGGCTGGTTCAGGAAGGTGCGGGCGAGCGTGATGATCGGGCCCGGCATGGTCGCGGAGAACAGCATCGTCTGCCGCTGCTCGGGGACCATGTTGAGGATGCGCTCGATGTCCGGGAGGAAGCCGAGGTCGAGCATCTCGTCGGCCTCGTCCAGCACCAGGCCGCGGACCTTGCCCAGCACCAGGTGCTGCTGCTCGGCGAGGTCCAGCAACCGGCCCGGCGTGCCGATGACCAGGTCGACGCCCTGCTTGAGCGCGTCGATCTGCTGCTCGTAGGGGCGGCCGCCGTACACCGCGAGGGTGCGGACGCCCAGGTGCTTGCCCGCGTCGGTGAGGTCGCGGGCGACCTGCACGCACAGCTCGCGGGTGGGGACCACGACGAGCGCCTGCGGCGTCCCGTCGCCGGGGACCTGCAACCGCTGCAGCAGGGGGACGCCGAAGCCCAGCGTCTTCCCGGTGCCGGTGCGGGCCTGCCCGATCAGGTCCTCGCCGCGCAGCGCCAGCGGCAGCGTCAGCTCCTGGATCGCGAAGGTGTGCTCGATGCCCGCCTCGCGGAGGGCGCGCACGATCTCCTCGTGCACGTCCAGCTCGGCGAAGGTCGGGGTGTTCGGGACGGTGCTCTCCGCGTGCAGCGGCGCGGCCTCCACGGTGGGGGCGCCGTTCTCGCTGTGCTCGATCGCGTGCACGTCCTCGGTTCTGCTGGTGGTCTCGGGGGCCTCGGGGGCCCGCTCGTTGCTGAGGGTCAGAGTGATCGCCTCTCTCAGTACCGGCGCGCTGCGGCCGATCGCTCGGCTGCACTCGTGGTGACGCCCTCCGGCATGGTGGCCGCGTTCGATCCGCGGCCCGCCGCGTTGTTCGCGTGCTGCATGCTCGTGGTCACCGGTGCGATGGTCGCGCGCCCCTGTTCGATCAGCGGTTGTCCGCTGCTGGTTCGGTCGGCATCGTGGCGCGGCTCGCGCCGTCGCCCGCGCCCCCGGCGCTCCGGCCGGTGGGCCGAGCGCGGTGCGCCCCCGCTCGGGTCTTCCGCGCCCGGGCCTCCCGCACGGACCCCGGGCGACCGGCTGCTCACGGGGTGGGACCGTGGCCCGCGTCGAGCCCTGCCGGGTCCCGCGCGGGGAGGGGGTCCACTGCCGGTTGCCTGATGCCGCATGGCTTCTGCGTCCGCCAGGATACCTGGTCCGAACCGGATCGAGGTCGGCGATGTGCGATGAGCTTTCGTGAAACATCCCGCACCACCAGCGGCCGACCGCCGGGCCGCCCGGTTCCGGCCGCGCGTGTCGGCCCGCGCCGCTGCGCGGACCGCCCGCGCGGGGCGGCGGTTAAGGTGCCCGGTATGAGCGAGCCCGACCCCTCCGCAGCCGGATCCACCGACTCCACCACGCACTCCGAGGGGGTCGTGGACCTGCTGGCCGCGCTCGCCTACGGCGAGCTGTCCGCCTTCGACCGGCTCGCCGAGGACGCCCGCACCGCGCCCACCCTGTCCGGGCGGGCCGCGCTGGCCAGCATGGCGGCCGCCGAGATCGGCCACTACCGGATGCTCGACGACGCGCTCGCCCGCCGCGGGGTCGCCGTGGACGAGGTGATGGCCCCGTTCGCCGAGCCCTTCGACGCGTTCAACGCCTCGACCGCCCCGCACTCCTGGCTGGAGTCGCTGGTGAAGGCGTACGTGGGCGACGGGCTCGCCGCCGACTTCTACCGCGAGGTCGCGGAGTGGCTGGACGATTCGACGCGGACGCTGGTGCTGGACGTGCTGGCCGACACCGGGCACTCCGCGTTCGCCGAGCGCGAGGTGCTGGCCGCCTGCGCCGAGGACCGGTCGCTGCGGGACAAGCTGACGCTGTGGGGCCGCAGGCTGCTGGGGGAGGCGGTCACCCAGGCGCAGCGCGTGGTGGCCGAGCGGGACGCGCTCGCCGAACTGATCATCACCGGGTCGGGCGATCTCACCGGCATCGTCGCGCTGTTCCGCCGCTTGCAGAACAACCACACGAAGCGGATGGCGCGGCTCGGCCTGGGCTGACGGGTTCCCGATGTTCGCCACCGGCGAAGGCGGGTCCGGCGTGGACTGGGATAACCTCTCGGACGTACGCATCGGTTCGCGAATTGTGGAGGTCAAGCGTGGAGGTCAAGATCGGCGTCGTGGACAGCCCGCGTGAGCTCACCGTGGCCAGCGGTCAGTCCTCGACCGAGGTCGAGTCGCTGGTGGCCGACGCGCTGAAGACCACCGACGGGGTGCTGTCGCTGACCGACGAGAAGGGCCGGCGCTACCTGGTGCCCGCCGCCAAGCTGGCCTACGTCGAGATCGGCCCCTCGGAGTCCCCGCGGGTCGGCTTCGGCGTCCAGTGATCTGCCGCGATGCCCCCGGCCGGAGAGCGCTCCGCCGGGGGCATCGTCGTGCCCGGAGTGTCCACATCGGACTCCCGGCCGCGCTCCGTCAGAACGGCGGCCGGCCCACGCCGGTGATGCGGTAGCGGTTCCACGGGTCCGGGTCGGACAGGCTGCCCACGGCCTCGCCGCGCGTGGTGCGCAGCACGACCTGCGTCTTGCGCCCGCCCGCGAGCTCGGCGACCGCGTCGTCGGCCGCGACCCGGCCGTACCAGTGGAAGCGGCCGTCGATCGGTTGGAAGTGCCCGCGCAGCAGCACCGCCACCGGGACTTCGCGTTCGGCGGTGAACAGCACCGCCTCGCCCTCGTACTCCTCGTCGGGGACCGCTTCGGCGAGTCGCTCCTCGGACATGGTGGCTCCTTCCGCGGTCAGCCTTCGCCGCCGGTCTCGGTGATCAGCCGCAGCCCGGTGCTCGGCTCCAGCGGCCGGTCCGGGTCGAGCACGATGCCGCCGGAGCGCAGCACTCCGTCGATGGCGTGCCAGATGATGCGGGTCAGGTAGTCGGTGAGGTCGTCGCGGCTCATCGACCGCCGCTCCAGCCACCAGTCGCCGCTGGCCTGCACCATGCCGACGAGCCCGTGCGCCCACGGCTCCACCCCGCCGGAGTCGAGCCCCAGCGCGCGCAGGTACTCGCCGAGCAGCCGGGACAGCGAGTTCGCGATCTCGGTCTTCTCCGCGGTCACCGGGTCGGAGCGCACCGGCTTGTCGGTGAAGGTGCGGCGCACGACGAACCGGTACAGCTCGGGGTACTGCTCGATGACGCCGAGGTAGGCGTCGAGCATCCGGCGGATGCGCTCGTTGGGGCTGCCGTCGGCGGCGATCTCGGGGGCGAGCCGCTGCATCAGCAGTTCGGTGCCCCATTCGCCGACGGCGACGTAGAGGTCGCTCTTGTCGTGGAAGTGCCGGTACAGCACGGGTTTGCTGACGCCGGCCTCGGCGGCGATCTCGTCCATGCCGACGTCGGCGCCGTGCTGGCCGATGGCGCGGACGGTGGCGTCGACGAATTCGGCGCGGCGGGCTTCGCGGTGCTCCCGCCAGCGTTCCCGGCGGGCGTCGCCGCGCGGTGCCGGGTCCGGAACGACCTTGACAGGCCGGGTGTGGTGGCTCACGCTACCCAAGGTAGCTGTTACTCGAAGTAACATGCAATGCCGGTGGTAGGGCAGGGAGGCCCCGAGATGACCAGGACCGTGCAGGTGAACGACCGGGAGAAGACCGCCGCTCGGCTGCTCAAGTCGTCGGCGAAGAACAGCTACGACCCCGAGGTCGACATCGACTGGGACGCGCCGCTGCTCGACGACGCCCCCTACGTCCCGTTCCACCGCAGCAGCCTCTACGGCACGGACCTGTGGGAGCGCCTCGACCACGCGCAGCGCGTCGAGCTGACCAAGCACGAGTTCGCCAGCATCGCCTCCAACGGCCTGTGGTTCGAAGTGCTGCTGATGCAGATCCTGCTCAAGGAGTTCTACGACTCCGACCCGCGCACCGACCACGCGCACTACGCGCTCACCGAGATCGCCGACGAGTGCAGGCACTCCACCATGTTCGGCAAGGCCGTCCGCCGCGTCGGCGCCCCCGCCTACGGGCCGGTGCCGCTGCTGCGCCAGGCCGGGCGGGCGCTGCCCGCGATCCTCAAGGGACCCTCCGCGTACGCCGCGATCCTCGTCGCCGAGGAGATCCTGGACCGCTTCCAGCGCGACCAGATGAACGACGAGTCCGTGCAGCCGCTGGTGCGCATGGTCAACCGCATCCACGTGCTCGAAGAGGCGCGGCACGTCACCTTCGCCCGCGAGGAGGTGGTCCGGCGGATGGCCGGGTGCGGCCCGGCCGAACGCGCCTGGCACCAGTTCGCGACCGCGCTGGTCTCCTACGCGATCTGCTTCAGCCTGATCAACCCGCGGGTGTACGCGGCCGTCGGCCTGCGGCCCAGGGACGCGCACGCCGCGGCGTGGCGGAACCCGAACTTCCAGCACACCCTGCACTGGGGCGGCGAGAAGATCATGGGCTTCCTGGACGAGGCGGGGCTGATCGGCGGGCCCGGCATGCCCTTCTGGCGCAAGTCGTTCCTCATCCGCTGACCCCTCCACCCAGAACAGGACCGCCATGACCACCACCGCCTCCGGCGCGGACACGAGCACCTTCACCACCGGCGACGGCGTCCGGCTCCGGGTGCACGAGCACGGCCCCGCCGACGCGGGCAGCACGCTGCTGCTCGTGCACGGCTGGACCCTCACCACGCACACCTGGGACCGGGTCATCGACGAAGTGCTGCACCAGGCCGACGTCCGCGTGCTGCGGTTCGACCTGCGCGGGCACGGCGAATCCGATCCGGCGCCCGCGGGCACGGCCACCATCGAGCGCTGCGCCGACGACGTCGCCGAGCTCATCGAGCAGCGGGTGCCCACCGGGCCGATCGTGCTCGCCGGGCACTCCATGGGCGGCATGACGATCATGGCGCTGGCCGAGCGGCACCCGGAGCTGTTCGCCGCGCGGATCGCCGGCGCCGCGCTCGTCGCCACCTCCAGCGGGAACCTCGCCGCGCCCACGCTCGGTCTGCCCGGCCCGGTCGCCGCCGTCGCGAACCGCGCCGAGCTCGGGGTGCGCGGCCTGCTCGCGAAGTCCGGCGGCGGCCGGCTGGTCCGGAACTCGCGGGCGCTGCGCCCCGGGATGCGCTGGCTGCTGTTCGGCGCCTCCCCGGACGCGGCCGACGTCGCCGCCACCGCCGACTGGGTCGCGGCCTGCCACCCGCCGAGCCTCGCCGGGTTCCGCACCTCCCTCGCCGAGCACGACCGGGTGCACGCGCTCGAAGCGCTGCGCGACATCCCCGTCGTGGTGCTCGCCGGGGGCAAGGACCGGCTGTGCCCGCTGCCGCACGCCCGCCGCATCGCCGACGCGCTGCCGGACGCGCGGCTGCTGCTCTACTCGGGGGCCGGGCACATGCTCCCGCTGGAGCGCACCGACGAGGTCGCGGACCGCATCGTGGAACTGCTCCCCGGCGGCTGACGGAACGGCGACGGCCCGTCCGACCTGGTGCGGTCGGACGGGCCGTTCGTCTTCGGCGGGTCCGTCAGGCGTTGTGCAGGGGGAAGCCGGAGAGGCCCTTCCAGGCCAGGGTGGTGATCAGGGTGATCGCCTCGTCGCGCTGCACCGACTCCGTCTCGTCCAGCCAGTAGCGGGCGGTCACCTGGCTCAACCCGACCAGGCCGAACGCCAGCAGCCGCGCCCGCTCCGGGTCGAGGCCCGCGTCCGCGGTGACGGCCTCGGCGACCGCGTCCACGCAGTCCGACAGCGCGCCGTCCACCGCCTTGTCCACCGCGGGCTCCCCGCGCAGGTCCGATTCGAAGACGAGTCGGAACGCCTGGCCCTCGCCGTCGACGAACTCGAACAGCGCGCCGACCGCCGCCCGCACCCGCTGCCGGTTGTCCGGGGTGGTCTCGATGGCCTGCCGCACCCGGCGCACCAGCTCGCCGCCGTGCATCTCCACCAGCGCCAGGTACAGCTCCAGCTTGCCGGGGAAGTGCTGGTACAGGACGGGCTTGCTGACGCCCGCGTGCTCGGCGATGTCGTCCATCGCGGCCGCGTGGTAGCCGTTGGTGACGAACACGTGCTGGGCGGCGGTGAGCAGTTGTGCCCGGCGGGCGTCGCGGGGCAGCCGAACGCCCCTGCTCGGCTGCGCGGCGGTCTCCGTCATGCCTGCCTCCACCCGTCCTTCCGTCACGTGCTGGTCTTGCTCCAGCCGGGAAGCCCTAACCTTACTCGTGGGTAAAGGCCGTTCTCGACCTCATCCGGCGTCGTATCGCACTCCCGGGGCACGGGGAGACCGGGTGCGGGGTCCGGTTCCGCGGCCGCAGGCGCGCTCGGTGACGTCGAAATCGGGCAACGGTGCTCAGCCGCCCCGAAACGGGTGATCTTCGAGGTGGCGGTGGATCTCGCTGGCCACAGCCTCGTTGACCCCGATCGTGCTGTGGCACGCTTGTACCGTGCCGCGCCCCCCGAGACGATCCCGTGACGCCGCCGCAGGCCGTTCGGACCAGGCGGATGGTTCCGCCGTTCCCCACGGGCGCCGCAAGCCCCGCCCCGACGAGCCGCTGGCCGCGTCCTGGCGGCCGTTCGACGAGCGCGACTACGACCTGGACGAGCCGGAACCACCGCGGCGCGGGCGGAATCGGGCCTGGTCGCTGTACGGCTGGCGGATCTACGCGGTCCCGCTGCTGGTGGTGGTCACCGCGCTGGCCGTGTTCCAGTCCGTCGACCCGGACGCCCGGCAGCTCGGCGACGACGGCGTCTCGCACGCGCAGGCGCCGGACGTGCCCGAGGCGCCGGTGGTGACCGAGGCTCCGCCGGGGCAGACCTACAGCGCGAAGATGTTCTCCGCCGAACTCCCGCCCGGCTCCCCGCTGCCCGAGGTCGGCGGCCGGACCTTCACCGTGCTGCCCGGCACCTCGCCGAAGGTCGGTGCGGGCGACGACCTGTACCGCTACACCGTGGAGGTCGAGGTCGGGGTGAAGCTGGCCGAGGGCAACGACTCGTTCGCCCAGCTCACCCAGGAGACCCTCGCCGACCCGCGCAGCTGGACCAACCGGCAGGCCGGGGACATCGCGCTGCAGCGGGTCGACGGCTCCGCGTCCCCGGACTTCCGGGTGACGCTGGTCAGCCAGAACACGGCGCGGGAGATCTGCGGCTACGGCAGCGGGCTGCCGTTCGACACGTCCTGCCGGATCTCCGACCGGGTCTACATCAACGCGGCCCGCTGGGTGCGCGGCGCGGTCGCCTTCGAGGGCGACATCGGCACCTACCGGCGCTACGCCATCAACCACGAGGTGGGCCACGTGTTCGGCAACGGGCACGTGCCGTGCGGGAAGCAGGGCGGGCTGGCGCCGGTGATGATGCAGCAGACGTTCAGCACCTCCAACAACGAGCTGCACGAGCTGAACAAGGCGGTGCCGCAGGGCACCGAGATCCCCGCCGACGGCTTCGTCTGCAAGTACAACGCCTGGCCGTTCCCCGTCGGGGATTCCGGCAGCTGATCCCCGTGCGCTCGGCCACCCCGTTCCCGGATGGTGGGAGTAGTTTGGGAAGCGGGAAGACCATCCGCCACTCTGGCGTTGCACCTTCCGCGCCCGTTCGGCCACGCCGATGTCGGGCGCGGACGCTCGTCGTGCTCGCGGCTGCGGGCGAACGACGAGGTGAGGACCACTGAGGAGGAGCTGGGAGATGTCCGGCGATTCAGCCCAGGCAACGACGCTACCGCCGCTCGTCGAGCCGGCGGCGGAGTTGACCAAGGAAGAGGTCGCGCGCTACAGCCGCCACCTGATCATCCCGGATGTCGGGATGGACGGGCAGAAGCGGTTGAAGAACGCGAAGGTCCTGGTGATCGGCGCCGGTGGGCTCGGCAGTCCGGCGCTGCTGTACCTGGCCGCGGCCGGGGTCGGCACCATCGGCATCGTCGAGTTCGACGCCGTCGACGAGTCGAACCTGCACCGCCAGGTCATCCACGGCCAGTCCGACCTGGGCAGGCCGAAGGCGGAGTCGGCGCGCGACTCGATCGCCGAGATCAACCCGTTCGTCAAGGTCAACCTGCACCAGGTGCACCTGTCCTCGGACAACGCGCTGGGCATCTTCGCCGACTACGACCTGATCCTGGACGGCACCGACAACTTCGCGACCCGCTACCTGGTGAACGACGCGGCGGTGCTGTCCGGCAAGCCCTACGTGTGGGGCTCGATCTTCCGGTTCGAAGGCCAGGTCAGCGTGTTCTGGGAGGAGAAGGGCCCGAACTACCGGGACCTGTACCCCGAGCCGCCGCCGCCCGGGATGGTGCCGTCCTGCGCCGAGGGCGGCGTGCTGGGCGTGCTGTGCGCCTCCATCGGTTCGATCATGGCCACCGAGGCGGTCAAGCTGATCACCGGCATCGGCGAGACGCTGCTCGGGCGCCTGATGATCTACGACGCGCTGGAGATGAGCTACCGCACCGTCAAGATCCGCAAGGACCCGAACGCGACGAAGATCACCGAGCTGATCGACTACGAAGCGTTCTGCGGCGTCGTCTCGGACGACGCGCAGCAGGCCGCGGTGAACAGCACGATCACTCCGCGCGAGCTCAAGGAGAAGTTCGACCGCGGCGACAAGTTCGAGCTGATCGACGTCCGGGAGCCGCACGAGTACGAGATCGTCAAGATCGACGGCTCCACGCTCATCCCGAAGGACCGCATCCTGTCCGGCGCCGCGCTCGCGGAACTGCCGCAGGACCGGCAGATCGTGCTGCACTGCAAGTCCGGCGGCCGCTCCGCCGAGGCGCTCGCCGCGCTGCACAAGGCCGGGTTCTCGGACGCCGTCCACGTCGGTGGCGGTGTCCTCGGATGGGCTAACGAGGTCGATACCAGCCTGCCGACCTACTGATCCAGGTCGCCGCCCGTGCGCGGGCGGTGCGCGATGGCCGGAACCATCGCGAAGATCGACGAAGTGCCTGCTCAGCGCAGGTGAGACCGGCCCGGTCCCCGCACTTCCGGGGGCCGGGCCGGTCGTCGTCGGACCGCCGCGGTGCCCGGATCACGATTTCCCGCAGGTCGCGATCTGCGGAGCGCCTGACCCCCATTCGGGGATCTCCGATGTAGCGTCTGCGCCGTGACTGGAACTCCGGAGCCGCCCCCGTCGCACGTACGAGCGGCGTTCGGTGCGCGCGGGGAGGACGCCGAACTGCTCAACGGCGGCGTCGCCTGGCGTTGCGGCGAGGTCGTGCTCAAACCGGCCGCGAACACCGCCGAAGCCGCCTGGGTGGCGCAGACCCTGGACCTGCTGGAGCCGGACGAGGTGCGGGTCGGCAGACCGGTCCGCTCCACCGACGGCCGCTGGGTGGTCTCCGGCTGGTCCGCGAGCCGCGACATCACCGGACGCCCGGAACCGCGGCACGACGAGGTCGTGGCCATGTCGCTGCGGCTGCACGCGGCGAGCAGCGTGCTCACCCGGCCCCGGTTCCTCGACGCGCGGCAGGACATCTACGCGCTCGCGGACCGGATGTCGTGGGGCGAGGAGGACTACCCGCTGCCGCTGGACAAGGGCGGTCGGCTCTACGACGTCCTCGCCGGATCGCGCCGCCGCACCCAGCTGCGGCCGCAGGTGGTGCACGGCGACCTGTTCGGCAACGTGATGTTCGCGGGCAACGCGCCGCCCGGCATCATCGACTTCTCCCCGTTCTGGCGGCCCGCCGAGTGGGCGGCGGCGGTCGCGGTGATCGACGCGCTGTCCTGGGGCGGCTCGGACGCGGCGATCGTGGAGCGCTGGTCGCACCTGACGGACTGGCCGCAGGCGCTGCTGCGGGCGCTGCTGTTCCGCCTCGCGGTGCACGCGCTGCACCCGCGGTCCACCACCGCGTCGCTGGGCGGGCTGGAGCACGCGTCGCAGATGGTGCTCGAAGTGCTCTGACCCGCCCCGGCGCGCCCGCACGCGCGGGTGTGACGATGGTGCGGTGGCTGAGGACGTCGAGGACACCGAACCGCTGCGCGGATTCACCGCGGGCATCACCGCCGAGCGCAAGGCCGCGGAGCTGGGCGCGCTGCTGGCCCGCCGCGGCGCCGAGGTGCGCTACGGCGCCGCGATGCACACCGTCCCGGTCGACGACGACGCCGAGCTGATCGCGGCGACCGAAGCGGTGCTGGCCCGGCCGGTGCAGCACGTGGTGGCGGTGACCGGCAGCGGCTTCGGCGGCTGGATCGAGTCGGCGCGGGCGCACGGCGCGGGGGAGCGGCTGCTCGACCACCTGGGCTCGGCGGAACTGCTGGCCAGGGGGGCGAAAGCGCGCGGCGCGATCCGCGGGGCCGGGCTGCGCGAGAGCTACACGGCACCGACCGAAGAGGTCGCCGACGTGCTCGACCGGTTGCTCGCCCAGGGCGTGGCCGGGGCGCGGGTCGTGGTGCAGCTGCACGGCGACCCGATGACCGACTTCCGGGAGCGGCTGCGCGCGGCAGGAGCCGAGGTGCTGCCGATCGCGGTGTACCGCTGGACCGACCCGGTGGACCTGGCGCCGCTGGACGCGCTGATCGACGCGGTGATCGACGGCGAGGTGCGGGTGCTGCCGCTGACGAGCGCGCCCGCCGCGACGAACTTCCTGGCGCGGGCGCGGCGCACCGGTCGCGGGGAGGCGCTGCTGGCGGCGCTGCGGGAGAACGTGCTCATCGCCTGCGTCGGCCCGGTCACCGCTGCCCCGATCGCCCGCGAAGGCCTGCCGCACGTGCAGCCCGAGCGCGCCCGCACCGCGGCCCTGGTCCGCCTGATCGCCGACGAGGCGCCCGGGTTCGCCCGCGGTGACGGCTGATCCACCGCGGTTGGTCCACGACGGTTGGTCCGCCGCGGTGGCTGATCCATCGCGGCGGCTGATCTCGGGACACTTGATCCCGCGACGCTGGATCCCGTGACGCTGGGTCGCGCGGTGCTGGGTCGCGCGGTGCTGGATCCCGTGACGCTGGATCTCGCGACGCTTGACCGCGGGACGCCGGGGCGCGTCCCTTGATACCGGGACGCTCGATCCCGCGGCGGCGGGGACGATCAGGCCGGGCCGGACCAGCGGTAGCGGCGCATGTTGACCCGCGGCCCGTCGGCCAGCACGCCCTCCGCGCGCAGCAGCTCCAGCTGGCGCCTGCGGAGGTGCTCGGCGGTCAGGCCGTCCGAGCGCAGCACCCGGTGCCAGGGGATGTCGGCGCCGTCCTCGGCGAGGATGCGGCCCACCAGCCGCGCCGAGCGCAGACCCGCCAGCTCCGCCACATCGCCGTAGCCGAGCACCGATCCGGCGGGGATGGAGATGACCACGTCCCGGACCCGTTCCAAGGTTTCCTCGTCCACCCGAGCAGTCTCCCAGAGCACCCCTCCGCCGCGAATCTCCAGGTGAATGGCCCATTCGCCCGAGATCGCCGGGCTGATGGGCCATTCACCTGGAGCAGCCGCTATTACAAGCGGCGAATGCCATCGAGCACGGCCTGCAGCAGGGCGTGGTCCGGTTCGCGCTGCGGGGTCAGCGGAATGCTCAGGTCTCCCTCGTCGAGCAGGTCGGAGACCAGGACCTTCGCCACCACCACCGGGATCTCCAACGCCGCCGCCAGATCGGCGATGGACCGGGGCTGCGCGCACAGCAGCAGGATGCGTTCCCGGTCGGCGTCCCACTCCACGGCGTCGGACGGTTCCGGGACCGCGACAACGAGGGTGCCGCGGTCCAGCTCGGCGGCGGCCGCGCGGGTGCGGCCGCGGGTCATCGCGTACGGGCGCACGAGCGGGCCGGCGGCGCTGTCGCGCCACCCGTCCCCGCCCGCCCGCCGCGAGGTCACGTCGCCGTGGGGCTCAGCCGGGAGCGCGGCGCGGACTCGATGGCCCGGCCCGCCCGCTGGACGAACAGGTTGATCTCGTAGGCGATGAGGCCCACGTCGGCGTGCTCCTCGCCGAGCAGCGCGAGGCAGGAACCGCTGTCGGCGGCGGTGACGAACAGGAACGCGTGGTCCATCTCCACCACCGTCTGCCGGATGGAACCGCCGCCGAACCGGCGCCCGGTGCCGCGCGCGAGCCCGTGCAGCGCGCACGCCGTCGCGGCCAGCGCTTCGGCGTCCACAGCGGACAGTTCCGGCGAGTGCTCGACCACCAGGCCGTCGGTGGAGAGCACGACGGCGTGGCGGGCCCCCGCGACGCCGCCGACCAGATCACCCAGCAACCGGCCCAGCTCGAAGTCGGTCGTGGTGCTCGTGTCCTGCACTGCGCATCCCTCACTCATCGGTCGGGCCCGAGTCCGGGTCGGTCTTGCGGCCGCGGTCGGTGCCGCGCTGGATGGCCGACATCAGGGACCTGATCTCCGCTGCGGAGCGGGATCCGGATGTCGACCGGTCCTCCTCTTCGGGTTGTTCGCGGGCCAGCTCGGGGGCGAGGTTGGCGCGCTTGCGGCGGCGCGGCAGCGGGACCGGGGAATCGTCCTGGTCCGCTGCGGGAGCTCCGCCGGTTTCGGTGCTGTCGTCGTCCGTCGTGGCCTGGTCCGCGTCGGAGGTGCCGGACGGCGCGGTGCCGGACCGGTTTCCGGTGCGATCGGTGCTCCCCGGAGCCGGGTCTTCCGGCCAGGTGACCGGATCCGCGTCGCCTGCGGGTTCCTCGGTCGGCCATGCCGCGTCGAGCGCCGAATCGGCGTGCTGTTCGGGCTCGATCGGTTCCCCTCCGTCCGCACGGTAGCCGTGCTCCGGCGGGGCGTCGTCGCCCGAAGCGGTGACTTCGGTTGACCGCTCGGGTGGCGTTCGTTCCAGCGCCGCGGAGCCTTCGGCGCCGGTGTCCGCTAGGTCCGGATCTTCGGTGTCGGACGGCCAGGAGTGCTCGTCGGACTCCGCCGTCGCCGGGGTGCCGGCCGTACCGGGGGCGTCGTCGGTGTCGGGGACTTCGGGCCGGGGGTCGTCGGCCGAATTCCCGATGGCCGCAGCCGGAGTCCCCTTGTCCGGGCTCGCTGCGTCCGGGCTCGCGACGTCCGGGGCGTCCGTGCCTGGGTCGGCCGGGGCCGGCTCGCCGGGTTCGGCGGCCGGGGCGTCGGCGTCGGGGTGTTCGATCGTCGGGAACTCCGGATCGGTGGTCTCGGCGTCCGCGGTGAGCGCACCGGTGGGATCGGTGACCGTCGCGTCGTCGGAGTTCGCCGCGGGCTCGGAGTCCGTCGTGCTCCCGGATTTCGTCGTGCTGCCGGGGTTCGCTGGGCTGCCGGGGTTCCTGCCGGGGTTCATCGGGCTGCCGGAGTTCGCCGTACTGCCGGGGCCGGGCGTGCTGCCGGACTCGGCTGCACCGCTGGACTCGGCTGCACCGCCGGATTCGGTCGCACCGCCGGAGTCGGCGGATTCCGTCGCGGCCGCACCGGTGTCCGGCGCCGCGGCGAGGTCCGCGGCCGCCTGCTCGGCCGCGGTGCTCGCGCCGCCGGTGCTCGCGATCTCGGCAGCCGGCCAGGAGTCCTCGGGCAGCGCCGTCTCGAAACCCGTCGTCCCGATCTCGGTCGTCCCGGCGGCCGCGGCCCGTTCCGCGCGGATCCGCGGGAACTGCGCGGTGTGCGCTTCCGCCGGGTCCGGTTCGATCGGCTCCACGATCAGCTTCGACGGCAGCAGCACGACCGCTCGCGTCCCGCCGTAGGCGGAGGTCCGCAGTTCCACCGAGATCTCGTGCCGGTCCGCCAGCCGCGCCACCACGAACAGGCCGAGCCTGCTGTCCGAGCGCAGCGCCATCGCGTCGAACTCCGGCGGCCCGGACAGCATCGCGTTGGCGGCTTCGAGGTCCTCGTCGGCGATGCCGAGCCCGCGGTCCTCCACCTCGACGACGACGCCGCGGGCCACGGTGTGGCTGTGGATGTTCACCCGCGATTCCGGCGGGGAGAACGAGGTGGCGTTGTCCAGCAGTTCCGCCAGCAGGTGCACGGTGTCGGCGACCGCGTCGCCGTGCAGCGCCAGGTCCGGCGGCCGCTGCACCCGCACCCGCGCGTAGTGCTTGGTCTCGGCGACGGCGCTGCGCAGCACGTCGGCGAGTTCGATGGGGCGCGACCAGCGGCGTCCCGGCCGCCCGCCGCCCAGGATGATCAGGTTCTCGGCGTTGCGCCGTGCCCGGGTGGCGAGGTGGTCCAGGCTGAACAGCAGCGCCATCCGGTCCGGGTCCTGCTCTTCGCGCTCCAGCCGGTCGATCGTGGTGAGCAGCCGGTGCACGAGGGCCTGGCTGCGCCCGGCGATGCCGAGGAACACGGTGTGCACGCCCTCGCGGGCCTGCGCCTCCTGCACGGCCGCGGACACGGCGGTGCGCTGGGCGGTGTTGAAGGCCTCGGCGACCTGGCCGATCTCGTCCCGGCCGTAGTCGAGGTGGGCGACCTCGCGGTCGAGGTCGACGCGGTCGCCGCGGCGCAGCCGGGCGACGATCTCCGGCAGCTGCCCGTCGGCGAGCACCAGCGTGTCGTCGCGCAGGCCGTTGAGCCGCCGGGACAGCCCGCGGGACACCCGCAGCGCCACGAGGATCGCGGCCAGGATCACCAGCAGCGCGAGCACGCTGCCGACGGCCACCTGGAGCAGGCTGCGGTCTCCCGCCTCCATCCCGGCCGCGGCGGTGCGCTGCGCCTGGGTGGAGGCCAGCGTGGTGAGGTCGTCGGCGACGAGGTCGCTGGTGGTCAGCCAGTCGTTCACGTCGATCGGCGGCGGTCCGGCGACGGCCGGGTCGGAATCGGACCACGGCCCGCGCTCGACGAGCTGCTCCTCCAGTTCGGTGAGGTGCCGGAACTGCGGCGACGAGGTGATCTCGGTGTAGCGGGCCCGCACGTCCGGCGGCGCCGAGGCCGCCTGCGCCTGCAGCTCCAGGTGGTAGGCGCCGCTGAGCCGGGTGAAGTCCAGGTGGTCGGCGGTGGTGAAGGTGCCGCCGCGCAGCCCGTCGGTGACCAGCGAGGCGGCTCGGGACATCCGGTCGGCGGCGGTGAAGAAGCCGTCCGCGCGCAGCCCGCCCTGGGTGACCGCCGAATCGGGGAACAGCCGCGCCTGCTGCTCGAACAGCGCGGAGCCCGCGTCGACGAACCCGTTGTAGTAGCCGTGGATGCGCGCCCGGTCGGTCTGCGCACCGTCCACTTCGGCCCGGATCACGGGCAGTTCGGCGATGATCCGGTCGAGCGAGCGCATCCGGTCCGCGACCGCGTCCGGCGCCTGTTCGAGCGTCGGGTCGGCGGCCTCGCGCATCGCGGTCAGCGACCGGTCGGTGGCGGCCCGCTGCCGGTCGAGCCGGTCCCGCACCGAGCCGGGGGAGGGCTGGTCCGGTGCCGCCGCGTACAGCAGGCTCAGCGTGCGTTCCTTCTGCGCCGAGGCCAGCACCCGCATCGCGGGCAGCGACACGTCCCGCACCCCGGCGGCGATGCCGCGCAGGTGGAACCCGTCGTAGAGGGTGACCCCGCTGATGGCCGTCCACAGCACCAGCAGCGCGATGCCGGGTATCAGGACCACGCCGTAGAGGCGGTCGCGGATGCTGCGGCGGCCGAGGCGCCAGTCATCGAGCTTCTGCACTACGTCCCACCCGTGTGTGCCGGTGCCCGCGACGAGGCGCGTCGCGGTGGTCTCGGCGGCGTGCGAAACGCCGACGCCGTCAAGGGCGGACGTCGTGCTGAGGGAGACGGGTTCGCGGGGCATGGCGATCGGACGCGCGGCCCGGTGTCCCCCGACTTCGCTGTTCCCGCATGAAACCGCCGCGATGCTAGCACGGCAAGATCAACTGTCGGGAAGGTGGATCAGCACTGCGCCGCACGACCCAGCGGGTGCTGGGACGTGCGGCGCAATCGCGTTCGTGCGGCCGGATCAGCCCGCGAAGCCCGCCACGATGGACGAGTACTCCCACGGCTGCTGCTCGGCACCGCTGCAGCTGCTGACGTCGCCGCCGCCGTCGCACGGCCGGTCGCGGTTGACCGACCAGAAGGTGAAGCGGCCGAGGCCCTTCTCCTTCGCGTAGTCGGCCATCTTCTGGAAGGCGGCCACGTCGACGTGCTCGGCTTCCTGGTCGGTGTCGCCGTTCATCGAGGAGATGCCGACGTGCGCGTAGGCCGCGGCCTCGTCGTAGCCGAAGGTCGTCGCCACCTGCTCCTTGAGGGCCTCGGTGGTGGTGATCGTGTCCTGCGCCATGTCGGTGCCGTTGAAGTCGAACGGCATCTGCGTCCACACGTCGATGTCGGCGCCGATCTCGTTGGCCTTGGCCAGCATCGCCTTGCCGTTCTCGTTCGGCCCGGTGGTGGTGGTGCCGAAGGTGACGACGGTCTTGATGCCGGGGTTCGCCTCCTTCGTGATCTTCAGCGCTTCGATCACGCGGTCGCGGGAGGCGGGCGTCTCGACCTCGGTGCTCTCGATGTCGACGTCGATGGCCTTGAGGTCGTAGGCGTCGATCACCTTCTGGTAGGCGCCGGCCAGGGACTGCGCGTCGGTGCAGACCTCGCCGAGCTTGTTGCCGCTCCAGCCGCCGATCGAGGGGACCACGTCGCCGCCACCGGCGCGGATCTCGTCGATGGTGGCCTTGTCCTGGCCGTCCAGCGGGCGGGTGCCGTCCCACGCCGGGTTGCAGGTGCCGTCGGCGTTGATGAAGGCGAGCGTGAAGTCCTTGACCCCGCTGGCCTGCTGCACCTCGCCGGGCGCGGGCGGGTTGCCCCAGCCGTTGTAGAGGTAGGGCGAGGCGGCGACCGGGCTGTCGGCCATCGGCGCGACGTCCTCGTCGGCGCTGAACGCGGGCGCGGCGGACAGGGTGGCCGCGCAGGCGACGGCGACACCGGTACCGGCCAGGGTGAGCACGTTCTTGCGGAGCTTGCCCACTGGTCCTCCTTCGGGGTTTCCGTGTTCTGGGGCCGCGGTCGGGGGCCGCGGCACAGCGGGACTCTCGCAGAACCCGAAATTGGTTCGTACCACCAAAAGAATCATTCGCGTGGGCTCTTCGGGGCCTTGGCGGATCTTTACTGTCCTGATCTGTATCGGCCCTGGCCAGCGAATTGATGTGTCCACAAGGGAGTTTTTCCGGAGCATTCACGGCAGAATGGGAAAAGGCTGGGAAATTACCGTTTATCCGACTCGTTCTCCAGCGGTGGCGCCGTGCCGCGCGGCCCCGGCGGGCGGCACGGCACGGCCTCGCACACGGCCGGATCAGCCGGCGAAGCCCGCCACGACGGCGGTGCACTCCCACGGCCGCTGCTCGGTACCGCCGCAGGCGTCGGTGCGCTCGCCCTCGCACGGCCGGTCGCGGTTGACCGACCGGGAGGTGAAGCGGCGTCGATGGCCGTGAAGCCGTGGGTGTCGATCACCTGCTGGTAGGCCGCGGTCAGGGACGCCGGGTCCTGGCAGGTCTCGCCGAGCTCGTCGCCCGCCCAGCCGCCGATGGACGGGATCACGTCGCCGCCACCGGCTCGGATCTCCGCGATGGTGTCCCCGTCCGGGCCGTCCAGCGGGCGCCGGCCGTCCCGGGCCGGCGTGCAGGCGCCGTCGGCGGCCTTGATGAACGCGGGCGTGCAGCGCGTCTCCGACCTTCGTAGCAGTCCTCGTCGATCGCGAATTCCGGCCGCGTCGGTGCTGATCAGCGAGTCGTCGTGCGCTCGGAGGCGGTGGCGCGCGGCATCCGCGGCAGAGCGGGGATGCGCCATCCCCCCGAGTCGCGCGGCGTGGCCTGCGGGTTCGGCGTCGGTGCCCCGTGATTCCATCGGTGGCATGCCCGCCCCGAAGAGCGCCCCCGGTCGAGAGCGCGACACGTCCCGCCGCTCGGCCTCGGGTGAGCAGCACCGCCGCTCGGCACCGCTGCTGGTGCGCCGGTCCGGCGGTGCACAGCGGCTGAGCTGGGACGAGCCCGCGCGGCGGGTGCTGGACGGCGATGGCGGCACCGTGCGGGTGCTCGGCGGGCCCGGCACCGGCAAGAGCTCGCTGATCGCCGAGGTCGCCGCCGACCGCATCCTGCGCGGCGGCGCCGACCCGGAGAACGTGCTGGTCCTCACCGCAGATCGGGCCGCCGCGACCCGGATGCGCGCGCAGATCACCCGGCGGCTCACCGCGGGGTCCGAACTGCGCACCGCGCCGGAGCCGCTGGTGCGCACCGTGCACTCCTACGCGTTCGCCGTGCTGCGGCTGCAGGCGGTGCGCGCCGGTTCCGCCCCGCCGCGGATGCTCAACGGCCCCGACCAGGACGCGCTGGTGCGCGAACTGCTGGACGGGGACATCGAGGGCGGCGCGCGGCACTGGCCGGAGTCGCTGCGCGCCGCGCTGCCGGTGGAGGGCTTCGCCGGGGAACTGCGCGACCTGCTGCTGCGCGTCGCCGAACGCGGCATCGGCCCGAGCAGGCTGATCGAACTCGGGCAGCAGCACGACCGTCCCGAATGGGTGGCCGCCGGGCGGTTCGGCGTGCAGTACGAGCAGGTGACGCTGCTGCGCGGCGGCGGTCACGGTGGTGCCGAGCTGGACGCGGCGGAACTCGTCGCCCAGGCGCTGCTGGCCTTCCGCAACGACCGGGCGCTGCTGGCCGCCGAGCAGGACCGGGTGCGGCACCTGCTCGTCGACGACGCCCAGCACCTCGACCCGCAGCAGTTCGAGCTGCTGCGGCTGCTCGGCGGCACGGCGCGCGAGTTCCTGCTCGCCGGGGACCCGGACCAGGCGGTGTTCTCCTTCCGCGGCGCCGATCCCGGCTGCTTCACCGCCGCCGCGGCCGACCGCACCGAAGTGCTCACCACCGGGCACCGGATGTCTCCCGCGGTGCACGCCGCGGTCGGCAGGCTGATCGAGGGGCTGCCCGGCGCCGGACCTCAGCGCGCGCTGCGACCGCCGGACGGCGACGGCGGCTCGGTGCAGGTGCGGCTGCTCGGCACCCAGGCGCAGGAAGCGGCGTGGGTGGCCGACCAGCTGCGCCGCGCGCACCTGCTGGACGAGGTGCCGTGGTCGGACATGGCGGTGATCGTGCGCTCCACCGGGCAGTCGCTGCCGGTGCTGCGCCGCGCGCTGCTCGCCGCCGGAGTGCCGCTGGTGCTGCCGGTGGACGACGTGCCGCTCGCGCACCGCACCGCGGTCCGGCCGCTGCTGACCCTGGTGCACTGCGCGGCGAACCCGGCGGCGCTGGACCCGGACGCCGCCGAACAGCTGCTGACCTCCCCGCTGGGCGGTGCCGATCCGCTGGCGCTGCGCCGGTTGCGGCGCGGGCTGCTGCGGCTGCAGAAGGCCACCGGCGGGCAGCGCTCCAGCGGCGAACTGCTGGTGGAGGTGCTGCGGGACCGGGACCGGCTCGCCGGGCTGGAGGACGCCGCGGCCCGCCCGGCCCGCCGGGTCGCCGCGCTGCTCGCCACCGCCGCCGAGGTGTCCGCACAGGGCGTGGAAGAGGCGCTGTGGCGGGTGTGGAAGGCCTGCGACCTGGAAAGGCGCTGGGTCGCGTCCTCCGAGCGCGGCGGCATCGCGGGCGCGCAGGCGGACCGGGACCTGGACGCGGTGGTCGCGCTGTTCGACGCCGCCGCCCAGTACGCGGACCGCAAACCGGGCTCGGACATCGCCGGTTTCGTCGACGAGCTGCGCAAGCAGCGCATCACCGGCAGCAGCCTCGCCGCGACCGCCCCGGCCGGGGACGCGGTGTCGGTGCTGACCGCGCACGCTTCGGCGGGCCGCGAGTGGCAGGTGGTGGCGATCCCCGGCGTGCAGGAGGGGACCTGGCCGGACCTGCGGCTGCGCGGCTCGCTGCTGCACACCGGCCGGCTGGTGGACCTGCTGTCCGGGGTGGACGAGCAGGAGCGGGTGTCGGCGACCGCACCGCTGCTGGCCGAGGAGCGGCGGCTGCTGCTGGTCGCGGCAGGACGCGCGCGGCGGACGCTGCTGGTGAGCGCGGTGCGCGGCGAGGACGAGCAGCCGTCCCGGTTCCTCGACGAGCTGGAGGGCCTCGGTTCCGACGCCGAGCAGCGCCCGCTGCTGCGGCCGGAACGCGGGCTGGTGCTGGGCGAACTCGTCGCCGAACTGCGCAAGGTGGTGTGCGACGGGGAGGCCAAACCGGGCCGCCGGGAACGCGCCGCGACCCAGCTCGCCCGGCTCGCCCGCGCCGGAATTCCCGGCGCCGACCCGGATTCCTGGTACGGCCTGCCGGAGAGCTCCACCGCGCAACCGCTGACCGGCCCGGGCGAAGCCGTCCGCATCTCGCCGTCCACAGTGGATGTGCTGAGCAAGTGCCCGCTGCGCTGGATGGTGCAGCGCCACGGCGGGGAGGACGCCGCCGAACTCGCCTCCGTCACCGGGACCCTGGTGCACGCGCTGGTGGAGAAGGCCGCCGAAGGCGCCGACCGCGACCAGCTGCGCACCGCCCTCGACCAGGCGTGGCAGCAGGTCGACGCGGGCGCGCCCTGGTTCTCCCGGCACGAGCGGCGGCGGGTCGAGGGCATGCTCGACGCGTTCCTCGGCTGGCTGGAGAGCAGCCGCGGCGAGCTCACCCAGCTCGGCGTCGAACGAGACCTCGACCTGGAGGTGCCGAGCCGGGAAGGCGGCCCGCGGCTGCGGCTGCGCGGCCGGGTCGACCGGCTCGAAGCCGACGGCGGCGGCAGGCCCGTCGTCGTCGACGTGAAGACCAGCAAATCGGCGGTCAGCGGCGACGAAGCGCAGGAGCACCCGCAGCTCGCCGTGTACCAGCTGGCCGCCGCGCTCGGCGCGTTCTCCGCGGAATCCGGGGATTCCGGGGGCTCCGGGGATTCCGACGGCGACGACGAGCGCGCCGAACCCGGCGGCGCCCGGCTGCTCTACGTCGCCAAGCCCTCCCGGCAGGGCCCGTGGACCGAACGCGCCCAGGACGGCCTCGACGAGGAACGGCTGCGGGTGTGGCTGGACGTCGTGCAGGACGCGGGCGCCGCCAGCGTCGGTCCCGCCTACCTCGCCGCCGAGAACTCCGACTGCCCCCGCTGCCCGGCCCGCCCGTCCTGCCCCGTCCACCCGGAAGGCCGCCAGGTCGGGCAGTGATGGGGCGCCGCGGTGCTATGGCCTGCGTCACCCGCCCGGTGCTCCCGCGCGGGTGATCGGCCCGGCCGGTGGGCACGGCGACGCGGTGGTCGTGCACTCGCCGCCCCCGTCGGGCGGCCGAGCGGCCCGGCCCCCGGGCAGCCCGTCTGCGGGGTGAGATTCGCGATCACGTCGGTGCGGAGTTCGAAAGGGGGAGCGGCGGGCCGCTACGTTGGTGTGGATCCGGCAATGAAGGGGAAGTCATGGCGCAGCACTCGAACGGCCTGCACCACCACGGATACGTCGAGCGGTCCGCGCTGACCCACGCGTTGAGCGCCGCGGAACGGCGAATGCTCGACCCCGACGAGGTCATGCACTCGCCCGACGAGGTCGCGGCCTGGCTCGCCGGCACCCTGCGCGCCGCCATGGGGCTCACCGAGGACGAGGTCGCGTTCACCGACGAGACCGAGATCTGGCTCGCCGAATCGCAGCGCGGCGAGACGATCGTGACCGGCCTCAACGAGGGGCCGACGATCACCGCGGAGGCCGTGTACGACAGCAACTGCGAGTGCGAGCGGCAGCTGAAGCCGGTGTCCCCCACCAAGAAGCGCCGCTGACCCGGCCGGTGCGGCCGATCGCCCCGGCGGCCGCGGGATCGAGAACCCGACCCGGTACCGCCGACGGCGGGTGAACGGTCCACCGGCGCGGTCGGGCCGGGCGAGCGGGCCGTTGACCTGCGGTACCGGCGGGGCGCTCGGCCGCGGCGGCGGTGCGGAGTGCTAGAACCGGCGGGGAACCGGTGACGTGAGCGTGGAAGGGGATCGGGGCGTGTCGGAACTGCTGAGCCCGCACCGCATCGCCCAAGGGCTCGGGATGCACCCGCCGACGCCCGAGCAGGCCGCGGTGATCGCCGCCCCCGCCGAACCGGCGCTCGTCGTCGCGGGTGCGGGCGCGGGCAAGACCGAGACGATGGCCGCCCGCGTGGTGTGGCTGGTCGCGAACCGGTTCGTCACCCCGGAACACGTGCTGGGCCTCACCTTCACCCGCAAGGCCGCCCGCCAGCTGGCCGACCGGGTGCGGGCGCGGCTGCGGCGGCTCGCCGGATCGGGGTTGCTCGACGAGGTCGATCCGAGCGGGGTGCTGCGCGGCCAGGTCCTCGCCGAGGAACCGACCGTGCTGACCTACCACGCGTACGCGGGCAGGCTCGTCGGCGAGCACGGGCTGCGGATCCCGGTGGAACCGGGCGCGCGGCTGCTCACCGAGACCGCGTCCTGGCAGCTCGCGCACCGCGTCGTGTCCACCTGGACCGAAGACCTGGACACCGAGAAGGTGCCGGCCACCGTCACGAGCTACCTGCTGTCGCTGGCCGGTGAGCTCGCCGAGCACCTGGTGCGCCCGGACCGGCTGCGGGAGCACGCCGAACGGCTCAGCCGCCTCATCGAGGACGCGCCGCGGGCGAAGCGGCAGCGCGCCGAACTGCCCCAGGACCTCACGAAGATCATCGCGGCGCAGCGGCTGCGGGCCGCGCTGCTGCCGCTGCTGGAGGCCTACCAGCAGCAGAAGCGGCGTGACGCGGCGATGGACTTCGCCGACCAGATGTCGCTGGCCGCGCTGCTCGCCACCGGGCACCCCGAAGTGGTCGCGGGCGAGCGGGAGCGCTACGGCGCGGTGCTGCTCGACGAGTACCAGGACACCGGGCACGCCCAGCGCGTCCTGCTGCGCGCCCTGTTCGGCGGTGCCGCGCCCGGCACCGATCCGCTGCCGGTCACCGCCGTCGGCGACCCCGCGCAGGCCATCTACGGCTGGCGCGGGGCCAGTGCCGCGAACCTGCCGCGGTTCACCACGGACTTCCCGCGCGCCGAGGACGGCAGGGCCGTGCCCGCCCGGCGTTACGGGCTGCTGACCAGCTTCCGCAACCCGCCGGAAGTGCTCAGCCTCGCCAACGCCGCCTCCGCACCGCTGCGCGACGCCGGGCTGGAGGTCGACGAGCTGCGCGCCCGCGACGGCGCCGGGGCGGGCGACATCCGGGCCGTGCTGGTCGAGGACGTGCGCACCGAACGGGACTGGGTCGCCGACCGGATCGCCGAGCAGTGGCACGCGGTGCTCGACGAGACGGGGGCCCCGCCGACCGCGGCCGTGCTGGTGCGGCGGCGCTCCGACATGGCCGGTCTCGCCGGGGCGCTGCGGGAACGCGGGCTGCCGGTGGAGGTCGTGGGGCTCGGCGGGCTCCTCGACGAACCGGAGGTGCGGGATCTGGTGAGCGCGCTGCGGGTGCTCGTCGAACCGCTCGCCGGGTCGGCGGCGATGCGGCTGCTCACCGGTGCCCGCTGGCGCCTCGGCGCGGCCGACGTGGCCGCGCTGTGGGAGCGCGCCCGGCGGCTCGGCGCGGGCGCGCCCGACGGCGGCGAGGAGGTGGCCGACCAGCTGCCCGGCGAGCACGCCGAACAGGCCGGGCTGGTCGACGCGCTCGACGACCCCGGCGCGCCGGAGGGCTACTCGGCCGCCGGGTACGAGCGGATCCAGCGGCTCGGCAAGGAACTGGCCGCGCTGCGGCGCCGGATGGACCAGCCGCTGCCGGAGCTCGTCGCCGACGTCGAACGGACCCTGCTGCTGGACATCGAGAGCCTCGCCCGCCCGGTCGGGGCCGGCCGCATCCACCTGGACGCGTTCGCCGACGTCGTCACCGACTTCGCCACCGCCAGCCCGTCCGCCCCGCTGTCCGCGCTGCTGGACTACCTCACCGCCGCCGAGAGCGCCGAGGACGGCCTCGAACCCGGCGAGGTGGAGGTCGCCGACGACCGGGTGCAGGTGCTCACCACGCACGCCGCGAAGGGCCTCGAATGGGAGGTCGTCGCCGTCCCGCACCTGGTGCAGCAGGTGTTCCCCGGCCGCAGGCACTCCGGTTCGTGGCTGACCTCCGTCACCCAGCTGCCCGCGACGATGCGCGGCGACGCGCAGGACCTGCCCGACCTGGACCTGGACCGGCTGGGCGGCATGGACCGCAAGGAGATCGGCGACGAGCTCAAGCGCCACGACGGCGAGTTCGAGGACCGGCGGCTCACCGAGGAGCGGCGGCTGCTGTACGTGGCGCTGACCCGATCCGAACGCGTGCTGCTGCTGTCCGGGCACTGGTGGCAGGAAGGCGGCAAGAAGCCGAAGGGACCGTCGCCGTTCCTCACCGAACTGGCCGACGTGCTGCGCGGCAGCGGCGCGGGCGAGATCCAGCGGTGGGCGGACGAACCCGACGAGGACGCGGAGAACCCGCTCGCCGACGCGCTGCGGTCGATGTCCTGGCCCGCGGATCCGCTGGGGGAGCGGCGCAGCGCGGTCGCGGCCGGGGCGGACTTGGTGCGGGCCGCGATGGCCACGCCGGAGTCCGCAGTGGACCGAGCTGTGCCGGGCGGGATCGGGCGGACTGCGGTGGCAGCCGGGATCGCCCGCGCCGAACCCGAACTCCCGGCGGAGCCGGACTTCCCGGAAGAGCCGGACTTCCCGGCGGAACCCGAGTTCCTCGACGAACCCGATCCCGGCGGCGAGCCCGAGATCCCGCAGGCGGAACCCGGGTTCCACGGCGAACCCGACGACTTCGTCCTGCCCGAGGAACCCGACCTCCCCGAGGAGCCGGAATTCCCCGAGGCGCCGGACCTTCCCGAGGAACCGGAATTCCCGGACGAGCCGGGCTTCCCGGACGAGCCCGAATCCCCCGCGGTGGCCGCACTCCCCGGCGAACCAGGCCCGCCCGGCGACGCCCCCGACGCCGAGGCCGACCCGGAGGAGCTCGACTGGGCCCGCGACGTCGACGTGCTGCTCGCCGAGCGCGAGGCCGCCGCCCGCCGCCGCGAACAGGTCGTGCTGCCCGGCCACCTCTCGGTCAGCCGCCTCGTCGAGCTCGCCGCCGACCCGGAGGCGCTCGCGCGCAGGCTGCGCAGGCCGCTGCCGATGCCGCCGAACCCGATGGCCCGCCGCGGCACCGCGTTCCACGCCTGGCTGGAGCACCGGTTCACCTCCAGCGCGCTGCTCGACGTGGACGAACTCCCCGGTGCCGCCGACGAGACCGCGCCGCCGCGGGAGGACCTCGCCGGGCTCCAGGAGGCGTTCCTGGGCGGTTCCTGGGCCGACCGGGTGCCGCACCGCGTGGAGGTGCCGTTCGAAACCCAGGTCGAAGGCGTCGTGCTGCGCGGCCGGATGGACGCCGTGTTCGCCGACGCCGACGGCGGCTGGACGGTGCTGGACTGGAAGACCGGTGCGGTCCCCGCCGACGACCAGGTGCCCGCGCTGGCGGTGCAGCTGGCCGCGTACCGGCTCGCGTGGGCGGAGCTGGCGGACGTGCCGCTGGAGCGGGTGCGCGCCGCGTTCCACTACGTCCGGCACGACACCACGCTCAGCCCCGCGGACCTGTTCGACGGGGACGGGCTGCGCGCGCTGCTCACCTCAGTACCGGACGTGTGAGGCACGAACGGGTCGAGACCGTCCACGACACGGCTGAGATCCACACCTTCGGGTGGCGGATCTTGTCGTAGCCCGTTCGGACGCATGAACATTCTCGGGATGGATCAGAACACGGAGTGGAAGCTCAACACCCCGCCCGAGGCGGAAGTCGTCGTCGACACCGACGTGCTGTCGCTGCGCGTGCCGCTGGTCCGGGTGAGCCGCGACGCTGCGGGCACCTGGTCGTTCACCGGCCCCGGCGGCGAATCCCGGCCCACCAAGCGCACCATGCTCAACGCGGTCGTCGGCGCCTGGCCGCACGTCGCGGCGCTGTCCGACCTGGAACCGGGCGGCAGCGTCGTGTGGTCCTGGGCGAAGCACGGCTGGACCGGTGAGTTCGAGTGCCGCTGCGGCAACTGCGACCAGCCCGTCGCCGCCGACCTGGACCGGCGCACCTGGCCCCCGGACCTGCACCCGAACACGCTGATCAGCGTGGAGAAGACCACGCTGTCCGGGCAGGCGCCGCTCACCGACATCCTGTCCACCGCAGGGGGAATCGCGTTCCTCGGGCCCGGTGACCACCGGCGCACCAGCGAGCTGATGACCCCGGTCGCGGTCGCCAACGTGATCCGCCGCTGGCCGCACACCATGCAGGCGCTGCGGGCCGCGAAGGAAGGCCGCGGGCTGGGCTGGAACCCGCACGGGATGAACTGGCACGAGTACGTGCTGTCCTGATCGCCCCGAACCGGCGGCGGTGCCGACGGGGCCCGCCGCTGCGCGGGATCAGGAACCCGTCGGGTTCTCCGCCAGCTCCGGATCCCGTTGCAGCACCAGGGAATACAGCACTTCCTGCAGCCAGCGGCCGAACAGCGACGAGCTGAACTCGGGGGAGCGGTCCTCCGGGGGCAGCAGCACTTCGGACGGTTCCGCGCCGTGGTCGGCCACCACGCCGATGCCGTAGTAGTCCAGTTCGGTCATCGGCCACGGCCGGTACGGGTGTCCGCGCGGCAGCACGACGCTGCACGGCGCGAGCGTCATCAACGTGCCGCACGCCCGCGGCCCGTACTTCGCCTTGCGCACCGGGACGAGGATGCCCACGACGTCGACGGCCGCGACCGGCAGGTGGTCGTGCATGGACGGCTGCGACCAGGACCGGAACCACATCGGATCGTCCTCCGGGGCCCAGCCGTGCTCCCGGCGCCAGAGGTGCACGTCCCGCCGGATGCGGGTCACGGCCGCGAACCGCGCTCCGAGCACCTCGACGTGCGGAACCAGATGACCCTGCCAGCCGAGCGCGTCGGCGGCGTGCTCAAGCTGCTGCACCGGAAGATGGTAAACCGGTAGACCCGTCGTGGACTACGTCCGGTGGCTATTTGATTGCGCCCGAGCGAACTCGCAGGGCCCACGCGATGAGCGGTAGTTGCAACGGGAGCCTGCCGTAGGCGATGGCCCGCTGCGGCAGCGGTTTGCGCCGGAAGTCCCACGCCATCTGCACGTTCGCCGGGAACACGGCGATGAACAACCCGGCGGTGAGCAGCGCGCCCCACCTGCGCGTCCGCGGATGCGCCACCGCCGCCGCGCAACCGAGCTCCGCGACGCCGGACAGGTGCGTCCAGGTGCGGGCGGAGCCGGGCAGCTGCTTCGGCACGATGGAGTCGAACGGTGCCGGCTTCGCGAAGTGCAGCACCCCGGCGGTGGCGAGCACACCGGACAGCAGCTGCGCCGAACGGGGGAAAGTCATGCGCCGCAGCGTTGCACGATGCACCGCCTCCGGGCAATGCCCGTGGTGACCCGGAGCACGGGAGGTCTCGCGGTGCACGCCTTCCCCTCGGGTTATGTTCGGCGGCAGCAGATCCAGCGGAAATCGGGGGAATCGTGGGCGAAGACGCCGAAACCGGGCGCGAGGCGGCGCCGTGGTGAAGCGCGGCGGGACCGCTCGCGCCGGCCACCTGATCGGCGGGCGGATGCGGCTCCCGCGCACCGAACGGCTCACCGACCGGCCGGACCACACGCTCGTCGGCGTGATCCGGATGCCGGAGGCCGCGGTCAGCCCGGTGCAGTCCATCGTGCGGCGCATCATCGGTGCCACCCTCGCGCTGGCCGCCACCGTCGCCATCGTCTACGTCGGCCGCGACGGCTACCGGGACACCGCGGGCGGCGAGCTGAGCCTGCTCGACGTGGTCTACTACGCGACGGTGTCGCTGTCGACCACCGGCTACGGGGACATCACCCCGGTGAGCCCGCTGGCCCGGCTGGTCAACGTCCTTGTCATCACCCCGCTGCGAGTGCTGTTCCTGATCGTGCTGGTCGGCACCACCCTCGAGGTGCTCACCGAACGATCCCGGCAAGCGTTCAAGATCCAACACTGGAGGACGAAGGTGCGCGACCACGTGGTCGTCATCGGGTACGGGACGAAGGGCCGCTCCGCGGTCACCGCGCTGCTCGGCGACGGCGCCGACCCGCAGCGGATCGTCGTCGTGGACACCGATCACGCGGCACTGGAAACGGCGTCCTCGCTGGGGCTCGTCACCGTCAACGGCTCCGGTACCCGGTCCGACGTGCTGCGCGTCGCGGGCGCGACCCGGGCGCGCGCCATCGTCGTCGCCCCCGCCCGCGACGACACCGCCGTCCTCGTCACCCTCACCGCCCGGGAACTGGCGCCGAAGGCGCAACTCGTCGCGGCGGTGCGGGAAGCGGAGAACGTCCACCTGCTGCGCCAATCCGGCGCCGACTCCGTCGTCGTCTCCAGCGAGACCGCGGGCAGGCTGCTCGGCATGGCCACCACCACGCCGTCCGTGGTGGAGATGTTCGAGGACCTGCTGACGCCCGATGCCGGACTCGCCATAGCGGAACGCGAAGTCGAACCGCTCGAAGTCGGCGGCTCACCGCGGCACCTGCCGGACATCGTCCTCGGCGTCGTCCGCGACGGGAACCTGTACCGGGTGGACGCGCCCGAAGCCGACGCCATCGAGGACGGCGACCGGCTGCTCTACGTCAAGAAGGTCACCCCCGTCGAGCCGTGACCCGAGCCGAACCCCGGGCTGCGACAGCGTTTCCCGGAGTTCTGGCAACATTGCGGTGTGAGGCGACGAGGCGGTTCGGCATCGGTGGCGCTGATCCTGGTGGCACTGGGCCTGCTCGGGATCGTCGTGGTGGCGTTCTCCTGGTGGCGGCTGCCGAACATCGGCTCGGCCGACGGCGGTGCGCAACCGGCCACCGCGACCGTGCTCGAATCCACCCCGTGCGGCAAGGCGTCCGAAGGCGACCTCGTCGAAGTGCGGGTGGACGGCGAGACGCGGCAGCTGCGGCTGGACGGCTGCGGGCACACCGAGGGCCAGACCATGCAGGTGCAGGTTCCCGCCCGCGGCGACTCGGTCCGGCCCGGCGCCGGTGCCGAGAGCGGCGGATTGCACTCGCGCGCCAGCTGGGTGCTCGGCACCCTCGCCGCCATCGCGGGCGGCGGCTACGCCCTCCTGATCACCAGACCCCGAGCCCTCGGCTGACCGCTCGGAATCTCCGCTTCAGCTGCTCAGCACTGAGGTAGCGGAACCTCAGCGCCTTCCTCGCTGCCCGCGTTTCCGCGTGGCCGCGATTTCTCATGTACCGGTCCGTGCACAGCGAAATCGCCGTTTTCGCGAGGAAGCCGCTGAGAACCCGCGGGTGGTCCGGTTGCGTGCGTGGTCACTGCTCAGCGGCTTCGCCGCTGACGGGAAACGGACATGACCCACCGGGCAGGTCCTTGAGCGGCGCGCGTGGTGGGAGGGTCAGTCCACCTGGTCCGGGTCGGCGAGCCAGGTGTTGCACTCGGTGACGCGGTTCTTGTAGAAGCCCTGGTCCACCCAGGCCGTGTTGGTGGCGACGCTGCCGTGGTCGGGCTGCGGGTTGTACTCGTCGCCGCGGCCGCGGGCGTCGGCCAGCGCGGCGAAGATGATGTCGTTGTCCATCCCGCCGTTCTGGAACGACGCCAGCGCCATCCCGCCGTAGCAGGTGGCCTGCAGCTCGGAGCGGCGCGTCAGCTCCAGGCCCTGCGGGCTGGTGCCGTTCGCCTCGTACGAGGACTTCGTGTAGGCCTCGTTGATGCCGCTCATGCTCTGCACCGCGTGCCCGAACTCGTGCGCGAACTGGCCGAGGAACACGCCCGGCTCGGTGCGGCCTTCCTTGTCGGCGTAGTAGCGGGCCGTCATGTAGATCGTGTTGTTGCCGGGGCAGTACATCGCGGTCTGGTCCCAGGTGCGGGTGCCGCAGGGACTGGTGACGGTGCTGTCGGTGGTGACCACGGTCGGCATCCGCACCGGCAGGTTCGCCTCCTCCAGCGCCGGGGTCCACATCTCCATCAGGCAGGGCAGCGCCGCCTCGTAGTACGCGGACTGCGAGGCCGTGTCGGTGGCGAACGGCGGCAGCGGGCAGGGGGTGTTCACCGCGCCGTTGCCGCTGATGTTGATCGGGTTGTCGCCGAGCGCCGCCACCGAGTGCGCCGGGGTCGAGTCGACCGAGGCGGACGTGGTCGGCTCGGTGGAGCTGGTGGGTTCGGAGCTGCTGGTCGGTTCGCTGGTCGGCGCGGCGGAGGTCGTGGAGTTCGCCGAACCGTCGCCCGTCTCGCGCGCCGGGGTGGGGTAGTCGGCGGCGGTGGGGCGGTTGGTGAGCGCGTTGACGCTGATCGTGCCCACGCCGACCAGGAACAGCGCGGTGATCACCAGCGCCAGCACCAGGGCCCACGGCGACTTGCGCGGCGGAGGCGCGGGCGGGTGCCCGCCGGTGCGCTGCCAGGGCGGGGCGCCCGTCCACTGCTGCCCCGTCCACTGTCCGCCCCACTGCTGACCGGGCTGCTGGGCCGTCTGCTGGGTGCCGCCCCACTGCTGGTCGTCCTGGCGGGGTGCGTTCCACTGCTGGCGGGACCACTGCTGGTCGGGTTGCTGCGGAGGCGGCAGTTGCGGCGGGAGGTAGTGCGGTCCCGGCGCGCCACCGGATTCGGTCGGCGGCAGCGGTTGCGCGGCCGGCGGCGGGCCCACCGGGCGCTCGCCCCACGGGGGCTGTGGCTGCGTCATGACCGATCTCCCGGCTTCACCGACGACTGGAGCGCACCGAGCTTAGCGGTGCCGGGACCATGCCCGGTGCGCTGATCGTTCCGCTTCGGAGCGGGCGGGGGTGCGTCGGCGGTGCGCACCGGCGCACTGCGGTGCGCCGGAGTGGCCTGCGCGGTCCTGCGGGCAACGGCCCGCCCCGGCCAACGAGAGTCCGATGTGGACGGTCCGCCGGTGTCCGCGGCGCGGCCACCGCGCGCGGCTCGGCGGACCTCGGCGCTTCCCGTCATCGGTCGGCTCCTCCGCTGGTCGGCTGATCGGGTCGGACGGAGATCGAGCGTAACCAGGCGCGGCTAGGGTCGTGCCGTGTTTCGGAAACCGCGTGCGAGGCGAGGTGGGAAACCCTCGCCGACCTCGCTGCTCAGAGCCGCCGCGGTGCTGATCGCGGGGATGCTCGCGGCCGCCCCGGCCGCCGCCGCGCAACCGGTGAACGTGCTGCCCGGCACCGCCGCCACCGAGGTGCGGGCCAAGCTGGAACGGGACGGCGCGCTCACCGTCACCGAGCGGATCACCGTGCCCGACGGGAACCCGGTGCACCGCACGATCCCGCTGCGGCAGCCCGCCGCCGACGGCACCGACCGCGTGTTCACCCTCGCCGACGTGCGGCTCGACGGCGGGGACGTGCAGGTCGGTCCGGACGCGGCGCGGCTCGTCCTCCGGCCCGGTGAGGCGACGTTCCGGTACGCGGTCCGCGGCGCCGTCGCCGACGACGGGGAGTCCCAGGAGGTCCGCTGGTCGTTCTCCGGCGGCTGGGACGTGCCGGTCGACCGGATCTCCGCATCGCTGCTCGCCCCGCAGGTGCCGCAGGACATCACCTGCCTGGCCGGCCCGGTCGGCAGCGGCGAGCGCTGCGGCCGGTACGAGATCGGGCGCGCCCAGCAGGTGCATGTCCTCCAGTTCGGCCTCGCCCCCGGTGAACGACTGGTGCTGTCGATCCGGGTGCCCGCCGGTGCGGTGCCGTCCAACGCGGTCGTCGAGCGGCCCTTCGACCCGGCCTACGCGTTCTCGCCGAACCCGGGAGCCCTCGCGGGCGTCGTCGGGGTCGGGCTGCTGCTGGTCGGTGCGCTCGGGGTGCTGCGGTACCTGCGCCGCCGGGACGCCGGGGTGGCCGCCGCCGCGACCGGGCCGGTCGAGCTGCTGACCACGACCGCCGGGGGCACGACCTTCTCCTCGCCGGACGGGGTGCTGCCCGGCCACGTCGGCACCGTCCGCGGCGGCCGGGCGGAACTCGTCGACGTCGCGGGCACCGTCGTGGACCTCGCGGTGCGCAACTACCTGGGGATCGAGGAGCTCGACGGGGACTGGCGCATCGTGCGGCGCAACCCGGCGGACGGCGCGCTGCGCGATCACGAACGGGCGGTGCACGACCTCCTGGTGGGGGACCGCGATCAGGTGGTGCTCGCGGAGCTCGGTCGCGGCGACCTCGCGCCGGTGCGGGAGGCGCTCTACGCGGAGGTCGTCGAACGGGGCTGGACCTCGCGCAGGCCGGATGCCGCGCGGAACCTGCTCTGGTGGGGCGGGCTCGGCGTCGCTGCGGCCGGGGTGCTGCTCGCGGTGCTGCTGGCGCTCACCGGACGGCTGGGGCTGATCGGCATCGCGGTGGCCGTCGGCGGCGCCGTGCTCACCGCCGCGTCCCGGTCGCTGCCCGCCCGCACCACCCGGGGTGCCGTGCTGGCCGCGCACCTGCGCGGCCTGGGGGAACAGCTGGCTTCCGGAGCCGTGGACCCGCGCGCCGCCGATCGGGAATCGGGGTGCTTCCGTCCGCTGCCCTACGCACTGGTGCTCGGCGAGGCCGACCGGTGGCTCGCGGCGTGCGCCGAGCTCGGCACCGCGGACGCGCCCGAGGTGCACTGGTACCGCGCCCGCGGGGCGGCCGTCGACCTCGCGCACCTGCGGGACGCGCTGCCCGCCTTCGCCGACCGGTTGTGCACCTGCTTCGCCGCGTACCGGAAGCCGCCCGGTTCGCCCGAACCAGTGACCATCGGAGCGGCGTCGCGCTAAAGTGTCTTCCGTTCACTGGGGAGATCATCGGAGTCCAGAGGGGCCTGGGGATGGCAAGCGCAGAGGCGGGCGGCTTCGCCGCGGCGAAGGAAGGTCTGAAGGCGATCGGCGCCCAGACGCAGTCGATCAACCAACAGGTCAGCGCGGGCAAGCTCGCCCTCGACCCCCAGGTCGCCGAAGAAGCGGCCAAGCGGGTGGAAGAGGAGATCGAAGCGCTGCAGAAGCTGTACAAGCGCGCTGAGGCGCTGCGCAGCGTGCGCGGCCTGGGCGATTACCCCGATGGCCAGCAGTTGATGAAGCGCTTTCAGGACAAGGCCGCGGATGGGGACGCTGGCGCGCTCAAGCTGATTCGAGATCTTCAGGAAGAGCTGCAGAAGCAAGCAGATGCATTCAGGGGTGCGGCCAGAGACTACCGTGCCGTGGATGAACAGAACGCCGACGACATCAGGCGAGGTATGTAGTGAGGAAGATTTCTCGGCCGTTGGTCGCCATGTTCTCAGGGTTGGCCCTGTTCGGTCTCTCGGCATGCGCTCTTGGTGGCCCTGGAGGAAATGGTGATCCGTCGCCGACTTCGGAGTCCCGTGGTGCTGGGTTGGAAAAATTTGATCCGTGCACGTTCTTCAAGCCTCAAGAGTTGACATCGTACGGCGTGTCAACTCAGGCTGAAGACTTCACTGACGTGAGCTTCCAGCCCGGTTGTACCTGGTCTGGTGATCGGCTCGATATTTCCCTGCAGAAGAATGCGGGAGAGACCGTCAAAAGTCTTGAATCCGGTGGCCCTTACGATGAATACACTCAGATCGAGGTCGCGGGCCGCGACGCTGCTCGGATGCTGGTCGACGGCGCAGCAGGTCAAGGTAGCTGCATCACCGTTGTCTCGGCCGGTGGCGGTGTTGTCCTCTACCAGCTCGTCGGCTACATGCGTGACTCCGTGGCCGATCCGTGCGGCGAGGTGGAGAAGATCGCGAATCAGACTGCATCGCGCTTGCCGGAATGATTCGTGACGTTGACGGAGAGGGTAAGGCGATGGGGAGCCTAGGGGCAGGAAGAGCTGTCCACGGCGGAGCGAGGAGACGTCGGCCCACGGTGTTCCTGGTGTCGGTCGCTGCGCTCGGCGGGGCAGGGCTGCTCGTGCTGTCTTCGTGTGCGTTGGGCGGGCCGGATGCCGGTGGCCATGAGGCCACGTCGTCCGAGGCGCCGCCGGTTGCACAAGGGGCAGGTTTGGAACAGTTCGATCCTTGCACCTTTTTCAAGCCGGAAGAGCTGGCGGATCATGGCCTGTCCGTGGAAGCCGAGGACTTTACGCTCGTCAGCTTCCAACCTGGCTGTTCCTGGGCTGGCGAGAAGCTGAGTCTTGCCTTGCAGAAAAACGCCGACGAGACCATTGAAAGCCTCAGTAAGGGTGCATGGGACGAATTCACGCGGATAGAGGTCGGAGGTCGTGAAGCTGCCCGCGTCATCGTTCCAGGGGCGAAGGGCCAGGGGGTTTGCAATACGGCTGTGTCGGCTGGCGGTGGAGTCGTGCTGTATCAGCTGACCGCAGCGATGCGCGACACCCTCGCCGACCCGTGCGGCGAGATCGAGAAGATCGCCGAGCAGACCGCGTCGCGGTTGCCGGAATGATGTGGGGGAGTCATGAGCCTGTTCAGCATGGTCGACAACGCCGGTTCGAAGATCCTCGGATACGAGAGCTCGGCTGAGAAGGATCGCAAGGCGCACGGCGAGGAGGCGAACCGGATCGCCCAGCAGCAGCAGGCGCAGCTGCAGCGGCAGAACTCCGGGATGGACGTCCAGGGCTTCGACAAGCCGGCGATCACGCAGTGCGTGAACTGGGGCGGTTTCGACCACGGCCAGATCTACTCGACGAACCAGGATTCGATCGACCAGGGCAAGGTCGGCGAGGTCGCCCAGGTGTGGATCGAGTTCGCGAAGGAGTTGCGCGGTCGCGGCGAGAACTACGCGACGGACGTGCAGCGCATCGTCGAGGGCGGCTGGGAGGGCGAGGCCGCGAACACGGCCAAGGAGGTCGGCAAACCCGCTTCGGAGTGGATGCGGGCGAGCGCCGACGCCTTCGAGGTGACCGGCAACAACTTGAACGCCGCCGGTGAGGCCGCCGGGCAGGCGCGGAACATGGTGGACAAGCCGGACGGCTACAGCGTCGGCCGGGGTGTCGCGGCGTCCATCCCGTTCGGTCCGGCGGGTGCGGGCTTGGACGCGCTCGGGCAGATGGAGGAGCGCGAGCAGGCGGAGCAGGCCGCGCAGGAGACGATGGGCCGGGTCTACAGCCCGACGCTGACCCAGGTCGACGCGAACATGCCGCAGTACACCGGCCCGGACGGTTCGACGAAGGAACCGCCCGCGGCGACGCAGCCAGCCGGCACGGACTGGGGCACCGGTCCCGGCGCGAACGGAGTCGGTCCCGGTACCGGTGGCGGTATCGGCACCGGAGGCGGCGGTGTCGGCGGGGGCGGCGTCGGTGGTGGCGGACTGCCGGGTGGCGGTTACGGCTCCGGCGGAACCGGTGGTTTCGGTGGCGGTGCCGGGAGCTTCCCCGGTTCGCCGTCCGGGTCCGGCAGCCAGTGGTCCGGGCCCTCGGGTGGTCCCGGGGCCGGTGGGGTTCCCGGCGGACCGGGTGGTCTCGGCACCGGTGGTGGAGGTGCCGGTGCGGGTGGCGGCCTGGCGGGCGGCATCGGTGGTCTCGGTGCGGGCGCCGGTGGCGCGGGCCGCGGCGCCGGTGGTCTCGGCGCGGGCGGAGCCGGTCGCGGTGCGGGCGGCGTCGGCGCGGGCGGCCGCGCGGGTGTCGGTGGCGCGGGTGCCGGTGCGGGCGCGGGCGCGTCCGGTGGTGCGCGCGGTGCCGGTGCCGGTCGCGGCGGCATGGGCGGCGGCATGGGCGGCGCCGGTCAGCGCGGCCAGAGCGGCGAGGACGCCGAGCACGAGCGCCCGTCGTGGCTCGAGGAGCACGACGACATCTGGATGAACGACATGCCCAAGACCGCACCTCCGGTCCTGGGCGAGTGATTCGACGCCGACCGGCCGCGGGGGCCGGTCGGCCACCGCCAGGGGTCGGCGGCTTGGTATCTGCACTTCACAGGGGAGAGAACGCAGTGACCGCTTTGGGCTCGTGGCAGTTGCCGCCCGTGCACCTGGACGTGGCGCTCAAGTACCTGGGGATCGACCGGCTGGCGCTCCCGTTGAGCAGCAGGTCGGCCGGGTACACCGCGGAGCAGTTCAGCCGCATCGCGAAACCCGAACTGGGGCGGATGCACGCGAGCGGCGTGGCCGTGGCCGACGAGATCGCGCCGCCGCTCGCCGCGGCGCTGAAGGTGCTCGCGACCCCGTACCTGTGGGTCGATTCGATCTGGTTCCCGCAGGTCGGCGGCGACCACTGCTGGCGGGCGCTGGCCGCGTTCACCGAGGGGAACCGGGTGGTGCTCGGGGTGCAGGCCCCGGGCGAGGAGCCGAACCGCGGCGGGCTGCTCACCGTCGAGGTGCACCAGAACGTGCCGCTGCCGCAGGTGCTGCTGGGCACGCTGCCTCCGGCGCGGCCGGGGAGCCAGACCCCGGTGCGGGTTCCGGCGGCCTCGCTGCTGCCGCCGCAGCAGGAGGACTTCGACCGGTCGAGCATGCTGCGCTCGGTCGCCGAGGAACGCGGCAGCACGGGTGACCGGCAGGTGCGGCTGTACGAGGCCATCGGCAAGGCCCCGCACCAGCGCATCGGCCAGCTCGCCGCGAACCTGCGGGACCGCAACGGCCGCAAGCACCGGTCGAAGGTGGTGTCCTGGTTCGACAACCCGGAACCGGACGGGCGCTACCTGAACCGGGTGGAACGCGGCAGCTCGGGCGAGCAGGTGCTGGCGCTCATCCCGGCGGACGCCCGCACCATCGGCGGCGAAGTGGACGCCCTGATCGCCCAGGTCCGCGGCTGAGCGGCCGTCGCCGGACGAGGTCCGCGGTGCTCACCGCGCGTGGTCGCCCGCGCTGCCGGGCGGGTGCGGGCCCGCGGGCCCGGTGCTCCCGTGGCCTGCGCGGGAGGCCGTCGCGGGCGCGTGCCCGCTCGCACCGGGCGGGCACGCAGCGCAGCGAAGGGGGTACGCGGCGCGTCACCCAGCGCACGTAGGCTGCGAGGCATGGTCGAACCCCCACTGCATCGCGTCACCCTGCCGAACGGGCTACGCGTGGTGCTCGCGCCGGACTCGGCGCAGGGCGCCTCCGGTCAAGCCCCCGTCGTGGGCGTCAGCGTGCACTATGACGTGGGCTTCCGCTCCGAACCGGAAGGCCGCACCGGCTTCGCGCACCTGTTCGAGCACCTCATGTTCCAGGGCAGCGAGAGCCTGGAGAAACTGGCGCACTTCCGCCACGTGCAAGGCTCCGGCGGCACGTTCAACGGTTCGACGCACCAGGACTACACCGACTACTTCCAGGTGCTGCCGTCGGCGGCGCTGGAGCGGGCGCTGTTCCTGGAAGCCGACCGGATGCGGGCGCCGAAGCTCACCGAGGAGAACCTGCGCAACCAGGTCGACGTGGTGAAGGAGGAGATCCGGCTCAACGTCCTCAACCGCCCCTACGGCGGGTTCCCGTGGATCCTGCTGCCGCCGGTGCTGTACTCCACCTTCGCCAACGCCCACAACGGGTACGGCGACTTCACCGACCTGGAGCAGGCGACGGTCGACGACTGCGCCGCGTTCTTCGACACCTTCTACGCGCCGGCGAACGCGGTGCTCACCATCGCCGGTGACTTCGACGTGGACCACGCGACGGAACTGGTGCACCGGCACTTCGGCGACGTCCCCTCTCGCGAGGTGCGGTCGCGCCCGTCGTTCGCCGAACCGTTCCCGACCGAGCAGCTCACCGGCGTGCACACCGACCCGCACGCGCCGCTGCCCGCGGTCGCGCTGGGCCACCGGCTGCCCGACCCGGTCGGCGAGCTGGACCAGTACCTGGCGAACATCGTGCTGGCCGCGGTGCTCACCGACGGCGACGCCTCCCGGCTGCAGCAGCGCATGGTGTACCGGGAACCGCTGGTGGTGGACGTGCACGCGGGCTGCGGCCTGATGGGCGCGCCGCTGGACGCCCGCGACCCGGACACGTTCACCCTCACCGCGATCCACACGCCGGAGGTCGACGCGGAGCGGGTCGTGGCCGCGGTGGACTCCGAGCTGGAGTCGATCGCCGCGAGCGGCCCGACCGCGGAGGAGCTGTCCCGGGTCACGTCCCGCTGGGCCGCCTCGCTGCACCGGGAACACGACCGGGTCATCTCCCGCACCCTCGACCTGGGCAGCGCCGAGCTGATCCACGGCCGCGCCGAGCTGATCTCGGAGCTGCCGCGGCGCATCGCCGAGGTCGGTGCCGACCAGGTCGCCGCCGCCGCGAAGGCCCTCACCCCGGACTCCCGCGCCACCCTGCGCGTGCAGCCCGACTCGAACTCCGCAGGAGGTGCGGCATGACCCAGGCCACCCACCGCAGCGCCGAGGAGATCGGCCGCACCGAGGCGGGCCCGCGCCCGCTGCCGCCGCTGGGCGAGCCGCGCGCGCTGCGCACCCCCGACGTGGTCGACACCGAGCTGCCGAACGGGCTGCGGCTGATCGCCGCCCGGCACGGGGTGGTGCCGATGGTCGAGGCGCGGCTGCGCATCCCGTTCGCGGGCGAGGACCCGATGCACCCGGCGCGCGCCGAGGTGCTCGCCGAGACGGTGCTGACCGGCACCGCCGCCCGGGACCGGGTGCAGGTGGACACCGATCTGGCGGCCGTCGGCGGTGAACTGCACGCCGTGGTCGACCCGGAGCGGCTCAGCTTCGTCGGCAGCGCCCTGTCCAGCGGGCTGGGCACGCTGCTGGAGGTGCTGGCCGACGCGCTGACCGGCGCCGCCTACGCGGCCGACGAGGTCGCGGGGGAGCGGGACCGCCTGGTGGAGCGGCTCGCGGTGGCCCGTTCGCAGCCGCGCGTCATCGCGCGCGAGGAGTTGCAGCGGCACCGCTACGGCGACCACCCGTTCGTCCGCGAGGTGCCGCAGGCCGCCGACGTGGGCCAGGTCGGCCCGGAGGACGTGCGCGAGCTGCACGCCCGCGCGGTGCTGCCCCGCGGCTCCACCCTGGTGCTGGTCGGCGACATCGACGCGGACACCGTGGTCGACGAGGTGACCCGCATCCTGGCGCCGTGGGACGCGGCGGGCACCGCCGCGGAGCTCCCCGCGCTGCCGCAGCTGCTGGGCGGCGACGTGCGGCTGGTGCACCGGGACGGCGCGGTGCAGTCGCAGCTGCGGATGTCCGCGCAGGGCCTGCACCGCACCGACGAGCGCTACCCGGCGCTGCAGATCGCGAACCTCAGCTTCGGCGGCTACTTCTCGTCGCGGCTGGTGGAGAACATCCGCGAGGACAAGGGCTACACCTACGGCGCGCACTCGTCGTTCGAGTTCACCCGCGGCAACGGCACGATCCTGGTGGACGCCGACACCGCCAGCGAGGTCACCGCGGCCGCGCTGCTGGAGATGCGCTACGAGTTCGGCCGCCTCGCGCTGGTCCCGCCGACCGCGGCCGAGGTCGAGTCGGCCCGGCAGTACGCGATCGGCGGCCTGCTGACCTCGACGTCCTCCCAGTCCGGGCTGGCGTCGATGCTCTCCACGCTGGCCGCCTGCGGGCTGGACCACCGCTGGCTGAGCGCGCACCCGGACCGGCTGCGGGAGGTCACCGCGGAACAGGTCGCGGAGGCCGCGCAGCTGTACGCCCCGACCGCGTTCACCGGCGTCGTGGTCGGCGACGCGGCGAAGATCGGCGACCAGCTGCGGGCCCTGGGCGGGGTGGTGCTGCCGTGACCGAGGCGTGCGCGGCGGTCCCCGACACGGGTGGGTTCCGGCTGGACTCGGCCCCGCTGCTGTCCAGGTCCACAGTGGACCGATCGGAGCCGCTGCGGGACGGGCCGACCGCCGAGCAGTGGACCACCGGCAAGGTGCTGCTGGTCGACGGCAAGGGGCGCACCCACATCGGCCCGGACGGGCGGCTCGTCTACGAGGACGCCGCGATGTTCGGCGAGCAGCCCACGCCGCGCGCGCTGCTGCTCGGCGCGCAGGACGGCACGACCTACTGGGCGCTGCGCACCGAACGCGACGGGGCGCAGGAGGGCTGGCAGGACCTGCGGATCGCGGGCGCGCAGCTCGACGACACCGATGCGGGCCTGCTCACCACCGCCGTCGGGTTGCTGAACTGGCACGACCACTCCCGCTACTGCGCGGTGTGCGGCGCGGCCACGAACCGGGTCAAGGTCGGCTGGGCGCGCCGCTGCTCCGGCTGCGACCGCGAGGAGTACCCGCGCACCGACCCGGCCGTGATCTGCCTGGTCCACGACGGCGCCGACCAGGTGCTGCTGGCGCGCCAGCCGGTGTGGCCGCCGGAGCGGTTCTCGGTGCTGGCCGGGTTCGTCGAGGTCGGCGAATCCCTGGAGGCCTGCGTGCAGCGCGAGGTCCAGGAGGAGGTCGGGGTGCTGGCCACCGAGGTGCGCTACCTCGGCAGCCAGCCGTGGCCGTTCCCCCGCTCGCTGATGCTGGGCTTCGCCGCGATCGCCGACCCGACCGAGCCGCTGCGGCCCGCGGACGGCGAGATCGAGGAGGCCCGCTGGGTGTCCCGCGCCGACGTGCAGGCCGCGATGCGCACCGAGGACGGCATCATCCCCGGCCTGCGGCTGCCGCCGAGCGTGTCCATCGCGCACCGGATGCTGAAGGGCTGGGCGTTCTGGGCGTAGGCCCGCGCTGACGTCCGGCGGTGCCCCGCCCGCGCTCGACGCCGAGCACGCGGCGGGGCACTACCGGGATTCGGCCCGCGTCAGGTGCCGTGCGTGCTGCGCCGCACCTCGTACCAGTCCTCACCGACCGGCTCGCCCGCCAGGTTCCAGCTCCACGACGTCGTCGGCGTGATGCGCAGGAACGTGCCGGGGCCGACCATCCCGACCCGCTCGAACGGCTGCTCGGCGCGCCCGTAGATCCGGATACCGCGCGCGACGAACGGGTCCAGCGACGGCAGGTCGTCGACGACGAGCGCCACCGCCGAGCCGCCCGCCGCGACGTTGCGGAACTTGCGGGTGCGGGTGACGGTCCCGCCGCCGCCCACCCACAGCGCACCGTCTTCGAACTCCACGGCCACCGGCACCACGTCGGGCGTGCCGTCGGCGGCCACCGTCGCCAGCCGCCCCAACGGGTGCGCCAGCAGGTACTCGATCTCCTCGTCGGTGAACGACATCGCCGCACGGCCTCCGTTCCAGGTCAACCACCCGTTCGGGGAGGTCCCGAGCGCGTCGTGGCGGGGCGGGCGCCTCGACGCGCGCGGTGGGGTTGCCGCCGCCGGGCGGGGCGGTTCTGCGAGGATGCCCGACATGGCCGATCAACCGCGACTGCTGGAAGGGCTCGATCCGGAGCAGCGGGCGGCGGTCACCGCACCACGCGGCCCGGTCTGCGTGCTGGCCGGTGCCGGGACCGGCAAGACCCGCACCATCACGCACCGCATCGCGCACCTGGTGCAGCTCGGCCTCGTCGTCCCCCAGCAGGTGCTGGCCGTGACGTTCACCGCCCGCGCCGCGGGTGAGATGCGGACCCGGCTGCGCTCGCTCGGCGCGGCCGGGGTGCAGGCGCAGACCTTCCACGCCGCCGCGTTCCGGCAGCTGCGCTACTTCTGGCCGCGGGTGCACGACACCCAGGTGTGGCCGCTGGTCGACAACAAGTTCCGGCTCGTCGTGCAGGCCGCGAACCGGGTGGGGGTGTCCACCGAGAAGGAGTCGGTGCGCGACCTCGCCGGTGAGATCGAGTGGTCCAAGTCCTGCCTGGTCTCGCCCGACCAGTACGCGACCGCCGCCGCCCGCGCGGGCCGCGACGTGCCGGTCGTGCCGCAGCAGCTCGCGAAGGTGTTCGCCACCTACGAGCAGCTCAAGAACGACGCGCGGATGCTCGACTTCGACGACCTGCTGCTGCACACCGTCGCCATCCTCGAAGAGCACCCGGAGGTCGCCGAGGAGTTCCGCGGCCGCTACCGCTCCTTCGTCGTCGACGAGTACCAGGACGTCAACCCGCTGCAGCAGCGGGTGCTCGACGCGTGGCTCGGCAACCGCGACGACCTGACCGTGGTCGGCGACGCGAACCAGACGATCTACTCGTTCGCCGGGGCCGCCCCGAAGTGGCTGGTCGGCTTCCCGAAGCGCTTCCCGGACGCGACCGTGGTCCGGCTGGAGCGCGACTACCGCTCCACCCCGCAGGTCGTGGCGCTGGCCAACAAGGTCATCGGCGCCGCCCGCGACCGGCCCGCGGGCACCCGGCTCAAGCTCATCGGGCAGCGCCCGGACGGCCCGGAACCGGACTTCGCCGAGTACGACCACGAACCGGCCGAGGCCGAGGCCATCGCCCGCAAGATCGCCGCGCTGGCCGGTCGGGGCGTGCCGCTGTCCGAGATCGCGGTCCTGTTCCGGGTGAACGCCCAGTCCGAGGTGTACGAGAAGGCGCTGTCCGACGCCGAGATCCCGTACCAGGTGCGCGGCGGCGAACGCTTCTTCAACCGCACCGAGGTGCGCCAGGCCGTGGTGGCGCTGCGCGGCGCCGCCGGCCGCGGCGAGGAGCCCGGCGAGGACCTGCCCGGTTCGGTGCGGGCCCTGCTGGCCGACGTGGGGCTCACCGAGGAACCGCCGGTGGGCGGCTCGGCGCGGGAGCGCTGGGAGTCGCTGATCGCGCTCGTCGAACTCGCCGAGGAGCTCGCCGCCGTCCACCCCGAAGCCGACCTGGCCCGCTACGTCGGGGAACTGGAGCAGCGCGCCGAATCGCAGCACCCGCCGACGGTGGAGGGCGTCACGCTGGCCTCGCTGCACTCGGCGAAGGGCCTGGAGTGGGACGCGGTGTTCCTCGTCGGGCTCGCCGAGGGCACCCTGCCCATCCAGCACGCCGAGGACGAGGCGGGCGTCGAGGAGGAGCGCAGGCTGCTCTACGTCGGCGTCACCCGCGCGCGCGAGCACCTGCACCTGTCCTGGGCGCTGGCCAGGGCCGCCGACGGGCGCCGCTACCGCCGCCGCAGCCGGTTCCTGTACGGCGTCATCCCGGAACGCCACCCGGCCGCGATGCCGGTGAAGACCAGGACCCCGGAGCCGGGCCCGGCCCGCAAGCAGGCCACCCCGCGCTGCCGCACCTGCGAGTCGGTGCTGGTGAGCACGATGGACATCAAGCTGGGCCGCTGCTCGACCTGCCCGTCGGACGTGGACGAGGGCCTGCTGGACCGGTTGCGCGCGTGGCGCAGCGACCGGGCGCGGCAGCTGAAGGTCCCCGCCTACGTGGTGTTCACCGATGCCACGCTCACCGCCATCGCCGAGCAGCGCCCGTCCGACGAGGCGGCGCTGGTGGCGATCTCCGGGATCGGCGCGAGCAAGATCCGCAAGTTCGGCGACGACGTGCTCTCGCTCGTCCAGCGCGAGCACGACCGCAACTAGCCGTTGAACAGGAGTTTCTCCGCCTTCGGCGGAATCTCGGAAAATCGGTTGCGGCGCGCTTCCCGCGCCTCATAGTCTGCACAGCACAAGCCGAGGTGTTCGGAACCCGGCGCGATCCGGAGGGGAGGTGGCAGCGATGACCGGCATTCAGAAGCTCGGTACCCCTGGCCTCCTCATGTCCGGGGGTATCGCGCTGTTCCGCGGTCGTACTACGACCCTGCCCGGTTTCGACCGCGCCATCGCCACGCCGCGTCCCACGGACGGCGGCCGCCCGGCTGATGGCCGCACCGCGCCGGTTCGCGCGGAGCTCGATCCTTGATCCGCTGATCTAGGACGCGCTCCAGGCACTTCTTCCGAGGCCGCGAACCCCGCAACCGGGTTCGCGGCCTCTTTCGTGTCTCCACTTCGCGAATCTGCGCCATTTCGAATGTGTTCCTGGGGAGATCCCCACCGTCGGTCCGGGCACGTGCACTGCCCAGAACGGTCAGGAGGAGAGATGTTGACCACCAGCGTCCGGGTAGCACCCGAGCGAAGAGCTGATGACGCCGGAGGTGGCGGCGCGGTCGGCGCGCTGCTGGACGAGGTCACCGACCAGGGCGAGGGGGTGCCCTGTCGGCAGGACCCGGACCTGTGGTTCGCCGAGAGCCCCGGCGACCTGGAACGGGCCAAGACCCTGTGCGGGCACTGCCCGCTGAAGCAGCGCTGCCTGGAAGGCGCGCTGTCCCGCGGCGAACCGTGGGGCGTCTGGGGCGGCGAGATCTTCGAACGCGGCGCGGTCGTCGCCCGCAAGCGCTCCCGCGGCCGCCCCCGCAAGAACCCGGCCCCCGTCGAACCGGCCGCACGCGGCCCCCGATCCGAGGAGAACGCGGCATGAGCCACCCCACCCGAGACCACCTGAACGACCTGCTCGAACCCCACGCGAAGGACACCGGACGAATGCTCATGCCCGAAGATCTGACCCGGATTCGACATCACGACTTGATGATCGAGGCGCACCGGCACCGGTTGGCCCGCCAGGCCACCGCCGGGCGCTGGTGGCGCCGGTTGGCGCACTACGCGCAGCGGCGCGCGGACCGCGCGGAGGGGGTCACCGGCGAGCCGTAGAGTGCACGATCGTGGCTCACTCGCACGACGGAATCGACTGGGACGCCAAGATCGCGCGGCTGCGCGAGGGCGACGAGCTGGCCGGGCCGGAGACCGCCGATCTGGTGCGCGACCTGCTCCGCCCGCAGGACCGCACGGTGATCGACGTCGGCTCTGGTGCGGGTGGTGCCGCGACCGCGTTCGCGGACGCCATGTGGGACACCGGCGGCACGGTGATCCTGGTCGATTCCGCCCCGGAGCTGCTGGCGGAGGCGGCGCGCAACACCGCAGCCACCGCGGGCCCGGACGTGCGGGTGCTGTCCGTGCAGGCCGACGTGGCCCGCGGTGACCTGTCCGCGGTCGGCCAGGCCGACCTGGTGTTCGCCTCGTTCGTGGTGCACCACCTGCCGGACCAGCTCGCGGGGCTGCGGCGGCTGGTCAAGCTGGTGCGCCCGGGCGGGCGGCTCGCCCTGGTCGAATCGGGCCTGGAACCGCGGGTGCTGCCGTGGGACGTCGGCGTCGGCGAACCCGGCCTGGAGTCGCGGCTGGCGGCCGCCCGCGCCGACTGGTTCCGCGAGATGCGCGAGCAGATGCCCGGCGCCACGCGGCTGAAGGTCGGCTGGGCGCAGGCCATGGCCGACGCGGGCCTGGACGGCGTGCTCACCTGGACGCAGCTGGTGGACCGGCCGGCCCCCGTGTCCGGGGCGGCGATGACCGCGGTGCTGCGCAGGCTGGAATGGCTGCGCCGCGGCGCGGAGGGGCGGGTCGCGCAGGCCGACCTCGACGCGGTCGACGCCCTGCTCGATCCGGACGGCCCGCACTACGCGGGGAACCGCGACGACGTGCACTACCTGCTGGCGCAGACGATCCACGTGGGCACGCTGCGCCCGTGATCCCGATCGGGGTCGGGGCTCAGCCCGGGGCCGGCGCCCGGTCCGGGACTGGAACTCGGTCTGCGGCCGGCGCTCAGTCCGCGGCGGGTTCGGGATCGGCGAAGCCGGGCTGCCAGCGCTCGATGATCTCGCGGGCCTCGAACTCGGCGTCCAGCTGGCACAGGATGCCCGTCGCGCCCAGCGTCACCCGGTGGATCAGCAGGTAGTCCGGCGGCAGGTTCAACCCCCGCCCGGTCCGGAAGTCCGGGCTGCGCAGGTCGCCGACCCGCTCGGCCTGCCGCTGCAGCCAGGACCGGGTGAAGTGGAACCGCTCCTCGCGCACCGGGTCGGTGAACGGTCCCAGGTAGGCGAGCACGTCCTCGGCGCGCAGCTCGCTGCCGGTCTGCACGAAGCGGTCGGCGCGCAGCACCTCCAGCAGCTCCTCCGCGCGGCCCTGCGCCGCGAGCCGCAGCATCCGCCCCATCTCGGCGGGCAGGCCCTCGGGCAGCCGCGCGACCGCGCCGAAGTCCAGCACGATCAGCCTGCCGTCCGGTGCGAGCAGGAAGTTCCCCGGGTGCGGGTCGGCGTGCAGCAATCCGGACCGCTCGGGCGAGGAGAAGTGGAACTCGGCCAGCAGCCGCCCGGCCCGGTCCCGCTGCTCCCGCTCGCCGTCGGCGATGACCGCGGAGAACGGGGTGCCGGTGATCCACTCGGAGACCATCACCTGCGGGGCGCTGGCCACCACCTTCGGGATCAGCACGTTCGCGTCGCCGTCGAAGGCGGTGGCGAAGGTGCGCTGGTTGTCGGCCTCGGTGCGGTAGTCGAGCTCCTCGACCATCCGGTCCTGCAGCTCCGCCAGCAGCGGTTTCACCTCGGCGCCGGGGGCGAGCGACTGGAACAGCCGGGAGAACCGGCTCAGCTGGCGCAGGTCCGAGCGCAGCGCCTCGCCCGCGCCCGGGTATTGGATCTTGACGGCGACGTCCCGGCCGTCGTGCCACACCGCGCGGTGCACCTGCCCGATGCTGGCCGCGGCGGCCGGGACGTCGTCGAATTCAGCGAAGCGGTCCCGCCAGGTCCGCCCCAGTTGCTGCTCCAGCACCCGCCGCACGCTGGTCCCGGACATCGGGGGAGCGGCGGACTGGAGCTTCGTCAGCGCCTCGCGGTAGGGCTCGGCCATCTCGTCGGGCACCGCGGCCTCGAACACGCTCAGCGCTTGGCCGAACTTCATGGCGCCGCCCTTGAGCTGTCCCAGCACCGCGAACAGCTGCTCGGCCGTGCGCGCCGAGAGTTCCGCGTTGATCTCGTCGGCGGAGTGGCCGCTGAGGCGCTTGCCCCACCCGGCGGCCATCCGCCCCGCGACGCCCAGCGGAAGGCTGGCCAGTTTGGCGGTGCGGTGCGCCGCCCGGCGGGGAATGTCGGTCACGAGGGCTCCTTTGCCGCGCGCAGGAGAACCACCCCGGCACCGAAAGGGGTTCGGATTCCGGGGCCGGAGCACATCGTAGTGGTTCACCGACCGGTTGTGGGGCGCCCGAGCCCCGCTTCGGTCGTGGCCCACCCCGGCGCGCGCCCGTCGCGACGCGAGCGGGGCGTGGTCCCACGTGCGGCGGGCGTCCGGTAGGACCGGGCCGCACGGGTTCCACCACCGATCCTCAGGCCTTGCCGAGGATGCGGGTCATGCGGGTCCCGCACACGGGGCAGGTGCCCTTGGCCATCCGTCGGCCGTTGGTCTCCGTGATCTCGCCGTCGAAGTCGCGCTTCTCGCGGCATTTCACGCAGTAGCCGTTGTAGGTGTCGGCCACGGCGTCCTCCTTGGTGTTGTGATCGCTACGGCGCGTGCCCGGCCGGACCGCGCTGGAGGAACCGTACAGGTGGCCGTATCGATATCACTGCATTCAGCTGATCGCATGTTAGGGGGAATGGAGTAATTCGTTAGGTGATCACGCGCAGTAGGCATGTGGAAAACCGCACTGCGATGTCCCTACGTCGGTGCCACTCGCTAAGGTCAGGTCTCGTGGCAGAACCGCAGGTCGAGGTGCGTCGCAGCAAACGACGGCGCCAGACGGTCAGCGCGTACCGGGACGGCGACAAGGTCGTCGTGCTGCTTCCGGCTCGGATGAGCAGAGCCGAGGAGAAGAAGTGGGTGGCGGAGATGCTCAGCCGCCTGCAGCGCAGCGAGACCCGCCGCCGATCACCGGCGCGCGACTCCGACGCCGCCCTCGCCGAACGCAGCCGGGAACTGTCCGAGCAGTACCTCGACGGCCGCGCCGAACCGCGCTCGATCCGCTGGGTGCCGCCGATGCGCACCCGCTGGGCGTCGTGCACCCCCAGCACCAGGCACATCCGGATCAGCGAGCGGCTCCGGGACGTGCCGAGCTGGGTGCTGGACTACGTGCTGGTGCACGAACTCGCGCACCTGCTGGTGCCGGGGCACGGCGACGACTTCTGGAAGTGGGTCAACCGGTACCCGAAGACCGAACGCGCCGTCGGCTACCTCGAAGGGCTCTCCGCGGCCGCGAACCTCGGCCTCACCATGGACGGTGAGCCGGAGGGCTGAGCGCGGCCCCGAACGCGGAACGGCGCCCCGGAAGATCACACTTCCGGGGCGCCGTCGCGTCGGGTCACTTCGAGTCGGGACCGTCCTCGTCGTCCTTCGAGCCCCGGTCGTCCTCGGAGCCCCGGTCGTCCTCGGAGCCCCGGTCGCCCTTCGAGTCCTGCTCACCGGCGGCTGCGGCCTGCTCGGCCTCCTCGGCGCGCTTGATCGCCGCGATCGGGTCGTCCAGGTCGGAGGAGCCGCCCCAGCGGTCCGCGAAGTCCAGCGGCTCGTCCAGGTCCGCGGCGTCCGGCAGCAGATCGGGGTGGTCCCACACCCGGTCGCGGCTGTCCAGGCCGTGCCGCTCGGTCATCAGCCGCCACAGGTTCGCCGCGTCGCGCAGCCGGCGGGGCCGCAGCTCCAGGCCGATCAGCGTCGCGAAGGTCTGCTCCGCCGGGCCGCCGCTCGCACGGCGCCTGCGGATGGTCTCGCTCAGCGCGCCCGCCCCGGGTAGCCGTTCGCCGAGTGCGTCCGAGACGACCACGTCGACCCAGCCCTCGACCAGGGCGAGCAGCGTCTCCAGCCTGGTCAGCGCGGCTTCCTGCTCCGGCGTGGTCTTCGGCTCGAGGAGGTTGGAGCCCATCAGCTCCTGCATCGAGCTCGGGTCCGTCGGGTCGATCTTGCTCGCCAGGTCCTCCAGCGAGGACGTGTCGACCTGGATGCCGCGCGCGAACTCCTCGACGGTCGCCAGCAGCCGCTGCCGCAGCCACGGCACGTGGCTGAACAGCCGGTGGTGCGCCGCCTCCCGCGCCGCGAGGAACAGGGTCACCTCGTCCAGCGGCCGGTCCACGCCCTCCGCGAACCGGGCCACGTTCGCGGGCAGCAGCGCCGCGGTGCCCTCCGGCGCCAGCGGCAGGCCCACGTCCGAGGAGGTCAGCACTTCGCCGCCGAGCTGCGCGAGGCTGTTGCCCAGCTGCGAGCCGAAGCCCAGCCCGCCCATCTGGCCGAGCATGGACAGCAGCGGCCCGGCGGCCTGCTTGGCCTCCGCGGGCAGCGCCTCCATCCAAGCGGTGGACATCCGCTGCGCCACCGGATCGCACAGCCGCTGCCAGGTCGGCAGGGTCTGCTCCACCCAGTCCACCGACGACCAGACCTTCGTGGTGCGCGCGCCCGCGGGCAGCGCCGTCGTCGGGTCGAGCCACAGCTCCGCGAGGTGGACCGCGTCCTGCGCGCCCTTCACCTCCTGCTGGCTGGGCCGCTCGGTGCGCTCGTTCGAGTGCAGCTGCTGCACCGCGAGCTGCTTGGCCAGGTCGTAGTTGACCGGCCCGGAACCGCCGCCGCCCGAGTGGCTCAGCACTTGGCCCAGCTGGGAGAACATCTGGCCCAGCTGGCCCATGTCGAAGTTCATCCCGCCGGGCATGCCGCCCATGCCGCCGCCGGGTAGCGCGCCGCCGAAGCCGAACCCCTGCCCGGAGTCCTGACCGGAACCACCGGCGCCACCGGAGCGCCCTTCCGACGACTCCCCCTTGTCGCGGTCGTCGTCGGGATCCTGCGGGCTGAACCCGAACGGCATGTCACTCATGCCTCCACCGTACGCGGATCGTGCCGAACCGGATAAGTCGCTCGGCGACCCGCCGCGGCGGCGATGTCGCAGCGTGCGGGTGCGTTCGGCGATCACCCGCCCGGAGATCGCGCCGGAGCCGGGCACGTACCCTGTCGCCTCGTGAGCCGTCGAACCTGGACGTTACTGACCAGCGTCATCCTGGTGGCCGCTTTCGGACTGCTCGGGGCGTTCGCCCCGGTGCCGTTCGTGGCGCTCGGTCCGGGACCGACCTACAACACCCTGGGCGAAGAGGCGGGCACGCCGGTCATCCGGATCGACGGCCAGCGGACCTACCCGACCGCCGGGCACCTGAACATGACCACCGTGTCGGTGACCGACCACCTGTCGATGCTGGGTGCGCTGGGGCTGTGGGTCTCCGGCCGGTACGCCCTCGCGCCGCGCGAGGTCTACTACCCGCCGGAGAAGACCGAGCAGCAGATCGAGCAGGAGAACACCCAGGCGTTCAACGACTCGCAGACCGACGCGGAGACCGCGGCGCTGCACCACCTGGGCTACCCGACGAAGGTGCTGGCGGGCACGGTCGTCAACGGCAGCCCCGCCGACGCGGTGCTCGAACCCGGCGACCAGCTGATCGCCGTCGACGGGAAGCCGATCACCGACCCGCCCTCGCTGCAGGCCGCGATCGCGTCCAGCAAGCCGGGGGAGCAGGTCGGGCTGACGTTCCGGCACGGCGACGAACCGCAGCGCACCGTGCCGGTCACGCTGGGCGCGAGCTCGGACGGCCGGCCGCAGGGCTTCCTCGGCGTGGGCGCGGTGGGCCGCCCGGACGTGCCGTTCGACATCAAGATCAGCCTCGCCGACGTCGGCGGCCCCTCCGCCGGGCTGATGTTCTCGCTGGCGATCGTGGACAAGCTGACGCCCGGCGAGCTCAACGGCGGCAAGTTCATCGCGGGCACCGGCGAGATCGACGCGGTCGGCAACGTCGGCCCGATCGGCGGCATCCCGTTCAAGATGACCATGGCGCGGGAGGCCGGGGCGACCACGTTCCTCGTGCCCGCCGGGAACTGCTCCGAGGCGAAGTCGCAGGCGCCGGACGGGTTGCAGCTGGTGCGCGTCGGCACCCTCGACGAGGCGACGAAGGCGTTGGACACCATGCGCGACGGCGGGATGCCGCCCAGCTGCTGATCGGAGTCGGCCGTCGAGCGGTCGCCCGATGAGTCCGGCGAGCCGTCGATCGGCCGCGACGCCGGTCGGGCGGGCCGCCGGTCAGGCTGGGGCGTTGATCGGGCTGGGATGTTGATCGGGCTGGGATGTTGATCGGGCTGGGATGTTGATCGGCCGGGCCTGATCGGGCCGGGCCGGGAGGTTGATCGGGACGGGGCTGATCGGTCGGCCCTGATCGGGCCGGGCCGTCGGCCGGGCCGGATGTCGGCGTCGGTCGGGCCCGGACGTTGATCGGTCGGCCCTGATCGGCCGGGTCGTCGGTCGGCCGGGCCGCCGATGCGCTGATCCCTGCGGACCGCCCGGCGCAGGGCGGTCCGCACCGGGAACCGCTACGCAGCGGTGAAGGTCTCGTGCAGCGCGCGCAGGAGGTTCGGCGCCAGCGACGGGTCCTGCACCAGCTCGCCGTCGCCGCCGCTCTCCCGCAGCCGCAGCACGCAGGTCTCGTGCCCGCCCCGCAGCACCGCCGCCACCAGCCGAGCCTCCTGCCGGTCCGGGTGTTCGGCCGCGGCGCGGCGCGCCTCCTCGTCGTCATCGGTGGGCAGCGCGGACTCCGCCTCCGGCGGCAGCACCACGATCTCCTGCACCAGCGCGCACCCGGTGACCAGCTCGGGCCACTCGATGCGGGCCAGCGCCTCCGCCAAGTCCTCCGCGGGCAGCGACTCCTGGGCGATCGGGGTCATCGCCGAGTCCGCGTCCAGCTCGGCGGCCAGCGACGGCTGGGCGGCCAGCAGCTCCTTGGTCGGCACCAGCGCGAAGATCTGGGTGGGCTGATCCCAACCCGCGGCGGCCACGAACTCTTCGACCTCGCGGGCGGCGCCGGGCAGGGCGGCGGCGAGGTCCTCACCATGAGCGGCTGACATGCCGCTCATCGTCGCACCCCGCACCCGGCGGTCCCGCGCCCGACCGCCGCCGGGCCGCCGAGATCGTCCGATGCCGTCATGACCAGCGGCGGGGATGTCGGATTCGCCGGAATTCGAGTGCGATCGGGGGAACCCTCGACGACATCGTAGAGTTGAACATCGCGAGGGGAGTCGTCCCCGGCCCGTCGATCGTCGCCTGGAGTGTGCGCTGTGGCCATGCGGCCTGTAATGCCGAAACTGTCCCGGCGGAGCCGGATCCTGCTGATCATCGGCGTGGTCGTGCTCGCCGGCCTGATCATCTGGTCCAGCTTGGTCGGGGCCTACGTCGATTGGCTCTGGTACGGAGAAGTCGGCTACCAAGGGGTGTTCACCACCCAGCTGCTCACCCGGATCGGACTCGGCGTCGGAGCCGCGCTGTTCCTCGGCGCCGTGCTGCTGCTGAACCTGTGGATCGCCTACCGCACCAGGCCCGTGTTCGTGCCGATCAGCGGACCCGACGACCCGCTCGCCCGGTACCGCACCCTGATCAGCGCCCGGCCCGCGGCGTTCGCGCTCGGCATCCCCGCCGCCGTCGCCGTCCTCGGCGGCCTCGCCGCGCAAGCCGACTGGCAGACCCTCCAGCTGTTCCTGCACAGCGTGCCGTTCGGGCAGACCGACCCCGAGTTCGGCCACGACATCAGCTTCTACACCTTCCAGCTGCCGTTCTACCGCTGGCTGCTGTCCTGGGCGTTCGTCGCGATCACCGTCGCCTTCATCGGCGCGCTCGTCACGCACTACATCTTCGGCGGCGTGCGGCTCGCCGGTCGCGCCGGGCAGCTGTCCGCGCCCACCCGCGTGCAGCTCGCCGTGCTCGCCGGGCTGTTCGTGCTGCTCAAGGCCGTCGACTACTTCTTCGACCGGTACGACCTGCTGCTGTCCCAGCGGAACCCGCTGTTCACCGGTGCCACCTACACCGACCTGAACGCCGTCATGCCTGCCAAGCTGATCCTGCTGTGCATCGCGGTGTTCTGCGCCCTCGCGTTCTTCGCCGCCGTGGTCCTGCGCGACCTGCGCATCCCCGCGCTCGCCACCGTGCTGCTGGTGCTCTCCAGCGTGCTCGTCGGCGCCGTCGGGCCCGCGCTGCTCGAGCAGTTCTCCGTGCGCCCCAACGCCAACCAGCGCGAAGCCGAGTCCATCCGCCGCAACATCGCCGCCACCCGGCAGGCCTTCGACATCGGCGAGGACAAGGTCGAGGTGCACGACTACCCGGGTGTCACCAACCTCCGGCCCGAGCAGGTCGCCGACGACGCGGGGACCATCCCGAACATCCGGCTGCTCGACCCCAGCGTCCTGTCCGCGACGTTCACCCAGCTCACCCAGCAGTACAACTTCTACGGCTTCCCCGACAAGCTCGACGTCGACCGGTACCGGGACGACAAGGGGGAACTGCAGGACTACCTGGTCGCCCTCCGCGAGATCAACACCGCCGGGCTCGCCGCGAACCAGCAGTCGTGGATCAACCAGCACATGGTCTACACGCACGGCAACGGGTTTGTCAGCGCACCCGCGGACCGCGTCGACTCCACCCTCGAAGACGGCCGCACCCAGGGCGGCTACCCGGTGTTCTCCGTCAGCGACGTCGCCAACAACGGCCGCGGCGAGATCCCCGTCGACCAGCCGCGGTCCTACTTCGGCGAACTCGTCTCCACTTACGCCATCGTCGGCGGCAACCCCGGCGACGCGCCCCGCGAGTACGACACCGACGGCAGCGCCTACACCTACACCGGCAAGGGCGGCGTGCCCATCGGCAACTGGTTCAACCGGCTCGTGTTCGCGGCGCACTACACCGACCGGAACATCCTGTTCAACCAGGCCATCGGGGACAACTCGAAGATCATCTACGAGCGGAACCCGCGGGAGCGCGTCCAGAAGGTCGCGCCCTGGCTCAAGGTCGACGGCGACCCGTACCCCGCCGTCGTCGACGGCCGCATCAAGTGGATCGTCGACGGCTACACCACGCTCAACAACTACCCGTACGCCGAGGTCACCGAGTTCGGCGAGGCCACCAACGACACCCTCCGCGGCGTCCAGCGGCAGCCCAACCAGCAGATCAACTACATCCGCAACTCGGTGAAGGCCACCGTCGACGCCTACGACGGCAACGTCGAGCTCTACGAAACCGACGACACCAAGCCGGACCCCGTCCTCAAGGCCTGGGAAGGCGTGTTCCCCGGCGTCGTCAAGCCCAGCTCCGAGATCACCCCGCAGCTGCGCGAGCACTTCCGCTACCCCGAAGACCTGTTCAAGGTGCAGCGCTCCCTGCTCACCGAGTACCACGTCGACGACCCCGCCGACTTCTACTCCACGCAGACCTTCTGGGAAGTGCCCCCGGACCCCACCAGCGGAGGCCAAGGCGGCGCCGCGGACGAAGGCAACCAGCAGCCGCCCTACTACGTGCTCGCCCAGGTCGAAGGCCAGGAGAACCCCACCTTCCAGCTCACCAGCGCCCTGACCGCGCTGCGGCGGCAGAACCTCGCCGCCTGGGTCTCCGCCTCCTCCGACCCCCGCGACTACGGGAAGCTCACCGTCCTGCGCCTGCCCACCAACACCCAGACCCCCGGGCCCAACCAGGTGCAGAACCAGATGGAGTCCACCCCCGAAGTCACCGAGAACCGGACCCTGTTCAACAACCCCAACGTCAACGCGATCTTCGGCAACCTGCTGACCCTGCCCGTCAAGGGCGGCCTGCTCTACGTCGAACCGATCTACATCCAGCGCAACGAGCAGGACTCGTACCCGCAGCTCGCCCGCGTCCTCGTCTCCTTCGGCGGCAACGTCGGCTTCGCCGAAACCCTGCCCAAGGCGCTGGAACAGGTCTTCGGCGCCGGTGCGGGCGACGCCACCGGCGACGGCCAAGCCCAGCAGCCGCCGACCCAGCAACCCGGTCAGCAGCCGCCGGCGCCCGGCCAGCAGGCCACGCCCGAACTCCGCAGCGCCGTCAACGACATCCAGGGCGCGCTCGAACAGGTGCGGACCGCGCAGCAGTCCGGCGACCTCGGCAACCTCGGCGGCGCGCTCCAGCGGCTCGAAAGTGCCGTCGGCCGGTTCGAGCAGCTCCAGGGCAACGGCGGCTGATCCCGCCGCGGGGGGGGCCCCCCCCCCCGGGCGCGCGGGCCCCCCCCGGCCCCCCCCCCCCCCCCCCCCCCGCGGCGCCACCAGCGGAAACGCGCTAACAGGACCCCCCTCGCAAGGGCCCCGGAACCGTCCAGTACAGTTCTCACCACAAGGAAATACGGCACGAACCGAAGTCGAGGATCGTGCTTGGCGCGGGGTGGAGCAGTTCGGTAGCTCGCTGGGCTCATAACCCAGAGGTCGCAGGTTCGAATCCTGTCCCCGCTACTCGTGGTGTGTTCGAGGCCCCCTCTCTGGCGAGAGGGGGTCTCTTTCCGTTTGCCCTCGTTTTGTACGGGGGCCGAGCCCCCGTAGGCCCCCACGGTGCGGAGCGTGCCGGTTTCGGGTGTGGTGCTGGTGGGGGGCTCGCGCTTCGCGCTTGCTGCGGCGGGGCTCGCGCTTCGCGCTTCGTGCCTTGTGTTTGTGGGGTGGGGCTCGCGCTTTGTGGTTCGTGGGTTGTGGGGCTGGAGTGGGGTTTGTGGTTCGTGGTTTGGGGTTTGTGGTTGGGGGTGTGGGGGGCTTGCGCTTCGCGCTTTGCGGGGTGGGGGTTCGTGGTTGGGAGGGGGGTG
>NZ_JBYKCM010000009.1:0-320095 GCF_057736575.1 Saccharopolyspora sp. MMCC62 | reverse complement strand
GGGTGTGGGAGAGTAGGACACCGCCGACAATACTCGTAAAGAGGGGAACGCCCCGGAACTTGGTTCCGGGGCGTTCCTGCATTTCAGGGCCTGGTTCCTGGGTGGTGGTGACACCCCCCCCGGGGCCGGGCCTTTCGCATGTCCGCAACTTCGCGTGCCGGCACTGCTACCGGTACCTGCCGGGGCCGGTTCAAGCCGGGACCGCTCAAACCCGGACTTCGCTCACACCGCCACCACACACTCAGTACTAATAGCCGGAACCGAACACCGAGCAGGAAAAAGCCCCGGCACCGCAGCACCGGGGCTCCACCGAGCAGAACTCAAACGAGCAGAACCGCAGCTCAGCCCCCGCGCCGCCGCAGCAGCTCGAAGCAGAGGACGGCGGCGGCGCTGGCCACGTTCAACGACTCCACGCCGCCCCGCATGGGGATGGCGATCTGCTGCGCGATGCGGGTGCTCACCTCTTCGGAGAGTCCGGCGGTCTCGCTGCCGAGCACGAACGCCGCGCGCGAACCGAAGTCCGCTTCGTAGACGCTCTCCGCGCCGTCGGCCTCCAACGCGTACAGCGGATAGCCGGCGTCGGTGAGCATCTCCGCGGCGTCCCCGGCGGTCATGCAGCGCAGCACCGGCGCGTGGAAGGCGACGCCCGCGGAGGCCTTGATGACGAGCGGGTCCAGCCCGGCCACGCCGCGGTGCGGAACGATGATGCCGTCGATGCCCGCGGCCGTGGCGGTCCGCAGGATCATGCCGACGTTCGCGGGCGTGGTGAGCCCGTCCAGCAGCAGGACCTGGCGCGGCGCGGTGGCCGGGTCGTCGAGGGCGTCGACGAGAGGGCGCATCTTGCGGGCGACGACGTCGGCGAGCACGCCCTGGTCGTGCCGCCCGTTGCCGGCGAGGACCTTCACCCGGTGCGCGCTGGCGCGCTGCACCTTGACCGCGCGGTCGGCGGCGGCTTCCTTGATCTCGTTGATCGCGGGGCCGCCGATGCCTTCGGCGATGATCACCTTGTCGACGCGCAGGTCCAGGTCGGACAGCGCCTCCAGGACCGGTTTCCGGCCGTAGACGGTGACGAACCGATCTTTGGGTGAGGCAGTGCTGGTCACGAAGTCCAGTGTCACACGAGGCGACGCGACCGCTCTGAGCAGGCCGCTGGTGTGCCAGTATCGCGGCATGCCCGATCGCCTCTCCGCACTCGACGCCTCGTTCCTGTACCTGGAGGACCACACGACGCCGATGCACGTGGGCGGGGTGGCGGTGTTCCGCAGGCCGCGCAGCGGGTTCGAGTACGACAACGTGCTGTCGATGATCGACCGCAGGCTGGCGATGGTGCCGCGGTACCGGCAGAAGGTGCGGCAGCTGCCGGGGAAGCTGGCGCGCCCGGTGTGGGTGGACGACCAGGACTTCGACATCACCTACCACGTGCGCCGCTCGGCGTTGCCGAAACCGGGCAAGGACGAGCAGCTGCACGAGCTGGTGGCGCGGTTGATGTCCCGCAAGCTCGACCCGGAACGTCCGTTGTGGGAGCTGTACCTGGTGGAAGGCCTGTCCCGCAGCAGGGTCGCGGTGATCACGAAGACGCACCAGGCGATGGTGGACGGCATCGGCGCGCTCGACATCGGCCAAGTGATCTTCGACCGCTCGGTGCACCAGGGCGGGCCGGAAGCGGAGGACCTGTGGATGCCGCGGCCGGATCCGACCCCGGCGCAGCTGGTGCTGGAGGCGGTGACGGAGGCCGTGCAGCGCCCGGGCGAGATCGTGGAGAACGCGCGCTCGGCGGCCGGGGACGTGGCGGCGACGGTGCGGAAGGTGACCGGAGCGCTCGGCGGTCTCGCGACGGCGGTGCGCGCCGCGGCGGTGCCCGCGCCGGGCGGTCCGCTGAACGGGCCCACGTCGACGCAGCGCCGCTTCGCGGTCGCCCGGGCGAAGCTGGACGATTTCCGCGCGGTCCGGCAGTCGCACGGGGGCACGGTGAACGACGTGGTCCTCGCGGTCGTGGCGGGCGCGTTGCGGAACTGGCTGCTGTCCCGGGGCGAGGTGGTGTCGGGTTCGACGACGCTGCGCGCGATGGTGCCGGTGTCGGTGCGCGGTGCGGAGTCCGGCGGTGCGGACGAGGTCTCCGGGGCGGACGGGAACCGGGTGGCGGCCTACCTGGTGGACCTGCCGGTGGGTGAGCCGAGCCCGGTGCTGCGGCTGCACCACATCAGCCACGCGCTGCGGGCGCACGCCGAGTCGGGCCGGTCGGTGGCGGCGGAGGCGCTGGTGGGGGTGTCCGGATTCGCACCGCCGACGCTGCACGCGCTGGGCGCGCGGGTCGCCAACGGGTTCTCGGACCGGCTGTTCAACGTGCTGGTGACGAACGTGCCGGGGCCGCAGGTACCGCTGTACGCGGCGGGCGCGAAGATGACGGAGATGTTCCCGGTGGTGCCGCTGGCGAAGAACCAGTCGCTGGCGATCGGGGTGACCTCCTACGACGGAGGGGTGTACTTCGGCTTGAACGGGGACCGGGACGCCATGTCCGATGTGGACGTGCTGGCGGCCATGATCGGGGAGTCAGTGGAAGAGATGATCGGGACGGTCGACGGATGAGGGTTTACCTGCCCGCCACGGTGCGCATGACGCGCGGCCTGGTGGAGGACCAGCAGATCCAGCCGCTCAGCGGCACCGGTTTCGCGTTGACGCCCGCGCTGCGGGAGTCGTACGCGGCGGGGGACACCGAGGAGCTGGAGTACGCCGCGATGCGCGAAGCCGCACGGGCCTCGCTGCGGCTGATCGCGAGCGAGCTCGCGGAGGACGAGAAGGCGGACCTGCGCCGGGTGGTGATCTCCGCCGATGTCGAGGACGTGACGCTGCGCCCGGACCTGGACCACGCGGTGGTGCGGCTGTCCGGTCCGGTGCCGTGGAAGAAGATCGCCGCCGTGCACGTGGACTCGCCGGAGGCGGAGGACGCGGTGCGCGCCGCGTCCGACGTGATCGACTCGGCGGATCTGGGGGACCCGGACGCGGAGTTCGTGCTGGGCGAGGCCGAGGACCACGAGTTGTCCTGGTACGCGCCGCAGGAGGTCCCGTTCCTGCTGGAACTGATGTGACCCGGACGGCCGGGGCGCGCGTGGCGTCCCGGCCGGTCGTGGTTCACGGGCCTTGCGGCAGGCCCGGCATCTCGAACTCGCGGATCTGGGATGCGTCCGGCTTCGCGACGCTGACCGACTTCCCCCAGTCGGAGTAGGTGAGGGTGGTGGTCGATTCGTCGACCTGCTGGCCCGCGATGTTCATCGGGGGCGTGGTCTGCTCGACCTTGAGCGGGCGGCCCTCGTCGTCGGCCCACACGGTCTGCTTGAGCTCGGTGACACCGGCCTTGAGCAGCATCTCGTAGCTCTGCTTGAGGATGCCGTCGGCCGAGCCGATGACGTCGTTGATGTCGGTGACGACCTCGTACTTGGTGGCCTGCGTCCCGTCGACGGCGTCGGGCCCGACCTTGGTGAACTGGGAACCTTCGGGCAGCAGCTTGCGGAAGTCGGCGGCCTCCGACAGCGCCGCGGACTGCGCGCCGCCGACGGCGGCCCCGGGGCCGTCCTGGGAGATGTGCGCCCACGGCTTGCCCGGGTCGCCGCTCATCGCGTTCAGCTGCGGGTTCTTCATGTACGTCTCGCCGTCGACGACGATGATCTCGCCGGTGGTGCCGGTGCAGCTCATCGCGGACTGAGTGGCGTCGACGTCGCAGTCGGTCTGGAGGCCACCGGCGCTGCCGAGCGTGGCGTTCAGCTTCAGCTTGTACGACTGGTTGTCGTCCATGGCCTGGGAGGCGCCGGCGACCAGCGAGGCGAGGTCGGTGTACGCCCCGCCCTGCTGGGCTCCGGAGTCGCTGGAACCGGCCTCCGAACCGGCCTGGTTCTGCCCGAGGGCACATCCCCCCAAGGTCGCGGTCAACGCGACGGTGCACACTGCGATGCTCGTGCGGCGCACGGAACTTCCTTCCGCTGATCAATATCGGCGATCGGAAGCTAGCAGCGCGCTTCACCCGTTGTGGGCGGTTCGGGAAAGTTCGTCAGCGCGGCGGTTGTGCTCCCGGCGGTGGCCCGTCCGGGAAGGCGCCGACCTGGTCCGCCGGTGGCGCGGTGATCTCCACGGGCGCGCCCCAGTCGCGGTAGGTGGAGGTCAACGACACCTGCCCGGCCTGCGCGACCTGTTCGGTGGCGGCGAACCGCGCGGGGAGTCCGTCGTCGTCGAGCCACAGCTCGTAGCCGATCTCGGCGCGCCCCGCCTCGGCCGCCTTCCGCAGCCGGGCCCGCTGCTGCTCGTCCGGTGCGGTGGCGGCGCCCTGGGCGGTGAGCACCCGCAGGCTGTAGCGGGTGGCAGGGGTGCCGTCGACCTGGTCCGGAGCGCTCGACTGGATCTTGGTGGCGGCGGCGATGCCGTCGAACGTGGCGCGCGGATCGGTGGCGTCCTGCACCTGGGCGAGGGCCGGCGACAGCAGCATCGCGGCGAAGTCGGTGCCGTCGGCGGCGAGCCGCAGCCACGGCTTGCCCGGTTCCGCTTGCAGCAGCGGTGATTTCAGGTAGCCGACGCCGTCGACCACGGCCAGTTCCACCGGTTGCGGTGGCTGGGCCGCGGGCCGGGTGGTGCCGCGGAGCGCCACGTCGGCGTGGTCGGGGGCGTAGCGGACCGCGCCGTCGCCGTGCAGTTCGCCGACGAACCCGAGGTCGCCGCGCACGTCGCTGCGCACGCTGCCCTGCTCGTCGATGCGGTTCAGCACGTCGGTGAGCAGTGGTTCTGCGGAGGCGCGCGGATCGGGTCGGGCGGCGGCGGGCTTGGAGGGCTGTGGTGCGGGGGAGGGGGCGCAGCTCACCGCGGTGAGGGCGCCGAGCAGTGCGGTGGTCAGCGCGGTGGCGGGGTGGACTCGGGGCATGGTCGAGCTCCTCGTCGGGGGACGACGGCCGCGTTCGACGCTAGCAACGCGATGCGACGCGCACAGGTGCCGTTCGAGTCGTCGAGGTTTCCGCGGGCTGTCGGCTTTCCCCGGGATTCCCGTTCGGCCGCAACGGTTTCCACCGACCAGGTGACCCGATCCGAGCACCGCGAGCACCACCCACCCGAGTGCGCCCGACCTGCACCCCCGACTCCAGCACCGTCCCGTCCTGTCAGCGGCGCAGCCGCAGAGCTGACGACCACCAAAGACACCGGAACCGCCGCGGGTTCTCAGCGGTTTCCTCGCGAGGACAGCGATTTCTCCTGTGGCGGAGGCACCTGTGAAATCGATCCCGCAGCGAGGGAACCGCCGAGGTTCCGCCACCCACCCCCGACTCGCAGCAGAAGCGGACGAGACAAGAAGTCAGGCTTCGTCGCGGCCTGCGCGGGAGCGCAGCAGCCGCCGCAGCGAGCCCAGCTGTTCGGCGCGGCCCGAGCCGGAAGCGGCGTAGGTGTCGAGGTGGCACTCGGGGTCCTCGCCGCCGCCGAGGTGGCCGCAGTTCGACGGGCATTCCTCGGCGGCTTCGGCGAATCCGGTGAACGCGCTGATCAGGTCGTCGGCGGTGACGTGCGCGAGCCCGAACGAGCGGATGCCGGGGGTGTCGACGACCCAGCCCCCGGCGGGCAGCGGCAGGGCCACCGCGGAGGTCGAGGTGTGCCTGCCCTTGCCGACACCGCTGACCTCGCCGGTGGCGCGTTCGGCGTGCGGCACCAGCGTGTTCACCAGCGTGGACTTGCCGACGCCGGAGTGCCCGACCAGGGCGCACACCCGGCCGTCAAGCTGGGTGGACAGGTTCTCGTGCAGCTCGTGCATGTTGGTGACGACGATCGGCAGCGGCAGCGCCGAGTAGGTGGCCAGCACCTCGTCGGGCGTGGCCAGGTCGGATTTGGTCAGGCACAGCACGGGGGTGAGCCCGCCCGCGTAGGCGGCGACCAGGCAGCGGTCGATCAGCCCGGTCCGCGGCGGCGGGTCGGCGAGCGAGGCGACGATGATGAGCCGCTGCGCGTTGGCGACCACGATCCGCTCGTACGGGTCGGTGTCGTCGGCGGTGCGGCGCAGCACGCTGCTGCGGTCGGCGACCCGCACGATCCGGGCGAGCGTGTCGGCGCGCCCCGAGGTGTCCCCGACGAGCTCCACCTGGTCGCCGACGACGACCGGGGTGCGGCCCAGTTCGCGGGCGCGCATCGAGGTGACCAGCCGGTCCGGGTCGCCTTCGAGCGCGCAGGTCCACCGGCCGCGGTCCACGGCCACGACCATCGCGTGGGCGGCGTCGGCGTGCTCCGGGCGGCGCTTGCTGCGCGGCCGGGTGCCGCGTCCGGGGCGCACCCGCACATCGGATTCGTCCAGGTCTCGCCAGCCGCGGCGGCCCATCAGGCCACCGGCTCCAGCATCGCCGCCCACATCCCCGGGAAGTCGGGGATGGTCTTGCGGGTGGTGGCGACGTCCTCCACTTCGACGTCCGGGACGCGCAGGCCGAGGATGGCGCCCGCGGTGGCCATCCGGTGGTCGGCGTAGGTGTGCCAGGTGCCGCCGTGCAGCGGGCGGGGCCGGATCAGCAGGCCGTCGGTGGTCTGCTCGACGTCCCCGCCGAGGCCGGTGATCTCCCGTTCCAGCGCGGCGAGCCGGTCGGTCTCGTGCCCGCGCAGGTGCGCGATGCCGTGCAACCGCGACGGGCCGTCGGCGAGTGCGGCGAGCGCGGCGACGGTGGGGGCGAGCTCGCCGACCTCGTGCAGGTCGACGTCCACCGGCCGCAGCCGGTCCGGTCCGGTGGCGGTGAGCCCGTCCGCGTGCAGCGCGACCTCGGCGCCCATCGAGGTGAGGATGTCCCGGAACGCGTCGCCCGCCTGCGTCGTCGTCGCGGGCCAGCCCGGCACGGTGACCTCGCCGGCGGTGGCCGCGGCGGCCGCGAGGAACGGGGTGGCGTTGGACAGGTCCGGTTCGACGGCCAGGTCCAGCGCCCGGATCGGGCCGGGGGAGACCTGCCAGGTGTCGCGGCGCTGGTCGTCGACCTCGACGCCCGCGTCCCGCAGCATCGCCACGGTCATGTCGATGTGCGGCAGCGACGGCACCGGCGGCCCGTCGTGCAGCACGGTCACGCCCTGCTCGAACCGGGGCGCGGACAGCAGCAGCCCGGAGACGAATTGGGAGGACGCGGAGGCGTCGATGGTGACCCGTCCGCCGGGCAGCGACCCGGTGCCGCGCAGTTCGAACGGCAGCGATGCGCCGGTGATGTCGGCGCCGAGCTCGCGCAGCGCGTCGAGCACCGTGTCCAGCGGCCGGTTCCGCGCGTGCGGGTCGCCGTCGAAGGACACCGGTCCTTCGGCGAGCGCGGCGAGCGGCGGCAGGAACCGCATCACGGTCCCGGCGAGGCCGCAGTCCACGCTGGCGGGGGCGCGCAGCTCGCCCGGTTCGACCAGCCACGCGCCGTCGGCGCCGTCCCGCACGCCGGTGCCGAGGGAGCGCAGCGCCGCCGCCATCAGCTCGGTGTCCCTGCTGCGCAACGGCCCGCGCAGCGTGGACGGCCCGTCGGCGAGCGCGGCGAGCACCAACGCCCGGTTGGTGATCGACTTGGAGCCGGGGACGGGGACCGTCGCGCGGACCGGGCCTGCGGCGACCGGTGCGGGCCAGAGCTGCGTCATGCCCCCATGATCCCGCATTCGTCCCTGCTCAACCGTACGGGGCCGGACCCGAGGAGTTCGACGTCGTCGGTGGGTGCTGCGACGATGGGCCCGGGCGCGGCGCGAGCCCCGTCCGGCGGCGACGGTGGAGGTGACCAGGACGTGTGCGGCAGGTACGCCTCCACGAAGGACCCGGCGGCGCTGGCGGCCGAGTTCGCCGCCGACGACCGGATCGGTGGTTCCGGCGGCGCCGACTACAACGTGGCGCCGACCAAGCAGGTGCCGGCCGTGGTGGCGCGGCACCGCGAGGGCGAGCCGGAGCGCAGGCTGCGGACGATGCGCTGGGGACTGGTGCCGAAGTGGGCGAAGGACCCGAAGATCGGCAACCGCATGATCAACGCGAAGGCGGAGACGGTCACCGCGAAGCCCGCGTTCCGCGCCGCCGCGAAGTACCGGCGCTGCCTGCTGCCCGCCGACGGCTGGTACGAGTGGAAGCGCGACGGCGACCGCAAGCAGCCCTACTTCATGACCTCCCCGGACGGGGCGAGCCTGGCGCTGGCCGGGCTGTGGGAGACCTGGCACGACCCGGCCGCGCCGGAGGGCGCCCCGCCGCTGGTGACCTGCTCGGTGCTGACCACCGCGGCCATCGGCGCGCTCGCCGAGGTGCACGACCGGATGCCGCTGGTGCTGCCCGCGGACGCGTGGGAGGACTGGCTCGACCCCGAGCGGCACGACGCGTCCGGGCTGCTCGAACCCTCGCCGGACCTGGTGGCGGCGTTGGAGCTGCGGCCGGTGTCCTCAGCGGTGAACGACGTGCGGCACAACGGCGCCGAGCTCATCGCCCCGCAGGCCGACCCGGACCCGGCGGTAGCGTTGGATCATGCTCGGGACGCGGGGTGAGTGCTGATGTGCGGTCGCTACGCGGTGCGGCGCGACCCGGCGGCGCTGGCCGCCGAGTTCGACGCCGTGGACCGCTCGGAAGGGCTGCTCGGCCCGGACTACAACGTCACGCCCACCAAGACGGTGCCGATCGTGGTGCGCCGCGGCGCCGAGCGCAGCGTGCGGCCGGTGCGCTGGGGCCTCGTGCCGACCTGGGCGAAGGACCCGGCCGGCGGCCCGCCGATGATCAACGCGCGGGCTGAGACGATCACCGGCAAGCCCGCCTACGCCGAATCCGCGGCCCGCCGCCGCTGCCTGATGCCCGCGACCGGCTGGTACGAGTGGCGGCCGGGGGACGGGCGGAAGCAGCCGTACCTGTGCGCGCACCGCGGCGGGGACAGCCTCGCGATGGCCGCGGTGTTCTCCGCGTGGTGGTCGCCGCAGAACACCTCGGCGCCCCTGGTGACCTGCGCCGTCGTCACCACCGGCGCGGTCGGCGAGCTGGCGGGGGTGCACCACCGGATGCCGCTGGTGCTGCCCGCGGACAAGTGGGACGACTGGCTGGACCCGGAGCGCATCGATCCGCGACCGCTGCTCGACCCGGACCCGCGGCTGCTCGCCGAGCTGGACCTGACCACGGTGTCCACCGAGGTGAACAACATGCGCAACAACCACCCGGGCCTGCTGGAACCGGCCGAACCGGTGCCCGCGCCCGCCGAGCAGGGGGCGCTGTTCGAATGACCAGAGTGCAGATCGACACCCCGCACGGGCCTGCCGCGGCCGAACTGCACTGCGCCGAGCAGGGCCGGGCGGCGCTCGTGCTCGGGCACGGCGCGGGCGGTGGCATCGCCGCGCCGGACCTGGTGGCCGCGACCCGCGCCGCCACCGACGCCGGTGTGCACGTGGCGCTGGTCGAGCAGCCCTACCGGGTGGCGGGCCGGAAGGCGCCCGCGCCCGCGAAGCAGCTCGACGCTGCGTGGCTGGCCGTCGCCGAAGACCTGGGGGAGCGCTGGTTCCCGGACCTGCCGTTGCTGTTCGGGGGCCGCTCGTCCGGGGCGCGGGTGGCGTGCCGCACCGCCGAGGCGGGTGCCGCGTCCGCGGTGCTGTGCCTGGCATTCCCGCTGCACCCGCCGGGCAAGCCGGAGAAGTCGCGGGCGGCGGAGCTCGCCGCCGTCGACGTTCCGGTGCTGGTGGTGCAGGGCGAGCGGGACGCGTTCGGCAGGCCCGAGCCCGCGCACCGGCGCGACGTGGTGCTCGTCGCGGGCGACCACTCGTTGAAGGCCGACGTGGACGCCGTGTTCCGCGCCGTCGACGAGTGGCTCACCCGGGTCCTGCGGCCGCTCGACTGAGCAGGCCCGCCGTCACCCGGCGATGTCGGCGACCTGCGCGCCCAGCAGCCGGACCAGGTCGGCCGCGGCGAGCTCGATCTCCAGGCCGCGCCGTCCGGCGCTGCAGAAGATCGTGTCGAACGCCTCCGCGGAGGAGTCGACCACCACCGGCAGCCGCTTCTTCTGCCCGAGCGGGGAGATGCCGCCCGCCACGTAACCGGTGGCGCGCTCGGCGGCCGCCATGTCGGCGAGCTTCGCCTTCTTCCCGCCGCGCGCCGCGGCCAGCGCCTTGAGGTCGAGCTGGCCGGTCACCGGCACCACCCCGACGGCCAGCGCCCCGTCGACCTCGGCGACCAGCGTCTTGAACACCTGCTCCGGTGGTCGTCCCAGCGCATCGGCCGCTTCCGCGCCGAAGGACTCCGCGCGGGGGTCGTGCTCGTACGCGTGCACCCGGTGCTCGATCCGATGCCGGTCCAGCAGTGCGGTCGCCGGTGTTCCCCTGCCTGCCATGCGGTCGACCTTAGGGCAGGAATACCCGCCGTCCGCACCGCGTTGCACCGGCCGTGACCGAGTTGACGAACACGTGCTTACTCGAACGGCAGCGGGACCTGCCCGAGAGCTCTGGTGCAGGTGAGCGGGGCATCGGACGGGTATCCTCGAAGTGGGTCCATGCGCAGGACGGCATGGGTTCGTCGCCAGCAGCCACCTCGTCCTGGCGGCGGGAAAGGAACCCGGTGGTCAACACCCCGGAGCAACCCGGCACGGCGGAGACCGCCGACGGCACCGCCGCGGCGGCCGAGCCCGAGCAGGTCGAGGAGACCGATCAGCAGCGCATGGCCCGCTTCGAGCGGGACGCGATGCCGCTGCTCGACCAGCTCTACGGCGCGGCGCTGCGGATGACGCGCAACGCGCCGGACGCCGAGGACCTCGTGCAGGAGACGTACCTGAAGGCCTACTCGGCGTTCAAGTCGTTCAAGCAGGGCACGAACCTGAAGGCGTGGCTGTACCGCATCCTCACCAACACCTACATCAACGGTTACCGCAAGCGGCAGCGGCAGCCGCAGCAGCAGCCGACGGACGAGATCGCCGATTGGCAGCTCGCCCAGGCCGAGAACCACACCTCGACCGGGCTGCGCTCGGCCGAAGTGGAGGCGTTGGACCGGCTGCCGGACTCCGACGTGAAGAACGCGCTGCAGCAGCTGGCGGAGGAGTTCCGCATGGTCGTCTACTTGGCCGATGTGGAAGGCTTCGCCTACAAGGAGATCGCCGAGATCATGGGGACGCCCATCGGTACGGTGATGTCGCGGCTGCACCGCGGTCGTCGGCAGCTGCGCGACATGCTGACCGACGTGGCGCGCGACCGCGGCTTTCTCAGGGAGAAAAAGCAGGAGGTGAGCACCTCGTGACCTGCGAACATGACGAGGCGTCCTGCGAGGACGTGCTCGCCGAGGTGTGGCTGTTCCTGGACAACGAGTGCAACAAGGACCGGCGCGCGGCGCTGCAGGAGCACTTGGACGAGTGCGGGAGCTGCCTGGAGCACTACGGCCTGGAGGAGCACCTCAAGGAGCTGCTGCACCGCAAGTGCGGCGGCGAGCACGCCCCCTCGGACCTGCGGGAGCGGTTGCGCAGCTCGATCCGCGAGACGGTGCTGCGGCAGGCGGACGTGACGGTCGAGCGCGGGCCGGACGGCACCTCGGTCGAGGTGCGGGCCAAGAAGCGGACCTCCGCGCCCGAGTAGCCGCACCGCGACCGGCCCGCCGCGAGACGCATCGGCCGTGAGACGCATCGGCCGTGAGACGCAGAAGAGCCCCGGACCACACCGGTCCGGGGCTCTCGCATGCGTGCGGCGCGCGGAGCGCACCGTCACGTCAGCTGCCGTTGGGGCGCTTGCCGTGGTTGGCCTTGTTCTTGCGCCGGTCCTTCTTCTTGCGGGAACGCTTTCCCATGACCCCTCCCTCACGTCGTCCCGCGCTCCGGCCGGGCCGGCCGTGGGCGGGGTTTGGTTCCTTGCGGAGTTCTGGCTGTCCAGTCTCGCACGTGCGCCACCCGGGCCCGTGGGGTGGCCCGGCGCGTGGTTTCCTTGACGAAACCCGTCGTGGAGGGGAACTCGTGCTCGAAGGGGTTCGCGCCGAGCCGGTGGTCGCGGCCGCCGGGGGCGGTGCCGTGCGGGCGATCCCCCTCGGCGGTCGCCGAGTTCGGACCGAAGGAGCGCCTTGTCGACGCTGAGTGACCTGCTGGCCGAGCACACCGGGTTGTCCGGGGCCGCCGCCGACCACCTCCAGCTGGTCGTCGCGGAGTGGCAGCTGCTGTCGGACCTGTCGTTCGCCGATTTCCTGCTGTGGGTCCCGATCGGCCCGGAAGGTGCCACTGAGGACCGGTTCCTGTGCGTGGCGCAGGCCCGGCCGACGACGGCGCCGACCGCGCACCCGGAGGACGTGGTCTCCACCGAGGTCACCCCGGAGGAGCACCCGCAGCTGCGGCGCGCCGCGCTGGAGGGTCGGATCTGCCGGGAGGAGGACCCGCGCTGGCACCTGGGCGTGCCGGTGCGCCGCGAGACGATCCCGGTGAAGCTGGAGCAGGAGATCGTCGCGGTGCTGAGCCGGGACACGAACTTGGCGGTGCCGCGGGTGCCGAGCCCGCTGGAGATCTCCTACCTGGGCAGTGCCGCCGACCTGTGCCAGATGATCGCCGACGGCACGTTCCCCACCCCGGAGCCCGCGCCGGACGTGCACACCAGTCCGCGCGTCGGCGATGGCCTGGTCCGGGTGGACGCGTCCGGCACGGTCGTGTTCGCCAGTCCGAACGCGCTGTCGGCGTACCACCGGATGGGGCACGCCGCGGATCTCGTCGGGGTGCAGCTGGCGCCGCTGACCCGGTCGTTGCTGTCCGATCCGTTCGACGCCGACGAGGTGGCGCAGCGGGTGCGCCGCGCGGTGTCCGGTGAGCCGAGCATGCGCATGGAAGCGGAGGCGAAGGGCGCGACGGTGCTGTTCCGCGCGTTGCCGCTGCAGCCGCGCGGCCAGGTCGCGGGCGCGTTGGTGCTGGTCCGGGACGTGACCGAGGTGAAGCGCCGGGACCGGGCGTTGATGTCGAAGGACGCCACGATCCGCGAGATCCACCACCGGGTGAAGAACAACCTGCAGACGGTGGCGGCGCTGCTGCGGCTCCAGTCGCGGCGGACCGGCAACTCGGAGGCGCGGCTGGCGCTGGACGAATCGGTGCGGCGGGTCACCTCGATCGCGCTGGTGCACGAGACGCTGTCGATGTCGGTGGACGAGCGCGTCGACCTGGACGACGTCGTGGACCGGGTGATCCCGATGATGAGCGATGTCGCGGTGGCCGAGACCGGGGTGAAGGTGAGCCGGGAAGGCCGGTTCGGGGTGGTGTCGGCCGAGTTGGCCACGCCGCTGGTGATGGTGCTGACCGAACTGGTGCAGAACGCGTTCGAGCACGCGTTCCCGGAAGGCACCGGCGGGGAGGTCGTGGTGCAGGCGGAGCGTTCGGCGCGCTGGCTCGACGTCGTCATCTCGGATGACGGTCAGGGACTGCCGAAGGGCTTCTCCCTGGAGCGCGCCGAACGTCTCGGCCTGCAGATCGTGCGAACCCTCGTCGAGTCTGAACTGCGGGGTTCGTTGAGCTTGCGCGGTCGGGGCCGACAGCGGGGAACGGAAGCGGTGTTGCGGGTTCCGTTGAAGTACCGCCGCTGAGCGCCTGACGCCGCAAGCGCGTCGATGAGGTCGGTGAGCCCGATTGCGGGGTGGCTCACCTGGGGTCGGTCCGCTCGGTCAGTGCGCCTTGGGGGTGGCCGCTGACCGGCATCGACGCTGATCGACCCCGGTTCTCGTCGGGGATGTGCAGTTTTCTTCGCGACCGCCGTGTCGGGTCGCCCGGGGGGTTTGCGCGGGGTCGGCCGGGATGCCCACCGGCCGACCCACTACGCTGCGAGCAGGTCCGCTGCTCAGGCGTTGGTGCGAGCCGCCCGAGTCCGCGAGCTGCGACGCTTGAGGGCACGCCGCTCGTCCTCGCTCATACCGCCCCAGACACCGGCGTCCTGACCGCTCTCCAGTGCCCACGCCAGGCACTCGGAGGCAACCGGGCAACGCCGGCACACGGCTTTCGCCTCGGCGATCTGCAGCAGCGCAGGACCGCTGTTCCCAACGGGGAAGAACAGCTCCGGGTCCTCGTCACGGCAAACCGCATCGTGGCGCCAGTCCATGATTCCTTGCTCCTCGCTAGGCGCGCACGTGACGCGCCGGTAGTTCGTTCGGGGTGTTTGTGAATGCTTTCACGGAGTCCGTGTGCTTGTGAATGCTTTCACGAACTGCCGTGATGTCAAGAGTTCGATCTCGTGCCGTGAGCCAACTCACCTGAAAGATCGATGTCTCGTGACCAGGGGTTTCGAATGATCGCTGGTCAGGGGCGGGGCCGTCGATCAGCGATCGGGCTCCGTTACGAGAAGGTTATACAGCGACCCGCAGGGCGTCCGGCACGGACACGAACTCGATGACCGAACGCTCGCCGAGGTTGTCGCCGTCGACCTGCAGACGCAACGGCTCCTGACAGGCTACGTGGATGTGCCCGACATCGGCACGCCGAAGCGCGTTTCTTCCGTGTGGTTTCGCACTACCGCGGAGCATCTGCGCGATGTAGCGCAACACAACGTAAGCGTTCATGTCGCGCAGCGAGAACACGCCGAGTCCGGTGTCGAACGTGGTGTCCGGATTCATCCGCATCGGCCGCGATCCCAGGTAGGTCCACGGGTCGGTGTTGGCCACGAACGCGGTGTGCAGCCCGGTGACCGGCTCCTCGTCGCCGACCTGCACGGTGATCATCGGTTCTCGCCGCGACATGCGGAAGTAGCAGTTCAGCGCGGTGCGGGCGTAGAGGGCGGGGGTGACGTCGCGGCCGTGGCCGCGCAGCTGGTCGACCTCGGCGACCACGTCGGCGTCCCAGCCGACGCCCGCGTTGAAGGTGAACCAGCGGTCGTTGGCCCTGCCGAGCCCGACCAGCCTGCTGCTGTCGGTGGCGATGGCCTGCAACAACCGGTGCGTCGCCTCGATCGGGTCCTTCGGCAGGCCCAGGGCCCGCGCGAACACGTTCGCCGAACCGCCCGGCACGACGCCGAGGGTGGGCCGCCCGTGCTCCGGGCTCGGATCGGCGAGCAGTCCGTTGACGACCTCGTTGACCGTGCCGTCCCCGCCGTGCGCGATGACCAGGTCCACGCCTTCGGCGGCCGCGGCTCGGGCGACCTCGCCTGCGTGGCCCCGGTACCGGGTCTGGGCGACCTCGAGCTTCACGACGTCGGCCAAGGCGTGGGCCACCACGTCCCGCCCGGCGGCGGTGGTCGAGGTCGCCTGCGGATTGACGACGAGCACGGCGCGCACGACCTGCAGCTTAGGGGAGGCGTTCCCGCGGCTTCGCGGGGTGCGGCCCGTCGGTCAGGTTCGGCTCGATCGAGTCGCTGCTCCTCTCCCGGTCGGCGACGTGGGGCGGAGCGGGACGCTGCGGTCCCGGTCGACTCGACCGGCGGCGGGCTGAGACACCTCGCGGGCCGGGCGCGTCGCGCCTGCTCCGCCTAGTGGTGCGCCCGTGCGGGCACGGTCGTCGACCATCGGTACCGGTTCGGCGTGGGCGCACAACCCCGGAGCGCGCCCGCGCCGCTGACCGGATCGGGCAGGTCGTCGCGCTGCTCGGTGGGACACCCCGTTGCCCACGACCACCGCTGCTGCCATGGCACGATCTTCGCGCTCGCACCCGGCCCGAGCCATGCGGCGTTCGGGCGGTATTACCCTGGAAAGCGCATACGCAGAGTCACGATCAGTGGTAGGGGCCGGTGCTCGGCTCCCCCGGGTCGAGTGTGACCTGCACCGCATTCCGTCGAGTCCGAAAGGCGATGCCGCCGTGCCGCCCTCCGCTCCTCCGCGCACCGTGCGCATCGCCGCCGTCCTCACCATCGCCGAAGCGGTGGCGGGACTCGCCTTCGTCGTCGCGCTGCTGGTGCGCACCGGCGCCCCCGACCTCGGCGGGGTGAACACGCTGGACCGCACCGACACGTTCGCCGAAGCCGGGTACTTCGGCATCATCTCGCTGGCCGTGCTCGCCGCGGGCGTCGGCATGTGGCAGGGCAGGCACTGGGCGCGCACGCCCGCGCTGCTGCTGCAGCTGATCCTGCTGGGCATCGCCTGGTACGCGATCGGGCCGTCGAAGCAGCCGCTGATCGGGTTCGCGATCGCGGTGCCCGCGGTGGCGGTGCTGTGGCTGATGTTCAACCGGCAGGGCCGGGTGTGGTCGCTGTACGGGCGGCCGCTCAACGGCGGCGGCTCCGGCGAGAGCTGATCGACCCCGGCCCGGCCTGCTCGCCGCCGCGCTCCGGGCGCTGAGCCCGCCGGAGCGCGGCGAGCGGGCCGCCGCTGGAGCCTTCGCGTGCGCGGGACGTGCCGCGCGGCGCACGGCGGCGCTGAACGCCTCGACCGGGAACGGTGATCGGAACCGCTGGATCGGGTGTCACCCGCCGGTGTCCCGCGCGGGATGGCAGGCCTCGCGTCAGGCGCCGAACTCGCGCAGCGCGTCGCCGGTGAGGCGGTGCACCGTCCACTCGTCCATGCCGCGCGCGCCGACCGACTCGTAGAACTCGATGGCAGGGGTGTTCCAGTCCAGCACCCACCACTCCAGCCGGGCGTAGCCGCGCGCCACGCACTCCTGCGCGAGCGTGCGCAGCAGTGCCTTGCCGAGGCCCGAACCGCGCCGCTCGGGCAGCACGAACAGGTCCTCCAGGTAGATGCCGTGGCGGCCTTCCCAGGTGGAGAAGTTCAGGAACCACAGGGCGAAGCCCACCACCTCGCCGTCCACCTCGGCGACGTGCCCGAACAGCGCCGGGTCCGCCCCGAACAGCGCGCGGTGCAGGTCGGGCTCGGTGAGGTGGCACTCCTCGGCCGCCTTCTCGTACTCGGCGAGCGCGTGCACCAGCGACACCACCGCGGGGACGTCGGACTCGATCACCCGGCGGATGACGTGCTGCGACATTGCTGTTCCTTCGCTATCGGACCGGAGCGGGCACGTTGGAGCGTTCGAGCTGGGGGACGCCGCGCTCGTGCCCGAGCACGGTGATCCCGGCCGGGTCGAGGGCGAACCGAACGCCCTCGGTGACCGGCAGGCCGAGCCAGCGGGCGATCAGCGCCCGGCTGAAGTGCCCGTGCCCGGCGAGCAGCACGTCCCCGGCGGGCGCGGTCGCGATGCGGTCGAGCAGCGCGTCGGCGCGGGCGGTGACGTCGGCGGCGGATTCGCCGCCGGGGCAGGGGTGCGTCCACACCGTCCACTCCGGAACCTCCCGGCGGATCTCCGGGGTGGTGCGTCCCTCGTAGTCGCCGTAGTCCCACTCGGCCAGCAGCGGTTCGACCTCGGGGGTGAGCCCGGCGAGCTCGGCGGTGCGCCGCGCGCGGCCGCGCGGGCTGGCGAACGCGGTCAGCGGTGCCTCGCCGCGCAGCTCGGCGAGGGTGCGGCCGGCGGCGACGGCGAGCTGCTCGCCGCGCGTGGTGAGCGGGACGTCGGTGCGCCCGGTGTGCTTGCCGCTGCTGGACCACTCCGTCTCGCCGTGCCGCAGCAGGAAGACCTTGCGCTCTCCGGATTCCGCCACGCGACGCAGTTTAGGCGGCTGGACGTCCGCCGCCCGCCGCGACACCGCGCTCGGGGTGCTCGGATGCCGGATGCGGGATGCGGGATGCGGGAGCGGTGCCGGACGCGAGAACGACCCCGGACGCGAGAACGGCGCCGCCGCGCGGTGTTGCCGCTGCGGTGGCGCCGTTCCGGCGAAGCGAGCTCAGCCCTGCTTGGTCTCCCAGAAGATCTTCTCGATCTCCGCGATGTAGTCCAGCAGCTCCTGGCCCTTGGCCGGGTCCATCGAACCCTTGGTGCCGGTCGCCCCAGCGGCCTTGGTGGCCTTGTTGACCAGCTCGTGCAGCTGCGGGTACTTCTCGAAGTGCGGCGGCTTGAAGTAGTCAGTCCACAGCACCCACAGGTGGTGCTTGACGAGCTCGGAGCGCTGCTCGGCGATGATGATCGCGCGAGTGCGGAACTCGAAGTCCTCGTTGTTCTGGTACTTCTCCTGCACGGCCTTGACGGACTCAGCCTCGATCCGCGCCTGTGCCGGGTCGTAGACCCCGCACGGCAGGTCGCAGTGCGCGGTGGCTTCCAGGCGCGGGCTGAGGATACGGGACAGTAGACCCATCATTCCTCCCTGACAGTGAATGCTCCGACGTGCGTGACCCTACTCGCGACGATCTCGTGCGTCTTCCCGGAGGGACCGCTGCGGGGGTGCTCTCGACCGGAGGTGGGACGGGTGTCCGGGCTGGATCGGTGGCGGTGGCGCCGGGTGCTGGTGCGCGGGGCGTCGATGGTGCCCGCGCTGCGCGACGGGGACGTGGTGGTGGTGCGGACGCGCGCGACCGCCCGGGCGGGTGATGTGGTGCTGGTGCGATGGGCGTCGCGACCTGCGCAGCTGTCGGTGAAGCGGGCGGTGCGCCGGGAGGGCGCCGGGTGGCACGTGGTGGGGGACAACGCGTTCGGTTCGACGGATTCGCGGGAGCTGGGGCCTGCGGCGGTGCTCGGCGTGGTGGCGTGGCGGCTGTGGCCGAAGCCACGGCGCATCCGCTGAAGTGATACCTGTTCACGTTGTTTGCATCGTTTACGTGAACAGGGTTCACAACTGTGCGTGCGCGTTGCACCATCCAGCGTCATGACCCTCTCCCGCAGGCGCATGCTCGGCCTCACCGCGCTCAACGCGGCCGCCGCCCTCGGCCTCACCACCATCTCCACCCGCGGCGCGGCCGCCGCCGGCCGGCGCACCACCGTTCCCGCCGTGGTGATCGGCTCCGGCTACGGCGCGGCCACCACCGCGCTGCGCCTCGGCTCCGCGGGCGTGCCCACGCTGATGCTGGAGATGGGCAGGCTCTGGGACACCGCGGGCTCCGACGGATCGATCTTCTGCGACATGCTGCAGCCCGACCACCGCAGCACCTGGTTCCGCACCCGCACCGAAGCACCGCTGGCCAGCATCCTGTGGCTCGACCTGGTGAACCGGGACGTCAAGCCCTACGCGGGCGTGCTCGACCGGATGCACTACGACGAGATGGACGTCTACGTCGGCCGCGGCGTCGGCGGCGGATCCCTCGTCAACGGCGGCATGGCCGTCACCCCCGAACGGGACGACTTCGCGCGCATCCTGCCCGGCGTGGACCCGGAGCCGATGTACCGGCGGTACTACCCGCTGGCGAACCGGATGCTCGGCGCCAACTCCCCGGACCCCGGCTGGTTCGAGGACGCCGACTGCTACGGCTACGCGCGGCTGTCCCGCAGGCACGCCGAACGCGCCGGATTCGGCACCACCTTCGTGCCGAACGTCTACGACTTCGACTACATGCGCCGGGAAGCCGCCGGTGAGGTCCCGAAGTCCGCGCTGGCCTCCGAGGTGATCTACGGCAACAACCACGGCAAGCGCAGCCTGGACAAGAGCTACATCCCCGCGGCGCTCGGCACCGGCAACGTCACGCTGCAGACCCTCACCCGCGTCACCTCCATCCGGCAGGAGGCCGACGGCGGCTACGTGCTCACCACGGAACGCATCGACGAGCTCGGCGAGGTCCGCGCCACCGACGAGATCTCCTGCGAGCACCTGTTCCTCGGCGCGGGCAGCCTCGGCACCACCGAACTGCTGCTGCGCGCCCGCGACACCGGGGCGCTGCCGGACCTGCCCGCCGAGCTCGGCGAGAAGTGGGGCCCGAACGGCAACGTGATGCTCGGCCGCGCCAACCACCCGTGGGACACCACCGGGCTCGTGCAGTCCGGCATGCCCGCGCTCGGCATCGACAACCGGCACGACCCGGAGAACCCGGTGTTCGCCGAGATCGCGCCGGTGCCCGCGGGCATCGAGACCTGGGCGAGCCTCTACCTGGCGATCACCCGCAACCCCGAGCGCGGGCGCATCGAGTACGACGCGGCCACCGACTCGGCGCGGCTGCGCTGGCGCGAATCGCAGGGACAACCGTCCATCGACGCGGCGAAGGCCGTGTTCGACCGGATCAACCGGGCCAACGGCACGATCTACCGGCACGACCTGTTCGGGGACACGCGGGCGTTCGAGAACCGGTTCACCTACCACCCGCTGGGCGGCTGCGTGCTCGGCGACGCCACCGACGCCTACGGGCGGGTGCGCGGCCACCGGAACCTGTACGTCACCGACGGGTCGCTGATCCCCGGCTCCGTCGGGGTGAACCCGTTCGTCACGATCACCGCGCTCGCCGAGCGCAACGCGGAGCGCGTCCTCGCCGAGGACTTCTGAGCCGGCGGTCGCCCTGGCCGCCCGGCCAGGGCGACCTGCCGGTCACGCCGCGGCGCGGAGGTCGGCGTAGCGGCGCAGGCAGGCGTCGTAGTCCGGCAGCAGGCCCGCATCGGCCGCCGCCGCCAAGGTCGGCGCGGCGCGGTCCTTGTCCGAGAGCACCGGTTCCCCGTCGAAGTGCTCGGCCCACGGCAGTCCCAGTTCCGGGTCCAACGGGTTGATCCCGTGCTCCGCGGACGGCGTGAACGGGGTGGAGCACAGGTAGCTCATCACGGTGTCGTCCTCCAGCGCGATGAACGAGTGCCCCAGCCCCTCGGCGACGTACAGCGCCCGGTACTCCACCGAATCCAGCCGCACCGCCGTCCACCGGCCGAACGTCGGCGAACCGACCCGCACGTCCACCACCACGTCGATCATCGAGCCGCGCGGGCAGTACACGTACTTCGCCTGCCCCGGCGGCACGTCCGCGAAGTGCACGCCGCGGATCACGCCGCGCGCCGAGACGCTGTGGTTGGTCTGCGCCACCCGCAGCGGGTGGCCGACGGCTTCGGCGAGCGCCGACTCCTGGAACGGTGCCGCGAACAGCCCGCGGTGGTCGGGGAAGGACTTCGGGGTGAACGCGTGCACGCCGATGATGTCGAAGGAGCGGATTTCCACGATCCGCAGCCTAAGCGCCTGGCGTCACCGGCCGTCCGGGACGCCGCTCGGGGCCCGGCCCGCGAGCCCGCGCGGAAAATCGGGAAATATTGCGCCACCGAGAACTGCCGACGGGAAACCACTCGCGTGACGCCCGACCTGCTCGATCAAGTCTGTGACCCTGGTCGCTGACAGTGCGGAACCCGCACTGGCAGACTGGCCGGACCGCAGCGTCCACCGGTTCGCTTTCCCGCACCAGGGAAACCGGCACCGGTCGTCCCGACGCCCGTCGCACACCGGTACCGCCCGGGAGCCCTGACGAGCGCGTCGCCGGGTGGCTGTTCGTCACCCATTCGCTCCGGAATCCGGGATCGCTCGGATTTCGCAGGCCATGGCAACAGGAGGGACGCCGTGACCACTGTGAACGATCGCACTTCCCCCGCCGCGAGCGGCGCGGAACTGACCGACGACGAGATCTTCCAGGCGCACGAGGGCGGCAAGCTCGGCGTCGACGTGACCGCGCCGCTGGACAGCGCGCGCGACCTGTCGATCGCCTACACGCCCGGCGTGGCCAAGGTGAGCCGGGCCATCGCCGCCGACGAGACGCTCGCCGACCGCTACACGTGGACGCAGAACCTGGTGGCCGTGGTCAGCGACGGCACCGCGGTGCTCGGCCTCGGCGACATCGGGCCGCGCGCCTCGCTGCCCGTGATGGAGGGCAAGTCGGCGCTGTTCAAGACCTTCGCCGGGCTCAACTCGATCCCGCTGGTCCTGGACACCACCGACGTCGACGAGATCGTGGAGACGATGGTGCGGCTGCGCCCCTCGTTCGGTGCGGTGAACCTGGAGGACGTCGCGGCGCCGCGCTGCTTCGAGCTGGAGCGCCGCCTCATCGAGGCCCTCGACTGCCCCGTCATGCACGACGACCAGCACGGCACCGCCGTCGTGGTGCTCGCCGCGCTGCGCAACGCCGCGAAGATCGTTGGCCGCGAGATGTCCACCATGCGCGTGGTGATCTCCGGTGCGGGCGCCGCGGGCGTGGCGTGCGCGAAGATCCTGCACACCGCCGGGGTCGGCGAGATCGTGGTGCTGGACTCGCGGGGCGTGCTGCACTCCGGGCGGGACAACCTCACGCCCATCAAGGAAGAACTGCTCGGCTACACCAACCCGCGCGGCATCACCGGCGGGCTGGAGAACGCCCTCGACGGGGCCGACGTGCTCATCGGCGTCTCCGCCGGGCAGATCCCGGAGGAGCTGGTCGCGACGATGGCCGACGACGCGATCGTGTTCGCGCTGTCGAACCCGGACCCGGAGGTGCACCCGGACGTCGCGCGCAGGCACGCGGCGGTCGTGGCCACCGGGCGCAGCGACTTCCCGAACCAGATCAACAACGTGCTCGCGTTCCCCGGCATCTTCAAGGGCGCGCTGCAGGAGAACTCCCGGATGATCACCGACCGGATGAAGGTCGCCGCCGCGGAGGCCATCGCCGAGGTCGTCGCCGAGGAACTCGCCGCCGACAAGATCGTGCCGAGCCCGCTGGACCCGCGGGTCGCCCCCGCCGTGATCAGCGCCGTCGCCGCCGCGGCCCGCGCGGACGGGGTCGCCACTGCCTGACCCCGCGGCCCGCGGCCCGGCCGCGGAGATCGAACATCCGGACCACTGGGGCGCATCGTTCGCGGTGCGCCCCAGTGGTCTGTCCGGCGGGCACGTCCCGCGGCGTTCGCGTCATGGCCGCCGGTGCCCGCCGTCACACGTGCGGGTGGCGTCGATCGAAGGGCGACCAGCGGTTCGCTGCGGAGTCCGTGCCGGTAAGGTCAGGTCGGTAACTCGCTGTGGTGCCGATCACGTGCGGGAGGTCGGTCTTCGGTCGTGTGCCCGGTGAACGTGGCCGCTACGCAGGAGGGGTGCTGGTGACCGATCGGTTTGACGGAACGCCCGCTACCGGGGCGAGAGGCGTGACGGAACCGGCGACGGGCTCGCCCGACGACGCCGGATTACCCGACGCACCCGCGCTGCTCAGCGCAGCGGACGGCACGATCCTGCAGGTCACCGGCCAAGCCGTCCGGCTGGCCGGGGCCGCCGACGATGCCGAGCTGCTCGGCTCGCGGCTCGGCGAGGTCGTGGTGCGCGCCGGCTCCGTGTCGCTGCTGCGCGGCGCGCACGACGTCGCGGTGCGGGTGCTGAGCTGGCCGTCCCCGCGCGACCCGTCGCTGCGGGTGACCGTGCTGACGGACGTGCGCGACCTGCTGTCCGAGGACGCCGCCCCGCCGGGCGCGGAGATCGCCGACGAACGCGCCCGGCTCATCGAGGCGCAGCGCATCGCGAAGGTCGGCAGCTGGAGCGTGTACCCCGAGACCGGGCAGATGTACCACAGCCCGGTGCTCAAGGAGCTCTTCCACGCCAGCGGCACCGAGGACGCCTTCGACGGGCTCAACATGGTCGTCGCCGTGCGGCCCGACGACCAGCCGAAGGCCGAGGAGTTCGGCGCCCGGCTGCGCGCCGCGCCCGTCGGCAGGCTCGTCGAGGTCGAACTGCGCGACCACACCGACCGGGTGTTCCTCTGCACCGGCCGCGTCGAGCGCGATGCCGCCGACCGGGTCGAACGCATCGAAGGCACCGTGCAGGACGTCACCGAGCAGCGGCTGCTCGAACGGCAGCTGCGCGACGAACGCCGCAAGCTGCACGACGCGCAGCGCGCCGCCCGCCTCGGCACCTGGGAGTGGGACGCCGCCACCGGCATCACCCAGCTGTCCGAGATGATGCGCGAGATCTGCGGCCACCAGCCCGGCGAAGCCACCAGCTACGAGAGCTACCTGCAGGGCGTGCACCCCGAGGACCGGGACCGCGTCGACGAGGCCTGGCGCGGGCTGTCCCAGCGGTTCGAACCCGTCGAGGTCGAGCACCGCTTCGTGCGCCGCGACGGCGCCGTCCGCACCCTGCGCGCGCACGGCACCGCCATCCGCGACCCCGACGGGCGGATGGTGCTCGTCGGCACCGCGCAGGACGTCACCGAGCAGCGCACCGCGCTGACCCGCATCGAACGTTCCACGCAGCGGTTCACCGACCTGGTCGCCGTCACCCCCGTCGGCATCGGCCTGTTCGACCAGGACGAGCACCTCGTCGACGCCAACGACGCGCTGTGCGACCTGCTCGGCTACCGGCTGGAGCAGCTGCGCGGGATGAGCGCGCGGCAGATGACCCACCCGGACGAGCGGGACTCGGGGCTGCGCGCCGCCTCCGACGAGAGCGCCTCGTCCCGCGCCGGGCGGCGGAAGGTGCCGCAGCGGCTGCTGATCCGCTCCGACGGCGAACCCGTGTACTGCGAGCTGCACGTCGCGCTGTCCGTGCAGGACGACGGCACCCGGTTCTGGCTCGTGGTGTTCCAGGACATCACCGAACGCCGCCGCGCCGCCGAGGCGCTGCGCTACCAGGCCACCCACGACGACCTGACCGGGCTGCCGAACCGGGCCGCGGTGAAGGAGTTGCTGGGGACGCTGCTCGGCAGCGGCGATCCGGCGGGCGTCGCCGTGCTGTTCTGCGACATCGACAACTTCAAGCGGGTCAACGACTCCCTCGGCCACGACGCGGGCGACGAGCTCTTGGTGGCGCTGGCACGCCGGCTCGAAGGCGGGCTGCCCGAGGGCTGCACCGCGGCGCGGCTGTCCGGCGACGAGTTCCTCATCATCTGCTCCGACATCGCCGCCGTCGGCGGGCTCGACTCGCTCGCCACCCGCGTGTCCGGGCTGCTGCGCACCGCCGTGCCGGTGCACGGGCAGCTGATCCGGGTGTCGGCGTCCATCGGGGCCGCGGTGCCCAGCGGCGGCGGTTCCGGCGGCGAGGACCTGCTGCGGTTCGCCGACGCCGCCATGTTCGAGGCGAAGCGGCGCGGTGCGGGCAAGGTGTCGCTGGCCAGCCCCGCGCTGATGGCCTCCGCCGACCGGCAGCTGCACCTCGAAGGGCAGCTGCGGGAAGCGCTGAACAACGACGGGCTGACGCTGCACTACCAGCCGGTCGTGGCCTCCGACGGCACCGTGCTCACCGCTGAGGCCCTGGTGCGCTGGCCGCACCCCGACCGCGGGCTGCTCAGCCCCGACGCGTTCCTGCCCGTCGCCGAGCAGGGCGACCTGCTGCGCGAGCTGGACCGGTGGGTGCTGCGCACCGCGCTGCGCGAAGCCTCCACCTGGCCGGTGCCGAACGGGCGCCAGGTCGGGATCGCGGTGAACCTCGCCGGGCTCGTGCCCGGCGGCGCCGACTTCGTCGACGTCGTCGCCGACACCGTCGCCGAATGCGGGCTGGACTGGAACCGGGTGGTGCTCGAACTCGTCGAGACCGCGCTGGTCGACCTCCCCTCCCGCACCCGGCAGGCGATGGGCGAGCTCGTCGCGCGCGGCGTCCGGTTCGCGGTCGACGACTTCGGCACCGGCTACTCCTCGCTGGCGCGGCTCAAGGACCTGCCCGCGCAGATCATCAAGGTGGACCGGCGGTTCGTCGCCGGGGTCGGCGGCGATCCCTCCGACTTCGCCGTCGCGCAGGCCGTCGTCGGCATGGCGCGCGCGATGGGACGGCTGTGCGTCGCCGAAGGGGTGGAGACCGCGACCCAGTTCCACGTGCTGTCCGGGGTCGGGGTGGACGCCTACCAGGGGTGGCTGTTCTCCCGGCCGATGCCGGCCAGGGAGTTCCGGGCGCTGCTGGAAACGGGCCCCTTGCCGCTGACCAACGATCGGTGATCCCGCTCGGGGTCCGCTGCTCGGGTGCGGGTGGCGGAACCCCGGCGGGCTTCGCGCCGAGGGAGCGCGTTCTCCGCCGCGGGCGACCGGTTCGCGGGACGGCCGCGCGGAACCTCCGCCGGCCGGACGAGGTCGCGGGCACCGGCCGGCGCCACGGGCCGCCCGTCGCCCACCTGCGCGAACTCGACGAGCACCGGCGCGCGGGTGGTCCTGCCCGCCCGGTGCTCACTGCTCGCCGCCGGTAGGACGACGGCGCCGGGCCCGCGCGGGCCGCCGCTCGCTCGTTCGCCGCGCCGAGGGATGCGGGTGCGGGTGATGATGGCGGAACGGGTGCCGGAACCGCCGGGTTCGCCGTCCGGGTAGCAGATCTCCCGGATCGTGGGAAGCGGCTGCTGGAAGCGGCGGAAAAGATCACGCAGGAGTCGTGGATCATCGCATCGTTCCGGCGTTCGAGTTAGGGTCGGCCAGGTTTGCGGCGGTCGGCAAGTGACTGTCGGTGATCCGAGGGGGCTCGGTTGATCGAGTTCCGGTCCGTGCGCAAGGAATATCCCGGAGGCGCGGTCGCGGTCGACGACGTGGACCTGGCGGTCGAAGCGGGCACGATCACCGTGCTCGTCGGGCCCTCCGGCTGCGGCAAGACCACTCTGCTGCGCATGGTGAACCGCATGATCGACCCGAGCGCGGGCACCGTGCTCGTCGACGGGCGGGACGTGCGCGCCGCCGACCCCGCGGTGCTGCGCCGCGGCATCGGCTACGTCATCCAGCAGGCCGGGCTGTTCCCGCACCGCACCGTGCTGGACAACATCGCCACCGTGCCGAGGCTGTTCCGCGGTTCCCGCCGCGACACCCGGCGGCGTGCTCAAGAGCTGCTGGATCTGGTGGGGCTGCCCGCTTCGCTCGGCGACCGCTACCCGGCGCAGCTCTCCGGCGGCCAGCAGCAGCGCGTCGGCGTGGCGCGCGCCCTCGCCGCCGACCCGCCGGTGCTGCTGATGGACGAACCGTTCAGCGCCGTCGACCCCGTCGTCCGCGAAGGGCTGCAGGACGAACTGCTGCGGCTGCAAGGCGAACTCGGCAAGACCGTCCTGTTCGTCACCCACGACATCGACGAAGCGGTGAAGCTCGGCGAGAAGGTCGCGGTGCTGCGCACCGGCGGGCACGTCGCCCAGTACGCCGCGCCCGACGAGCTGCTCGCCCGGCCCGCCGACGACTTCGTGACCTCCTTCATCGGGCGCGACCGCGGCTACCGGCGGCTGTCGTTCACCGACGGCGGCGGCATCGAACCCGGCGAGATCGGCACCGCCACCCTCGGCGATACCCCGGGGACCACCGGCGACGACTGGGTGCTCGTCCTCGACGCGGACCGCAGGCCGCGCGGCTGGCTGCCGCCGCGGACCACCGCGGGCGAACCGCTCACCGAGGACGTGCTCGTCGCGGGCGGCTCGCTGCACACCCGCGGGACGGCGCTGCGCGGCGCGCTGGACGCGGCGCTGTCCGCGCCGTCCGGGCTCGGCGTCGTCGTCGACGAGGACGGCGGGTACGTCGGCGTCGTCGGCGCCCGGCACGTGCTCGACGTCATCGAGGCCGGGCGCGGGGAGCGGCCGTGATCGACGAGCTCGTGCACTACTTCTCCAGCCCCAGCAACCGCGAGGTGGTGCTGGAGTCCCTCAGCCAGCACATCTACCTGGCGCTGGTGCCGCTGGTGCTGGGCGCGCTGCTGGCGGTCCCCGCCGGGCGGCTCGCGCAGCGGGCGCCGAAGCTGCGCGGAGTGCTGCTGGGCTCGATGAACGTGCTCTACACGATCCCCTCGCTGGCCCTGTTCGTGATCATCCCGGCGGTGATCGGGACCGGCGCGACCGCGGCGATCAACGTGGTCATCGCGCTGACGATCTACAACGCGGCGCTGCTGGTGCGGCCCGTGATGGAAGGCCTCGACTCGGTGCCCGAGCACGTCGTCACCGCCGCCACCGCCCTCGGCTACCGGCCGCGGCGCCGGTTCTTCGCCGTCGAGGTGCCGCTGGCGCTGCCGGTGCTGAGCACCTCGCTGCGGGTCGCCTCGGTCAGCAACGTCAGCCTCGTCAGCGTCGGCGCGCTGATCGGCATCGGCGGGCTCGGCCGGTTGTTCACCGACGGGTTCCAGCGGGACTACCTGACGCCGATCCTGCTCGGCGTGGTGCTCACGCTGGCGCTGGCGATGGTGGGGGATCTGCTGATCGTGGCGCTGCGCAGGCTGTGCACCCCGTGGTTGCGGGCGAACGCGGGGGGGACGCTGACATGATCATCAACGAGCTGGTCGCCTGGGTGTCCGACCCGGAGCACTGGTTCTCCTCCACCGGGCTGCTCGCCCAGACCGGCAGGCACCTGTACTACTGCGTGCTGTCGGTGCTGTGCGCCTCGATCATCGCGATGCCCATCGGGTTGTGGATCGGGCACACCGGGCGCGGCGGCGCCACCGTCGTCGTGCTCGGCAACTCGCTGCGGGCGCTGCCGACGCTCGGCCTGGTCACCCTGTTCGTGCTCATCGGCGGCATCGGTGAAGCGCCCACGCTGACCGGGCTGGTGATCCTCGCGATCCCCGCGGTGCTCTCCGGCGCCTACGCCGGGGTGCAGAGCGTGCCCGCCGAGGTGCGCGACGCCGCCAAGGGCATGGGCATGACCCCGATGCAGCAGCTGTGGCAGGTGGAGCTGCCGAACGCGGCGCCGCTGCTGTTCGGCGGGGTGCGCACCGCGATGCTGCAGGTCGTCGCCACCGCCTCCGTGGCCGCCTACGTGGGGCTGGGCGGGCTCGGCAGCATCCTGCTGGAAGGCATCAAGACCTACGACTACGGCCAGACGCTCGCCGCGGCGCTGTGCATCGGGCTGCTGGCGGTGCTGCTCGACGTGCTGCTGAGCAGGCTCTCGCGGGCCGTCACGCCGCGCGGCATCCGCACCGGCCCGCCCGCGGCCGCGACGCATGCCGGCTGAACACGTTGTCCACTGCGACGGGAAGAAGCACGCCGTGAAGCGATGGGGAGCGCTGGCGCTGGCCGGCTTGGCGTTGGTCGGGGTCGCGGGCTGCGGTGGCGACCCGTTCCAGGCCGGTGACGGTATGAACGGGGCGCTGGTCGTCGGCTCCGCCGACTTCACCGAGAGCGAACTCGTGATGGAGGTGTACGCGGAGGCGCTGCGGCGCACCGGTGCCGAGGTCGACACCAAACCCCGCATCGGCGCGCGCGAGACCTACGTCAACGCCGTCGCCCAGGGCGAGCTGTCGGTGATGCCCGACTACACCGGCAACCTGCTGCAGTACGTCGACGAGAACGACCCGGCCACCGAATCGCAGCAGGTCTACGACGAGCTGCGGCGGAAGCTGCCGCCCGGCCTGGACGTCCTGGAGCAGGCCCCCGCCGAGGACTCCGACGTGCTCACCGTGACCCGCCGCACCGCCGACACCGGCATCCGCACGTTGCAGGACCTCGGGCCGCGCTGCGGCGAATTCGTGCTCGGCGCCCCCGCCGAGTGGAAGACCCGCTGGGAGCAGCGCATCGCCGAGGTCTACGGCTGCACCTTCCGGCAGATCCGCAACCTCGAAGCGGGCACGGTCACCGTCGAAGCGCTCACCGGGGACACCGTGCAGGTCGCGAACCTGTTCACCACGTCCTCGCAGATCGCCGCGAACGACCTGGTGCCGCTGCAGGACACCCGCGACATGTTCCCCGCCCAGCACGTGGTGCCGCTGGTCGGCGAGGGCAGGCTCACCCCGCGGCAGGCCGCGGCGATCGACCGGGTGTCGCGGGCGCTGACCACCGGAGAGCTCACCGAGCTCAACCGGCGGCTCGAAGTGGAGAAGGCCAATCCCACCGATCTCGCGAAGGAGTTCGTCGCCTCGGTGGGGGCCTGAAACGGGTGGGGCGCATTCGGTCCCGAGTGGCGTTCCACCGGTGCCGGGGGCGGCGGTTCCGGCTGATCCGCTTCGAGTCCCCGCGAAATATGATTACCTTTCAGGGTCGATCCGTGTCGCCGCATCGTGCGAGCAACCGGTCCACGGAGCGTGACGCCGCCAACCGAGGTGTTGAACCCCGCCCACTTTTGCGCTACTGGAGATGCTTCGGCCGCGGATCGGTGCCATTGTTTTCTCGCCGATCACCGAGGGGTTCGAAAATCGTCCTCCGCTGGTTGATCGGTTGAATCCGATTCAGCAACAACGAGGAGAATCTCGCATGCGCACTTCTACTCGCCTCCTTGGTGCGACCGCGGCCGCCGTGGCTCTGCTCGGCGCCGGCTCGTCCACGGCGTTCGCCGGCGGGCACGACGACGGGCCGGAGGTCAGCAGCGAGTCCGGTCACGGCGGCGCCGGTGGCAGTGGCGGCATCGGTGTGAACCTGCTGTGCGGCATCGGCATTCTGGGGCAGGGCTCGTGCTCCGCCGCTGAGGGCGGCAACGGCGGCGACACCGCCTCCGAGACCGGCGTCGGCAACACCGAGGGCTGATAGCTCGAACTTTCCGCCGCGGGAAAGAATGTGCCCGGTCCCCTCCTCGGAGGGGGCCGGGCACATCGCTGTGCGCAGGCGTCCCGCTCCGGCGAAATTGCCGATTCAAATGATCGCAGTGGAAGTGTTCCCGGGTCGGGCCCGGTTTCGCCGACTCGATCTCACCCGGAAATCGGGCGCCGGATCGGTCGAGCGGCCGCCATCCGGGTAGTGGAGACGGAATGAACATCTCGCTGATCCTGATACGTGATCGTGAATCAAGCCGCCATCCGCCGGAAAATCGGTCGGAGCCGGGTGAAAATTGATTCGAACGGGTTATTGGCGTCCCTCTTTGGCGCTAATGAAGGTGCTGTAGCCCGCGATCAATGCGATGGTTTTCTCGCCGATCACCGAGGGGCTCGAACCTCGACCTCCTTCGGTGAGGCGGTTGAATCCGATTCAGCAACGAGGGGAATCTCGCATGCGCACTTCTACTCGCCTCCTTGGTGCGACCGCGGTCGCCGTGGCCATGCTCGGCGCCGGTTCTGCGACGGCGTTCGCCGGCGGGCACGACGACCCGGAGATCACCAGCGAGTCCGGCAACGGCGGCGCCGGTGGCAGCGGTGGCGTGGGCCTGAACCTGGTCTGTGGCCTCGGTGTCCTGGGCTCGGGGTCGTGCGACGCCTCCAACGGTGGCAACGGCGGCGACTCCGACTCCGTCACCGGCGTCGGCAACGAGAGCTGATAGCTCGAACTTTCCGCCGCGGGATAGAAGTGCCCGGTCCTCCGTCCCGGAGGGCCGGGCACTCGGCTGTCCGGTCCCCTCCCACGAGGCTGTCCGGCGCTGCCCGCGAGCGGCACCGGCCCGCCGATCAGCGACGGCCGCCGAGCCGCTCGTTCAACTCCGCGGCGGCCCGCCGCACCGCCGCCGCCAGCTCCGGCCACGTCGCCCCGCACCCCGCCCGCCCGGCCGGTTCGCACACGTGCCGGAACGTCACGCTGATCGCCGCCGCAGGCCACCGGTCCGCGCCGAACACCGGGCACGCCACCGAAGCGAACCCGCCCGTCACGTGCCCGTCCTCCACCGCCCAGCCCAAGCGGCGCTCCGCGGCCAGCGTGCGGCGCAACTCCGGCAACGTCCGCGGACCCCGCTCGGTGCGGCGCGCGAAACCCGCCGGGAACGACGCCCGCACCTGCGCGGCGGGCAGGTGCGCCAGCATCGCCCGCCCCGACGCCGTCACCTGCGCGGGCAATCGCACCCCCACCTCGGTGACCAGCGTCTGCGCCCGCGACGGGCGCTCCTGCACCAGGTACAGCAGCTCACCGCCGTGCAACACCCCCAGGTGCGCGGTGCAGCCGACCTCGTCCACCAGCTTGCGCAGCACCGGGCTCGCCAGCCGCTCCAGCGGATCACCCCGCAGGTACGCCGAACCCAGCTCGAACGCCGCCACCCCCAGCGCGAACCGGCGCTCCTCCGGCAGGCGCACCACGAAACCGGCGGCGACCAGCTCCGCCAGCAGGTGGTACGTCGTCGACCGCGGCAACCCCAGCTCCCGGGCCAGCGCGCCCGCCGACACCGGAGCCGCCCGGCCCGCCATCGCCGTCAAGATCGCCAGCCCGCGCCGCAGCGCGGGCACCTCGCTGCTGGCACCCACCCGGACCTCCCGCCATGCGTCTGGAATCCCAGACGGAACCACACTAACCGGGCTTCTGCGTCGCGCCGCACCCGTGTGACATGGAGGAATGCGACACGTGCACAAGTTGGTGGCCGGCGAGCTGACCCGGCAGCAGGTCGTCGACATCGCCCGCGGCGGCACCGCCGTCGAGCTCGACCCCGACACCGAACGCGCCATCGACGCCACCCGCGGGCACATCGACGCGCTCGCCGCCGCCGCCGAACCCACCTACGGCGTCTCCACCGGCTTCGGCGCGCTCGCCACCCGGCACATCCCCGCCGAACGGCGCACCGCGCTGCAGCAGTCCTTCGTCCGCTCGCACGCCGCAGGCGCCGGGCCCGCCGTCGAACCCGAAGTGGTGCGCGCCCTGATGCTGCTGCGGCTGCGCACCATCAGCACCGGCCGCACCGGCGCCCGGCTCGGTACCGCCCGCGCCCTCGCCGCCGCGCTCAACGCGGGCATCGTGCCCGTCGTGCACGAGCACGGCTCCCTCGGCTGCTCCGGGGACCTCGCGCCGCTCGCCGCCGTCGCCCTCGCCCTCACCGGCGAAGGGCAGGTCCTCGACCCGGACGGCACCACCCGGCCCGCCGCGGCCGCGCTCGCCGACGCGGGCATCGAACCCGTGGTGCTCGCCGAGAAGGAAGGCCTGTCGCTGACCAACGGCACCGACGGCATGCTCGGGATGCTGGTGCTCGCGCTGCACGACCTCACCGCCCTGCTGGAGGTCGCCGACCTCACCGCCGCGATGAGCGTCGAAGCGCTGCTGGGCACCGACCGGGTCTTCGCCGCCGACCTGCACGCCCTGCGCCCGCACCCGGGGCAGGCCCGCTCCGCCGCGCGGATCCACCGGCTGCTCGCCGGATCCGAGATCGTGGCCAGCCACCGCGGCCCCGACTGCAACCGCGTGCAGGACGCCTACTCGCTGCGCTGCGCACCCCAGGTGAACGGCTCCGCCGCCGACGCCGCCACCTTCGCCGAGACCGTCGCCGACCGGGAACTCGCCGCCGCCATCGACAACCCCGTCGTCCTCGACGACGGCCGCGTCGAGTCCAACGGCAACTTCCACGGCGCCCCGCTCGCGCACGCCCTCGACTACCTGGCGATCCCGCTCGCCGACGTGGCGAGCATGGCCGAACGCCGCACCGACCGGATGCTCGACGTGGCCCGCTCGCACGGGCTGCCCGCGTTCCTCGCCGACGACCCCGGCGTCGACTCCGGGCACATGATCGCCCACTACACGCAGGCCGGGGTCGTCGCCGAGCTCAAGCGGCTCGCCGCGCCCGCCTCCGTCGACTCCATCCCCACCAGCGCCATGCAGGAGGACCACGTGTCGATGGGCTGGGCGGCGGCCCGCAAGCTGCGCCGCGCCCTCGACGGACTGCGCACCGTGCTCGCCGTCGAACTGCTCACCGCCGCCCGCGCCCTCGACCTGCGCGCCCCGCTCGCACCCGCCCCCGCCACCGGCGCCGTCCGGGACCTGCTGCGCACCCGCGTGCCAGGGCCCGGCCCCGACGCCCACCTGGCCCCGCAGATCGCCGAGGCCGAAGCGCTGCTGCGCTCCGGCGCCGTCAACACCACCGTGCAGAACCACCTGGGAGGCTGAGCATGAGCACCGGACCCCGGCCCGTGCGCGCGGCGCGCGGCACCACCCGCACCGCCCGCTCCTGGAGCACCGAAGCGCCCCTGCGGATGCTGCAGAACAACCTGGACCCCGACGTCGCCGAACGCCCCGACGACCTCGTCGTCTACGGCGGAACCGGCCGCGCCGCCCGGAACTGGGCCAGCTACGACGCCATCGTCGCCGAGCTCCGCGCTCTCGGCGAGGACGAGACGCTGCTGGTGCAGTCCGGCAAACCCGTCGGCGTGCTGCGCACCCACGAATGGGCGCCGCGGGTGCTGCTGGCGAACTCCAACCTCGTCGGGGACTGGGCGAACTGGCCCGAGTACCGCAGGCTCGACGCGCTCGGGCTCATGATGTACGGGCAGATGACCGCCGGATCGTGGATCTACATCGGCACCCAGGGCATCCTGCAGGGCACCTACGAGACGTTCGGCGCCGTCGCCGCCAAGCGCTTCGGCGGCAGCCTCGCCGGAACCCTCACCGTCACCGCCGGGCTCGGCGGCATGGGCGGCGCCCAGCCCCTCGCCGTCACCATGAACGGCGGGGCCGCGCTCGTCGTCGAATGCGACCCCGAACGCGCCCGCCGCCGGGTGCAGCACCGCTACCTCGACGTGCTCGCCGACGACCTCGACGACGCCGTCGAGCAGGCCGTCGCCGCCCGCGACCAGCGGCGCGCCGTGTCCATCGGCGTCATCGGCAACGCCGCCGAGGTGCTGCCCGAACTGCTGCGGCGCGGCGTGCCCGCGGACATCGTCACCGACCAGACCTCCGCGCACGACCCGCTGTCCTACCTGCCGCGCGGCGTCGAGCTCGACGACTGGGCGGACTACGCGGCGAAGAAGCCCGACGAGTTCACCGCCCGCGCCCGCGACTCCATCGCCGAGCACGTCGAAGCGATGGTCGGTTTCCTCGACGCCGGCGCGGAAGTCTTCGACTACGGCAACTCGCTGCGCGGCGAAGCGGCCGAAGCCGGCTACGCGCGCGCCTTCGACTACCCGGGATTCGTGCCCGCCTACCTGCGGCCGCTGTTCTGCGAGGGCAAGGGGCCGTTCCGCTGGGCCGCGCTGTCCGGCGACCCCGCCGACATCGCCGCCACCGACCGCGCGATCCTCGAGGAGTTCGGCGAGGACGAGCACCTGGCCCGCTGGATCCGGCTCGCCGGGGAACGGGTCGCGTTCCAAGGGCTGCCCGCCCGGATCTGCTGGCTCGGCTACGGCGAACGGCACCGGGCGGGGCTGCGGTTCAACGAGCTCGTCGCCTCCGGCGAGGTGTCCGCGCCGCTGGTGCTCGGCCGCGACCACCTCGACAGCGGATCCGTCGCCTCCCCGTACCGGGAGACCGAGGGGATGGCCGACGGGTCCGACGCCATCGCCGACTGGCCGCTGCTCAACGCGCTGGTCAACACCTCCTCCGGTGCCACCTGGGTGTCGGTGCACCAGGGCGGTGGCGTCGGCATGGGCCGTTCGCTGCACGCCGGGCAGGTCACTGTCGCCGACGGCACCGAACTCGCCGCCCGCAAGCTCGAACGCGTCCTCACCAACGACCCCGGCACCGGGGTGCTGCGGCACGCCGACGCCGGCTACGACCGGGCCCGCGACGTCGCCGCCGAACGCGGGCTGCGGCTGCCGATCGCGGGGGAGGGGCGATGAGCACGGCCCGGCTGCTCGCCGAACTCGACGACGTCGGCCGCGACCGGCGCCGCGGCGGCTACTCCCGGCACGTCTTCGACCGCGGTGAACGGGAACTCCGCGAGTGGTTCACCGAGCAGGCCGGGCGCCGCGGCCTGCAGGTCGAGACCGACCGGAACGCGAACCTGTGGGCGTGGTGGGGAGAACCCGGCGACGACGCCGTCGTCACCGGCAGCCACCTCGACTCGGTGCCCGGCGGCGGGGCCTTCGACGGGCCGCTCGGCGTGGTGTCCGCGCTCGCCGCGGTGGACTCGTTGCGCGACAACGGGTTCCGGCCGCGGCGCCCGCTCGCCGTCGTCGTGTTCGCCGAAGAGGAAGGCGGCCGGTTCGGGGTGCCGTGCCTCGGCTCCCGGCTGCTCAGCGGCGGCATCAGCCGGGACGCGGCCTGCGCGCTGCGCGACCCCGACGGCACCACCTTCGCCGAGGCGATGCGCGCCGCCGGGCACGACCCGGACCGCGCCGGTCGCGACGACGCGGCGCTGCGGCGCATCGGACGCCTGGTGGAACTGCACGTCGAGCAGGGCAGAGGCCTCATCGACCTGCACCGGCCCGTCGCCGTCGCCGACAGCATCCTCGCGCACGGGCGCTGGCGGTTCCGGTTCCGCGGCGAAGGCAACCACGCCGGAGCCACCCTCATCGGCGACCGCCGCGACCCGATGATCCCCGCCGCCCGCACCGTGCTCGCCGCCCGCCGCGCAGCCGCCGCCCGTGACCAGGCCCGCGCCACCGTCGGCCGCATCGAGGCCACCCCCGGCGGCACCAACGTCATCGCGTCCACAGTGGACGTGTGGCTGGACGCGCGGGCCCCGCGGCACCCCGACGCCCGCGCCCTCGTCGACGAACTCACCCGGCAGGCCCACGAGCACGCCGGCGACGAAGGCTGCACCGTCGAGATCACCGAGGAGTCCTACGGCGACACCGTCCACTTCCACCCCGGGCTCCGCGACGAACTCCGCGACCAGCTCGACGACGCACCCGTGCTGCCCACCGGAGCCGGGCACGACGCAGGAGTCCTCGCCGCCCACGTGCCCACCGCCATGCTGTTCGTCCGCAACCCCACCGGCATCAGCCACGCGCCCGACGAACACGCCGAACCCGACGACTGCGCTGCGGGCACCAGCGCGCTCGCCGACGTCCTCCGGAGGTGGACCGCATGACCTACTGGTGCGAACACGCCTGGCTCGACGACGGGCCGCAGCCCGGCGTGCTCGTCGACGTCGACGGCACCACCATCACCGCCGTCACCCGCACCGGCAGCCCGCCCGCCGGAGCCACCCGGCTGCCCGGACTCGTCATCCCCGGCCTCGCCAACGCCCACTCGCACGCCTTCCACCGCGGACTCCGCGGGCGCGCCACCGGACGCGGCACCTTCTGGACCTGGCGCGAGCAGATGTACGCGCTCGCCGGACGGCTCGACCCGGACGGCTACCGGCGGCTCGCCACCGCCACCTACACCGAGATGGCGCTCGCCGGCATCACCTGCGTCGGCGAGTTCCACTACCTGCACCACCCGCCCGGCGGCGGCCGCTACGACGACCCCAACGCCATGAGCGCCGCGCTCGCCCAAGCCGCTCACGACGCGGGCATCCGGCTCACCCTCCTCGACACCTGCTACCTCACCGGCGGCTTCGACACCCCCGCCGAAGGCGTGCAGCTGCGCTTCAGCGACGGCGACGCCACCGCCTGGGCCGACCGGGTCGACAGGTTCCGCGTCGACTGCGGCCGCGTGCGCCTCGGCGCCGCCGTGCACTCCGTGCGCGCCGTGCCCGCCGACCAGATCCCGCACCTCGCCGACTGGGCGCACCGCGGCGGCACCCCGCTGCACGTGCACCTGTCCGAACAGCGCGCCGAGAACGACGCCTGCCGCGCCGCCCACGGCCGCACCCCCACCGAACTCCTCCACGAGCGCGGCGCCCTCGGACCCCGCACCACCGCCGTGCACGCCACCCACCTCACCGAGCACGACCTGCGGCTGCTCGCCGACACCGGCACCGGCAGCTGCCTGTGCCCCAGCACCGAAGCCGACCTCGGCGACGGCATCGGACCCGCCCGCGCGCTGCACGACGCGGGCAGCCCGCTGTCCCTCGGCAGCGACGGGCATTCCACCATCGACCTGCTCGCCGAAGCCCACGCCGTCGAAGCCGGCCAGCGGCTGCGCACCGAAACCCGTGGGCACTTCGACACCCCGCAGCTGCTCGACATGGCCACCACCCACGGGCACCGCGCCCTCGGCTGGCTCGACGCCGGACGCATCGCACCCGGGCACCGCGCCGACCTCGTCGCACTCGACCTCGACCGGCCCCGCCTCGCAGGCATTCCCCTGCGCAACGTGCCCACCGCCGCCCGCGCCGACGACGTCCGGCACGTCATCGCCCACGGCCGCGCCATCGTCCGCGACCACACCCACGAACACGTGCCCGACCCGGTGCAGCGGCTCCGGCGGCTGCTCGCCGAACTCAGCTGACCACCGACGCGGACGGAACACCATGACCAGCACCGTCATCACCGGCATCGGCGAACTCACCACGAACGACGACGAGCTCGGCACCCCCGGCGGCGCCGCACTCGTCCTCGACGGCGACCGCATCGCCTGGACCGGACCCGCCGACCGCGCACCCGCCGCCGACCATGCCCTCGACGTCGGCGGCCGCGCCGTGCTGCCCGGCTGGGTCGACAGCCACACCCACCTGCTGTTCGCCGGCGACCGCACCGCCGAGTTCACCGCCCGCATGAACGGCGAGCCCTACGCCGCGGGTGGCATCGCCGTCACCGTCGACGCCACCCGCGCCGCCACCGACGACGAACTCCGCGGCACGCTGCGCCGCCACCTCGCCGAAGCCGCCCGGAACGGCACCACCTGCGTCGAGACCAAGACCGGATACGGGCTCACCACCGCCGACGAACTCCGCGCCGCCCGGATCGCCGCCGCCGAAGCCGACGAGGTCACCTTCCTCGGCGCGCACCTCGTCCCACCCGGCGAGGACCCCGACCGCTACCTCGACCTCGTCTGCGGCGAGATGCTCGACGCCGTCGCACCCCACGTGCGCTGGTGCGACGTCTTCTGCGAACGCGGTGCCTTCGACGCGGCGCAGACCCGGCGCGTGCTGCGTGCCGCCGCCGACCGCGGACTCGGGCTGCGCGTGCACGGCAACCAGCTCGGACCCGGACCCGGCGTGCGGCTCGCCGTCGAACTCAGCGCCGCCAGCGTCGACCACTGCACCCACCTCGAAGCCGAGGACATCGCGGCCCTCGCCGGATCCGGCACCGTCGCCACCCTGCTGCCCGCCTGCGACCTCTCCACCCGGCAACCGCTGCCTGCCGCCCGCGAACTCCTCGACGCCGGGGCGACCGTCGCGCTCGCGTCCAACTGCAACCCCGGCTCCTCCTACACCACGTCCATGGCGTTCTGCGTCACCACCGCCGTGCTGCAGATGCGGATGACCGTGCCCGAAGCGATTCGCGCCGCCACCCTCGGCGGGGCGCGGGCGCTGCGGCGCGACACCGGCGACGGGGCCGTCGGCGTGCTGCGGCCCGGCGCCCGCGCCGACGTGCACGTGCTCGACGCGCCCAGCGCGGCCTGGCTCGCCTACCGGCCCGGGGTGCCGCTCACGCACGCGGTGTGGCGAGCGGGGGAGCGGGTGCGGTGAGGAAGGGGGCCTTCCTGCGCGGAAGGGGCCCTTCCTACGAGGAAGGGGCCCTTTCGGTCACCGGTGCGGTGAAGGGAACCTTCCTGTCACGGGTGCGAGGAAGGGACCCTTTCGATCACCGGTGCGGTGAAGGGACCCTTTCGGTCACGGGCGCGGTGAAGGGAACCTTCTGGTCACGACCGGCGGAAGGGAACCTTGCTGCCACGGATGCGGTGCGGGGGACCTTCCGATCACCCGTGGGACGACGGGAACTCCCGGTCGATCCGGAACGGGGAGCGGCTTCAGTCGTCGTCCGCGTCGTCGCGGGCGAGGAAGGTCGCGAGCCGCTCGGTCGCGTCCTCGAACGCCGGGTTCAGGTCGACGAAGACCCGCATCCGGTCCGCGACCCACGCCAAGGTCACCTCGTCGTCACCGCGACGCTCCTCGAGCTCCTCGATGCCCCGGTCGGTGAAGTACACCGTCTCCTCCTCCACGTGCGAACCGGCGGCAGCGCACCGCCGGAGCTGACAGCAAGGGAACCTTACTGTCACACGTGACCGGAAGATTCCCTTCATCGCACCCCCGGATGCGAAAAGCGGGCCGCCGGTTCCCGGAGGAACCGACGGCCCGCGATCGTGCGGAGGGATCAGGCGAAGGCGTTGTGCACGACCTCGGCCTGCTCCACGTCGTGCACGGCCTTGAGACCGGTGGCCGGGGCGGCCATCGGGCGCCGCGACACGCGCTTGAGCCCGCGCATCCGCTCGGGGAACAGCTCCGGCAGCGCGAGGCCGAGGAACGGCCACGGGCCCTGGTTCGCCGGTTCTTCCTGCGCCCACCGGATGTCGGTGGCGTTCGGGTAGCGCTCCAGCAGCGCGCCGAGCTTGCGGTGCGGCAGCGGGTACAGCTGCTCGAGCCGCACCACGGCGGTGTCGGTGTGCCCCTGCTTCTCCTTCTCGGCGGCGAGGTCGTAGTAGAGCTTGCCGGAGCAGAGGACGATCCGGCGCACCGCCGACGGGTCCGGCTGCGCCGGGTCGTCGATCACCGAGGTGAACTTGCCCTCGGTGAAGTCGGCGACGGAGCTCGTCGCGGCCTTCATCCGCAGCATCGACTTCGGCGTGAACACCACCAGCGGACGGTGGATGCCGTCCAGCGAGTGCCTGCGCAGCAGGTGGAAGTAGTTCGCCGGCGTCGACGGCAGCGCCACCGTCATGGACCCTTCGGCGCACAGCTGCAGCCAGCGCTCGATGCGCGCCGAGCTGTGGTCCGGGCCCTGGCCTTCGTGGCCGTGCGGCAGCAGCAGCACCACGTCGGAACGCTGCCCCCACTTGGCCTCACCGGACGAGATGAACTCGTCGATGATCGACTGGGCGCCGTTGAAGAAGTCGCCGAACTGCGCTTCCCACAGCACGAGGGCGTCCGGGTTGGCGACCGAGTAGCCGTACTCGAAGCCCATCGCCGCGAACTCGGACAGCGCCGAGTCGTAGACGAGGAACTTCGCCTGGTCGTCGCCGAGGTTCTGCAGCGGCGTGTACTCGGTGCCGTTCTTCCGGTCGATGAGCACCGAGTGCCGCTGGCCGAAGGTGCCGCGTCGCGAGTCCTGGCCGGTGAGCCGCACCGAGCGGCCCTCCATCGCCAGCGACCCGAACGCGAGCAGCTCGCCGAAGCCCCAGTCGATCTCGCCCTCGCGGGCCATCTTGGCGCGCCGCTCCAGCACCGGCTTGACCCGCGAGTGCGGGGTGAAGCCCTCGGGCAGGTCGACGTGCGAGTCCGCGATCCGCTCCAGCGTGGCGGGGGAGATCGCGGTGACCAGCTTGGTCGGCACGACCTGCTCGGACTCCACCGACGGGCTCGGCTCCGGCGGGTGCTTCTCCAGCTCGCGGACCTCGTTGAACACGTGCTCCAGCTGGGAGGCGTAGTCCTTGAGCGCCTTCTCGGCCTCTTCGACGGTGATGTCGCCGCGGCCGATGAGGGACTCGGTGTAGGTCTTGCGGACGCTGCGCATCTTGTCGATCGCGTCGTACATCGACGGCTGCGTCATCGACGGGTCGTCGCCCTCGTTGTGCCCGCGGCGGCGGTAGCACACCATGTCGATCACGACGTCCTTGCCGAACGCCTGGCGGTACTCGACGGCGAGCTTCGCGACCCAGACGCACGCCTCGGGGTCGTCGCCGTTGACGTGGAACACCGGCGAACCGATCATCTTCGCCACGTCGGTGGAGTACTTGCTGGACCGCGAGTGCTCCGGGGCGGTGGTGTAGCCGACCTGGTTGTTCACGATCACGTGCACGGTGCCGCCGGTGCGGTAGCCGCGCAGCAGCGACAGGTTCAGCGTCTCGGCGACCACGCCCTGGCCGGCGAACGCGGCGTCGCCGTGCAGCAGCACCGGCAGCACCGTGAAGCCTTCCTGGCCCTTGTCCAGGATGTCCTGCTTGGCGCGGACGATGCCTTCCAGCACCGGGTCCACGGCCTCCAGGTGGGAGGGGTTCGAGGTCAGCGACACCTTCGTCTCGCCGTCGCCGAACATGCGGAAGTACTTGCCCTCCGCGCCCAGGTGGTACTTGACGTCACCGGAACCGTGCGCCTGGCCCGGGTCCAGGTTGCCCTCGAACTCGCGGAAGATCTGCGAGATCGGCTTGCCGACGATGTTCGCCAGCACGTTCAGCCGGCCGCGGTGCGGCATGCCGATGACGACCTCGTCGAGGTCCGCGGCGGCCGACGAGTCGAGCACCGCGTCCAGCAGCGGCACCACGGTCTCGGCGCCCTCCAGCGAGAACCGCTTCTGCCCGACGTACTTGGTCTGCAGGAACGTCTCGAACGCCTCGGCGGCGTTGAGCTTGGAGAGGATGTACTTCTGCTCGGACTGCTCCGGCTTCTCGTGCGGCTTCTCGACCCGCTTCTGCAGCCAGTCGCGCTCGTCCGGCTCGAGGATGTGCATGTACTCGACGCCGACGGTGCGGCAGTACGAGTCGCGCAGCACGCCCAGCACGTCGCGCAGCGACATCCGCTCCTTGCCCGCGAACCCGCCGACCGCGAACTTCCGGTCCAGGTCCCACAGCGTGAGGCTGTGCGAGAGGACGTCGAGGTCCTCGTGCCTGCGCTGCCGGTAGTTCAGCGGGTCGATGTCGGCCATCAGGTGGCCGCGGGTGCGGTAGGCGTCGATCAGCTCCAGCACCCGGGCGGTCTTGTCGACCGCGCCCTCCGGGATGTCCTGGGTCCAGCGGATCGGCTCGTACGGGATGCGCAGCGACGAGAAGATGTCGTCGAAGAACTTGTCCTCGCCCAGCAGCAGCTGGTGCACCTTGCGCAGGAAGTCACCGGACTCGGCGCCCTGGATGACCCGGTGGTCGTAGGTCGAGGTCAGCGTCACGATCTTGCTGATGCCCATGTCGACCAGGGACTTCTCCGAAGCCCCCTGGAACTCGGCCGGGTAGTCCATCGCCCCGACGCCGATGATCGCCGACTGGCCCTTGGTGAGCCGCGGCACCGAGTGGTTCGTGCCCGACGGGCCCGGGTTCGTCAGCGAGAACGTGGTGCCCGCGAAGTCGTCCGCGGTCAGCCCACCGGTGCGGGCCTTGCGGATGATGTCCTCGTAGGCCTGCCAGAACTGCTGGAAGGTCATCTCCTCGCAGCCCTTGATGGAGGCCACGACGAGGTTGCGCGAGCCGTCCTTGGCGGGAAGGTCGATCGCGAGACCGAGGTTCACGTGCTCCGGGGTGACGGCCGCGGGCTTGCCCTTGGCGTCCTCCCCGTAGTGGCGGTTCATGTTCGGGTAGTCCCGCATCGCCCGCACCAGCGCGTAGCCGATGAGGTGCGTGAACGAGACCTTGCCGCCCTTGTTCCGCTTCAGGTGGTTGTTGATCACGATGCGGTTGTCGAACAGCAGCTTCGCCGGGACCGCCCGCACGCTCGTCGCGGTGGGCACCTCCAGCGACTGCTCCATGTTCTTGGCGATCGCCGCGGCCGCACCGCGCAGCGGCTTCGTCTCCTCGCCCGCACCGGAGCTCTTCACCGGAGCCGCCTTCGCGGCCTGCTGGGGGGACGGCTTCGGCTCGGCTGCCTTGGCCGGCTTCGGCGCGGGGGCCTGCGCTGCGGCGGCCGGGCGAGCCTGCCCGTTGCCCTCGCTGCGCGTGGCCGTCGCAGTAGTCGTTCCCGACACCGTTGTCGTCGTCGCGGTCGACCCGGCTCCTGCCGCGGCGGTGGAGTTGTCAGCGGCTACCGAGACCGAGGCCGCCTGCCCCGGCTTGTAGTCGGCGAAGAACTCGTGCCACGCGGAGTCCACCGAAGCGGGATCTTGGAGGTACTGCTCGTACATCTCCTCGATCAACCATTCGTTGGGGCCGAACTGTGACGCAGGGCTGCTGCTGGACACGGCTGGCGTTCGCCTCGATCCATCTGCTCGTGATGTACACACACTCAAGTACCAGGCTAGCGGTCCGATTAGTGCGGTTGGCACACAGTGCGGGCCTGGTGGAGAAGAGCTCGGTCACAGGATCGATCAGGAAAGTCCCTCACCAGGCAAACGTGACCCGTTCGGGCGTCGTAGTCGATCACTGGCATCCGTACTATGCGCCGACTCACCACCGGCGGGCCGGTGGTCCTCCACCCCGTCTGTCGCCTGCGGACACCACAACGTTTCGGTCACGACCGCTGTTCCCGCCTCGCGGGACGAACCGGCCCGACCGGCGAGAACGCGTGACGCCACGTGCTCGCGGCCACCCGCACGGTGAGCACGTCAGGGGGAGGTGCGCAGCGGATCGTGCGCCGAGTCACCGGCGTCCGCGGAGCGGTGCTCGACCGGGCCCGTCGGGTCCGCCACCGCGTGATCACCCGCCCGCCACAGCCGCGCGTAGTGCCCGTCCCGCGCCAGCAGCTCCGCGTGCGCGCCGTCCTCCACGACCCGGCCGCCGTCCACCACCACGATCCGGTCCGCCCGCGCCGCCGTGCCCAGCCGGTGCGCCACCACGAACGTCGTGCGCCGCGCCGCCAGCCGATCGCTCGCCGACACCACCAGCGACTCCGTCGCCGGATCCAGCGCCGCGGTCGCCTCGTCCAGCAGCAGCAGGTCCGGCCGGACCAGCTCCGCCCGGGCCAGCGCCACCAGCTGCCGCTGGCCCGCCGACAGCTCCCGGCCGCGCTCGCCGACCTGCTGGCGGAACCCGAGGCGCAACATCGCGATCCCCGGCAGCGCGCCCACGTCCCGCGCCGCCGCCTCCACCTCCGCGTCCGACGCCGCCGGCCGCCCGTAGGCGATGTTCTCGGCCACGTCCCCCGCGAACAGGTAGCCCTCCTGCGGGACCACCGCGAGCCGGTCGTGGAACCCGGACAGCTCGTAGCGGCGCACGTCCACCCCGTCCACCAGCAGCTCGCCGCCGGTCACGTCGTAGAACCGGGCCAGCAGCTTCACCAGCGTCGACTTGCCCGCACCCGTCGGGCCCACCAGCGCCACCGTCGTGCCCGGCTCCACCCGCAGCGACACGTCCCGCAACGCGTCCCGCTCCGCACCCGGGTAGCGGAACGACACCGACCGCAGCTCCACCGCGCCCGCCAGCCGCTCCGGCACCGGCACCGGCGCCGCGTCCTGCGGCACCGACGTCGGCGTGCGCAGCAGATCACCGATGCGGCGCAACCCCACCCTGGCCTGCTGGTAGCCGTCGAACACGCCCGACAACTGCTGCACCGGCGAGAAGAACATGCCCAGGTACAGCAGGAACGCCACCAGCACCCCCGCCGTCAGCTCGCCCGAAGTCACCCGCGTCGCCCCCACGCCCAGCACCACCGCCTGCGCCAGCTCCGACAGCAGCGCGGTGAACGGGAAGTACGTGGCGATGTAGCGCTGCGCCCGCAGCCGCGACCGCCGGTACGCGTCGCTGCGCTGCGCGAACACCTTCGCCGAGTAGCGCTCGCGGCGGTGCGCCTGCGCCACCCGCAGCCCCGACACGTTCTCCTGCAGGTCCGCGTTCACCGTGCTGACCCGCTCCCGCGCCTCCGCGTACGCCGTCGACGACACCCGCCGGAAGAGCACCGTCGCCACCACCAGCGGCGGCAGCACCGCCAACGCCACCAGCGCCAGCGACAGATCCGTCACCAGCAGCGCCACCGCGATCCCGAAGATCGTGAACGCGCTCACCACCGCCGTCGCCAAGCCCGTCTGCAGGAACGACGACAACGCGTCCACGTCCGTCGTCATCCGCGTCATGATCCGGCCCGCGAGCTCCCGCTCGTAGTAGTCCAGCCCCAGCCGTTGCAGGTGCGCGTAGCTGCGCACCCGCAGCAGGTACAGCAACGTCTCCCCGGTGCGGGCCGTCACCACCGTCTGCACCTTGATCACCAGCCAGCTCACCAGCACGATCACCGCGCCGATCGCCGTCACCAGCCACAACGTCCCCGGATCGCGCGCATCCACCCCGCCGTCCACTCCGTGGCGCACCAGCGACGGCAGCGCGACCGAGCCCAGCGCATCCGCCGCCACCAGCAGCACCGTCACCACCAAGCCCCACCGGATCGGCCGCAGCAACCGCGCCAGCCGGAACCCCGGATCCGGCGCCGTCGCATCCACCCCGGGCAGCCGCGGCGCGTCCACCGCCGCGGGCAGCGCGCGCAGGCCCGCGGCCAGCTCCGGCGTCAACGGCGTCGCCGCACCACCCCCGCGGCCACCGCGCACCTCCACCGCGTGCGTGCGCTCCGGTTCGTCCACCGCGGGCCACAGCTCCGCGGTCGGCGCCGCAGCCGCGATCGGCTCCGGCTCGGTCGCGCCCGCCGCGTCGATCTCCTCCCCGGGACCGGCCAGCAGCGAGCGGAACAAGCCGCACCGCTCCCGCAGCTCCTCCTGCGTGCCCACGTCCACGACCCGGCCCGCGTCCAGCACCGCGACCCGGTCCGCCAACGCCAGCGTCGACCGGCGATGCGCGATCAACAACGTCGTGCGCTGCGCCGTCACCGACCGCAACGTGTCGTGGATCGCCGCCTCCGTCGCCGGGTCCACCGCCGACGTCGCATCGTCGAGCACCAGGATCCGCGGATCCGACAGCAACGCCCGCGCCAGCGCCACCCGCTGCCGCTGGCCGCCCGACAACGTCAGGCCCCGCTCGCCGACCAGCGTCCCGTAGCCCTCCGGCAGCGCCGCGATGAAACCGTGCGCCTCCGCCGCGCGCGCCGCCGCCTCCACCTCCGCATCCGTCGCCTCCGGGCGCCCGTAGGCGATGTTGCCGCGGATCGAATCCGAGAACAGGAACGCCTCCTCGAACACCACCCCGACCGCCGACCGCAACGACTCCAACCGCAGGTCCCGCACGTCGTGCTCGGCACCGCCCTCGGCCGCGCCGATCCGCACCGCGCCCTGCTGCACGTCGTAGAACCGCGGCAGCAGCAACGACACCGTCGACTTCCCCGACCCCGCCGGCCCCACCAGCGCCACCGTCTCGCCCGGCTCCACCCGCAACGACACGTCCGAGAGCACCTGCTGATCACGGGTGTAGCCGAAACCGACCCCGTCCAGCCGCACCCGCAGCGGCACCTCCGGCAGATCCACCGCGCCCGGCCGGTCCCGCACGTCCGGCCGCGAATCGATCAGGTCCGTGATCCGCTCCATGCCCGCCCGCGTCAGCTGGCCCTGCACCAGCACGCTCGCCATCATCCGAGCCGGGCCGCCCAACATCCCCACGTACGCCGCGAACGCCACGAACGTGCCCAGCCCCACCTGGCCGTGCAACGCCATCCAGCCGCCCAGGCCCAGCACGCCCACCTGGCCCGCCGCGGGCAGCACCGACAAGCTCGCCTGCGGGAACGACGTCATCCGCGCCGTGCGCAGCCGCTCCGCGAACAACCGGCGCGCGCCCGACTCCAACCGGGCCACCTCGCGGGCCTCCTGGCCGAAGCCCTTCACCACCCGGACCCCGGACACCGTCTCCTCGACCTGCTGGGCGATGTCCGCCGCCCGCTGCTGCGCCGACCACGTCGCCGGGAACAGCCGCTTCTTGCTGCGCGCCGACACCGCCGCGATCAACGGCACCACCACCAGCACCACCGACGTCAGCAGCGGCGACAACCACACCATCGCCACCAGCGCGAACACCATCAGCACCACGGTCCCCGCCGCCAGCGGCACCATCGACAGCAGCGCGTTCACCAGCTGCAGATCGCTGATCGCCCGCGACGCCACCTGGCCCGTGCGCAACGCGTCCTGCTTGCCGCCGTCCAGCCGCTGCACCGAACCGAACACCGCGCGCCGCAGATCGTGCTGCACGTCCAACGCCAACCGGCCCGCCGAGTAGCGGCGCACGAACGCCGCGCCGAACCGGAACACCCCCAGCCCCGCCAACGCCGCCGCCAGCCACCACAACCGGCTCGTGTCGCCCGCCACCGCGTCGTCCACCGCCGTCTTCGTGATCAGCGGGACCAGCGCCTCCAAGCCCACCGCCGCCACCGACGCGCCCAACGCCAGCAGCATCGCGACCGGATGGCGCCGGCACGCGGCGAGCAGACGGCGGATCCAACCAGGACGGGAACATTCGCTGCCGGAGTCGCTCACCGGGCCAGGTTAGGCGCCGGGGACGACGGGGCGGAGCAGCCGTGGCGGCGGGGTACCGGGTCTCACCTGCGCGTGGAAGGGAACCTTCCGGTCATCGGAGTGAGGAAGGGAACCTTTCTGTCACGGGTGCGATGAAGGGAACCTTCCTGTCACCGGTGCGGTGAGGGGAACCTTCCTGTCACCACCCCGAACGCGAAGGAGGGGACCTCCCCGCTCCCGCGGAAAGATCCCCTCCGGTCGACCGGCGTCGGCTCAGGTGATGTCGCGCCGCCCGCTGAAGTACCAGCCGCCGAGCACGAACAACGCCGCGTAGCCGGCGAAGGTCAACATGCTCAGCCACCACGGGTGCCCGTAGGACCCGCCGAAGACGAAGTGCAGCACGTCGAACAGCCCCTGCGGCACGTTCGGTTCGTTCGGCCCGGCGATGGCGCTGATGAAGGTCGGCACGGCGAGGTTGCCGACGATCCCGCTCCCGGCCGCGCCCGGCAGGTAGGAGACGACCCCGGACGCGTCGGAGCCGACCAGGAACAGGTCGACGATGAACTCGAACACGAACTTGTAGACCAGCAGCACGATGATCACGATCACCGGGTTGGCGACGAGCGCGCCGAACCCGACGCCGAGCAGCGTCCACAGCACCATCGCCAGCAGCCCGGCGGCGCTGACGATGAGCCAGTCGGGCCCTTCGCCGAACCCGTCGACGCCCCCGCCGGCGAGCGCGCCGAGGCTGGCGGACAGCACGTTGACCAGCCCGTACAGCAGGCCGAGGTTGGTGTAGGCGATGAGCTTCGCCCCGAGCACCGCCCCGCGCGGGTTCCCGGTGAGGTAGGTGGTGGTGATGCTCTTGTTCCGGTACTCGCCGGCGAACGCCAGCGCCCCCACCAGTCCGGCGAAGATGGTGCTGAAGTTCGTCGACATCGACATGGTGAGCAGCCCCAGCGGCAGCGGCCGCCCGAGGTCCTCTTCGATCGCGGGCATGTAGCCGAACCCGGTGCCCATCCAGCTGGCGCCGAAGCTGAGCAGCGCCACGGGGATGAGCAGTGCCCACCACAGGTTGGTGGTGAAGATCTTCCGGAATTCGGACTTGACCAGGCCGTCCATCAGGCGCCTCCTCCGAATCCGCCGTGCTGCTGGTACGGGTTGGGTCCGCCGGGCGGTGCCCAGCCGCCGGGGCCGGGTGGTGGCCCGCCGGGCGGGTGCTGGGCGCCGACGTACTGGCCGCTGGTGAGCTGGAAGAACAGCCGCTCGAGGTCGACCTGCTCCTCCTGGATGCCGTAGACGGCGACGCCGGCCTGCAGGGCCAGTTCGGCGACCGACCGGGAGTCGGAACCGGTGACGGCGATCCGCCCGTCCGGCAGCGGCTCCACGGTGAGTCCGGCGGCCTGCAGCGAGTTCACCAGCGCCTGCGGGTCACCGGCCTGCACGAGCACCCGGTTGCGCTGCTGCGCGCGCAGCTGGTCCAGGTCGCCGTTGTAGACGCATTCGCCGCGGCTCACGATCACCACGTGGTCGACGGTGTGCTCCATCTCGCGCAGCAGGTGGCTGGAGACGAGCACGGTGCGCCCGGATGCGGCGAACGACTTGAGGAAGCCGCGCAGCCAGGCGATGCCCTCCGGGTCGAGCCCGTTGGCCGGTTCGTCGAGGATCAGCACCTGCGGGTCGCCGAGCAGCGCGGTGGCCAGGGCCAGCCGCTGCCGCATGCCCAGCGAGAACCCGCCCGCCGCGCGGTTCGCGGCGCCGGTCAGCCCGACGAGGTCCAGCGCGTGGTCGACCTGCTGGTCGGGCACGTTCATCGCCGCCGAGTAGCAGCGCAGGTGGTTGCGCGCGGTGCGGGACGGGTGGAAGCTCTGCGCCTCCAGCACCGCCCCGACCACGGTGGCGGGGTTGCGCAGCTGGGCGAAGGGCACCCCGTTGACGGTGGCGGTACCCGATGTCGGGTTCACCAGCCCCAGCACCATGCGCAGCGTCGTCGTCTTGCCGGAACCGTTCGGGCCGAGGAAACCCGTGACCACCCCGGGGTGGACGGCGAAGCTGAGGTCGCGGACCGCGCTCACCGGCCCGAAGTTCTTGCTCAGGTTCTGCACCAGGATCCGGCCGCTGCCGTCGTGCACACGCTCCTCCATCGTCGCTCGGCCCCGCAGGGCGCCCGCGAGCGCGCGACGCTGAACGATCACGCTCGGGCGCGGGGCGGTCCCATCCTGCCTGACCGGCCCGCGCCGTTAGGGGGGAGTGCGGAAATCAGCCCGTGCCGTGCTGCGGCCGGCTGATCGGCCGGTCCGAGCCCGGTGGTCGGCCGTCCTCCGGTCGGGGGGAGCGGTGGTGGACGGGTGCACTGGCGGGCCAGCGACCGGTCGGTTGCCGCGCCCCGGTGTCCGGTCCCGGTTCGCGGTCCGGCGCCGGTTCGCCGGCGGGGGCGTGGCGGCCGATCGGTGCGCCGGGCGTCGCGCTGTCGCCGATGAGGCCGCGGTGCACGTGCAGCCACGACTCGCACGGCCAGCTGCGGCTGCGCACCGTGCCGGAACAGGCGGGGCAGCGCCCGTCGGAGTCCGGGTGGTGGGCCTCCAGCAGGGCGCGCAGGCCGCCGGTGAGGCGGTGCAGTTCGGACCTGGCGACCGGTAACAGCTCTTCGGTGCCGCCTTCGGTGGCCACCCGCTCCAGCCGGGCCAGCCGGTCCAGTACGGCCTCCCGCATCTTCGCGTCGTCCACGTGCCACTCCCCGCGTCGTACGGTCATCGCGGCCGATCGGGACGGAGAAGGCGGACGTCCGTGGCGTCCGCGACGAGCACCGCCGCAGATCGGCGCGGCTTGGCGCACTCCCATCGGCAGTTCACCCGGCCGACCACACCGAACTCACCTGGTCGAGTGGATTTTCGGGCGGGTTCGGCCCCGATGGGTTCGTCACGCTCCGCACGTCGGAAATCAAGCGTTCGTGTCCTACACTGGGACCTGGCGGCCTGCTCCCGGTGACCCCCAGGCCGGTCGAGCGGGCCGCCCTCTAACCCCTATCGGGGTGCTCTCACCTCTGCGAGTGAAACTCGCCGGTCTCGCCGCGAAGTGGTCTCGGATGGTCCCACATGGTCTCGCGGTTGCGGATCAGACCAGCACCGCACCCGGGTCCGTGCGCGGCATCCCGTGCGCCACCGCCACCGCCTCGCTCACCAGCAACCCGCCGTGCGCGTTCAACCCGCGCGCCAGCGCCGCGTCCGCCCGGCACGCCGCTCGCCACCCCTGATCCGCGATGCGCAACGCGTACGGCAACGTCACGTTCGTCAACGCGTGCGTCGACGTGTTCGGCACCGCGCCCGGCATGTTCGCCACGCAGTAGAAGACCGCATCGTGCACCCGGAACGTCGGATCCTCATGCGTCGTCGGCCGCGAATCCTCGAAGCACCCGCCCTGGTCGATCGCCACGTCCACCAGCACGCAGCCCGGCTTCAACCGGGACACCAGCTCGTTCGACACCAGCTTCGGGGCCTTCGCCCCCGGCACCAGCACCGCGCCGATCACCAGGTCCGCCGACCGCACCGCTGACTCCACCGCGTACGCGTTCGACGTCACCGTGCGGATCGCGCCCCGGTGCGCCGCATCGATCTCCCGCAACCGGTCGACGTCGGTGTCCAGCACCTCCACCTGCGCACCCATGCCCGCGGCCACCCGCGCCGCGTTCAACCCGGCCACCCCGCCGCCGATCACCACCACCCGAGCCGGCGGCACGCCCGGCACCCCGCCGGGCAGCACCCCGCGGCCGCCCTGCGGCGTCAGCAGCGCCTGCGCGCCCACCTGCGGGGCCAGCCTGCCCGCGACCTCGCTCATCGGCGCCAGCAGCGGCAACCCGCCGCCCGCCGACTGCACCGTCTCGTAGGCGATCGCCGTGACCTCGGCGCGCAGCAGCTCGTTCGTCAACTCCGCCGACGCCGCCAAGTGCAGGTAGGTGAACAGCACCTGGCCCGAGCGCAGCCGCGGGAACTCCTCCGCCACCGGCTCCTTCACCTTCAACACCAGCTCGCCCTCGGCCCAGGCGTCCGCCGCCGACGGCACGAGCGCCGCCCCCGCCGCCGCGTAGTCCTCGTCCGGGATCGACGAACCACGCCCGGCACCGGCCTCCACGAACACCGAGTGCCCGCGCGCCACCAGCTCGTGCACGCCCGCGGGAGTGCACGCCACCCGGTACTCGTGGTTCTTCACCTCGCGCGGCACCGCGACCTTCACCCGGCCCACCTCCCGACACCTCGCCCGACCCCGCACTCCGCATCATCCGCCCCGAACCCCCACCCCGCCCGGACCGCGAGGAAGGGAACCTTTCCGCCACCGGTGACCGGAAGGTTCCCTTCCACGCCGCGATCCGGACGGGCGCGCGCCGGCGACGGGTGACACCCGTTTATCGTTGCCGGGCACGACCACAACCGAACAGCGCCGCAGAACCCGAGCGGGAGAGACCCTGCGCACCAGCAGGGCGCCGAAGGAGCAAACCCTCCCCGAAAAACTCTCAGGCACCCATGACCGCTCGGGCGAGGCCACTCTGGAAAGCGCGCGCCCCGGCGCCGCACCCACGGTGCAAGCCGCGAACCCGCGGCGAAGCTCTCAGGTCCCGAAACAGAGGGGGAGGCCCGCGAACCAGGGCACACCCGTGCCCGTGATGGTGAGGAGCCTCCATGTCCCTGCCCGAACAGCTGCGCTACACCGAAGAGCACGAGTGGCTCGACGACCGCGGCGACCTGGTCCGCATCGGCATCACCCCGTACGCGGCGGAAGCGCTCGGCGACATCGTCTACGTGCAACTGCCCGAGGTGGGCGAGCGCATCGAGACCGGCGCGGCCTGCGGCGAACTCGAATCGACCAAGTCCGTCAGCGACCTGTACGCGCCCGTCACCGGCGAAGTCGTCGCCGTCAACACGGCCGCCGCCGACGACCCCGCGGTCATCAACTCCGATCCGTTCGGCGCGGGCTGGCTGCTCGAAGTGCGCGCCGAACAGACCGGTGCTGTGCTCACCGCGCAGGAATACGCCCAGTTCACCAGCGGTGAATAGGCCGGGGCGAAGGGGGACGGAGCTGTGACGATCAGCGTCTTCGACCTCTTCTCGGTGGGCATCGGCCCGTCGAGTTCGCACACCGTCGGCCCGATGCGGGCGGCGCGGATGTTCACCGCGCGGTTGCACGACGACGGTCTGCTCGGTCAGGTCGACAAGGTGAAGGCCGAGCTGTTCGGTTCGCTCGGCGCCACGGGGCACGGCCACGGCAGCCCCACAGCGGTACTGCTCGGACTCGAAGGGCACGACCCGGAGACGGTCGACCCGGCCGCCGTCGAACACCGGGTGGAGACCATCCGCGCCGAGGGCAGGCTGCGGCTGGCCGGCGAACGCGACATCCGGTTCTCCGCGGACCGCGACCTGGTGATGCACCGGCGCAGATCGCTGCCGGTGCACCCCAACGGGATGCGGTTCACGGCGTTCGGCGGCGGCGCCGAACTGCGGTCCGCGGTGTTCTACTCCGTCGGCGGCGGATTCGTCGTCGACGACGACGCCACCGGAACCGACCGGATCAAGCCCGACGAGACCCCGGTGCGCCACCCGTTCCGCACCGGCGACGAACTGCTCGCCCGGGTCGCCGAAGCCGGCTCCCGGATCAGTGACGTCATGTTCGACAACGAGCTGTCCTGGCGCTCCGCCGAGGACATCCGGGCCCGGCTGCTGCACATCTGGTCCGTGATGCAGGAATGCGTCGACAACGGCTGCCGCAACGACGGCGAACTGCCCGGCGGGCTGCGGGTGAAGCGGCGCGCCGCCGCCCTGCGGGCCCACCTCGGCGAGCAGGACGACGCCATGGAGTGGCTCACCCTGTTCGCGCTCGCCGTCAACGAGGAGAACGCGGCAGGCGGCCGAGTGGTCACCGCGCCCACCAACGGTGCGGCCGGGATCGTGCCCGCGGTGCTGCACTACTACGTGCGCTTCGTGCCCGGAGCCGACGAGCAGGGCGTCCTCCGGTTCCTGCTCGCCGCCGGCGCCATCGGAGTGCTGTTCAAGGAGAACGCGTCGATCTCCGGGGCCGAAGTCGGCTGCCAGGGCGAAGTCGGATCGGCCTGCTCCATGGCGGCTGCCGGGCTCGCCGAGGCGATGGGGGCGACGCCGTGGCAAGTGGAGAACGCCGCCGAGATCGCGATGGAGCACAACCTCGGGCTCACCTGCGATCCCATCGGCGGGCTCGTGCAGATCCCGTGCATCGAGCGCAACGCCGTCGCCGCCGTCAAGGCCGTCACGGCCGCGCGGATGGCGCTGCGCGGCGACGGCAGCCACTTCGTCTCCCTCGACAAGGTGATCAAGACGATGCGGGAGACCGGCCGCGACATGAAGGTCAAGTACAAGGAGACCGCCCGCGGCGGGCTCGCGGTCAACGTCATCGAGTGCTGATCGGTTCCCTTCCGGCCTCGCCCCGCCCGGCGCCCACCGCCGCGCGGGGTGGGGCGAGGAAGGGAACCTTCCTGTCACCGAGGTGCCGGTACGCCGGGCCGCGGTGCTCCGGCGAGGAAGGGAACCTTTCGGTCACGGGTGGGATGAAGGGAACCTTCCTGTCACCGACGGCCGCGGCCCGACCCGGGCGATGACCGCTGCGAGGAAGGGAACCTTTCTGCCACCGGTGCGATGAAGGGAACCTTCCTGTCACGCTCGGGCGTCGTCCGGGGTCGTGGGGTACCCGGTGTGGTGGAGTGCGGCGGTGGTGTTCCGCCGGGCTGCGCGGGTGCGATCTCGGAGACCACTTAGGAAGTGCACAACTCAGTTGCGCACAACTCGAATCACGGCTAGTGTCGACCACGTGCAGGAGGCGGGGATGAGCGCGGACTCGGCGCTGTCACTGGATCAGCAGGTGTGCTTCGCGCTCTACAGCGCGTCGCGTTCCTTCACCAACATGTACCGGCCGTTCCTCGACGAGCTGGGGCTGACCTACCCGCAGTACCTGGTGATGCTGGTGCTCTGGGAGCACGACTCGCTCGCGGTCAAAGACCTCGGGACGATGCTCAAACTGGACTCCGGAACGCTGTCGCCGCTGCTGAAACGGCTCGAAGCGAGCGGACTGGTGGACCGGCGGCGCAGCACTCGCGACGAGCGGTCCGTCGAGATCGGACTGACCGAGCGGGGGCGGGAGCTGCGGGAGCACGCCGAGCAGATCCCGAATCGGGTGCTCGCCGCCAGCGGCATGGAACTCGACGAGGTGCTGGCGCTGCGCTCCACGCTGCAGCGGCTCACCGCCAACGTGGACCAGGCCGCGCACCGCGCCAGGGCCGCCGTCGCCGACGGCGTCCCCATCACCGACGAACTCCTGCGCGGGACCACGACACAAGGAGACTGAGATGGCAGCGTTGTACACCGCCGAAGCGACCGCGACCGGCGAAGGGCGCGGCGGCCGCACCCGCTCCTCCGACGGAGTGCTCGACCTCGACCTGGCGGTCCCGCGTGAAATGGGCGGCCCCGGTGGCGACTCCACCAACCCCGAGCAGCTGTTCGCCGCCGGCTACGCCGCGTGCTTCCACAGCGCGCTGCAGCTCGTCGCCCGCAAGGCGAAGGCGAACATCGCCGACTCCGCGGTGACCGCCCAGGTCGGCATCGGCAGCAACGGCGCGGGCGGCTACGCGCTCGAGGTCACCCTGTCGGTGAGCCTCCCCGGCGTCGACGAGGAGCAGGCCCGGCAGCTGACCGAGCAGGCCGACGCGGTGTGCCCGTACTCCAACGCCATCCGCGGCAACGTCCAGATCGACCTCGCCGTCGCCTGAGCCCCGCGCGGCGCGCCCGTCCCGGAAACCGGGGCGGGCGCGGTCACATGAGCAGGACGTACACCAGGCCGATCGCGCCGGCCAGCAACGCGAGCAAGGTGAACGCCGCCTGCAGCACCCCGTCCGGCAGCGGCTCCTCCGCGCGCAGGCTCCGCTCCGCAGCCCGGTGCCTGCGCCACGACGCGATCGCGATCACCGCCGCCAGCGGCAGCGCCACCGCGGCGCACGCCACGGCCGCGACCGCACTGCGGTGCGCGACCAGCCGCAGCAGCACCATCAGGCACACCACGAACGTCAAACCGGTGCGCAACCACGCCAGCGTCGTGCGCTCCACCTGCAGCCCCGGATCCCACGGGCCCTGCCGAGACACGATCAGAGCCCGCTGACCAGCAACAGCACCACCACTGCCACGCCGATCACGCCGAGCCCGAACCCGAGCACCGGCGCCAGCTTCGGCGGCGGCAGCGGCGCCTTCGTGCGCAGCGCCCGCTCCATCGTCATCCACCTGCCGAACGCCGCCACGCTGCACGCCACACCCGCCAGCAGCAGCAGCACGGCCAGCGACGTGCGCAGCGGATCCGGGCCGGACGGCGTCGCCGCGTTCAACGCCTCCACCCCGACACCCGCCGCCATCAACGCCAGCGCCGTGCGGATCCACGCCAAGAACGTGCGCTCGTTCGCCAGCGTGAACCGCGGATCGGGCTCGTCACCCACCCCGTAGATCCGGTTCGGCCAGCGCCTACACGCGGGATCTTCGTTCTCGGCAGCCATACCGCCACCGTAGTGCGACCGGAGCAGCCGGAATCCGCTGAGGGTGGTAACGCCGCGCGGGCACCGGCGCGGCGCTCGGCCGATCCGGTGCCCGCGGGCCGGGAACTCAGAAGTCGAACACGGCGCCCGCGGCGGACGACGCCACGCACTGGTTGCCGAACTCCTTCTCGAAGTGCACCGGACGGCCCTGCCACGTGCCGTGCGCGGTGCCCACCACCGGCTTCAGCTCCATCGTGCACTGGGTCGCGTGCACCTGGCCGAGCTGCTCGAAATCGCCGCCGGCCGAGGTCAGGCCGTCGCAGGCGGCCGCGGCCTTCGGGTGCGAGCCACCCGTCGGCTCGCAGCGCAGCGTCACCGTGCGGGGCAACTCCGCCCGACCCTTCGCCGCGATCGTCAACGTCAGGTCGCTCGGCGCCGCGGCCGCGCCCGCCGTCGCGGGGGTGAGCATGAGAACGGCCGTCGCCGCGAGCAGCAGACCGCGGATGAACCGAGTGGCAGCCATGTCGGGTGCGCCTCCAAGAGGTAGTGGGGAAAGCTCCGCACAGATCTATCGGCAGCGACCCCACGATTTCCGCACCTGCGACCGAAGATCACCAGATCGTGGGGTTGGCGGGTGGTGAGCCGGTCACCCTCGGCTCATCTGGATCGAGCGTGGTGGCTGAAGTGGATCACTCTTAAGTGGAGGGAGTGAACCGAATCGGGGCAGGGTAGGCGAGGCGCCCGGCGCGTGGCTCTTGGTGGCAGGAAGGTTCCCTTCATCGCACCGGTGGCAGAAAGGTTCCCTTCCTCGCAGCGGTCATCGCCCGGGTCGGGCCGCGGCCGTCGGTGACAGGAAGGTTCCCTTCATCCCACCCGTGACCGAAAGGTTCCCTTCCTCGCCGGAGCACCGCGGCCCGGCGTACCGGCACCTCGGTGACAGGAAGGTTCCCTTCACCGCACCGGTGGCAGAAAGGTTCCCTTCCTCGCCTCCCGATCCGTCAGTCGTACAGCTCGTCCAGCGCCGCCGCGTACTTCGCATGGATGACGCGCCGCCGCAGCTTCAACGCGGGACTGAGCTCGCCGCCCGCCGCGCCCCACACCCGGTCCAGCACCCGGTGCGCGCGCACCTGACCGGAGCTGCCGAGCGCGGCGTTGGCCGCGTCCACCGCGCGGTCCACTTCGGCCAGCACGTCCGGGTCGTGGGCGAGTTCGTCGATCCCGGTCGCGGCGATGCCGTGCGCGGCCGCCCACGCGGGCGCGGCGTCCTCGTCGAGCACGACCAGCGCGACGACGTGCGGCCTGCCGTCGCCGAAGGCGAGGGCGTGCCCGATCAGCGGATGGGTGCGCAGCGCGTTCTCCACGACGCTGGGCGCGACGCTCTCCCCGTGCGAGTTGATGATCAGTTCGCTCTTGCGGTCGGTGATGGTGAGGTATCCGTCGTCGAGGTGCCCGACGTCCCCGGTGCGCAACCAGCCGTCGGCGTCCACCGCCGCCCGGACCAGGCCGTCCTCCTGCAGGTGGCCGGTGCAGACGACGGGGCCGCGCACCAGCACTTCGCCGTCCTCGTCGATGCGGACCTCGACACCGGGCAGCGGGGTGCCGACGGTGCCGAAGCGCACCGCTCCCGGCCGATTGGTGGTCGCCCAACCGCTGGATTCGGTGGACCCCCACGTCTCGAAGATGTCGAAGCCCAGCCCGGAGAACAGCTCCAGCAGGTCCCGGCGCAGCGGCGCCGCTCCGCTCGCTCCCCACACGGTGCCGTCGAGGCCGAGCCCGCTGAGCACCTCGTGCTTCTCCGCCGCGGTGTGCGCGACGGGCTGGGCGCCGGCGAGCGCTGCGAGCCGTTCCCACATCCGAGGGACCCCGAAGAAGGTGTGCGGGCGGACCTCCGGCAGTGCCCGCACGGCCTCGGCGATGCCGTTGCAGAAGTGCACGTGCGCCACGTCGTGGATGGCGCTGTACACGTTGCCCGCGCGTTCCGACATGTGCGCCATCGGCAGGTAGCACAGGGTGCCCGCGTGTGGTGGCGCGCCGGTGACCTGCTGGCGGGCCGCGGCGGCGGCGAGCACGTTGCGGTGGGTCAGCACCACGGCCCGCTGCATCCCGATCGCGTCGGGGGAGTACAGCACGGTCACCGGATCGTCCGGCACCACCTCCGCGGTGCGCCGCCGCACCACTCCCGGGTCCTGCCGCAGCAGGCCCGCGCCGTGTTCGCGCAGCGCAGCCCAGGTGCGGAACCGGACGTCCTCCTCGGGGATCGCGGCCTCGTCGACGACGATGACGTGGCCGAGCGCGTCCGGCTCGCGCAGCGCCGCCGACCAGCGGCGCACGTGGTGGGCGTTGCCGAGCACGGCGATGTGCGCCCGGCTGTGCCGGGTGACCTCGCGGATCTCGCCGGAGCTCGACGCGGGGTGCACGGCGATCGGCACCGCGCCGAGGTGTGTGGCGGCGACGTCGGCCAGCCACTGCTCGGCGCCGTTCGACATCATCAGCACCACGGTCTGGCCGCGCTGCAATCCGAGGTCCGCGAAACCGGCGGCGAGGTCCTGCACCGCTTCCGCCGCTTCGCCCCAGTTCCAGGTCCGGCCGGCCGCGGTCAGCGCCGGGTGCTCGCGGTGCTCGGTCGCGTTGCGCTCGAACAGGTGCGGAATGGTCGCGGTCAGCGTCGGCGCCGCTGCTGGGCTCATGTGGCTCCTCCACTCACGAGGCGGCCACGGCGTGATGCGAGTCACGGTGACCTCGCCGATGAAACCGCACCGGAGGCCGGTTTGGCCAGTAGGCGGACGGGTGCCGTCGCGCGGGGGATGCGGAGTCCGCGGCTGCACCGCGTGTCCGGCCGTCGTGCCTGGTGCTCGGCGGAGTACGGCCGTCCGAGGAACTGGTTCGCGCGAACGGGTCGAGGTCGAAGTCGCAGCCCGTGATTACCGGACACGGCGGTGCTCGGCGCACTGATCACGAACCGGATGCCAGGAAGGTTCCCTTCACCGCGCTGGTGACAGAAAGGTTCCCTTCCTCGCACCGGTGGTCGGGAGGTCGCTTCGCTCGCGCTGGAGAGGGGAGGACGCCGTTGCTCGCCCGGTGGCGGTAGATGCCGTTCCGCGCATCGGTGACAGGAAGGTTCCCTTGCTCGCACTGATGGCAGGAAGGTTCCCTTCCTCGCACTGGTGACAGAAAGGTTCCCTTCCTCGCGCTCAGGGCGGAACGCGCCCGCCGGCGCCGCTCGTTCAGACGTGGTCGCGGATGACGTCGTTGATCGCGTTCTGGAACCCGTTGACGAGCACGTGGATGGTCAGCGGCCGCAGTTGCTGGGTGGCGATGTGCACCCGTTCCCGTTCTTCTTCGGGCCTGCCGCGCTCGAGGTAGGGCCGGAGGACGTTGGCGGCGAACAGCTCGCGGAGTTCGACGGCGATCTGCGAGGTGTGCTGTTCGACGATGTCCTTGGCTTCGAGCAGCATCCCCTGCGGCAGGTCGAGGTCGAGGATCTGCAGTCCGACGCCGAGCATGGCGGAGTTGGACAGCCGCACCGTGGTGAGCTCGTCGTCGAGCGCTCGCAGGATGCCGAGGGAGATGAGCTTGCCGACGAGGTCGTCGTCGAGCTGCCGCCCGGCGCGCTGGCTGAGTTCGTGCCGGGTGAGGTCTTCGCTCTGGTCGCTGGTCCACGGCGCGAGCAGCGCGCGGTGCAGGGCGAGGTCTTCGGCGGTGGCGTCGTCGGGGATCCGCTCCAGGTGCCGTTCGATGGCGGAGAGGGTGAACCCGAGGGCCTGGAGCTCGCGGATGAGGTCGAGCCGGGCCAGGTGGTCGCCGCCGTAGAGGCCGAGCCGCCCGCGCAGCCGGGGCGGGGGGAGCAGGCCGCGGGACGCGTAGAAGCGAACGGTGCGCACGGTGACGCCGGCGCGCGCGGCCAATTCGTCGATGGTGAGCTCTTCGTCCGCGGTTCGGAGCATGGTCGGGGAGCTTACTCCTTGACCGCTGTGACACCAACGATGTAACACTGATTGCGTCGCGACACGGTGTCGTGCGCGGTGTGCGGCCGCTGGCGGAGAGGTGCAGGCGTGACGGCAGAAGGCGACGGCCCCCTCGCGGGCCTGCGGGTGGTGGAGCTGGCGGGCCTGGGGCCGGCCCCGTTCTGCGGAATGCTGCTGGCGGATCTGGGCGCGGACGTGGTCCGCGTCGGCCGTCCCGGCGGCGAGCCGGGCGAGCACGACCTGCTGGACCGCGGCAAGCGCGCGCTCTCGGTGGACCTCAAGCACGAGCAGGGCCCGGCGACGGTGCTGGCGCTGGTCGACCGCGCCGACGTGCTCATCGAGGGCTTCCGGCCGGGCGTCGCGGAACGCCTCGGCGTGGGCCCCGAGCAGTGCTGGGAGCGGAACCCGAAGCTGGTGTTCGGCCGGATGACCGGCTGGGGCCAGGACGGGCCGCTGGCGCAGACCGCCGGCCACGACATCGGCTACATCGCGTTGAGCGGGATGCTGCACGCCATCGGCCGCAGCGGCGGCCCGCCGCAGGTCCCGGCGAACCTGCTGGGCGACTTCGGCGGCGGCGCCCTGTACTTGGCGGTGGGCGTGCTGTCCGCGGTGCTGAACGCGCGTAGCACCGGGCAGGGCCAGGTCGTCGACGCGTCCATCGTGGACGGTGCCGCGCACCTGGGTTCGATGCTGTTCGGGTTCGCCGCGGCCGGGGCGTGGCAGGAGCGGCGCGGCACGAACCTGCTGGACACCGGTGCCCCGTACTACGACGTGTACGAGACCTCGGACGGCGAGCACATGGCGGTCGGCGCGCTGGAGCCGAAGTTCTACGCCGAACTCCTCGCGCGCCTCGGCCTCGACGACGTGCCGGACCGCGACGATCCGGCGAACTGGCCCGCGCTGCGCGAGCGCTTCACCGAGGTCTTCGCGGGCCGCACCCGCGCCGAGTGGACCGAGGTCTTCGACGGCTCGGACGCCTGCGTCGCTCCCGTGCTGCCGATGAGCGAAGCCCGGCAGCACCCGCACGTGCAGGCCCGCGGCACCCTGCCCAGCCCCGGTGGCGTGCTGCAGCCGGCGCCCGCCCCGCGGTTCTCCCGCACCCCGAGCGCACCGCCGCGCCCGGTGCCCTCCCCGGACACCGCGGTGCTCGCCGACTGGCAGGTGCCCGCCGCGGCCGACCTGCTGGCGTCCGGCGCGATCCACCAGGCCCGAGAGGAAGCGTGACCCGCATGCGCAGGGAACTGTTCGAAGCCGAGCACGAGGCGTTCCGCGAGAGCGCGAAAGCGTTCATCGCCAAGGAGCTCGTCCCGCACCAGGAGGAGTGGGAGGCCGCGGGCGTCGTCAGCCGCGAGGCGTGGCTGGCCGCCGGTGAGCAGGGGCTGCTCGGCATCGCCGCCGACGAGACCTACGGCGGCGGGGGAGTCGACGACTTCCGGTTCAACGTCGTGTTCGACGAAGAACTCGTCAACGCGGGCATCAACGGCTTCGGCGTGCCCGTCCACACCGACATCAACCTGCCCTACCTGACCCGGCTGGCCACCGAGGAGCAGAAGCGGCGCTGGCTGCCAGGCTTCTGCACCGGCGAGATCATCAGCGCCATCGCCATGACCGAACCCGGCGCGGGCAGCGACCTGCAGGGCATGCGCACCACCGCGGTCCGCGACGGCGACCACTACGTGCTCAACGGGCAGAAGACGTTCATCTCCAACGGCATCAACGCCGACCTGGTGATCGTCGCCGCCCGCACCGACCCGGACGCGGGCGCGCAGGGCATCAGCCTGCTCGTCGTCGAGCGCGGCATGGACGGCTTCGAACGCGGCCGCAACCTGGACAAGATCGGCCAGAAGTCCCAGGACACCGCCGAGCTGTACTTCAACGACGTGCGGGTGCCCGTGGCGAACCTGCTCGGCGAAGAAGGCCAGGGCTTCATCTACCTGATGCAGAACCTGCCGCAGGAACGGCTGTCCATCGCCGTCGCGGCCGCCGCCAGTGCCGAGAAGGTCCTGGAGATCACCAAGCAGTACTGCCGGGACCGCACCGCCTTCGGCCGCCCCATCGGCAAGTTCCAGAACACCCGCTTCGAACTCGCCGAGATGGCCACCGAGGTGCAGATCGGCCGCGTCTTCACCGACCGTTGCGTCGCCGACCACGTCCGCGGTGAACTGAGCGTGGAACACGCCGCCATGGCCAAGTGGTGGCTCACCGAGATGAACAAGCGCGTCGTGGACCGCTGCCTGCAGCTGCACGGCGGCTACGGCTACATGCTGGAATACCCCGTCGCGAAGGCGTTCCTCGACTCGCGCGTGCAGACCATCTACGGCGGCACGACCGAGATCATGAAGGAGATCGTGGGGCGCTCGCTGGGGATCTGACTCACGAGAGGTGCGGCATGGACTGGATGGTCACCCCCGCGGCGGACCGGGCGCTGTCCGACGTGCTGCCCTCGACGCTCGCCGCGCTCGGCACCGCCGGGTTCACCGACGTGCTCGGGATCCCGCGGTGCCGATCGGCGGCGGTGCTGCTCGTCGACGGGCTCGGCTGGTCGCTGCTGCGCGAGCACGCCGCCGCCGCGCCGGTGCTGAACTCGCTGGCCACCGGGGCACCGCTCGTCGCAGGCTTCCCCACCACCACCGCCACCAGCATCACCTCGCTGGGCACCGGGCGGCGCGCCGGTGAGCACGGCATCGTCGGCTACACCTTCGCCGAACCCTCCGGCGGCCTGCTGTACCCGCTGGCCTGGGCGAGCCGCGGTGCCGACGGGCGGCGGCGCGGCCTGCTCGACGAGTGGCCGCCCGAAACCGCCCAGCCCACCCCGACCGCGCTGGAACGCGCCGCCGCGGCGGGCGTGACCGTGCGCTCGGCGGCCCCCGCCGATTTCGCGGGTAGCGGGCTGACCAGGGCCGCGCTGCGCGGCGGGGAGTTCCGCGGCGTGCACGCGCTCGGCGACCTCGGCGCGGAACTGCTCACCGCGCTCGCCGATCCCGGGCCCGCGCTGTGCTACGGCTACCACGGCCACCTCGACCTCGTCGGCCACGTGCACGGGCCCGGTTCGCTGCCCTGGCGGATCCAGCTCGCCCAGGTGGACCGGCTCGTCGACTCGGTGCTGCAACGGCTGCCCGCCGAATCGGTGCTGCTCGTCGTCGCCGACCACGGCATGGTCCCCGTCGACCCGGCCGACACCGTCGACGTGGACGCCGACCCCGCGCTGCGGTCCGGGCTGCGGCTCATCGGCGGCGAACCCCGCGCCCGCCACCTGTACCCGCTGCCCGGGGCGCGCGACGACGTGCTGCACACCTGGCAGGACGCGCTGGGGGAGCGCGGCACCGTCGTGACCCGCGACCAGGCCGTCGACGAGGGGTGGTTCGGGCCCGTCGTCACCGACGAGGTGCTGCCGCGCATCGGCGAGGTCCTCGCGCTGGCCCGCGACGGCGCGATCATCCGGTCCGCGGCCGAGCCCGGCGAATCCGCGCTGCGCGGCCAGCACGGCTCGCTGACCGCGGCCGAACAGCACGTCCCGCTGCTCATCGCGCAGGGGTGAGCGCGGCGGTCCGGGGCGCGGTCGCGTTCGGGCGGTCACCGGGAGGGAACACGTCCCGCGGTCGGGGGAGGTGGTGCCCGCCGGTGCCGCCCGGCCGGGGCAGGTCCTGGCGGGCGGCGTCCCCGCGTCGCGCTCATCGGCCTCGCGTAGGCGTGTTGCGCGCTCGCCGGTCGAGCTTCGCCGGTTCAGCGCTCTCGGTCTCGGGTCCGCCGGTCTCGCGTAGGCGCGTTGCGCGCCCGCCGGTCCGGCGCTCTCGGTCTCGCGTACGCGCGTTCAGCGCACGTCGGTCCAGCGTTCGCGGGTCTCGGGTCCGCGCGTTCCTGGCCTGTCGGTCCGGCGCTCGCCGGGTCCGCGGCTCGTCGGTTCAGCGGAGGAAGGAATCGCGCGAGAAGTCCTCGTCGCCGGGGGTGTCGTCGCGGCGGGGCCGGTTCGGGCGGGACGGCTGGGCGGGCCGCCCGGCCGCGGGCGGCGCCTGCCGTGGCGCGGTGTCCGCCGCGTCGTCGTTCTCGGCGGGCGGCTGCGCGCCGTGCGCCTGGTAGGCCTCGCGGAACTGCTCGGCCCGATCGCCCAGCACCGGTTCCACGGTGGCGTTCATCGCCTCCGCCGCCTGCTGGGTGGCCTGCCGGATGGTCCGCACGATCGCCTGCTGCAGCTCGGTGTGCGAGCGGCGCATCGCCTCCGGGCTCAGCCGCAGGTCCAGCACCGCACCGGACGGGGCGACGGTCACGGTGACCGCGCCGTCCTGGCTGCGCGCCTCGCCGCGGATCTCGCCCATCTTGTCCTTGAGCTGCGCCGCGGCCGCCGCCTGCTCCTCGAAGCGGGACAGCATCTCCCGGACGCGCTGCTGGGCACTGGACATGAAAAATCTCCCCGACTTCGAACGTTTTCGGAGAGCGTAGCCAGTGCTCGCCGCGCGCCGCGGAGGTTCCGCGATCTCCGGTGCGCGAGGCCCGTCCGGGGTGGTGACGAGGAGCACAATGAAGGTGTCGCGACACCTCGCCGGCCTCTTGTATCCATGCGGTGCGGCACTTAAGGTTCCCGGTAGTCGGAATGCTGTTTCCGTATAGTGAAATCCTCAGTGGTGAGGAGGCGTGCCCATGACCACCACCAGCGCCACGACCGCACCCGACCTCGACCGGCTCGTGCGACACCTGCGCGCCGCGCTGCCCGAACGCGCGGTGATCACCGACCCGCAACGGCTCCGCACCTACGAGTGCGACGGGCTCGCCAGCCACCGCGTCGTGCCCGCCGTCGTCGTGCTCCCCGAAACCACCGAGCAGGTCCAGCGGGTCGTCGCCGCCTGCGCCGAACAGCAGGTGCCGTTCGTCGCCCGCGGCTCCGGCACCGGCCTGTCCGGCGGCGCCCTCCCGCACGCCGACGGCGTCCTCATCGTCACCGCCAAGATGCGCCGCATCCTCGACGTGGACATCGCGAACGAACGCGCCGTCGTCGAACCCGGCGTCATCAACCTCGACGTCACCCGCGCCGCCGCCCCGCACGGCTACTACTTCGCCCCCGACCCCTCCAGCCAGCAGGTGTGCTCGGTCGGTGGCAACGTCGCCGAGAACTCCGGCGGCGCGCACTGCCTCAAGTACGGGTTCACCACCCACCACGTCCTGGGCCTCCAGGTGGTGCTGCCGGACGGCGAACTCGTCGAACTCGGCGGCAGCGCCCGCGAAGAACCCGGCTACGACCTGCTCGGCGCCTTCATCGGCAGCGAAGGAACCCTCGGCGTCGTCACCCGCATCACCGTGCGGCTGATGCGCGCACCCGAAACCGTGCAGACCCTGCTCGCCGGGTTCCGCGGCACCGACGACGCGGGCGCCGCCGTCTCCGCCATCATCAGCGCCGGAGTCACCCCCGCCGCCATCGAGATGATGGACGCGCTCGCCATCGAAGCCGCCGAACAAGCCGTCCACTGCGGATACCCCGACGGCGCGGGCGCCGTCCTCGTCGTCGAACTCGACGGGCCCGCCGCGGAAGTCGAGCACACCTTCGCCGAAGTGACCCGGCACTGCGAACAGCACGGCGCCTTCGAGATCCGCGTCGCCGCCGACGACCAGGAACGCGCCATGATCTGGAAGGGACGCAAATCCGCGTTCGCCGCCGTCGGCCGCATCAGCCCCGACTACATCGTCCAGGACGGAGTGATCCCGCGGACCGCGCTGCCCGAAGTGCTCGGCCGCATCGCCCGCCTCTCCGCCGAATCCGGCGTCCGCGTCGCCAACGTCTTCCACGCCGGGGACGGGAACCTGCACCCGCTCGTGCTCTTCGACGACGCCGAAGACGGCGCCGCCGAACGCGCCGAAGCCGTCTCCGGCGCCATCCTCGACCTGTGCATCGAGCACGGAGGCTCCATCACCGGCGAACACGGCGTCGGCGCCGACAAGGTCAAGTACATGGGGCGCATGTTCACCGACGACGACCTCGACACCATGCAACTCGCGCGGTGCGCGTTCGACCCCGGCGGGATCTGCAACCCCGGCAAGGTGTTCCCCACCCCGCGGCTGTGCGGCGAAGTCCCCGGCCCCCGCCGCGGCGTGCACCCGCTGACCGAAGCAGGATTGGCGGACCAGTTCTGATGACCACCAGCGCCGCCCTCCACGACCGGCTCGGCGACCGGCTCCGCGACGCCACCGACCACGACGAGGTCGCCGGCGTCCGGCCCCGCTGGGTCGTCACCGCCGCCGACACCGCCGACGTCGCCGCGACCCTGCGCGCCGCCGCCGAGCACGACCTCACCGTCGTGCCCCGCGGCTCCGGCAGCAGGCTCGACTGGGGACCGGCACCCACCTCCGCCGACCTGCTGCTCGACCTGGCCCCCTGCGCCGGCGTCCTCGACCACGCCGCGGGCGACCTCGTGCTCAGCGCCCGCGCCGGAACCCCGCTGCGCACCCTGCACGACACCGCCGCCGCGGCGGGACAACGGCTGCCCATCGACCCGCCGCAGGACACCGCCACCGCGGGCGGCGTCGTCGCCACCGGAACCTCCGGGCCCGCCCGGCACTTCTACGGCGGCGTCCGCGACCTGCTCATCGGCATCACCGTGGTCCTCGCCGACGGCACCACCGCCACCTCCGGCGGCCACGTCGTCAAGAACGTCGCGGGCTACGACCTCGGCAAGCTCTACACCGGATCCCTCGGCACCCTCGGCGTCATCACCGAAGTCGTGTTCCGGCTGCACCCCCTCGCCGCCGAACACCGCTGGATCAGCAGCACCACCGACGACCCCGGCGACGCCGCCGCCATCGTCGACACCCACCGGCACGGCCAAGCCGTGCCCACCGCCATCGAACTCGACCGGCCCCGGCCCGGCGGGCCCATCACCATCACCGCGCAGCTCGAAGGCCGGCCCGACGCCACTCACGAACGCGCCGAGCACCTCGCCCGCGCCGTCGGCGGCACCGTCCACGACCACGCACCCCCCTGGTGGGGCGAGCACCCCTTTCCCGCCGACGGCACCGGGCTGCGCATCGGCACCGAACCCGCCGCGCTCGCCGACCTGCTCCGCGCGGCCGACCGGGCCGCCGCCACCACCGCGCTGCCCCTCGCGCTGCGCGGCGCCGCCGGGCTCGGCGTCCTGCACGCCGGACTCCCCGGCACCGCCGACGCCCAGGCCACGACCGAACTCGTCACCGCCCTGCGCGCACTCCCCGGCTACACCGCGCTCGAACGCGGCACCCCCGCCGTCCGCGCCGCCCTCGACCCCTGGGGGCCACGACCCGCCGCACGCGTCGCACTAGACCGGCGGCTCAAGGACCACTTCGACCCCGGACACCGACTCGCCCCCGGCCGCGATGCGGGAGGACACCGATGACCGACACCGAACCCGACGACGTGCTGCGCGGCGGAGCGTTCGACGCGCTGCACCCGCCGCAACGCGAACTCGTCGACGACTGCGTCCACTGCGGATTCTGCCTGCCCAGCTGCCCCACCTACGACCTGTGGGGCGAAGAGATGGACTCGCCCCGCGGCCGCATCTACCTCATGAAGGAAGGCCTCGAAGGCGAACCCATGACCGACACCATGGTCGGCCACATGGACAACTGCCTCGGCTGCATGGCCTGCGTCAGCGCCTGTCCCTCCGGCGTCCGGTACGGCACCCTCATCAACGACACCCGCGCCCAGATCGAACGCAACCACACCCGCGGACGCTGGGAGAAGCTCCTGCGCACCGCGATCTTCACCCTCTTCCCGCACCCGCGCAGGCTCCGCGCGCTCCGCGGCCCCCTCGCCCTCTACCAACGGCTCCGCATCGGACGACTGCTGCGCCGCACCGGGATCACCGACGCACTGCCACCGCACCTGCGCGCCATGGAATCCCTCGCGCCGCCCATCACCCGAGCACCCCGCCTCGGCCACCGCGTGCCCGCCCGCGGACCACGCCGCGCCACCGTCGGCATGATCACCGGCTGCGTGCAGAGCGCCTTCTTCCCCGACGTCAACGCCGCCACCGCCCGCGTCCTCGCCGCCGAAGGCTGCGACGTCGTCATCCCGCCCGCCCAGGGCTGCTGCGGTGCGCTCAGCGAGCACTCCGGACGCGAGACCGAAGCCGCCGCCTTCGCCCGCAACCTGCTCGACACCTTCGACCGCGCCCGCGTCGACCACATCGTCATCAACTCGGCGGGCTGCGGCTCCACCCTCAAGGACTACCCGCACCTGCTCCGCGACGACCCCAGCTACGCCGCCAAGGCCGAACGGTTCGCCGCCCGCGTCCGCGACATCACCGAGCTCCTCACCGAACTCGGACCCGCCGCCACCCGGCACCCGCTGCCCACCACCATCGCCTACCACGACGCCTGCCACCTCAGCCACGGCCAAGGCATCCGACGGCAACCCCGCGACCTGCTCCGCGACATCCCCGGGCTCGAACTCCGCGAAATCGACCGCGGCGAACTGTGCTGCGGATCCGCAGGCGTCTACAACCTGCTCCAACCCGACGCCGCCCGCGAACTCGGCGACCGCAAAGCCGGCCACGTGCACGACACCGGTGCGCAACTGCTCGTCACCGCCAACCCCGGGTGCTCCATGCAGATCCGCGCCGCGCTCGAACGACGCGGCGAAGCGATGCCGATGGCGCACACCGTGCAGGTGCTGGACGCGGCGATCCGGGGGGTGGGGGTGGCGGGGTTGCTCCGGGCCTGACGGCGGCTGGGGTGACCGGAAGGTTCCCTTCGTCGCAGGGGTGATCGGAAGGTTCCCTTCATCGCACGAGCCGACGCGGAGCGCGCCGGGCGGTTCCGGTGACAGGAAGGTTCCCTTCATCGCACCCGTGACAGAAAGGTTCCCTTGCTCGCAGTGGCGCCCCGGCCGTCCTCTTCGGTGGCAGGAAGGTTCCCTTCACCGCGTGAGTGGCAGAAAGGTTCCCTTGCTCGCACCGATGACCGGAAGGTTCCCTTCCGTGCACCGGCGACCGTGAGTCCGCATCGGACACCGCAGTCAAGGCGCTGAGCGCACCCCGCGGCGGCGCCGGACGGAGCTACCCGAGCCGGTCGTGCGCGGTTATCGTCGCCGTCTCGGCACGTTGGCCTCCGCCACGAAGGAGTGGTCGTGTACCAACAGATCCTGGCCCCGCTGTTCGGCTCGCTCGGCTGGAGCGCCCTCGCGGCCGCCCTGCCGCTGCTGGTCCTGTTCGCCCTGCTGGGCATCGTGCGCATGACGGCGTGGAAGGCCTCGCTCGTCGCACTTGCCATCGCGCTGGCGGTGGCGGTGTTCGTGTACCCGATGCCGGTCGACCAGGCGCTGCTGTCCGCCGTGCTCGGCGCGGCGTTCGGCTTCTTCCCGATCCTGTGGATCGTGATCAACGCGATCTGGATCTACCAGATGACCGTGACCACCGGGCACTTCGACGTGCTGCAGCGGAGCTTCTCGCGGGTCAGCGGGGACCGGCGGATCCAAGCGATGATCATCGCGTTCTGCTTCGGCGCCCTGCTCGAGGCGCTCGCGGGCTTCGGCACCCCGGTCGCGATCACCACGGTGATGCTGCTGGCGCTGGGAATCAGCCCGATGACCTCGGCCGTCGTGGCGCTCGTCGCGAACACCGCGCCCGTCGCCTACGGCGCGCTCGCCTCCCCGCTGGTCACGTTGGCCAGCGTCACCGAACTGCCGCTGGACGAACTCGGGGCCATGACGGGCAGGCAGACGCCGGTGCTCGCGCTCGTCGTGCCGATGGTGCTCGTCGGCATCATCGACGGGGTGCGGGGTGTGCGGGAAACCCTCCCGGCGACCCTCACCTGCGGGATCACCTTCGCCGTCGCCCAGTTCGCCGCCGCCAACTACCTGTCGGTGCCGCTGACCGACATCATCGCCGCACTGCTGGCGGCCGGGGCGACCGTGCTGCTGCTGCGGGTGTGGACGCCGCGCGGCGCCGAACCTCCCACCTCCGGCGGGACCGACGGGCGTGCCGACGTGCTCCGGGCCTACGCGCCCTACCTGATCATCATCGCGGTGTTCGTCGTCGCCCAGCTCGGTGTCGTCGCCGACCTGCTCGAGGCCGTCACGGTCAAGTTCGGCTGGCCCGGCCTCGACATCCGCGACGCGAGCGGGGACGCGCTGTCGCTCACCGAGTTCAAGCTGAACTGGCTGTCCAGTGCCGGATCGCTGCTGCTGATCGCCGGGCTGATCACCATTCCGGTGATCGGGATCCGGGCGCGGGACGCGCTCGGTCGCTACGGCGCCACCTACCGGCAGCTCGCCTGGCCGATCGTCACCGTGATGACGGTGCTCGCCATCGCCTACGTCATGAACACCTCGGGGCAGACCGCGACCCTCGGCACCTGGATGGCTGCGACCGGCGGGCTGTTCGCATTCCTGTCGCCGATCCTCGGCTGGCTCGGCGTCGCCGTCACCGGCTCCGACACCTCGTCGAACTCGCTGTTCGGGGCGTTGCAGGTGACCGCCGCCGAACAGGCCGGCATCGAACCGATGCTGGCGGCCGCGGCCAACGGGTCCGGGGGAGTGCTCGGCAAGATGATCTCCCCGCAGAACCTGGCGATCGCCGCGGGCGCCGTCGGCATGGCCGGTCGCGAAGGCGACCTGTTCCGCCGGGTCCTGCCGTTCAGCCTCGGATTCCTGCTGCTGATGTGCGTGCTGGTGGCGCTGCAGGCGACGCCGGTGCTGTCTTGGATGACCTGAGCGGGGGGAACCTTCCGGTCGCGGCACCCCTCCCGCCTGCGCCGAACGGGCTGCGAGCAAGGGAACCTTTCTGTCACCGGTGGCAGAAAGGTTCCCTTCCTCGCACCCGCATGGCATTGACTGTGACAGTTCTGGTGTCACACTCTGGATGGAGAACCAGGCCGCAACGAGGAGGCACGTCGCCCATGTCCGAGGCGCTCGTCTACGAAGCGATCCGCACCCCGCGCGGTCGCGGCAAGAAAACCGGTTCGCTGCACGGGACCAAACCGATCAGCCTCGTCGTCGGACTCGTCGACGAACTCCGCAGGCGTCACCCGGGCCTCGACCCCGAGCTGATCGACGACCTCGTGCTCGGCGTCGTCTCCCCGATGGGCGACCAGGGCGGCGACATCGCCAAGACCGCCGCGCTCGCCGCCGGCCTGCCCGACACCGTCAGCGGCGTCCAGCTCAACCGCTTCTGCGCCTCCGGGCTCGAAGCCGTCAACGTCGCCGCCCAGAAGGTCCGCTCCGGCTGGGAGGACGCCGTCCTCGCCGGTGGCGTCGAATCCATGTCCCGGGTGCCGATGGGATCCGACGGCGGCGCCTGGGCGATGGATCCCGAGACGAACTTCGACACGTCCTTCGTGCCGCAGGGCATCGGCGCCGACCTGATCGCCACCCTCGAAGGCTTCGACCGCGCCACCATCGACGCCTACGCCGCCGAATCCCAGAACCGCGCCGCCAAGGCCTGGGCCGACGGCCGCTTCTCCCGCAGCGTGGTGCCCGTCGCCGACCGCAACGGCCGCACCGTCCTGGACCGCGACGAGCACATCCGTCCCGGCACCACCGCCGATTCCCTCGGCGGTCTCCAGCCCTCGTTCGCCGCCATCGGCGACATGGGCGGCTTCGACGCGGTCGCCCTGCAGAAGTACCACTGGGTGGAGCGCATCGACCACGTGCACACCCCCGGCAACTCCTCCGGGATCGTCGACGGCGCCGCGCTCGCCCTCATCGGCAGCGAAAGCCTCGGCGAGCGCACGGGCCTGCGCCCGCGGGCCCGCATCGTGTCCGCCGCCCTCAGCGGAGCCGACCCGACGATCATGCTCACCGGCCCCGGACCCGCCGTGCGCAAGGCGCTCGCCAAGGCCGAGCTGACCATCGACCAGATCGACCTGGTCGAGATCAACGAGGCCTTCGCCGCCGTGCCGCTGCGGTTCATGAAGGAATTCGGCGTGCCGCACGAGAAGGTCAACGTCAACGGCGGCGCCATCGCGATGGGCCACCCGCTCGGCGCGACCGGCGCCATGATCGTCGGCACCCTCATCGACGAACTCGAACGCCGGGAGCAGCGCTACGGCGTGGCCACCCTGTGCGTCGGCGGCGGCATGGGCATCGCCACCGTCATCGAACGGCTCGGCTGAACCCACCCCGCACCGACCCCGGCACCGGCCGCCGCGTCGCGATGAAGGGAACCTTCCTGTCACCCGTGGCAGAAAGGTTCCCTTGCTCGCACCCCGCGGGCCGGTGTTCGCGAACCACGAAGGGCACCAACGCCATGAGCGACCAGAGCACCATCCGCTGGAACGAGGACGCCGACGGCATCGTCGTGCTCACCCTCGACGACCCCCAGCAGCAGGCCAACACGATGAACGACCGCTACCTGCGGTCCATGGAAGAGACCGTGCAGCGCCTCCAGGCCGAGCGCGAGAAGATCACCGGTGTGGTGATCACCTCGGCGAAGAGCACGTTCTTCGCCGGCGGCGACCTGCGCGACCTCGTCAAGGTCCGCCCCGCGAACGTCGAGGAGTTCGCCGAGGTCAGCGCCACCAGCAAGCGGCAGCTGCGCGCACTGGAGACGCTGGGCGTCCCGGTCGTCGCCGCGCTCAACGGCACCGCCCTCGGCGGTGGGCTGGAGATCGCGCTCGCCTGCCACCACCGCATCGCCCTCGACGGTCCGAAGACCCGCTTCGGCCTGCCCGAGGTCACCCTCGGCCTGCTGCCCGGCGCCGGCGGCGTCGTTCGCACGGTCCGCATGCTCGGCATCGCCGACGCCCTGCTCAAGGTCCTCACCCAGGGGCAGCGGCTGCGCCCGGAGAAGGCCGAGGAGATCGGTCTCGTCGACGAGGTCGTCACCGACGCCGACGCCCTGCTCGACCGCGCCAAGCAGTGGATCAGGGACAACCCGGGCGCGGTGCAGCCGTGGGACCAGAAGGGGCACAAGATCCCCGGCGGCACGCCGTCGAACCCGAAGTTCGCCGCGAACCTCCCCGCGTTCCCCGCGAACCTGCGCAAGCAGCTCAAGGGCGCCCCGATGCCTGCGCCGAAGAACATCCTCGCCGCCGCCGTCGAAGGCGCCCAGGTCGACTTCGACACCGCCCTGGAGATCGAAGGCCGCTACTTCGTCGACCTCGCCAGCGGCCAGACCTCGAAGAACATGAGCAAGGCGTTCTTCTTCGACCTCCAGCACATCAACTTGGGCGGCAGCAGGCCCGACGGGTTCGACCGCTGGACGGCGAACAAGGTCGCCGTGCTCGGCGGCGGCATGATGGGCACGGGCATCGCCTACGTGTGCGCGAAGGCGGGCATGCAGGTGGTGCTCAAGGACGTCTCCGCGGCCGCAGCCGAGAAGGGCAAGGCCTACTCGCAGAAGATCCTCGACAAGGCCGTCGCCAAGGGCCGCACCAGCGAGGCCGAGCGCGACGAAGTCCTCGCCCGCATCACCGCCACCGACCAGAACGAGCAGCTCACCGGCTGCGACCTGGTCATCGAGGCGGTCTTCGAGGACACCCGGCTCAAGCACCAGGTGTACGGGGAGATCGAGGGCGTCATCGACGGCGACGCCCTCATCGCCTCGAACACCTCCACGCTGCCCATCACCTCCCTCGCCGAAGGCGTGCGCCGCCGCGAGGACTTCATCGGACTGCACTTCTTCTCCCCGGTCGACAAGATGCCGCTCGTCGAGATCATCCGCGGTGAGCAGACCAGCGATCGCGCGCTGGCCAGGGCGTTCGACGTCGTGCAGCAGATCAAGAAGACGCCGATCGTCGTCAACGACAGCCGCGGCTTCTTCACCAGCCGCGTCATCGGAACCTTCCTCAACGAGGGCGTGTCGATGCTCGGGGAGGGCATCCACCCGGCCACCATCGAACAGGCCTCCAACCAGGCAGGTTTCCCCGCGCCGGTGCTGCAGCTGTTCGACGAGCTCACCCTCACCCTGCCGCGCAAGATTCGCGCCGAGACCAAGCGCGCGCTCGAAGCCGCGGGCGGGACCTGGACCCCGCACCCGGCCGACGAGATCCTCGACCGGATGGTCGACGAGTTCGAGCGCCCCGGTCGTTCCGGCGGCGCCGGGTTCTACGAGTACACCGACGGCGTGCGCGCCGGGCTGTGGCCGGGACTCGTCGACGAGCTCGGCGCGGGCAGCGTCGACCCGGCGCAGGTCGTGCTCGAGGACCTCGTCGAGCGGCTGCTGTTCATCCAGGCCGTCGAAACGGTCCGCTGCCTGGACGAGGATGTGCTGCGGTCCGTCCCGGACGCCAACATCGGCTCGATCTTCGGCATCGGCTTCCCCGCCTGGACCGGGGGAGTGGTGCAGTACATGAACGGCTACCCCGGTGGCCTGGCCGGCTTCGTCGAGCGCGCTCGGGAGCTCGCCGCCGCCTACGGGGAGCGCTTCGTCCCGCCGGAGTCCCTGGTCCGCAAGGCCGCGGCCGGCGAGCCGTTCGACCTGGGTGAGCCGGACGCCGAGATCGTCAGCGCCACCTCCGCGGCGTGACAGCAAGGTCGCGGGGGTGGGGCCCCGGGGCGGAACGCGGCCCCGTGCCCTCCCCCCCCCCCCGCGGGGGTCCCCAGCCGGCCGCGTTGGGGTCCCCGGGCCCCCCCCCCCCCCCCTTCCACGCACCACCGCGCGCTGCGGACCCCCGCCACGGGACACCCGGAGCGCGCGAGCAAGGGAACCTTCCTGTCACCGGTGACCGAAAGGTTCCCTTGCTCGCACCGTTCCCGGGCGCGCGAAAGGGGCGCCGGACCACTGGTCCGGCGCCCCTCTTTCGCGTTCGGTGCGCTCCGCGGCGCACCCTTTCTTCAGATCAGCGCTGTCCGGGCAGCTGCGGCAGCCCGGTGGCGACGCCGTGCACGATCTGCCCGGGCACGGCGGTGAGCTCGTCGGCCTTGGTCATCTCGGCGACCTTGCCCGCGGCGGGCACCACGTCCCCGACCTTCGGCAGGTCGGCGCCGCGGTAGTCGTGCTGGAGCAGCTCGTCCGCCCGGGCGGCGGGCCCGATCGTGTAGCCCTGCGCGGCGGTGAGGGCGATGGCGGTGTCCGCGGTGGACACGCCCTGGTGGTCGGGCTGCCGCGGCCCGATCTCGCCTTCGAGGAACCCGCCGCCGGGAGCGTGCGAGTCGACGATGCCGGTGTGGTCCGGCTGGACGTCGAAGCCGACGGTCGGCCGGGTCTTGGTGAGTCCTTCGACCCGGAGCCGCTCGTCGCCGATGTGCTGGGAGATGCGGGTGAGCTTGGCTTCGTCGAGCTGCCGGCCATCGCGGAGTTCACCGGCGATGCCGTGCGTGGTGGTGACGATGTCGGCACCGACCTGCTTGACGACGTTGGGTGCTTCGGCGCTCAGTTGCGCGTCGACGCAGGGCGCCTTGGTGTTGTTGAAACCCGGAGCGTCCTGCGCGCTGCAGGCGTTCACCGGCACGGTGGCACCGATGGTGTCGGGCACCGTGGACAGGTCCGGCTTGGCCAGGTCGGGAGTGGGCGCTGCCGAGGCGGTGCCTGCCCCGACTGCGGCGAATCCCGCGGCCACGACAGCTGCTTGCAGGGTGCGCGTGGTCCAGGGGCGCAAGATCAGTTCTCCTTGTGTCGCGGGTGGGGCTCGGTTCCCGGCCCGGCGCCGGGGTGCGATGCCGGGACGGGAACCTCGTGCAGTCGCCCGGTGCGGGTGACGGCGACCCGATCGGGTCACGCCTCAACTCCGGACGATCAACGCGCTCCACATCGGCGCTTTAGGAGTTCGTCTTGATCCCTCGATGGTGGATGCCGCCCGATCGAGTGGTTTTCGCCTGCTCGTCCGGCGGGTGGTGACGCGCGGTGGTTCAGGCTTGCGCGACGAGGCTCGGGCTGATCAGGGCCATCAGGTGCCGGGTGGCGTCTTCGGCGGTGATCTCGGGGCGCTTGTCGCGCCAGAGCGCGAGCCGTTCGCAGGCACCGATGATCGACTCGGCGAAGGCTTCCAGCCGCACCTGGTCCAGTTCGGGACGGGATGCTTCGAGCAGTCGGGCGGTGAGGTCGGTCTGCTGCTGCCGGGTGGCTTCGAGCGCGGTGTTGACGGTGGCGAGCGGGATGGCGGCCTCGGTGCGCAACAGCGCCCAGGACTGCGCGTGCTCGTCGCCGAACCGGAAGAAGGCGAGCAGGCAGTCGTGCAGCAGCTGGTGGGCGTCCTCGCCGGCACCTGCGGCGGCTTCCGTGGTGGCGTCGAGCAGTTCGCGGCGCGCGCGTTCGACGCAGGCGAGCAGCAGCCCCTCCTTGGAGCCGAAGTACTCGTACAGCATCGGCTTGGACAGGCCGACCCGGTGGGCGATGTCGTCCATGGAGCTGGCTTGGTAGCCGTTCGTGGCGAACACCTGCTCGGCGACGGCCAGTATCTGCTGTTCCCGCTCCGCTCGGGGGAGGCGCTTGCGGCGTCCGGTCGGGGCGGAGTGGTCGTCGGCGTGGTGCACGTTCACGGTGCGACCTTATCGAGAATCGACCCGCCGAACCCTACCGGAGGTAACTTACTCCTAGTAGGCTACTTGCAGGTAGGTGGTCGATCAGGGAGGGCTGGAATGACACAGGCGTCGGCACAGCGGTACGACACGTCCGTCGTCATCGTGGGCACCGGATTCGCGGGCATCGGCACGGCGATCAAGCTCAAGGAAGCGGGCATCCACGACTTCATCGTCCTCGAGAAGAGCGACGATCTCGGCGGAACCTGGCGCGACAACACCTACCCGGGCTGTGCCTGCGACGTCCCGTCGCTGATGTACTCGTTCTCCTTCGAGCAGAACCCGAACTGGTCCCGCCTGTTCGCCCAGCAGCAGGAGATCCACGACTACCTCCAGCACTGCGCCGACAAGTACGGGATCCGCGAGCACATCCACTACGGGGTCGAGTTCACCGGCGCCGAGTACGACGAGCAGCAGCGCTCCTGGCACGTGCACACCGCGGCGGGCACCGAATACGTCGGCCGCGCGCTCGTCTCCGGCGTCGGCGCCCTGCACATCCCCAGCTACCCGGAAGTCGACGGCATCGAACGCTTCCAGGGCGAGGTCTTCCACTCCGCGCAGTGGAACCACGACTACGACCTCGACGGCAAGCGCGTCGCCGTCATCGGCACCGGCGCCAGCGCCATCCAGTTCGTGCCCGAGGTCGCCGAGCGGGCCACCGAACTGCACCTGTTCCAGCGGACCCCGCCGTGGGTGCAGCCCAAGCCCGACCGGGAGATCCCGCGCGGCATCCGCACCCTGTTCCGCCGCGTCCCCTTCGCGCAGCGCATCGCGCGCACCGCCGTCTACTGGATCCTCGAACTCCGCTCCGTCGCCGTGCTGCGCAGCAAGCTGCTCGGGAAGTTCTCCGAGCACCTCGCCAAGCGCTACATCCGCGGCGTCGTGCAGGACCCGGAGGTGCGCGAAGCCGTCGTCCCGCGCTACTCCATGGGCTGCAAGCGGATCCTGCTCTCCAGCGACTACTACCCCGCGCTGAACAAGCCCAACGTCGACCTGCACACCAGCGGCGTCGCCGAGGTCAAGGAGAACTCGATCGTCACCGGCGACGGCGACGAGCACGCCGTCGACGCCATCATCTACGGCACCGGGTTCCACGTGACCGACGCGTTCGACCACCTCGAGATCGTCGGCCGCGGCGGCCGCAAGCTGCAGGACGCCTGGAAGGGCGGGATGCAGGCCCACCTGGGCGTCACCGTCTCCGGATTCCCCAACCTGTTCTTCCTGCTCGGGCCGAACACCGGCCTCGGGCACAACTCCGTCGTGTTCATGATCGAATCGCAGATCAACTACGTGCTCAGCTGCCTGCGGCCGATCCTGCGCGGCGACGTGGACCAGGTCGACGTGCGCCAATCCGTGCAGGACGAGTTCAACGACAAGATCCAGCACCAGCTCTCCGACGCCGTCTGGTCCGCCGGCGGCTGCCAGAGCTGGTACCTCGACGTCAACGGCGTCAACCGCACGATCTGGCCCGGCTTCACCTGGAACTACTGGCTGCGCACCCGCAAGGCCGACCCGGCGGACTTCGAGGTCACCGCCGCGCCAGGACACCGTTGATGGTTCGCACGGGCGTTCGATATAGTGGCAGTCGTCATTGCTGGAACAGCCCCGGCTGACTTCACCCGGTGTGGGGCCGGAGGACGGGGCGCACCCTGAGCTAGGGGCTCCGATGCCACAGGCCCGCACGCTGACGTCCGACGAGATCAGCGGACTCCGCGACGAACTCACCTCCGGCGGCACTCCGACCGTGTGGTTCACCGCCACCGCCGTCGGAGTGCCCGAAGGACGCTCCGGCAAGGTCGTCGCCCTCGACGACCCCGCCGAAGGCGACTTCATCCAGATCCGCCCGGCCGGATCCAAGGACGTGCTGTCCTTCTCCGCCGCCGAGGTGACCGTCGTCAAACCACCGCGCAAGCGCAAAGAACCCGACACCGTCGCCGCCGCCCGCACCCCAGAACCGCCGCGGGCCGAGGCCAAGGCTCCGGAACCGCAGCCCGCCGCGAAGGCACCCGCGAAAGCACCGGAACCGACGCCGGTGCCCGACGACACCCCGAAGCCCGCTCCGGCGGCGAACCGGCGCAAGCCCAAGCCGCCCGCGGGCGCCACCGTGATCCTCACCGCGGACCAGGCCGGGCAGTGGAACGTCGAAGTCAGCACCGGCAAGAAGCGCGTGCTGCGCCCGACCCCCGTGTCCACCTCCGCCGTGGCGCAAGCCGCGAAATCCCTGCACGAAGAAGTCGCCTCCGCCGTCGAACCACTGCTGGAAGCCGCCCGGGAACAGCAGCGGGAACGCGTCGAGCAGCTCGAACGCCAGCTCGCCGAGGCGCAGCGGATGCTGCACGAGCTCAGCGACTGACGCCGGCGGAGTGACAGGAAGGTTCCCTTCCGCCCACTAGTGACAGGAAGGTTCCCTTCCTCGGTGGTCGGCGTGCGCGGGAGTGCTCCGCGCTCGGCGGTGACCGGAAGGTTCCCTGCTGCGCACTGGTGGCAGAAAGGTTCCCTTCCTCGCCGTACCGATGTGCTCGGGTGCCTGCGCCCGGGGTGTGGCAGAAAGGTCCCCTTCTGCGCACCGATGACAGGAAGGTTCCCTTCCTCGAACCGGACCGTGGAGCTCTCGGTGGGGTGCGTCCGCGCAGATCAAGGCCACGCCACCGGGCGCCCCCCGCCGCACCGGTGACAGGAAGGTTCCCTTGCTCGCCCGCCCTGCGCGCCTGACGGCGCGCGCCACCGGGCGCCTAGAATCGTGGCGTGAGACGGATGCTGACCCCGCGCTGGTTGTCGCTGCACGCGCTGTTCGTGGCGGCGGCGATCGCCACCGGCTTCCTGGCGTGGTGGCAGTGGGACCGGGCGCACGAGGCGGGGGGCAGTTTCCAGAACCTCGGCTATGCCCTGCAGTGGCCGCTGTTCGGCGTGTTCACCGTCTGCATGTGGGTGTGGTTGATCCGGATGGAGCTGCGCGGCGGCCGGGAAGCGCCGGCCGCGGTGCCGGAACCCGCCTCGGAGTCCGAGGCCCGGGTGGAGCCGGTGCGGTCGCGGCGGCGCCCGCTCGTGCCGCCGCCGGCGAGTTCGGTGGGTGCGGATGAGGACCCGGAGCTGGCCGAGTACAACCGCTACCTCGCCGAGCTCGACCGGGCGGACCGCCAGGGCTGACCCTCGGCCGGCGGCTCAGTTGAACGTGATGTCGCCGTTGATCTGCTCGGTCTGCACGAGGGTGCGTACCTCGCCGGTGTTCTGGTTCACCACGCGGCTGTGCGAGGCGGACAGCTCCGCGTGCACGTTCCGACCTGCCGCACGCACCTCCGCGTCGAACTCCGGGTCGTGCTGCGCCACCTGGTCCAGCCGCTCCGCCAGGGCCTTGATCTGCGGCTCGCCCGCCGAGGGCTGCTCGGCGGCGGTGAGCGCCGCCATCGTCTCCGGGTCGGCATCGCCGCGGCGGCGCAGCAGATTCCGGACCTTGTCCACGGCGCCCTGCGCGGCGGCGCCGAGCGCGACGGCGAGCTGCCCGCCGAGCGCGTTCGCCAGCGAATCGAAGAACGGGTCGACCATCAGCCCCTCCACACGGTTGATCGAGCCTCAGTGTAAGCGTCCGATCACGCGCCGCGTGCGGGTTCCGGCCCGTCCGGCCAGTCTCGGGCGCACCCGGGACCACTGGTCGTGATGTCCGATGGCGGAGGTATGCGGCGGTTGCGCCGCGCGGCGGATTTTCCTGGCGGTGCCAGGGGGAACGCGGGTTCCGGAAGGTCGGCCGGAGGTCGGGCGCAACCGGCCGGTGTGATATCAACGGAGGGACCGATGGAGCAGGTTCGGCGATCTCACGGCAGAGCCGCCGCGCCTCCCGGAACGTTCGGAACCGCCGCCCTGGCGCACCTACCCGGGCCTGCGGTCAGCGGTCGAGATCAGGTCGTCATGGACATGCGGTGATTGGGGCAGGCGTGCGCAGCGGCGTGCTGTTGAAGATGTTCGGGCTGTGCGTACTGGCCGGTGTGCTGGTGGCGTTCCTCATGATGCCGATGGCCACCGGCGCCGGAACCGTGGTCAACCAGGCCACCGACGCGATGGCGAGCATGTCCAGCTCGCTCGCCAAGCGGGACATGCCGCAGGTGTCGGTGGTCACCGACAAGGACGGTGAGCCCATCGCCTACTTCTTCAAGGACTACCGGGTCGAGACCAAGCCCGAGCAGATCTCCGGCTACATGAAGGCCGCGATCACCTCGGTCGAGGACAAGCGCTTCTGGAACCACGACGGCGTCGACTGGCAGGGCACCGTCCGCGCGCTCGCCAAGAACGTCAGCACCGGCGGCACCGCCCAGGGCGCCTCCACGATCACCCAGCAGTACGTGAAGAACTACCTGGTGCACGTGGTCGCGCAGAACGAGGTCGACGCGGAGAAGGCCAAGGAGACGACGATCGCGCGGAAGCTCCGCGAAGCGAAGATCGCAGTCGAGCTCGAACGCACCATGACCAAGGAGGAGATCCTCACCGGCTACCTGAACGTGGTGCCGGTCGGGAACCAGACCTTCGGCGTGGGTGCGGGCGCCCAGACCTACTTCGGCACCACCCCGGACAAGCTGACGATCGCGCAGTCCGCCCTGCTCGCCGCCATCGTCAACCAGCCCGGCTCGCTCAACCCGCGGACCAACCCGGACGAGGCGATGGAACGCCGGAACCTCGTCATCGACCTCATGACGGACCCGCACAACCGGCTGCGGATCAGCGAAGAGGACGCCAAGGTCGCGAAGGAGGAGCCGCTCGGGCTCACTCCGCAGCTGGGCCGCCCGCCGAACGGCTGCGTCGGCATCGGCGACGGCACCACCGACGGGTTCTTCTGCGAATACGTGCGTCACTACCTGGAGAAGTCCGGCATCGACGACGACGAGCTGGAGACCGGCGGCTACACCATCCGCACCACGCTGGACCGCAATGCCAGCGACGCCGCGAAGGAAGCCGCCAAGAAGCAGGTGCCCACCCAGACCGACGGCATCGCCAACGCCATGGCCGTCGTCGAACCCGGCACGGACAAGCACAAGGTCCGCGCGCTCGTCGCCAACCGCGACTTCGGCAACGACTCCGCCGCCGGGCAGACCGCCTACGACATCGTCAGCCGGGTGCAGCCGTTCGGCGCCGGGTCGATCTACAAGGTGTTCACCGCGGCCACCGCCCTCGAGCAGGGCATGACCATCGCCGACAACGTGCCGGTGCCCGCCACCTACACGTCCAGCGTCTACAAGAACGGCACCAACCCGTACACCGTCGGCAACGCCGAAGGCGTCCGGCCGGGGGACCGCACCCTGCAGATGGCGCTCGCGACCTCGCCGAACACCGGCTTCGTCGCGCTGCAGGAGAAGGTCGGGCTCAACAACGTCGTCGACATGGCTTCCAGGCTCGGCCTGCGGCAAGGGATGAACGGGGTGAACAGCGCGGGCTCCACCCTCAAGAAGGACGGCTCCAACGGGCCCTCCCAAGCCGAAGCCGTCAAGAAGAACAAGCGCGGCGCCTTCACCCTCGGCTACACGCCCACCAGCGTGCTCGAGCTGTCCAACGTCGCCGCCACCATCATGAGCGGCGGCACCTATTGCCCGCCTACGCCGCTCGAAGAGATCCACGACCGCAACGGCAACGAAGTGCCCATCAAGGAAGCGCCCTGCGAACAGGTGCTCACACCTGAAATCGCGGGACAGCTCGCACAAGGCATGAGCAAGGACGACACCGAAGGCACCTCCAAGGCCGCCGCCGCGGCCGCGGGCTGGACCCGGCCGATGATCGGCAAGACCGGGACCACCCAGGAGAGCAAGTCCGCCGCGTTCCTCGCCGCGACCCCCCAGATGGCCGGTGCCGTCCTCACCTACGCCGACGGTTCCCGCCCCCGCGGCATCTGCGACGCCGGCGGCGACGCACCGCCGTTCCTGTGCAGCGACGGCAACATCTTCGGTGGCAAGGTGCCTGCGCGGACCTGGTTCGACGCCATGAACCGGATCCACCAGGACCTGCCGGTCGCCCCGCTGCCGGGTGGGCCGCCACCCGCGCCGTGATCGTGAACTGAACCGAAGAGGGGCCGTCCGCCGAGTGCGGGCGGCCCCTCTTCGCACATCCCGCCCCGTGGTGACAGGAAGGTTCCCTTCACCGCAGGAGTGACAGGAAGGTTCCCTTGCTCGCGAACGCAACGGGGGAGCACATCTCCGGCGCAGGCGTGACAGGAAGGAACCCTTCATCGCGGATGTGGCAGAAAGGTTCCCTTCCTCGAATGCCGAGCCGGACGTTCCGCGGCCCGATCTCTCGGCTGCTCAGCGACGGCTGAGCCTGCGAACGCCGCGAGTCAAACCGGGCTCCTCATCCGGGAGCGGAACCGGGAGCTTCCCGAGCAGCACGAGCACCAGGATCGCCAACACCAGCACGATCCACCCGGACCAGCCGAGCAACCCGGACGTCACGTTGTTCACCGGACTTCCCGCAGCGCTGAACAGCAGACCGAACCCGGCGGCCGCATTCACGAACCCGTGCGCGATCGCCGCAGGCCACACGCTCCCCGTCGACAGCCGAAGCCAGCCCAGCAGCGCACTCAGCAAGCTGCAGAAACAGCCCATCATGATGAAGGCGACGACCACCGGGGCATTCGGGTAGTTGTAACCGAGGACGAGCAGCGGGGCGTGCCACAACGCCCACAGCACGCCCGTCACCAGGAATGCGGCCGGCTGCCCCAACGGCAACAAGGCCGACGTCAGATAACCGCGCCAGCCCACTTCCTCGCCGACTGCGGGAATCACGTTCAGCCAGCCGAGGAAGAACACCTGCGCCAACTGGATCAGCGCCAACGAGGAAGCCGGCGGCGAGTTCTCGCCGAACGCGCCGAGCTGTTCGGAGAGGCCCGAGAACCCCGTCCAATCCGCCTGGTAGACGCCGAACAACGCGCCCAGCAGCAGAGCGAGCAGCATCAGCGCCGGCGGTGCCAGCCAAGCGAGCAGCGCACGTCCCCACCACGTCCGGATTCCCGGGCCGGTGACCCCCAACTCGCGGAGCGGGGCAGGCCGCGGGCTGATCCACCTCGTGACGACGACCGCCGACAAAGCGGGCACGAACATCATGACCACCAGCAGGAGCGGAGCCCACTCCCAGGTCAGCCCCGTCCCCGTCACCCACATCGGAACGGTCAACGCCCACGTCAACGCGTAGGTCAACCCGACGAAAGTCAGCACGCCACGAACATCAACCCGATCGCCCACGCGCTCCATCCTGCCAACCACCCCACACTCCTTCCATGAGAGGAAGGGAACCTTTCTGCCACGGGTGACAGAAAGGTTCCCTTCCTCACCCCGATGTCCGTGACAGCATGGGCGCCATGACGAGCTTGCTGCCTTCCACCGAACGAGCGTTGCTCAGGCGATTGGCCGTCGAGCAGAGCCAGAACCGAGTGCCGTCGCTGATGGCCGGGATCGTCCGCGATGGCGAAACGCTCTGGACGGGAAGCCGAGGCCTGGTCGCCGGGGCGGCGCCCACCTCGGACACGCAGTACCGGATCGGCTCCATCACCAAATCGCTCGTCGCCGTCGCGGTGCTGCGCCTCCGCGACGAAGGCCTGCTGAACCTCGAGGACGAGCTCGACGAGTACGTGCCCGGCACGGCCGTCGGAAACCGCAGCATCGCCCGCCTGCTCTCGCACACCAGCGGGATGAGCGCGGAGCCTGCCGGGGACTGGTGGGAACGAACCGAGGGCGGTTCGGTCGAGGAACTGCTCACCGGAGTCGATGAGCAGGCGATCCGGCCACGTCCCAGGCACGGATTCCACTACTCCAACACCGGTTTCGGCGTTCTCGGCGAACTGGTCGCCCGGCTGCGGGGCCGATCCTGGTACGAGACGGTCCGGCAGGAGATCCTCGCCCCGCTCGCGATGACCAGGACCACCTTCCACCCGGAGTCCCCGCACGCCAGCGGATGGGCGGTCCACCCGTGGGCCGACGTGCTGCTGCCGGAACCGGCCGAAGACGGAGGTGCCATGGCACCCGCCGGGCAGCTGTGGTCCACCTTGGACGACATGCTCCGGTGGGCTCGTTTCGTCGCAGGCGAGACCGGTGAGGTCCTGCACCCCGACACGGTCGCCGAAATGCGCGCGGCCGGTGCGGTCGACGACGGCGATGTCTGGCGCGCCGGATACGGGCTGGGTCTGCAGTTGATCAGGCATCAGGGGCGCAGGCTCGCCGGGCACACCGGATCGATGCCGGGCTTCCTCGCCACCGTCATGGCCGATCCCGCGGAGCGGACCGGTGTCATCTTCATGGCCAACACCACGGCGGGCGTCTCGTCGGCACTGGTGACCGACTTGTTCGACCTGTTGGAAGCGCACGAACCGCGGATCCCCGCGCCTTGGGCTCCGAGCCCGGAAGTCGAGACCGGGTTGCTCGAGCTGACCGGGCAGTGGTTCTGGGGGCCGTCGCCGTACGTGCTGCGGATCCTGCCCGATGGCCTGCTCGACCTGGTGCCGTGGCAAGGACGAGGCAGGGCGTCCCGCTTCCGCCGGGATCACGCCGGGCGGTGGATCGGGCTGGATGGGTACTACTCCGGTGAACAGCTCCAGGTCGGCCGGTCCGGCGACGGGACCGTCACACACCTGAACCTGAACACCTTCATCTTCACCCGCACTCCGTACGACTCTGAGGCGCCGGTGCCGGGTGGGGTGGAGGGCTGGACCCCCGCGCACTGAACCGCTTCGCGGAGATGAGGAAGGGAACCTTTCTGTCACCAGTGGCAGAAAGGTTCCCTTGCTCACACCCGACCACGATCGAATTAGGTTAGGCTTCCCTGGTTTTGGGAGGTGGGATGTCCGTGCATCCGTCGATCGACGTCGTGCCCGTGTCCGGAAAGTCCGTCGTAGAGGTCACCTCGCCGGCCGAGCTGTCGGCCCAGATCCCGGCCGATCAGGCGACCACCGCCAGGATCTCCGCCTGGCGCAGGTCCATCGCTCGCGTGCTCGCCGGCGACGACGATCGCGTGCTCGCCGTGGTCGGCCCGTGCTCGCTGCACGATGCCGCGGCGACCAGGTCGTACGCGAGCCGCCTGCGCGCACTCGCCGCCGAACTCAACGATGAGCTGCTGGTGGTGATGCGCGCCTACCTGGAAAAACCTCGCACCACCATCGGCTGGACGGGCATGCTCGCCGACCCAGGTCTGGACGGCGGCGCCGATATCGAAACGGGGCTGCGCACTTCGCGGCGATTACTGCTCGACCTCGCGGAACTCGACCTCCCGGTCGCGACCGAGTGGGTCAGCCCCATCGCCCCCGACTACCTGGGCGACCTGGTCAGCTACGGCGCGATCGGCGCGCGCACCGTGGAGAGCCAGGTGCACCGGCAGTTGACCAGCGCGCTGCCGATGCCGATCGGCATGAAGAACGGCACCAGCGGCTCGTTGCAGGCCGCGGTGGACGCGATCGTCGCGGCCCGGCACCCGCACAGCTTCCTCGCGTCCGGGGCGAACGGTGCTGTGACCTGGGTGCGCAGCACCGGCAACCCGGACGCGCACATCATCCTGCGCGGCGGCGCGACCGGCCCGAACTACGACGTCACGTCCGTGCGAAAGGCAGTGGGGAAGCTCCGCTCGGCGGGCATCTCACCTGCCGTCGTGGTGGACGCCAGCCACGGCAACAGCGGCAAGGACCACACCAGGCAGCCGTCGGTGGTGGCGGCCGTCGGCGATCAGATCGCGAGCGGCACGGCGGCCATCCGGGGCGTGATGGTGGAGAGCTTCCTCGTCGAAGGTAGGCAGGACGTCGGATCGGCCCGCCCGTTGCGCTTCGGCCAGAGCATCACCGATGCCTGCCTCGGCTGGGACGACACCGCGGTGGTGCTGGGTGACCTCGCCGCATCCGTGCGGGCGTCCCGGCGGACGTGTGACTCGGCGAACTGGCTGCGGTTGGCCTGAACGCCGCCGGTGCGGCCATGCTGGGACGGTGCCCGAAGATCTGCGCATCACACCCAGGCTGACCGTGCCGGCAGCCGAGCTCTCCGAACGGTTCTCGCGTTCCTCCGGTCCCGGCGGGCAGCACGTCAACACCTCCGACTCCCGTGTCGAGCTCACCTTCGACCTGGCCGGATCCAGCCTGCCCGAGCGCGATCGGCGACGAGCGCTCGAACGGCTGGAATCCCGGCTGGTCAACGGCGCCATCACCATCGCCGCATCCGAACACCGCAGCCAGCTGCTCAACCGCACCGCAGCGCGCGAACGGCTCGCGCATCTGCTCGCCGAAGCCATCGCTCCCGACCCGCCGACCCGACGCCGCACCAAACCCACCGCCGGATCACGACGGCGACGCATGGCCGCCAAGAAGCGCCGCGGCCAGGTCAAGCAGTGGCGCCGTCGAGGTGACCCGGGAGACAGCTGAAGCGCTCACCCCGCAAACCCGGCTAGCCTCGAACGCACGACGAGCAGAGAGGGTGACGCTCATGCGCACGGCTTGGGTGATGCCTGGTGGGTCTACGTTCGGAGCGATCCAGGCCGGTCTGGCCACCGCGCTGTTCGAAGCAGGAGTCCGACCAGACCTCCTGGTCGGCACGTCTGCGGGCTCGCTGAACGCCGCCTGGCTCGCCGGCGACCCGTCCAGCCGCGGGGCGGAAGAGCTGCGCGCGCTGTGGGGCACGATGCGGCGCTCCGACATCTTCCCCATCCAGCCCACACGCATACTCGCCGGGAAGCTCGGCATCACCAACCACCTGATGACCAGCACGGGACTGGCACGGTGGATCCACCGGACCCTCCCGTACCGGACGTTCGAGCAGGCCGAGATCCCGCTGACCGTCACCGCGACCGACGTCGACACCGGCAGCGCCGTCTACTTCGACCGCGGGCCGGTGCTGCCGCCGCTCGTCGCCTCCTGCTCCATCCCCGGCCTCTTCCCGCCGTTCCAGGTGAACGGCCAATGGCTGGTCGACGGCGGCGTCGCCGCGTTCATGCCGATCAGCAAGGCCGTGGAACTCGGCGCGGAACGGGTGTTCGTGCTCCCGTGCGGAGGTGGAGAGCCGTTCGACCGCCGGTTCGGGAAGCGCGGCGGGCACGTCCCCGCCAGTGCCCCTACTCCGCCGATCCCGCCCCGATCCGTCAGCGGCGTCAGCGGGGCCGCGCTCGGAGCGGCGATGCTCACCGCGGCACGCCTCGACATGCAGCTCAACTCCACCCGATGCGAGCTCTACATCCTGCCCGCTCCCAGCACCGTCGGGCTCTCGCCCTACTCGTTCGCGCACTCCACCGCGCTCATCGAAGCGGCCTGGAGCATCGCGGGCGCCTGGTATCCGGGGGCTCGACCGGTGCCTGCGGGTGTGGTCGACAACTGGGGGCGGCCTGTGCACGACGACAAAACCGCCCTAACCCCCAACTGATTCGGAGCAAGGGAACCTTCCTGTCACCGGTGACAGGAAGGTTCCCTTGCTCCGTAATGGAGTCTGGTGCGGAGGGGTCGGTGGGCGGCACGACGTTATGGCATGCGAAATACCCGGAGGCGGCTTGGCGACTCCGGGTGGTCTTCGATGTTCGTCTGTCGGCTGGAACGCTCGGGTCAAGCTCCTTCGGCGATGGCACGGACCAGAATGTTCGGACGCGGCCGCAGCGTCGCTGCTTGGTACGCCTGTCGAATGGTGGAGAGGGCGGCGTCGGGCCGCTGCATGACATCGACGGGCAGGATCTGCACGACTGCTACGCCATGCGTCGCATAACGGGTGTTCCGCCTCGTCGTCGCGGCGAAATCGGCTCGCGACGAGTGGTATGCGAACGAATCGAATTCCACGGCGAGGCCCACGTCGTCGAACCACGCGTCGGGCATTCCGACGTAGCGGCCACCTTCGTCGAACAGCGACGTGTTCCACGAAGGTTCGGGCAGGTCGGAAGTTCTGATCAGTTCGAAAGCCCGGAGCTCGGCGACGGAACGAACATCGGCCGTCATGGCCCGGAGGATCTCGCGCGGCAGCCCGGTCCCTCGTCGCGATCCTCGTTCCATCTCCTCGCTGAGAGCTCGAGGTGAACAACCCGGAGCCCGCTGGATCGCTTCGACGAGCAGCGCTTCCGTCGAGCGGCGGGACTGCCAGGTGCGGGCGGCATCCATGATCGCCCGAGCCGCGGGAGCCACCGGGATACCGTCGATGATGATCGGTGGGGGCGGGCGTGTGGTGCGCTCGAATCTGACCAGATCGCTGCTCTGGATCTTCTTGCCGTGCGGGATGAGGACGTGGACCGGAGCGGTCTCGTCCGGGGTGTCGAGACCGTGCATCCGGGCCGCGTGCATTCCGGTGACCATGGCGGACGGGCCGGCCCGTAGTAGCGCAGCTGTGATCAGATCATCCGTGGTGGGCGGGCCCGGCATGACCAGGACGATGCCGGGGAGCAGCCGTGTCCACGGCCCGTCGACGCGTCCGCGGCGGTAGCTGGTCGACTGCGAGACGCCGAGTTTTTCCAGTTCGGAGACATGGAAAACGCGGCGGGGCGATGACTGGAGAGTGTGCTGGTTGATCACTGAGGATGACATGTGATCACTATCGGTCATGTTCGGTGTTGTGGTGGGGCGCTCATTCGCCGGTGTGTCGGCCGGGCCTGCACCTCATGAGGCGGGCGGAGCAAGGGAACCTTTCTGCCACGGGTGGCACGAAGGTTCCCTTGCTTGCCCGCGGTTGTTCGGGGTGGGTTGAGGGCGAATCACCAGGGAACGCATAGCTCGCTCTCAGCCTGATGGAGCACTGTCGGTTCATGGCTGACGACGATTTCGCAGGTGCCGGTGACCGTTTCGCAGCGGATGCGCCACCGGGGGGTGGCTACGGGATGACCTCGGCGTCGTGGGAAGCGGGCGGTTCGCAAGGCCGGCGGCCGGATGTTCCTGAACCAGGTGAAAGGCGATCGCGCTTCGCCGGTCTCTCGGCGGGCACGGTCGTCGTAGCGCTGCTCGCCGGACTGGTCGGTGGTGCTGCCGGATTCGGCGGCAGCTTGTTGTTGGGGTCATCGGACGGCTCCGGCTCGCCGACCTTGAGCCAGCACGATTCCGCCGTGGGCACGCAGATCAGCGCGCAGAGCGGAACCGTCCAGTTCGCAGCGGAGAAGGCGTCGAAGAGCACCGTGGACATCGCGGTGTCGTCGCGTTCCGGTAGCGCGGAGGGCACCGGGGTCGTGCTGACCGCTGATGGCTACGTGCTGACGAACAACCACGTCGTGAGCAGCGGTGGAGACATCTCGGTCACCTTGCCGAACGGGAAGAAGGCGAGCGGCCAGGTCGTCGGAACCGCCCCCTCCTACGACCTGGTGGTGATCAAGTTGGATGGGGTCGGCGGGCTCTCCGCGGCCGAGCTGGGCAGGTCTTCGGATCTTGCGGTCGGGCAGGCGGCGGTGGCGATCGGCTCGCCGCTGGGGCTGGAGGGCACGGTCACCTCGGGCATCGTGAGCGCGTTGGACCGCACGGTGGAGGTGTCGTCCGACAACGGCCAAGCGGTCGTCTACAACGGCATCCAGACGGATGCTTCGATCAACCCGGGTAACTCAGGCGGCCCGCTGGTGAATCTCGACGGGCAGGTGATCGGGATCAACTCGAGCATTCAATCGAACACGTCCAGCGAGTCCAGCGCGGGCAACATCGGGTTGGGGTTTTCGATCCCGATCGACACGGCCAGCAGGGTCGCCGAGGAGATCATCAAGTCGGGCGTGGCGATGAAGCCGCAGCTGGGCGTCACCGGTGTCGATGGCGAGGCGGGGAACGCCGTGATCAGCAGCGTCAGCGCGGGCTCGGCCGCCGAGAAGGCGGGGCTTCGGCAAGGCGACACGATTCTCGAGGTGAACGGCAAGGCGGTCAGCGCGTTTTCGGACCTGATCGCTCAGATCGGGTCGAGCGAGCCTGGCGGGAAGGTGACGCTCACGGTCGGCGATGCGCAGGGCGGTAATGCCCATCCGGTCGAGGTCACGTTGGGAAGCGTGCAGGATTCGGAGCCGGAGACGACCACGCAGCGCCCAGGGGTGGAGAGCCCGTACCAGTGGCCAGGTGGACAGCTCCCGTACGGCCGCTGACGGGGGCGAGCAAGGGAACCTTCCTGTCACCAGTGACAGGAAGGTTCCCTTGCTCTCATCGGTGGGGGTGGGTGGGGCAGTGGGTTTCCACCCCCGGCATCACCCCGTCGACCAGGTACCGCGCCGCGGCCGTGTCGAGGCAGTCGTCGCGTTGGCTGGCGAAGGCGCCGTGGGAGCGGCTGCCGTCGAGGACGACGAGCCGGGATCCGGGGAGCCGTCGTTGCATGCGCCGCGCGCCGTCGAGGGGCGTGGTGGGGTCGTGTTCGGCTTGGGTGAGCAGCACCGGCGGCATGTCGGGGTGTCCGAGCCGGGTGGTGTCACGAGGTGGTGTCCAGTAGGCGCAGGTGCCGGCTTCGATCCCGGTGAGGACGGGTTGGGGGTCGGCGGCGCGCAGCGCGCGGATGGAGGCGAGCACGTCGGCGGGCCGGGGCGGGCTGCTGTCGGCGCATTTGATGGTGCGCAGCGCGGATTCGTAGTTGTGGTCGTCGGCTTCGGCGGGGCGTAGCGGGGTGTCGTCGCCGGTGTGGACGTAGTGGCTGAGTGCGTGGGCGAAGGGTTCCCAGCGTTCGGTGCGGGAGAGGGTGCGGTAGACGACGCGGTCGAATTCGTCGGGCCCGTAGGTGTCGTGGGGGAGTGCGGCGCGGGTGTCGAGGTAGTGCTGCCGGACGGTGCGGCGGTCGTCGCCGAGGCCGAGCCGGGGGCGGGCGGCGATCCAGTCGAAGAGGGCGTCGCGTTGTTCGATCATGGCGAAGGCTTGCCGGGTGTCGAAGTCGTGCCAGTCGTCGGGGCTGACGACGCTGTCGAGGACCATGCGGCCGACGTGCCGGGGGTGGTGTGCGGCGTAGGCGGCGCCTAGGTAGGTGCCGTAGGAGACGCCGAGGTAGTTGAGGCGTGGTTCGCGCAGTGCGATGCGGATCCGTTCCATGTCGTGCGCGGTGTTGGTGGTGTTGATGTGCGCGTGGGCGGGGCCGATGGTGCGCATGCAGTCGTCGGCGGTGGCCTGCAGTCCGCGCAGGTGGGCGCGTTCTTGTTCCGTGGTGGTGGGAACGGGGTCGGGCCGGGGGTGTTGGAAGAGTCCGCCTGCGGGGCCGCAGTCGACGGGTGCGCTGCGGCCGGTGCCGCGCGGGTCGAATCCGATGATGTCGTAGCTGCGTCGGACGGCGGCGGGGAGTTTGGGGCGTTTGCTCTCGGCGTAGTCGGTGCCGGTGCCGCCGGGGCCGCCGGGGTTGACGAGCAGTGCGCCGCGTCGTTCTTCGGGGGGACCGTCGGCGGGGATGCGGGTGAGGGCGATGGTGATCTGCGGCCCGTGGGGATCAGTGTGGTCCAACGGCACCGCTAATCGTCCACATTGGACTATCGGGTTGTCGGTGATGTCCTCCGGGCAGGGGCCGAATCGGGGGTCCGGTGCTGCGGTCGCGGCGGGGGCGGGCGCGAGGGTCGCGAGCAGCAGGGTGAGCAGCGGGAGGGCGCTGCCGCGACGCGAGATGAACACGCTGAGTGACTCCAGTGCTACCTGAATGGGGTTTGCCAACATGTATTGAACATGATTATCGTTACCGTCCGCTAGTGGCAAACCATGCGGAGGAGTCGGAGTGGGTCACCTGCTGATGGTGGAAAGCTGGGTCGGGGCGATGAGCACGCTGCTGCCCAGAGGAATCCGGGACGGGGGCCACCGCTTCAGCTTCCTCACCCGGGACGTGCACCACTACCTGCGAGCCTGGGACCGGCCGGGCGCCCACCCGCTGCTCGGCGCGCAGAACGTGCTCACCGCCGAGACCAACGACGTGCCGTCCCTCGTGGAGCACGTGGCGCGGCTGCAGCCCGCGCTCCGCTTCGACGGCGTGCTCACCTCCTGCGACTACTACCTGGGCGCCGTCGCGCACCTCGCGCAGCACCTCGGTCTGCCCGGATCGCCGCCCGAAGCGGTGGAGCTCGCCTGCAACAAGGACCGGACCCGGCTCGCGCTGCGCGAAGCCGGTGTCCCCGGTCCCGCGTTCGCGCTCGCCGACACCGCATCCGGGCTGCGCGAAGCGGCCGCCGCCCTCGGGTTCCCGCTCGTGGTCAAACCGGTCGACCTGTGCGCGGGCATGTTCGTGCGCAAGGTGTCCGACGAGGCCGAGCTCGCCGAAGCCGTCCGCGATCTGGAGGGCTTCCCGGTGAACGCCCGCGGCCAGCGCCGCAGCCGCACCGTGCTGCTGGAGGAACTGCTCACCGGTCCCGAAGTCAGCGTCGAAGCCGTCACCTCGCACGGCCGGACGACCGTCATCGGGGTGACCGACAAGAGTGTCGGCGGCGCGCCCTGGTTCGTCGAGACCGGGCACATGTTCCCCGCCGCCCTCGACGCGGACATCGAACGCGCCGCCACCTCGACCGCCGTGGACGCCATCGCCGCGCTCGGCCTCGACAACACCGTCACCCACACCGAACTCAAGCTCACCCCGGACGGGCCGCGCATCGTCGAGGTCAATCCGAGACCCGCGGGCAACCAGATCACCGAGCTGATCCGCCGCGTCACCGGCATCGACCTGCCCGCGGTGCACGCCCGGCTCGCCGCCGGAGAACGACCCGACCTCACCGCGCACGCAACCGGGGCGGGCAGTGCGGCCATCTCGTTCCTGCTGCCGCCGCGCACCGGCCCGATCCGGCACATCGCGGGCGCCGAACTGCTCGCCGGAACCGACGGCGTCGTCGACAGCGTCGTCAAGGAACCGGGGCACGTGGCAGGCGCCGCGACCAGCAACAACAACTACCTCGGCCACGTGATGGTCACCGATCCGGCACCCGGGGCCGCGCGCGCCCGCGCCGAGGCGGCCGTCGGCTCGCTGGACGTCGTCTACGCCGAGGATCTGGTCACCGCATGAAGGACGCCTTCCTGTCACTGGACGGGTTCGCGGCGGCCGTGGGGGACGGACTCGCGGGCGACGAAGTCGCCGAAGCGGCGGTGAGCGTCGGATTCCTCACCCAGCAAGGCGTCCGCCATTCCGGGCGCGGTCGTTCCTACCGCAACCACGTGCTGAGCCTGCGCGTCGAGGACGCCGTCGGTTCCTGCGCGGTCGAACCGGGGGAGCTCACCGACGAGCAGGTCGTGGACTGCGTCGGCGCCACCGTCGGGCAGCTGCTGCGGCACCCGTTGCCCGCGGTGCGGATCGCCGCGCTGGACGCCTACCTGATGTGGCGGTTCCCGCACCGCGAGCACGCCGAGCAGGTAGCCCTGGATCGCGGCAACTCGCTGCAGAAGTCCTTGCAGCGCGCCGAACTCGTGGTGGACCTGCTGCCGGAGCGGGCGAACCGGGTGCTGGTGGTCGGCGTGGTGAACTCGCTGCTGCACCGGCTCCGCGACCGCGGCCTCGACTACGTCCCCTGCGACCGCAAGGGCGGCAGCACCGAGTGGGACGAGCCGATCGTCGGCGATGCCATGGCCGCCGTCGACGGCTGCGACGCCGTGCTCGCCACCGGGATGCTCGCCGCGGGCGACACGTTCGCCCCACTGCTGGAACACGTGCGCGGCACCGGAAAACCGCTGGTCATGTTCGCCCAGACCGCGAGCGCGATCCTGCCGTGGTTCATCGGATCGGGCGTCACCGCGGTCTCCGCCGAGCCCTACCCGTTCTTCTGGCTCGACGGCGGACCCGGCTCGCTCTACCGCCACCGCACCCCGATCACCCCGCCCGGGAAGGACACCCGTTGATCGACGTGAGCACGAGCCCGGCCCGCACCCCCAACCCGGACCTGCTGGAGCTGATGCGCGACACCCCGGTCACCAGGGTCAGCACCCCGCTGCCGGACCACCACCCCGGATTCTGGGCGAAGCTGGAATGCCTCGGTGCAGGCGGCATGAAGGCGCGCGCCGCGATGTCCATGCTGCGCGGTGCCCGAGCCCGCGGCGAACTGCGCCCCGGCGCGCCCGTGGTCGAATCCACCAGCGGCACCCTCGGTGTCGGACTCGCCTTCGCCGGTCAAGCGCTCGGCCATCCCGTCGTGCTGGTCGTCGACCGGGAGCTGGAGCGCAGCATGCGGTCGCTGCTGCGCGCGCACGGCGTCCGCACCGAAGTCGTCGACCGCCCGCACCCCGTCGGCGGCTGGCAGCAGGCGCGGCTGGACCGGGTGCACGAACTCTGCGCGGAACTGCCCGGCTCCTACTGGCCGGACCAGTACAACAACCCCGACAACCCGGCAGGCTACGAACAGCTCGCCGAAGAGCTCGTCGCCCAGCTCGGCACCGCCGACACCCTCGTGTGCAGCGTCGGATCCGGCGGGCACAGCGCGGGCGTGATCCGCACGCTGCGCAGGCACTGGCCGCGGCTGCGCCTGATCGGCGTGGACACCGTCGGCTCCACGATCTTCGGGCAGCCGGCGCGGCGGCGGCTCATGCGCGGGCTCGGCAGCAGCATCTTCCCCCGCAACGTCGCCTACCCCGAATTCGACGAAGTGCACTGGATCGGGCCCGCCGAAGCCGTCGACGCTTGCCGCAGGCTCGCCGCGCACTCCTTCGTCAGCGGCGGCTGGAGCACCGGGGCGGTCGCGCTCGTCGCTGCGTGGGCGGCGCGCCGGGAGCCCGGATCGCAGGTGGTCACGGTGTTCCCCGACGGGCCGCACCGCTACCTCGACACCATCTTCGACGACGAGTACTGCCAGGAGCACGGCCTGCTCGGCGGGCGTCCCGCGACGCGGCCCGTCGAGATCGCCGACGCCGCCGCGGTCGAAGTGCACGGCTGGGCCCGCTGCCGCGCCGTCCGCGACCCCGCCGAGTCCGTGGAGGTGCCGGCGTGAAGCTCAGCGCACGTACCGGAACCCTGCGACTGCGCGAACCGTTCCGGATCTCCCGCTCCGTCATGCACGAACGGGACGCGGTGTGGATCGACCTCGAACACGACGGGCGGACCGGCCGCGGTGAAGCCGTCACCAGCGTCTACTACGACCTCGACGTGCCGCGCATCCTCGAGCGGCTCGAGGAACTGCGCCCGCACGTCGAGAACTGCGCGGACCCCGGCGCACTCCTCGCGGGCATCGCCGCATGGCCCGAGGTCGAACCGGGCGTGCGCTGCGCCGTCGACGCCGCCGCCCACGACCTCGCCGCGCAGAGCCGCGGCCGGACCGTGCAGGACCTCGTCGGCGCACCACCCGTCGGCAGCCCCGCCACCGCCCGCACCATCGGCATCACCGGCACCGACCAGGCCGTGCGCACCGCCACCGAGCTCACCGCACGCGGATTCCGCGTGCTCAAGGTGAAACTCGGCGACGGACCCGACGAGACGGCCCGCGTCGCCGCGGTCCGCGCCGCCGCCCCCGACGCGGAACTGCTGCTCGACCCCAACGGGGCGTGGGAACCCGACCGGGCGCTGCGGCTGCTCGACGAGCTCGCCGAGCACCGCATCGCCGCCGTCGAACAACCCACCCCGCCCGGCGATCCCGCCGAACTCGGCCGCATCGCCCGGCACAGCCCCATTCCCGTGATCGCTGACGAGGACGCGCAGAGCCTCGCCGACGTCCGGGCGCTCGGCTCCAGCGTGCACGGGGTGAACGTGAAACTGGCCAAGTGCGGCGGAATCCGGCCCGCCCTCGAGATCATCGACGCCGCCCGCTCCGCCGGAGTCGACGTGCTGCTCGGCTGCCTCGTCGCCAGCTCCCTCGGTATCGCGCCCGCCGTGCACCTCGCCGGGCACGCTCGCTGGATCGACCTCGACGGGCACCTGCTGCTCGCCGACGACCCGTGGGACGGCATCGGCGGCACCGGCGGGACCCTGCACATCACCGGCGAACCCGGGCTCGGCGTGCGGCCGAGGGCGGCCGCATGACCACCTGGCGGCTCATCCGCAGCTTCCCGCTGGCCGTGCAGGTGCTGCTGGTCAACCAGCTCGGCGTCAACATCGGCTTCTACCTGCTCATCCCGTACCTCGCCGGCTACCTCGGGCACGACCTCGGCATGTCGGCGGCGCTCGTCGGCGTGGTGCTCGGGGTGCGCAACCTCAGCCAGCAAGGGCTGTTCCTCATCGGCGGCAGCGCGGCCGACCGGCTCGGGGCGCGTCGCGTCATCATCGCCGGCTGCGCGCTGCGCACCGTCGGGTTCGGGCTGTTCGCCCTCGGCGGTTCGGTGCCCGTCCTGCTCGCCGCCTCCGTCCTCAGCGGACTCGCCGGAGCGCTGTTCAACCCCGCTGTGCGCGCCTACCTCGCACGCGAAGCAGGAGAGCGACGAGCCGAAGCGTTCTCCCTGTTCAACGTGTTCGCCAACACCGGTGCGCTGATCGGACCGCTGCTCGGCAGCGCGCTCGTCCTCATCGGGTTCACCACCTCCGCGCTCGTCGCCGCGCTCGTGTTCGCGCTGCTCACCGCCGCCCAGATCGCGGTGCTGCCGCACCGGGACGTGCCACCGTCGCGCGGCACCGTGCTCGGCGACTGGCGGGGCGTGCTCGGCGACAAGCGGTTCGTGCTGTTCACCCTCGCGCTGACCGGGATGTTCGCGCTGCAGAACCAGCTGTACCTGGTGCTGCCGATGGAAGCCGCCCGGCTGACCGGCTCCAGCGGCACCGTCGCCGCCGTGTTCATCGTGTCCACAGTGGCCGGTCTGCTGATGCAGGTGCGGATCACCCGGTACTTCCAGCGCAGGTGGCCCCGCGGCCGGGCCATCGCCGCAGGCATGGCGCTGATGGGGCTCGCGTTCCTCGCCACCCTCACCGCCGGGATCGTGCTGCCCGGCGCCTCCGCCGTGCCTGACCCGGTGGGCGTGCTGCTGCGGCTCAGTCCCGTGCTGCTCGCCACCCTCGTGCTCACCACCGGGCTGATGCTGGCGCAGCCCTTCGTCAACGACCTCATCCCCTCGTTCGGCCCCGAAGCGCTGTCCGGCACCTACTTCGGGGTCTTCTACCTGGCCTCCGGAGTCACCGCCGCTGCGGGCAACGCCGCCATCGGATGGATCAGCGACCTCGCCGGGAACACCGCGCCCTGGGCGCCGTCCGCGCTGTGCCTCGCGTTCGGACTGCTCTCCGCCGCCGCGATCGCCCTGCTGCACCGCCGCGGACTCGTCGGCCCCGCGCCCACCGCCCGAACAGGAGAGACCGCATGCGCGTCGACGCCAACTTCCTGACCGACAACCCCCGGCTCTACGAAGCGCAGTTCCCCGACCCCGAACACCTCGCCGCCCGATTCGTGCTCGATGTCCTAGCCCGCCACGGCCTCGAACGCGGGGCGCTGCTCGACGTCGGGTGCGGCACCGGCCGCGACGCCGCGCACTGGGCCCGGCACGGATTCCACGTCACCGGCATCGACAACTCGCCGCGCATGGTCGAGCACGCGGGCGCGCACTGCCCCGACGCCACCTTCCGGCAAGCCGACATGCGCGCATTCCGGCTGGATCGCACGTTCGACGCGATCACCTGCCTGGACAGCGCATTCCTCTACTGTCACACCGACGACGAACTCGATTCCTTCCTCCAGCGGTGCCGGGACCACCTCCGCCCCGGTGGGATGCTCGTCGCCGAAATGCGCAACGGCGCATTCTTCCTCGGCAACACCGAATTGCTCGACGGAATCCGCGAACGGACCGTCGAATGGGAAGGCGTGCCGTACCGGTCCCGCACTCGGCTGTGGATCGACCACGCCGAACAACTGCTGCGCCGGGAACGGGTGTGGGATTGGCCCGGATGCGAGCGCGAACTCACCCAGCGCTCGGCCTGGCGACTGCTCTTCCCCCAAGAACTCCGCCGCGTCCTGCGCCAAGCGGGCTTCGAGGTGCTCGACCTCTTCGACCACCCCGGCCCCCGAACCGAACCGGCCTGGCGCTCCGGCGCGCACCTCGGCACGTCCCTCGCGGGCGATCGGCTGCACTTGGTAGCCCACCGCCCCACCTGACCAGCGGGTGCGTGCAAGGGAACCTTCCTGTCACCGGTGACAGGAAGGTTCCCTTGCACGACGTGAGGGAGATCGCTTGCTCGGGATTGTTGAAAAGTATTATCGTTTTCTTTTGGTGTTGCAGTGGGCGGCGCCGGCGTTGCAGGTATCGGGACGAATGGAGAACCGCGCATGGAGTCCGACGGGTCGGCTGCTTACTCATCCACCGGCGGGGCGGTGAGCAGGCGGGGCTTCTTGGGGCTCACCGCGGCGGCCGCGCTGGTGGCGGTGCCGGGGTGCGCGGCTGGCGGCTCGGGTTCGAGCGCCGGGCCGGCGAAACCGGGCGGCCGGTTGCGCGCGGTGTTCCCTGGTGGTGGAGCGGAGGAGGTGCTGGATCCGCACGCCACGAACCTCTACGCGGAGGTCGCCCGGGCCAAGGCGCTGTTCGACAAGCTCGCCGACTACGGCTCCGACATGTCCCCGCAGCCCCGGCTGGCCGAACGGTGGGAGTCGAGCCCGGACCTGCTGACCTGGCGGGTGCCGCTGCGCGAAGCCGTGTTCCACGACGGCCGGCCGGTGCGCGCCGCTGACGTGCTGTCCAGCTATGCGCGCATCCTGCGTCCGGACAGCACGCGGCGGGCGAAGGCGAGCCTGTCCGTGATCGACCTGTCGAGCAGCCGCGCCCTCGACGACCGCACCGTCGAGTTCCGGTTGAAGCGGCCCTACGCGGAGTTCCCGAACGCGCTCGCCACGCTGGGCGCCTACATCGTTCCGGAGGGTGCGGAGAACTTCGACCGGCCCGTCGGTTCGGGTCCGTTCCGGTTCACTTCGTTCGAGCCGGGGCGCAGTTTCCTCGCCGCGCGCAACCCGGACTACTGGGAGGGCGCCCCGCTGCTCGACGAGCTCGAGATCCTGGTGAGCAACGACGAAGCCGCTCGGGTCAACGCGCTGCTCGGCGACCAGGCGGACTACGCCCACGACCTGACCGCCACCACGGCCCGCAGCCACGAGGCGGCCGGGCAGGTCCAGATCCACCGGTTACCGCTGAGCAATTTCCACGCGCTGGCGATGAAGGTGGACCGGCCGCCGTTCGACCGGCTCGAGGTCCGGCAGGCGTTCTTCCACCTGGTCGACCGCGAAGAGCTGGTCCGCTCGGTGCTGCAGGGTTCGGGCGAGATCGCCAACGACCTGTTCGGCAAGAACTACCAGTACTACGACGCTGATCTGCCGCAGCGGCGGCAGGACTTGGCGAAGGCGAAGGACCTGCTGCGCCGGGCGGGAGCGGAGAACCTGCGGGTCGAGCTGCTCACCTCCGAAGCGTCTCCCGGCCTGCGGGAGGCGGCGTTGGCGTTCGCCGACCAGGCGAAGCTCGCCGGCGTGACGGTCGACGTGACCTTGGGGAACAAGGACACGTACTGGTCGGACATCGGTGAGCAAGGTTCGCTCGTCAGCTACCGGTCCGGCGCGATGCCGATCGAGTCGCACATCTCGCAGCGGCTGCTGTCGAGCTCCACGACGAACAACACCAAGTGGCAGCGCCCCGAGTTCGACGCGCTCTACCAGCAGGCTCAGTCCACTTCGGACGAGAACGCGCGCGCCGGGCTCTACCGGGAGATGCAGCGGACCCTGTTCGAGGAGGGTGGTTTCCTGTGGTGGGGCGTGTCGGATTGGATCGTGGCGTCGGCGAACCGGGTCGGTGGCATCGATGACCGAGCTCCGGCGAACACCCTGGACTGGGCGCGCTTCGACAAGGTGTGGCTCGGGTGAGCATTCCGGGCTACCTCGCCCGGCGAGTGCTGCTGGGACTCGTGCAGGTCCTCCTCGTCATGGTCGTCGTGTTCTTGCTGATCGAGGCGTTGCCGGGCGATGCGGCCGTCACGATCGCCGGTGACGATCCCGACCCGGCGGTCATCGCGCTGCTGCGCGAGCAGCTGGGGCTGAACGTGCCGGTGTGGGAGCGCCTCGGTGGCTGGCTGCTCTCGGCCGTGCAGGGAGATTTCGGCAAGTCCCTGGTGGGGCCGCGTTCGGTGCTGGACATCATCGGATCCTCCGTCGGCCCGACCTTGTTGCTGGCGGTGCTCACCTTGGTGTTGATCGTGCCGGTGTCACTGGGGCTCGGAGTGCTGGCGGCCAACCGGGAGGGCCGGTTCGCCGACCGGCTCATCACGTCGACCACTCTCGGCTTGTACTCGGTTCCCGAGTTCGCCATGGGCATCCTGCTGGTGACCGTGTTCGCGGTGCAGCTCGGCTGGTTGCCGCCGACCGCGGTGGGCGGCAGCGGGCTGCTGAGCCGGCCGGAGGTGCTGGTGCTGCCGGTGTTGGTGCTGCTGCTGCGGCCGATCTGCTCGCTGAGCAGGCTGGTGCGCGCGGGCATGATCGACGCGTTGCACTCCGGGTACGTGCGGCAGGCCCGGCGCGCCGGGATCTCGCCGGTGCGGGTGCAGCTCGCGCACGCCTTGCCGAACGCGGTCGTGCCCGCGGTGCAGCAGCTCGCCCGCACGACGGATTGGCTCATCGGCGGCGTCATCGTGGTGGAGGCGATCTTCGTGATCCCAGGTCTGGGGACGACGTTGATCGACGCCGTGTCCGCGCGGGACCTGCCGGTGGTGCAAGGGTTGTCGGTGGTGCTGGCCGTCGTGACGGTCCTGGTGAACCTGGTGGCCGACGTCGTCGCCCGGCTGCTGGCACCTGCTGCGGAGGACGATCGATGAGGCGCCTGCTCAGACCCGGAGTGCTGGTTCCCGGAATCCTGATCGCCGTGCCGGTGCTGCTGGCCGTGTTCGGCCCGCAGTTCGCCGCGGGCGAGGTGGGCAAGGACGTGGCGTTCAGCAGCGGCGCCGGCCACCCGTTCGGCACCGATTTCGTCGGCCGCGACGTGTGGAACGAGGTGCTGCTCGGCGGGCGGTCGGTGGTGCTGGTCGCCGTGGCCGCCACGGTGTGCACGTACGCCGTGGCCGTGCCGATCGGCGTGGCGGTCGGGATGAACCGGGTGCGGTTCATCGACGAGGCGGTGATGCGCCCGCTGGACGTGCTCCTCGCCATCCCCTCGATGCTCCTGCTGTTGTTGCTGGCATCCGCCGCGCCGAACGTCGGCTGGGTGCTGGTCGTGATCGTCACCGTGATCAACCTCCCGGACGTCATCAGGATTTCGCGGGCGTCGGCGCTCTCGCTCTCCGCGCGCCCGGCCGTGGAGGCCATGCGCATGCAGGGGGAGAGCCGCGTCCGCATCGGACTCGGCTACGTGGTGCGCGCGATGGCGCGCACCTTGGCCGCGGACTCGGGTACCAGGTTCACCGGCGCCATCTACCTGGTCGCTTCGGCGAGCTTCCTGGGGGTGGGGGTGTCGCCGCAGACCAGCGACTGGGCGGCCATGGTGGACCGCAACCGCACGGGACTGTTCTTGCAGCCCTGGGCGGTCGTGCTGCCCGCGTTGCTGATCGTGGCATTGTCGGTGGGTGTGAACTTGGCTTTCGACCAGCTGCTGCGCAGGAAACGGCGAGAGGTGCGCGCGTGAACGTCGTCGAGGTCGGCGGGCTGAACGTCTCGCTCGACTCCCGGCCCCTGGTGTCCGAGGTCTCGTTCGCCGTCGCGGCAGGTGAGGTGACCGCGCTCGTCGGCGAATCCGGCAGTGGCAAGACCACGACCGGACTCGCGCTGCTCGGTGAGCACCCCGCCGGTGCGGTGGTCGGCGGCGAGGTCACCGTCGCCGGTCATCCGATCGGTCCGGGGCGGCCACCGGCGGCGGGATTGGTCGGGTACATTCCGCAGCACCCCGCGGCCGCGCTGAACCCGGTCCGCCGGGTCGGCTCGGTCCTGCGGGAGATCGCGGTCCGCCACCTGGGGCCGGTCGCGCGCGCGGAACGCAAGGAACTGGTGCGCGCCAAGGTCTCCACCGCGCTGCGCCGGGCGCAGCTCCCCGACGGGGAAGCCCTGCTCGACCGCTATCCGCACCAGCTCTCCGGCGGCCAGCAGCAGCGCATCGTGCTGGCGCAGGCGCTGGTCTGCGATCCGGCCGTGGTGATCGCGGACGAGCCGACCACCGGGCAGGACGCGCTCACCCGCGCCCAGATCGTGGCGGAACTCCGCAGCCTCGCCGACCAGGGGATCGCCGTGCTGCTGCTCACCCACGACCTGGACGTGGTGCGGCAGCTGGCGCACCGGGTGCTGGTCATGCGCGCCGGAACGGTGGTCGAATCGGGACCTGCCGGCGAGGTGCTCGGTTCCCCGGAGCACGCCTACACGCGACTGCTCGTCGAATCCCAGCCCGACACCAGAGCACCGCTGGCGCCCGCCGGGAACGACCGCGAATCCCCGGTGCTCGCGGCGCGGGACCTGGTCGCGGGCCATCGGGACCGGGGCAGGCAGGTGGAAACGCTGCACGGGATGTCGCTGGCCGTCGGGCCGGGCAGGCGGATCGCCGTCGTCGGTCGTTCCGGCAGCGGCAAGACGACGCTGGCCCGGTGCCTCGCCGGGCTGCACCCGCCGCGGCGCGGCTCGATCGTGCTCGATGGGACACCGCTGGCAGCGCGCCTGCGCGGGCGCACCAGGGCGCAGCTCGCCGACGTCCAATACGTCTTCCAGGACGCCCGCGCCTCGTTCAACGAGTTCGCACCCGTCCTCGACCAGGTCGCGCGGACCGCCGAACGACTCCGCGGCACCGACCGGCGGCAGGCACGGCGGCGGGCGGCGGAGTGGTTCGAGCGGGTCGGGCTCGGTGCCGAGATCACCGCCCGGCGCCCCGACTCCCTGTCCGGCGGTGAGCTGCAACGTGCCGCGCTGGTGCGCGCGCTGCTCGCCGAGCCGAGGGTGCTGATCTGCGACGAGATCACCTCCGGCCTCGACACCGTCACGCAGGCCGAACTGCTCGTCCTGCTCAAGGAGTTGCAGCACAGCGCTCAGTGCGCGCTCGTGCTGATCACCCACGACCTCGGGGTCGTGGCCGATCTCGCCGAACACGTCGTGATCGTCGACGGCGGGCACATCATCGAGCAGGGTGCCGCCTCGGAAGTGCTGCGTGCGCCACGACATGCGATGACGCGCGCGCTGGTCGAAGCCGCGACGAGCCGGATCGGCCAGGACTAGGGCGCGGACCGCGCCGTGCCACCGGGCGAGGAAGTGCGTGGAGGAGGTCATGCCTCCATGCTGCTCGGTCGAACGCGCGTTCGCATCACTGAAGCGGGTAGGAACGAGCTCACTCGATCTCGCAGCCGATGTCACCCGGCGTAATCGACGTCCTGGAGCTCGAACGCCTGGCTCGGGCGCGAGGCCCGGCCCGGGATCGGGATCTCGAAGTGCACGCTCGGGCTGTACCGGGAGTCCTGCCTGCCGTCGTAGATCTCGGTGGCCGCGCTGTGCCAGAACGGCGCCGCGCCCTCGATCGCCGGATTCGTGTGCAGGTAGATCGTCGAATACTCCGGCGTGTCGGCGACGAAGTCGCACGCCATCGACACCAGCGCGCTCGCCAGGCCGTTGCGGCGGTGCGCCCGGTCCACGTACACCCGGAACAGCTGCGCGGTGCTGCCGTCCCCGTACTTGGCCGCGAGCCACTCGGGGTGCGGAGGGCAGCGCGGGCCGCCGGAGCGGATGGCGGTGGTCGCGGCTACCTCGTCGTCGCGCACCGCGACGAACAGCGCGTGTCGCGGGTTCTTCAGGTACGCGCCCTCGATGTCGACGACGTCCGAGTGCCAGCGTGCGTGGTAGCCGTGGCCGAACTCTTTGTAGAACGTGTCGAGCATGACCCGCCGTGCGCCCTCGACGTCCTCCGGGCGGGCTCGGCGCACCGCGTACTCGCCGATCCGGTGCTCTTCCTGGTGATCCATGTGCTCTCCATCGGGCTCTCGCGCTTGAACCGCGAGCAACGCGACTCCCGGTGCGCCGCGGTCACAATACAATGACTGTCATTTTCAATAAGTCGGGGGTGTGGCGCAAAGCCCGCGGAGATCGTGCGATGAAGGGAACCTTCCTGCCACCCGTGACCGGAAGGTTCCCTTCATCGCACCCGGGGAGCCGGGGTGCGCGGGTGGCCGGCGGACCGCACGCTTCGGCCATGGTGTGTCTGGTGACGGGGGCGAGCGGGTACGTCGGCGGCAGGTTGGTTCCGCGGTTGCTCGAGGACGGGCGGCAGGTCCGCTGCCTGGTCCGGAATCCGGAGAAGCTGCGCGACGTGCCCTGGCGGGATCAGGTGGAGGTGGTCCGCGGCGATCTGCTGCAGGAGGACGACGTCCGCGCCGCCTGCGACGGGGTCGACGTCGTCTACTACCTGGTGCACGCGATGGCCGAGTCGGGTTTCGCGGCCAGGGACCGGCGGGCGGCGCTGCTGCTCGGGCAGGCGGCGCGGGAGATGTCGGTTCAGCGGATCGTGTACCTGGGCGGAGTGCATCCGGCGGGGGAGCGGTTGTCCGAGCACATGGCTTCGCGGGCGGAGGTCGGCGAGATCCTGCTGCGCAGCGGGGTTCCGACGGTGGTCCTGCAGGCCGCGGTGATCATCGGGTCGGGCTCGGCGAGCTTCGAGATGCTGCGGCACCTGACCGAGCGGCTTCCCGCGATGGTGACACCCCGCTGGGTGCGCAACCGGGTGCAGCCGATCGCGGTCCGGGACGTGCTGCACTACCTGGTCGAGGTGGCCCGGCTGCCGGGTTCGATCAACCGGACCTTCGACGTCGGCGGACCGGACGTGCTGACCTACGGGGAGATGATGCGCCGCTACGCGATCGTGGCGGGTCTGCCGCCGCGTCGGATGCTGTCGGTGGGCGTGCTGACGCCGTGGCTGAGCGCCCAGTGGATCAACGTGGTGACGCCGGTGCCGAAGAGCGTGGGGCGGCCGCTGATCGAATCGCTGATCCACGAGGCGGTCTGCGCCGAGGACGACATCGACGAGCTCATCCCGCAGCCGCCGGGCGGGCTCACCGGCTACGACCGCTCGGTCCGGCTGGCGCTGCGGAAGATCCGGAACGCGGAGGTGGAGACCCGCTGGTCGGATGCGGCGCCTTCGGACGCGCCCTCGGACCCACTGCCGTCGGACCCGGCCTGGTCCGGCGGCACCGTGTACTCGGACGTCCGCGAAGGGCGCAGCCGGGTGTCACCGGAACGGTTGTGGCGCGTGGTCGAAGGCGTCGGCGGGGAGCACGGCTGGTACTCCTCGTCGCTGCTGTGGGCGGTGCGCGGCGTCGTCGACAAGCTCTCCGGCGGAGTGGGCTTGCGGCGAGGTCGCCGGGACGCGCAACGGTTGCGCGTGGGCGAGGCGCTCGACTGGTGGCGGGTGGAAGAGCTGGTGGAGGGCAGGATGTTGCGGCTGCGCGCGGAGATGCGGTTGCCGGGACGGGCGTGGCTGGAGTTCACCGTGGAGCCGGACGATGCGGGTGGTTCGCACTACCGCCAGCGAGCGGTGTTCGTCCCGCGCGGCTTGGCCGGTCACCTCTACTGGTGGCTGGTCGCGCCGTTCCACGGTGTGGTCTTCGGCGGGATGGTGCGCAACGTGCTCCGCGTCGCAGCGGGCGGCGGGTGAGGTGCGGCGAAAACCTACGTGGAAATGCAGAAGAGGACGAGCATCTGCTGCTCGTCCTCTTCTGCGTGGGCGCCCTCGGCAGGACTCGAACCTGCGACACCTGCCTCCGGAGGGCAGTGCTCTATCCGCTGAGCTACGAGGGCTTGCTGTTGTTGACTTGCGTCAGCTTAGCGCACGCTCCGATGTCGACCGGAAGGGGGTGAACGTTCGTCGGACGGGTGGTCGTGTCCAGTGGGTGGACCCTCCATTGCATTCATGCGCATCTCGCTATATATCATGGTGGGCGGTAGGCGAAGGGGAGGTTCGTGATGGGCCACGGGCACGGCCACGGGCATGGGACGGCGTCGCCCGCGAGCGCTTCCGGGCGGTACTCGCGGCGCCTGGCGATGGCGTTCGGGGTGCTGCTGGCGTTCTTCGTGCTGGAAGCGGTGGTCGGATATCTGACGTCCTCGCTGGCGCTGCTCTCGGACGCCGGGCACATGCTGACCGACGTGCTGGGCGTGGGCATGGCGCTCGCCGCGATCACCGCCGCGCGCCGCCCGGCCTCGGCGAAGCGGACCTTCGGCTGGTACCGCGTCGAAGTTCTCGCCGCCCTCGCCAACGCGGTGCTGCTGTTCGCCGTCGCCGGCTACATCCTCGTCGAGGCCGTCGGGCGCTTCCAGGACCCGCCGCAGGTCGCTGGACTGCCGATGATGATCACGGCGGCCGCCGGGCTCGCCGCGAACGTGGTGGCGTTCCTGCTGCTGCGCGAAGGGGCGGGGGAGAGCCTCAACCTGCGCGGCGCCTACCTGGAGGTCCTCGCCGACACCATCGGCTCGGTCGGTGTGCTGCTGGGCGGGGCGCTCGCCTGGGCCTTCGGGTGGTACCTGGTCGACCCGATCGTCGCCGTCGCCGTCGGGCTGTTCGTGCTGCCTCGCACCTGGAAGCTCGCCGGGCAGGCGCTGCGCATCCTCGTGCAGCAGGCGCCGGAGGGCGTCGACGTGCACGCGATGCACCAGGACCTCGCCGCGCTGCCCGGGGTGAAGGAGGTGCACGACCTGCACGTGTGGACGCTGACCTCCGGCATGGAGGTCGCCTCGGCGCACCTCAGCATCCCGGCCGAAGCCGACCACGGGGACGTGCTGGTCGCCGCGCAGCGGCTGCTCGCCGAGCAGTACCGGATCGAGCACGCCACCTTGCAGGTCGAACCCACCGAGTGCGCACGGCGGTGCCAGGCGCTCACCTGGTGATCATCTGATCGGAAGGTTCCCGGAGCGGGACTCGGGCTGAAGTGACAGGAAGGTTCCCTTCCGCGCACCGATGACAGGAAGGTTCCCTTCCACATCGGGACGGGTTCGGGTCGTCGGGCGGGTGGATGACAGAAAGGTTCCCTTCCTCGCACCCGTGGCGGAAAGGTTCCCTTCCACCCCTGACCGGTTCGCGTCGGCAGCTGACCGGATGGCAGGAAGGTTCCCTTCACCGCACCCGTGACAGGAAGGTTCCCTTCCTCGCGCCAGGGTGGAAAGAAAGCCGGCCCGCTCCTCTTGCGAGGTGCGGGCCGGCTTCGTGCGCGGAGCGGACGTCAGTTGTCGTCCTTGCCGCCGGGGGCGTTCTTGGCGACCTGCATCAAGAACTCGATGTTGGTGCGCGACTTGCGCAGCCGTTCCTGCAGGAGTTCCAGCGACTGCTGGGCGTCCAGTGCGGCGAGCACCCGGCGCAGCTTGTGCGTGACGGTGAGTTCGTCGGGCGCGAGCAGGATCTCGTCCTTGCGGGTGCTGGAGGCGTCCACGTCGACGGCGGGGAACAGCCGCTTGTCGGCGAGCTTGCGGTCCAGCTTGAGCTCGGCGTTGCCGGTGCCCTTGAACTCCTCGAAGATCACCGTGTCCATCGTGGACCCGGTTTCCACCAGCGCCGTGGCGAAGATGGTCAGCGAGCCGCCGTTCTCGATGTTGCGGGCCGCGCCGAGGAACCGCTTCGGCGGGTACAGCGCGGTCGAGTCGACACCACCGGAGAGGATCCGGCCGGACGCGGGGGCCGCGAGGTTGTAGGCGCGGCCGAGGCGGGTGATCGAGTCGAGCAGCACGACCACGTCGTGCCCCATCTCGACGAGCCGCTTGGCCCGCTCGATGGACAGCTCCGCGACGGTGGTGTGGTCCGACGGCGGGCGGTCGAAGGTGGAGGCGATGACCTCGCCCTTGACCGAACGCTGCATGTCGGTGACCTCTTCGGGGCGCTCGTCGGCGAGCACCACCATGAGGTGGCATTCCGGGTTGTTCGTGGTGATCGCGTTGGCGATCGCCTGCAGCACCATCGTCTTGCCCGCCTTGGGCGGCGAGACGATCAGCGCGCGCTGGCCCTTGCCGACGGGCATCACCAGGTCGATGATCCGGCCGGTGAGGTTCTGCGGTTCGGTTTCCAGCCGCAGTCGCTCGTTCGGGTACAGCGGGGTCAGCTTGTGGAACTCCGAGCGGCCCTTCGACGCCTCCGGCTCGAGGCCGTTGATGGAGTCGACGCGGACCAGCGGGTTGAACTTCTGCCGCTGCTGCTCGCTGTCGCGGGGCTGCCGGATGACGCCCTTGATGGCGTCGCCGCGGCGCAGGCCGTACTTGCGGACCAGCGACAGCGACACGTACACGTCGTTCGGCCCGGCGAGGTAGCCCGAAGTGCGGACGAACGCGTAGTTCTCCAGCACGTCGAGGATGCCCGCGACGGGCAGCAGCACGTCGTCCTCGCGGACCTCGGGCTCGTTGCCGCCGCCTTCGGTGCGGCCGCGGTTGCGCCTGCGGTCCCGGAAGCGGCGTCCGCGCCTGCGGCCGCCGTCCTCGTCGGAGTCGTCCTGCGGGCGGTTGTCCTGCTTGTCCTGCTGCTGCCGGGAGTTCTGCCGGTCGCCGCGGTCCTGACCGCCCCGGTCGCCCCGGTTGTTGTCCTTGTCGCGGTCCCGGTTGTCGCCGCGGTCACCGCGGTCGTTCTGCCGGTCGCCGCGGTCCTGGCCGCGCTCGTCGCCCTGGTCCTGGTTGCCGCCGGAGCGGTTGGAGGAGCGGCGGCGGCGGTTGTTGCCGCGGCGGCCTTCGTCCTCCCCGCCCTGCTCGGCGGACTGCTGGCGCCGGGAGCGCCCGCGGTTCGGCGCGGAGCCGTTGTTGCCGGCGTCCGGGGCCGAGTCCTGCTGCGGGGCGGCGGAGTCGGTCTCGTCCAGCGCGGGCTGGCGGGCCTTGTCACGGCTCGGCGCGGTCTCCTGCGCGGGCTTGGCGGCCGCGCGCGGCTTGGCGGGGGCGCCGCCCTGCCGCTCCTTGATGGCCGCGATCAGGTCGCCCTTGCGGAGGCCGCTGGTGTCGATCCCCAGTTCCCCGGCGAGTTGTCGAAGCTCGGCGAGGACCATGCCGGACAGCCCGCCGCGACGGCGCGGGGCGCCGTTGGCCTCGGCGCCCGCGGACGGCTGCTCAGACTCCTGCTGGCCAGCCTGGGAGACGCCGTTGGTCGTCTCGCTGCTCAACAGTTCGGTGTTGCTCACGAATGTCCTTCCTGACCGGACCGCGCCTCCTACGCGACCCAGCGGATTGCCCGCCCGCTGCTGTCAGCGGAACGGCCTTGATGTGCTACCAGCCCGATGCCGGTCGAGTTCAACACGCACGCGCGGCTCGATCGACGTCGGCGATCAGGGGGACCAGCAGCACCGGGCGGTGGGAGGTACCCGGGTCATGTGCTCGTCCGAATGCCGTTGCGCGGTGCGGTTTTCACGCTTCTGCGTGCCAGAACCACGGTGCACGTGCGACGCATCCACTCCGATCCACACTCGCCGATGCACGCCCTGCTGCCGCCTCACTCAGATGTCGTCTTCCGCGGGGAGCGCTGTGATTTCCGGTCCGGCCCGATCTGCCGCTGAGCGGAGACGGGACGACGGGCACCGGGGTGCGCCGAACCGGCGTCGATCGCGTCGGAAACATGACCACCGCGGTCAGGCCCCCATGCTGCGTCGGCCGGAACCCACAGGTCGGCAGCCCCGCGCGAACCCCATTGAGTTGACAACTCCTGCCTCTGCCACCGCGTCCGGCAACCCGCAGATCCTGATCTTCACCCGTGTGGAGTGGAGTCGATTCACTAGCGGGAAATGTGCCCCGGGGAACGAAGCCCCGGATGCGGCACCGGCGCCGAGCGCGCGGTGACTGATTGACCTTGAGGGTAGACGCCTCACCACCGAGGTGCAACAACCTCCGGAGGCGTGGCACGCCCTCGTTCGATCACGGTGTTCGCGCAATCGGCCGTGCCGGAGCATCCACCGTTTCGGAACACCTGCCGAGCAGCACTGACGTCCTGCCGACATGTCCTTTGTACCACCACGCCGGGCGGAATGGTCGGGCCGGGCCGGTCATTCCGCCGTTGTCGGCTCCGATATCACCTGAACGCCGCGCCGATCGACCGGAAGGCGCAGCGCGGTGAACCCGCCGATGTCGACCGTGCGGGGCAGTTCGCCGCCCGCGGGCAGCGCCAGCACGGTCGGGCCCGCGCCGGACACCGCGGCGGGCACTCCGGCGGCGCGCAGCCGCCGCACCAGCTCGATGGTGCTCGGCCAGGCGGACTCCCGGTAGTCCTGGTGCAGCCGGTCGTCGGTGGCCGCCAGCAGCAGCGAGGGGTCGGTGGTGAGGGCGTGCACGGCGAGCGCGGCGCGGCCCGCGGCGAACGCGGCGTCGGCGTGCGGCACCTGCTCGGGCAGCAGGCCGCGCGTGGTGTGCGTGGCGGACTCACCGCCCGCGACCAGCGCGACCGGGTGCACGTCGGGGTGCGCGGGCAGCGCGGCGGCGCGGAACCGGTCGGTGTCCCGCCAGGCGATCACCACGCCGCCGAGCAGGCTGGCCGCGACGTTGTCGGCGTGGCCTTCGCAGTCGGCGGCCAGGTGCAGCGCCTGTTCGAGGTTCTTGGTCTCCCGCAGCGGGAAACCGGCGAGCTCGTAGGCCGCCGCGGCCCCGGCGACGATCGCCGCCGCCGAGGACCCCAGCCCGCGGGAGTGCGGGATGGCGTTGCGGCAGCGCAACCGGACCGCGGGCGCGGCCACGCCGAGCTCGGCCCAGGTGCGGTGCAGCACCCGCACGACCAGGTGTTCGTGGTCGGTGGGGATGGATCCGGCGCCTTCGCCTTCGGCGGTCACCACGGCGCTGCCCGGCGGCCCGTCGGTCACCGCGACGTGCACGGTGTCGTGCAGCGCGAGCGCCATGCCGAGCGCGTCGAACCCGGACCCGAGGTTGGCGGTGGAGGCGGGCACCACGACCCGCACCCCACCGCCGGCCCGCAGGCTCACACCAGTTCCAGCGCGGTGGCCACGGCGCGGGGGTCGACCGGCAGCGGCTCGACCTCGACCATGCCGGACAGCGCCGTGTCGGGGTCCTTGAGGCCGTGCCCGGTGACGGTGCACACCACGCGGGACCCGCGGGGCAGCGAGCCGTCCTCGACGGCGGCCAGCAGCCCGGCCACGCTGGAGGCGGAGGCGGGTTCGACGAACACGCCCTCCCTGGTGGACAGCAGCCGGTAGGCGTGCAGGATCTGCTCGTCGGTGACCGCGGCGAACCGGCCGCCGGAGGCGTCCTTCGCGGACACCGCGTGCTGCCAGGAGGCGGGGCTGCCGACCCGGATGGCGGTGGCGATCGTCTCCGGTTCGAGCACGGGCGCGCCGTGCACGAGCGGCGCGGCGCCCGCGGCCTGGAAGCCGAACATCCGCGGGGTGGACGGGATCACGCCGTCCGCGGCGTACTCCGCGTAGCCCTTCCAGTAGGCGGTGATGTTGCCCGCGTTGCCCACCGGCAGGCAGTGCACGTCGGGGGCGGAGCCGAGCACGTCGCAGATCTCGAACGCCGCGGTCTTCTGGCCTTCCAGCCGCACCGGGTTCACCGAGTTGACCAGCGTCACCGGGTGTTCGGCGGAGGTCTTGCGGGCGAGTTCGAGGCAGTCGTCGAAGTTGCCCTGCACCTGCAGGATCTTCGCGCCGTGCGCCACGGCCTGCGCCAGCTTGCCCATCGCGATCTTGCCCTGCGGCACCAGCACCGCCGAGGTGAGCCCGGCGCGCGAGGCGTAGGCCGCTGCGGAGGCGGAGGTGTTGCCGGTGGAGGCGCAGATGACGGCCTTGCTGCCCGCGGCGAGCGCGTGCGTGATGGCGACCGTCATGCCGCGGTCCTTGAAGGAACCGGTCGGGTTCGCGCCTTCGACCTTGAGGTGCACCTCGCAGCCGGTGAGCTCGGACAGGTGCTGCGCGGGCACCAGCGGGGTGCCGCCCTCCTGCAGGGTGACCACGCGGGCGCCCTCGGGGATCTCCACCCGGTCCCGGTACGCCTCGATGAGGCCGGGCCACCCGGCCCTCGTGGGCGCACCCTGGATGTTCGAAGTCACGACGGTTCACCTTCCACGCGCATCACGCTGACGACCTCGCGCACCGAGGCCAACCCGGCAATCTTGTCCACTGTGGATTTCAGGGCGGCATCGGTGGCGGTGTGGGTGACCACCACCAGGCTGGCCTCTTCGCCCCTGCCCGCCTGGCGCACCACCGAGATGCTCACATCGTTGTCGTTGAACGTGGCCGCGACCTGGGACAGCACGCCGGGTTTGTCGTCCACGTCGAGGCTGATGTGGTACCGGGTGGGGGTGGCGCCCATCGGCTGCACCGGCAGGTTCGCGTGCGCCGACTCGCGCGGCCCCTTGCCCGCCACGACCAGGTTCCGCGCCACCGCGACGAGGTCGCCGAGCACGGCGCTGGCGGTCGGTTCGCCGCCGGCGCCCTGGCCGTAGAACATCAGGCTCCCGGCGGCTTCGGCTTCCACGAACACCGCGTTGTAGGCGCCGCCGACCCCGGCCAGCGGGTGGTCGCGCGGAATCATCGCCGGGTGCACCCGGGCCGAGACGGATTCGGTGCCGTCCTCGGCGACGACGCGCTCGCAGATCGCGAGCAGCTTCACCACCCGGTCCAGCGATTTCGCCGCCGCGATGTCCCCGGGGGTCACGTTCGAGATGCCCTCGCGGTGCACGTCGGTGGCCGCGACGCGGGTGTGGAACGCCAGCGACGCGAGGATGGTGGCCTTCGCCGCCGCGTCGAACCCGTCCACGTCGGCGGTCGGATCCGCTTCCGCGTAACCCAGCCGCCCGGCCTCGTCGAGGGTCTCCGAATAGCCGGCGCCCGTGGAGTCCATCGCGGACAGGATGTAGTTCGTGGTGCCGTTGACGATGCCCATCACCCGGTTGATGCGGTCCCCGGCGAGGGATTCGCGCAGCGGGCGCAGCAGCGGGATGGCCCCGGCGACGGCGGCTTCGAAGTAGATGTCCGCCCCGGACTCGTCGGCGGCGGCGTACAGCTCCGAGCCGTGCTCGGCCAGCAGCGCCTTGTTGCCGGTCACCACCGACTTGCCGCTGCGCAGCGCGCGCAGCAGCAGCGAGCGGGCCGGTTCGATGCCGCCGATGAGCTCCACCACGACGTCCACGTCGCCGTCGACGAGCGCGGCGGCGTCCGTGGTGAGCAGCTGCTCGGGGACGTTCGGATGCTTGTGCAGGCGCCGCACGGCGACGCCGGTGACCTGCACGGGTGCTCCGGTCCGCGCCGCGAACTCCTCGGGGCGGGACTGCAGCAGGCGCAGTACCTCGGTGCCGACCGTGCCGCAGCCCAGCAGCGCGACGCGGATCGGCTCACGGTCCTCGATCACTCACACCTCCAGCCGGAGCAGGTCGTCCTCGGTCTCCCTGCGCAGCAGCAGTCGCGACCGCCCGTCCCGCACGGCGACCACCGGCGGCTTGGGGAGTCGGTTGTAGTTGCTCGCCATCACGTAGCAGTAGGCCCCCGTCGCGGCGACGGCCAGCAGGTCGCCCGGAGCAATGTCCTCCGGCAACCAGCAGTCTCGCACCACAACGTCACCGGACTCACAATGCTTGCCCACGATGCGGGACAGCACGGGGGGTGCTTCGGCCGATCGGGAGACGAGCCTGCAGTCGTAGACGGCGTCGTAGAGCGAGGTGCGGATGTTGTCGCTCATGCCGCCGTCCACGCTCACGTAGCGCCGCGACACGCCGCCGTCGAGCTCGACGTCCTTGATCGTTCCCACTTCGTAGACGGTGACCGTGCCGGGCCCGGCGATGGCGCGGCCCGGTTCGACGGCCACCCGCGGCGGCTCGAACCCGGCGAGGTCGCACTCCTTGCGGACCACGTCGTGCAGCCGGGTCGCCAGTTCCTGCACCGGCAGCGGATCGTCGTCGGGGGTGTAGGCGATGCCGAGGCCGCCGCCGAGGTCCACGGTGGTCAGGCTCGCCAGCGCTTCGGCGCCGTGCTCGGCGCGCAGGTCGGCCAGCAGCGACACCACCCGGTGCGCGGACAGGCCGAAGCCGTCGTCGTCGAAGATCTGCGAACCGATGTGGCTGTGCAGGCCCACCAGTTCGAGGCCGTCGGCCTTGATGACGCGGCGGGCCGCTTCGGCGGCGTTGCCGGACGCCAGCGAGAACCCGAACTTCTGGTCCTCGTGCGCGGTGGCGATGAACTCGTGGGTGTGCGCCTCGACGCCGACGGTGACCCGGACCATCACCGGCTGCACGACGCCGCGCTCGCGGGCGAGGTGGTCCAGGCGGGCGATCTCGTGGAACGAGTCCAGCACGACGGAACCGACGCCGGCGTCCACGGCGGTCGCCAGCTCCTCGACGGACTTGTTGTTGCCGTGGAAGGTGATGCGCTCCGGCGGGAACTCGGCGCGCAGCGCGACGCGGAGCTCTCCGCCGCTGCACACGTCCAGGCTCAGGCCTTCGTCGGCGACCCAGCGGGCCACCTCGGTGCACAGGAACGCCTTCGACGCGTAGTGCACGGACGTGGGGTCGCCGAACGCGGTGGCGTACTCGGCGCAGCGGGACCGGAAGTCGGCCTCGTCGAGGACGAACAGCGGGGTGCCGTGCTCGCGGGCGAGTTCGCGCACGTCCGTCCCGGCGAAGGAGACGGCGCCGTCGTCCTCCCGGTGCGAACCGCGCGGCCACACCGCCGCGTGCAACTCGTCGAGCTCGGACTCGTCCGCCGGGACCGGCCCGGCTGTGCTGCCCGGCAACAGGACCTCGGCGTGCCGAGGTCCGGCGGGATGGGCGCGCATGATCGCGGCTCCTCTGCGGATTCGTGCCGGACCGGGGAGCCGTTCCCCGGCGCGGCCGCCCGAACGCCGGGCGTGGACGTCGTCGGTCACATCTGGTCGGGGGCGCTCACTCCGAGCAGCCCCAGACCGTTGGCCAGCACCTGGCGGGTCGCCTCGCACAGCTGCAGGCGCGCGATCGTCAGTGCGTTCGCCTGGTCGTCACCGGGCTGCAGCACGCGGCACGCGTCGTAGAACTTGTGGTAGGCGCTGGCCACTTCCTCCAGGTACCGCGCGATGCGGTGCGGTTCCCGCAATTCGGCGGCGGAGAGCACCACTCGCGGGTACTCGCCGAGCGTGCGGATCAGGTCGCCCTCGCGTTCGTGGGAGAGCAGCGACAGGTCCGCCTCCTGCACCGGTCCCCGGTCGATGCCGAGGGACGCGGCGTTGCGCTGCAACGAGGACAGCCGGGCGTGCGCGTACTGCACGTAGTAGACCGGGTTCTCGTTGCTGCGCTTGCTGATCAGGTCCAGGTCGATGTCCACGGCCGAGTCCACCGAGGAACGGGTCAGCGAGTAGCGGGCGGCGTCCACGCCGACCGCCTCGACCAGGTCCTCCAGGGTGACGACGGTGCCCGCGCGCTTGCTCATCCGCACCGGTTTCCCGTCGCGCACCAGGTTCACCAGCTGCCCGATGAGCACCTCGACGGCGTTCGGGTCGTCGTCGAACGCGGCGGCCGCCGCCTTGAGCCTGCTCACGTAGCCGTGGTGGTCGGCGCCGAGCATGTACAGGCACAGGTCGAAGCCGCGGCCCCGCTTGTCCCGCAGGTAGGCGATGTCCCCGGCGATGTAGGCGGTGCCGCCGTCGCTCTTGATCACCACCCGGTCCTTGTCGTCGCCGAACTCGGTGGAGCGCAGCCACCAGGCGCCGTCCTCGAAGTACAGGTGCCCGGATTCCTTCAGCTGCGCGACGGCCGTCTCGACCGCGCCGGAGGCGTGCAGCGAGTCCTCGTGGAAGAAGACGTCGAAGTCGGTGCCGAACTCGTGCAGGCTGCGCTTGATCTCCTCGAACATGAGGCCGACGCCGACGCGGCGGAACGTCTCGTGCCGCTCGGCCTCCGGCTGCTCCAGCGCGCCCGGTTCGGCGGCGAGCACCCGCTGGGCGATGTCGGCGATGTAGTCGCCGCCGTAGCCGTCCTCCGGGGCGGGCTCGCCCTTCGCGGCGGCCAGCAGCGACAGCACGAAGCGGTCGATCTGCGCGCCCGCGTCGTTGAAGTAGTACTCGCGCACCACCTCGGCGCCCTGCGCGGTCAGGGTGCGGCCCAGCGCGTCGCCGACCGCGGCCCAGCGGGTGCCGCCCAGGTGGATCGGGCCGGTCGGGTTCGCGGAGACGAACTCCAGGTTCACCCGCAGGCCCTGGTAGCGGTCGCCGCGGCCGAACTCGGCACCGGCGGTGACGACGTCGCGCACGATCCCGGCCTGCGCATCGGTGGCCAGCCGCAGGTTCAGGAATCCCGGCCCGGCGACGGTGACCTCGGTGATGCCGTCCTGCGCGGCCAGCGCCTCGGACAGCCAGGTCGCCAGGTCGCGCGGCGGCACCCCGGCCTTCTTCGCCACCTGCATCGCCAGGTTCGTCGCGTAGTCGCCGTGCTCGGGGTTTCGGGGTCGCTCCACCGTCACCGTCTCCGGGAGGACGGAAACGTCCAGGTCACGTGCGGACAGCACGTCGACGGCGGCGGTGCGGACCAGATCTGCGAGCGCGGCGGGAGTCACCTGGAGAAGTCTAAGGATGCGTCGCCGCTGTTCAGCGAACGGGTGCGATCGCCGCGCCGGTCGCGTGCACGGTGGGTGATCGGGTGGTGACCTCGATGTGAGAACGTGACCGCGACGTGTTCGACGTACGCCCTCCGGTGGCCGTGGGATCTCTAGACTGGCGTGCCGGGTCACCTGGCGACCGATGGCGAGACGAGGTCCGGACAGCATGGCGAGCGGTAAGCAGAGCAAGGCGATGCGCAAGGCGCGCGGTTCCGTGGTGCAGCAGCGGTCGATCCCGTGGATGGTAATTCTCAGCGTCGGGGTTGTCTTCGTCGTTGCCGCTGCGGTTTTCGGTACCGTCTACGTCCGCTACGCCGACAAAGCCGAATCCCGCGAGGCGCAGGCGAAGGCCGAAGCGGCCGCCGCGCCGTTCAAGCCGACCCCCGAGAACCCGGACCCGTCCAAGGGCATCCCCGGCGTCGTCACCGCCGAGTACCCGGGCCAGCAGCACGTCCGGCCCGACCAGCGCGTCGCCTACGACAAGACGCCCCCCTACGGCGGCCCGCACGACGGGATCTGGGCCGACTGCACCGGCGTCGTCTACCCGAACGCGGTGCGCACCGAGAACATGGTGCACTCGCTGGAGCACGGCGCCATCTGGATCGCCTACGACCCGGCGCGGATCGACGAGGCGGGCAAGGAGACGCTCGCCCGCCGGGTCGAGAACAAGCCCTACACGATGATGTCGCCCTACCCCGGCCTGGACTCCCCGATCTCGCTGCAGTCCTGGGGCCACCAGCTGAAGCTGGACAGCCCCGACGACGCGCGCATCGACCAGTTCATCACCGCGCTCAAGGAGAACCCGAACAAGGTCTACCCGGAGATCGGCGGCTCCTGCCAGGCCTACCCGGGCGCGTTCGACACCCAGAACCCGCCGCCGTTCGACGCGAGCCCGCCGCCCGCGGACGCCATCCCCATGAGCGGTGAGGGCACCCAGCAGGGGCAGGGCGAGATGGGCGGGCGGTGACCCGATGAGCACCCAGGAGGACACCACCGCGGCGTCGATGCCGGTGCGCATCGCCATCGCCGTCGTGGCCGCCGCGGCGCTGCTGCTGCTCGGCGGCGCGGGCGGACTGCTCATCGCCACCCCCTCGCACGATTCCGACCCGGCGCCCAGCGCCGTCGACGTCGGGTTCGCCCAGGACATGTCGACGCACCACCAGCAGGCCGTGACCATGGCCACCCTCGCCAGGGAACACGCGTCGGACGTCGCGGTGCGCCAGCTCGCCTTCGACATCGAGACCAACCAGCGCGACCAGATCGGGCGGATGCAGGGCTGGCTGAACCTGTGGGGCGAGCCCTCCGGCAGCAGCTCGCCGATGCAGTGGATGGGTTCCGGCGGGCACGAGCACGGCACGGACCACTCGATGCACGGCGCGTCCACCGGATCCGGGGCGCCCACGATGCCCGGCATGGCCGACACGGCCGAGCTGGACCGGTTGCGCGGGCTCGACGGTCCCGCCTTCGACGCGTACTTCCTGCAGCTGATGCTGCGCCACCACGAGGGCGGGGCGCCGATGGCCCGCTACGGCGCCGAGCACGCCGGGCTCGGACCGGTGCGCGGGCTCGCCGCGAACATGCTCGGTTCGCAGGGCACCGAGAGCGAGCTGATGCGCGGGATGCTGGCGGACCGCGGAGTGGCACCGCTGCCCGCGAACTGACGTCGACCCGTCCCAGGGCCGGTGCGCGAACTCCGCGCACCGGCCCTGGGTCTTTTCCGGCCCGGGACGGGCGCGCCGTGGGGACGAGGAAGGGAACCTTCCGGTCACGGGTGACAGGAAGGTTCCCTTCCTCCACCCGGGGACCGGTTCAGCGGTAGTCGCAGTGCCGTGCCGCGCCGCGGAACGCGACGACCACCAGCGCCACGATCGCCACCCCGCCGAGCAGCAGCGTCGGCAGCAGCGGCACCAGCACTCGGTCGGCGCCGAGCGCGCAGCCGAACATCGCGGCCGGGTAGGCGAAGCGGAGCCCGAAGCGCTGCCAGTCGCGGGACCAGCGCACCTTCCCGCCGGTGAGCAGCGCGAGGCCCGCGGCGAACCCGAGCAGCACCGGCGGCGACACCTCCAGCCCGGGACGCCCCGGCTCGAACGACCAGGACACCAGCGCGGCGACCCCGCTCGCGCCGGCGAGGAACAACGGCGGCAGCAGGATCCACATCCGGACCGTGAGGTCACGCAGCGCAGGGCACAGCAGCACGAGATCAAGGATGCTGCCGGACTGCTCCGTTCGCACCGCGGCGCGGCCCCCGCTCGGCGGGCGGTCACCTGGCCGCGCCGGGCGGTCGAGCGGCCCGCTCGCCAGGAATAACGTGCGGACCGACTGCGTTCCAGGTCAGCGCCTTCGGTCTGGCAGAATGACAGGCCGAGTCGGCTCCGGTTCACCTCGCGATGATCGTCGGCGAGGACCCGGCGGCCCCGAACAGGAGGACACGCTTTGAAGGCGGACATTCACCCCGAGTACGTCGCGACCCAGGTGACCTGCGGTTGCGGTAACAGCTTCACCACCCGGAGCACCAGCAAGGCCGGCAACATCTCGGTCGAGGTCTGCTCCAACTGCCACCCGTTCTACACGGGCAAGCAGAAGATCCTGGACACCGGCGGCCGGGTGGCTCGCTTCGAGGCCCGCTACGGCCGGCGGCAGAAGAACGCCACCAAGTAGCTGGGCCGACGGCGCCCGTCCTCGCGCACCGCGCAGGGCGGGCGCCGTCGTCATGTCGGGCCCCGCCCGTCCGTCCGGCCCGTTCGGGTCCAGCCATTCCGGTTCAGCCGCTCCGGTCCAGCAGTGAAGAAGGTTCCCGTGGAAACGTCGAAGCTCGAGGAGTTGCTCGCGGAGCACGCGGAACTGGAGCGGCGCCTGGCCGAACCGGATGTGCACGCCGACCAGGCGACCGCGCGCAAGCTCGGCCGCCGCTACGCGGAGCTGACCCCCGTGGCGAAGGTCGCGAAGGAGTGGGAGCAGGCCCGCTCGGACCTGGTGACGGCCCGCGAGCTGGCCGCGGACGACGAGGGCTTCGCCGCCGAGGCCGAGTCGCTCGCCGAATCCGTGCCGGCGCTGGAGGACAAGCTCACCGAGCTGCTGCTGCCCCGCGACCCGCACGACTCCTCCGACGTGGTGCTGGAGGTCAAGTCCGGGGAGGGCGGCGAGGAGTCGGCGCTGTTCGCCGGGGACCTGCTGCGGATGTACCTGCGCTTCGCCGAGCGGCAGGGCTGGCGGGCCGAGGTGCTCGACGCAACCGAATCCGACCTCGGCGGCTACAAGGACGTGACGGTCGCGGTGAAGGCCAAGGCGGGCGACACCGGGCCGGACGGCGTGTGGGCGAAGCTGAAGTTCGAAGGCGGCGTGCACCGCGTGCAGCGGGTGCCGGTCACCGAATCGCAAGGCCGCGTGCACACCTCCGCGGCCGGGGTGCTGGTGTACCCGGAGACCGAAGAGGTCGAGGTCGAGGTCGACGAGAAGGACCTGCGCATCGACGTGTACCGCTCCTCGGGGCCGGGCGGGCAGAGCGTCAACACCACCGACTCGGCGGTGCGCATCACGCACCTGCCGACGGGCACCGTCGTCTCCTGCCAGAACGAGAAGTCGCAGCTGCAGAACAAGCTGCGCGCCATCCAGGTGCTGCGCGCGCGGCTGCAGGCCCTCGCCGAGGAGGAAGCGCAGAAGGAGGCCGCCGAGACCCGGCGCAGCCAGGTGCGCACCGTGGACCGCTCCGAACGGGTCCGCACCTACAACTTCCCGGAGAACCGCATCTCCGATCACCGGGTCAACTACAAGGCCTACAACCTCGACCACGTGCTGGACGGCGACCTGGCCGGGGTGCTGGAGGCGCTCGTCGCCGCCGACCGCGCCGACCGGCTTGCCGCGAGCTCCTGACCACCCGCGCCGGGGCCCGGTGGATCCGGCCGGCGGGGCGACCCGACCGGGTCGTGTTCGCTGTGACGGGAACGTTCCGCTCCTCGCGGGGTGTCGCCTGAACGAGCTCCCGCGACCCGCGCTCTAAGCTTGCCCCCGTGACTCGACAGCCACTGCGCCTGGCCATCCTCGAAGCGGAACGTCGACTGTCCGCGGCAGGCGTGGCGAGCCCCCGGACGGACGCCGAACTGCTGGCCGCACACCTGCTCGGTGTGGAGCGCACCAAACTGATGATGGTGCCGCTGGTCGACCCGCCGGTGGTGGAGGCGCTGCACGCCCTCGTGCAGCGGCGCGCCGAACGGATCCCGCTGCAGCACCTCGTCGGCAGCGCGCACCTCGGCGGCGTGGAGCTCAGCGTCGGGCCCGGCGTGTTCGTCCCCCGGCCGGAGACCGAACTGCTGCTCGCGTGGGGCCTGTCGCTGCTGGACGGGGTGGAGCGGCCCGTCGTCGTCGACCTGTGCACCGGCACCGGGGCGCTGGCGCTGGCCACCGCGCACGCGCGGCCCGACGCGCAGGTGCACGCGGTCGAACTCGAACCGCACGCGCTGGCGTGGGCGCGGCACAACATGGACCAGCAGGCCGCCGCAGGCGACACCCCGGTGCGGCTCTACTCCGGTGACGTGTGCGATCCGACGCTGCTGATGGAGCTCGAAGGCCTCGTCGACCTGGTGCTGTGCAACCCGCCGTACGTGCCGGAGGGCACGCCGGTGCCGCCGGAGGTGCGCGACCACGACCCGCACGACGCCGTGTTCGGCGGCCGCGACGGGCTCGACGTGGTGCGGCACGTCGTCGGGTGCGCCGCGCGGCTGCTGCGGCCCGGCGGCGGCGTCGCGATCGAGCACGACGACACCCACGGCGGTTCGGTGCCCGCGCTGCTCAAGGCGCGGCGGGTGCTGTCCGACGTCGAGGACCACCCCGACCTGGCGGGGCGCCCGCGATTCGCCACCGCGCGGCGGACCGCGCCGGAGCTCTGATTCCCCGGCCGGTGCGCTGCCGGCCGCTTCCCCTACCCGCGACGAGCGGGCATTCGTGCTGCCCGCACGCCCGCCGCAGCCGGTGATGAAGGGAACCTTCCTGCCACCGGTGACCGGAAGGTTCCCTTCATCGCACCGGGTGCGGGCGTGAAGAAGCCCGGCCAGGGCGTGCCTGGCCGGGCTGGGAGAGCACCTGCGGGATCGGGCCCCGGGGCTCAGCGGTGCTGGCGGGGTGCCTGTTCGGCGGGCGCGGGCTTCGGCCCGCCCTGCTCCGGGCCCTGGCGCTGCTGGTCGGCGGCGCCGGGGATCGGCAGCTGGATCCGCCGGGTCGGCGGGTCGTGCGGGTTGCGCTGCTGCTGCCCGGGGTTGCCGCCACCGGGGAGGTGCTGCCGCTGGATCTTCTCGGTCGGCCCTTCGCCACCGCCCCGCTGCTGCCGGGGCTGCTGGGGTTGCTGCGCCGGCCGCTGCCCGTTCGGCCCGCCGGGCTGGGGCTGCGGGGCCGGTTCGTGCGAGCGGTCTTCGGCGACTTCGGCTTCGGCGGACTTGCGCGCCTGCTCGCGGGCTTCCGCGGCGGCCTCCCGCAGCGCGGCCTCCTCCTCGTCCTCCTGGTCGAGGCGGGCGAGCAACGGCGTGGTCTGGCCGAGCAGTTCGGCGGCGTCCCGCAGCTTGCTCGCGACGGTGTCGCGCAGCTCGGTGAGCGAGTGCACCTGCTGGTCGGCCTTGGTGAGCCTGCGCTGGCACTCCTCGGAGGTGGCGCCGAGCCTGCGCTCGGCGTCGAGCCGCGCCTCGCGGATGAGGCGTTCGCGCTCCCGGGTGCCCTCCTCGACGAGGCGGGTCGCTTCGTCGGTGGTCTCCCGGACCATCCGCTCGGACTTCGCGGTGGCCTCGGTGACGAGCCGCTCGGCTTCCCGGGTGCTGTCGAGCTCGCGCTTCTCGGCGGCGGCGATGCTCTCCTGCTCGCGCTGCTGGGCGGCGGCGATGCTGTCCTTCTCGCGCTTCTCCGCGGCCTCGGTGCTCTCGCGTTCGAGGAGCTGGGCGGCCTCGGTGCTCTCCCGCTGCAGCTTCTCGGCGGCCTGCTGGGACTCGGTGGTGAGCCTGGTGGCCTCGTCGGTGGCCTCGCGGACCCGGCGGTGCGCCTCGTTGGTGCCTTCCCGCAGCCTGCGGTTGGCCTCTTCGGTGGCTTCGCGGACGCGGCGCTGGGCGTCGGCCTTGCTGGTCGTCTCCTGCTCGGTGAGCAGCTTCATGGACTCGGTGCGCCGCGCGGCCATCGCGATCTCGAAGTCCTCTTCGACCTGCACGCGGCGGGCCTCGGACTCCTCGTCGGCCCGCTTGCGGTTCGCCTCCGCTTCGGTGGTGATCCGCTCGGCTTCGGCCTGCGCCTTCTCCAGCGTCGACCGGTGCTCCTGCTCCATCTCGGTGCGCCGGGTGTCGACCTCGGCGATGAGCTTCTCGTAGCGGGTGCGCAGCGCGCCCGCTTCGGCCTCGGAGCGGGACCGGGTCTCGGCGGCGTCCTTCTCGGCGCGGCCGCGGATGTCGTTGGCCTCGTCCTGCGCGAGGCGCAGCATCCGCTGCAGGCGTTCGCTGAGCCCCTCCAGCGTCGTCGGCGGCTTCGACAGCCGCTCCACCTGACCGCGCAGGTTCTCGATCTCCGAACGCGACGACTCGAGCTGCTTCGACAGGTCGCGCGCCTGCGACACGGCCGCATCGCGGTCGGAGGTGATGATGCGCAGATCCGCGTCGACCCGTTCGAGATGCTCGTCGACCTGGGCGCGGTCGTATCCGTTCTTGCGAACGAGGTCGAAGCCCGATCCCAGCGGGAGAAGATCACGATCGTCGGCGAGGCCCATGGTTCAACGCTACCTGGAAGACAACCGCGTTGTGGGAGGTGTGGGCGGGATGACCGGAGAATCGCGCCCCGGAACCACCGGACCGGGGCGGACCGCGCGCCTTCGGGCCGGAAGTCCCTTGTTCGGCCGGCCGGTCAACGCGAACGGTGGGGTGCGTCGGCAGCGGCTGCTGGAGGTGATCGACATGGCCACCAGGGCGAACGAACCCTCGAAGGTGCGGCCGTGGACGCGGTGGCAGGACTGGGCCGCGCTGGTGCTCGGGTTGTACGCGGTGCTCGCGACGATGTGGACGCGGACCAGCGGCGGAGCGCTGTCGGCGATGGTCGTGCTGGGCGGGCTGCTGGTGATCGCCGCGGTGTGGTCGCTGGCGCTGCCCCGCTCGATGACCAGTGAGTACGCCCACATGCTGCTGGGCGTGCTGCTGTTCATCGCGCCGTGGGTGCTGGGGTATTCGGCGTTGACCGGGGCGGCGTGGACCTCGTGGGTCGTCGGGGTGCTGGCCGTCCTCGTCGGTGCCGCGGCGCTGCCGGAGGCGACCGTGGCGCACGGCAGGGGCGTGGCCGGGCAGCACTGAGCCCGCTCAGCACCGGGCAGCTCAGCACTGAGCGGCAGGCTGAGCAGGACCCAGCCGGGACTGGAGCCGGTCCGGGCAGCACCGGGTCGCCCGGCACCGGGTCGCCCAGCACTGAGCGGCAGGCCGGGCAGGACCGGCCGGGACCGAGCCGGACAGCGCCGGACCGAGCCGGACAGCGCCGGTCCGGGCGGGCCGAGGGCAGCACCGAGCCGGACAGGGCCGAGCCGGACGGGCCGGGCGAGCACCGAGCCGGGGCGCGCGGATTCCGCGAAGCCGCCCGGCGGCCGGGTTCGGCGGGGGAGGGCGCCGATGGGACGAGTTCCGGGGCGAGCGCCCGCGGTCCCCGCGCGGGAGCGGATCCTGTCGGCGGCGGGGGAGCTGTTCGCCGAATCGGGGTTCGCCGCCACCCCCACCTCGCGGATCGCCGCGCGGGCGGGCGTGCCCAAGGGGCTGATCCACTACTACTTCCGCCGCAAACCGGACCTGCTGGTCGCGCTGGTGGACCGGCTGCCCGCGGAGCGGGTGGACCTCGCGCGGATCGTGGTGCCGGGCGATGTGGCGGCCACGCTGCGCGGCCTCGTCGCCGAGCTGGACCGGGGGTTCGAGTCGGCGCTGCCGCTGCACCACCTGCTGTGGCGGGAGGCCGACACGCACAGCGCGGTGCGGCGTGCGCTGCGCGAGCGGTTCCGGGCCGTCGTGGCGCAGGTCCACGAGGTCGTCGCCGCCGCGGTGCCCGGTCCGGCGGGGGCCGACGTGGACACCGCGGCGGTCCTGCTGGCCAGGATCGTCGATCACCGGCACGCGGTGGCCGGGCGGGCCGAGCGCGACGACTCCGCCGACCGCGAGATCGACTTCATCGCCCGCGGGCTCGACCCGCGCTGACGGTCAGGACGCCGGTTCGACGAGCTCCACCAGCACTCCGCCCGCGTCCTTCGGGTGCACGAAGTTGATGCGGCTGCCCGCGGTGCCCCGGCGCGGCGCGTCGTAGAGCAGCCGCAGGCCCTTGTCCCGCAGCGCCGCGCTCGCCGCCTCCACGTCGGTGACCCGGTAGGCGAGCTGCTGGAGGCCCGGGCCGTTGCGGTCCAGGAACTTCGCGATCGCCGAGTCCGCGCGCAGCGGCGCGATCACCTGCAGCTGGGTGGCGCCCGCGGCGTCGCCGGGCGCGCGCAGCATCGCCTCCCGCACCCCCTGCTCCTCGTTGACCTCGGTGTGCGCGACCTCCAGGCCGAACGTGGCGCGCTGGAACTCGATCGCGGCGTCGAGATCGGTGACCGCGATGCCGACGTGGTCGACGGCGGTGACCAACCCGCTCAGTTCGCTCTGCATGGCCGGGAGCCTAACGCGGCGCCTGCGCTGCGCGGGGGTGCGAGATGTGGCAGGAAAGGCCTCGGCCCGGGTGGCGCCGCGGTGCGCGCCGGGAGTCACGTGCCGTCGACGTGGAGGGTGGGACATGGTCTCCGGAAGACGAACCCGGCCGGTCGCGGTGGCCGCCGCGGTGCTCGCGATCGGCCTCCCGGCGATCTCCGCCGGCGAACCCGACGCGATCCGGCTCAAGCACGAACGCGCCTGGGTCGACTCGGGGCCGCTGGAATTCGGGGCCGAACCGCACGCGGCGGTGCGCGCCGCGGCCGCCGACGCCGCGGCCGGTGCGGACTGCGCGGTGGACGTGGACACCGCCGCCCGCCTGGTCCTCGCACCGACCTGGCCGGAGGTCGCGGCCTCCGGCAGCGCGCCGGCGCCCATGACGCTCTCCCGGTACGACGACGGGACCGCGCTCGCCGACCCCGGGCGGCGCTCCCCGGGGATCTTCTTCAGCCCCGGCGTCGGTGCCTGGCAGCTCGACTCCGCCGGGCTCGGCGCCACCGCGACCGCGGCGGCCGCCATCGACACCGGCGCGGCCGCGCGCACCGTCGCGCCGCACGTGGTGGGGAGGTACTGCGCCGAGCTGGGCGACGGCTCGTCCCCGGCCGCGGCGCGCGCCGCCGCCTGGAGCTCCTGGTACGCCTGCGACGAAGGCGCCTGCGAGGACGTGTACCAGCGGCTCCTCGACGAGGGCGTCGTCGAGGACGGCACCGTCGGCAGGCACGGCGGGGCCGACCCGCGGCGGTGCCACTACGCGGGCGGCACCCACGACTGCGCCTACGTCGACCCCGCCGCGGCGCAGGGCGACGAGGCGTGGCGGGTCCCCGGCTACGGGCCCGCACCGGTGCCGGACCCGTTCTACGTGCTCGCCCTCGGTGGCGAGGAAGTGCGCTACTGGCTGGCCGTCGACACCGGGGCGGGCACCGACGTGGTCGCGTCCCGCGAACTCGGCGCCGACGCCAGGGAGTCGCTGCGGTGGTCGGCGGGGGCGGGGTTGTGCGACCGCACCGCGCACCGCGGCCGCTGTTGACCGGGTGCGAGGAAGGGAACCTTTCTGTCACCGGTGACCGGAAGGTTCCCTTCATCGCAGCACCGGCCCCGGCGCGGGATGTGACCGGAAGGTTCCCTTCCTCGCACCGATCCGGGGCGGGGCGTGACCGGAAGGTTCCCTTCCTCGCACCGATCCGGGGCGGGGCGTGACCGGAAGGTTCCCTTCCTCGCACCGACCGGAGGCGGGATGTGACCGGAAGGTTCCCTTCCTGCCGGTGGTGGTCCTGTGCGAGAGTGCCCCGGGTGGCACTGCGTGCCACGTCGGGTCGTGGGCCGGTGCCCGCGCCGAGCGCATGATGGATGGAGCGCGCCCGAGCGGTGCGCGGCGGAAGTCGAACGAGAGGGCCGGGAGGCCACTGTGAGCACATCTGTGATCGTTGCCGGGGCGCGCACCCCGATGGGGCGCCTGCTCGGCTCGCTGAAGGACTTCTCGGGCGCGCAGCTCGGCGGCGTGGCCATCAAGGCCGCCCTCGAACGCGCCGGAGTCGCCCCGGAGCAGGTGCAGTACACGATCATGGGGCAGGTGCTCACCGCGGGCGCGGGCCAGATCCCGGCCCGGCAGGCCGCCGTGCACGCCGGGATCCCGATGGACGTGCCCGCCCTCACCATCAACAAGGTCTGCCTGTCCGGCCTCGACGCCATCGCCCTCGCCGACCAGCTCATCCGCGCCGGCGAGTTCGACGTGGTCGTCGCGGGCGGCCAGGAATCCATGACGCAGGCCCCGCACCTGCTGGCCGGTTCCCGCGAAGGCACCAAGTTCGGCGACGCCCAGCTCGTCGACCACATGGCGTTCGACGGCTTGACCTGCGCGTTCGACGAGATCGCGATGGGCGCGTCCACCGAGGCGCACAACGCCCGGCACGGCCTCACCCGGCCCGAGCAGGACGAGTTCGCCGCCCGCTCGCACCAGCGCGCCGGGGCGGCGGCCGACCGCGGCGTGTTCGCCGACGAGATCACCCCCGTCGAAGTACCGCGGCGCAAGGGCGACCCGGTCGTCGTCGACGCCGACGAAGGCATCCGGCCCGACACCACCGCCGAATCCCTCGGCAAGCTCCGCCCCGCGTTCGCCCCGGACGGCACCATCACCCCCGGCTCGGCCTCGCAGATCTCCGACGGCGCCGCCGCCGTCGTCGTCATGAGCAAGGACAAGGCGGAGGAGCTCGGCCTCACCTGGCTCGCCGAGATCGGCGCGCACGGCGTCGTCGCCGGACCCGACGCCAGCCTGCACGAACAGCCCTCGAACGCGATCAAGGCCGCCTGTGCCAAGGGCGGTGTGGACGTCGCCGACCTCGACCTGGTGGAGATCAACGAGGCGTTCGCCGCCGTCGGCATCGTCTCCACCCGCGCGCTCGGGCTGTCCCCGGACGTCGTCAACGTCAACGGCGGCGCCATCGCCCTCGGCCATCCGCTCGGCATGTCCGGCGCCCGCATCGCGCTGCACCTGGCGCTGGAGCTGCGCCGCCGCGGCGGCGGCACCGGAGCGGCCGCGCTCTGCGGCGGCGGCGGGCAGGGCGATGCGCTGATCCTCAAGGTCCCCGGCAGCTGAACCCCGGTCGGCGGGCGGCGTCGGGGTACCCGGAAATCACCCCGATGCCGCCCCTGATTCGCGCCACCGACCGTGATCACGTTCCGTGTTCGCCGCTACCCTGGCGAGCATGAAGTGGCTTCCAGGTGGATGGCAACGCGCAGACCGGGCCGGACGGGAATGGGCGACGGTACCCGGCCGCGTCACCCGCAGGGATGACGCCACGGCACGGCTCGGAGCGGAGCGCGGCGGGCCCGCGACCCGCGTCTACGGCAACCGGGAACAGCCGCCCGAACCGCCCGCGCCCGTCGGCCTCGGCCCCGAAGCGCACGACGTCGACGTGTCCGCGAGCAGCTTCCGGCTGCTGCTGATCGGCGGCGGTGTCAGCGGGCTCGGCACCGTGCTGTGCGCCGCCACCCTCGCCAACAACGGCAGCACCGTCGGCATGTGGGTGTGGCAGCTCGTGTTCGGCATCGTGTTCCTCGGCTTCCTGATCTCCTCCCGGGGCATGCTCAGCAGTCGCGGCTTCCTGCTCGACCGCAGCGGCTTCTACGCGCGCACCCTCGGCGAGGTGTACGGGGTGTCGTGGAACGAGATCTCCGCCATCGGCATCGGCAGCCTCCCCTGGATCGAGCAGAAGCGGCCCATGCACCCGGAGCGGCGCGTCGCGCTCGAGTTCTACCCGGCCGACCGCGGATTCGCGGCCAGGCATCCCGAACTCGACCGCTGGCGCGTGGAAGAACAGCCCTCGCTGCCCGAAACGCCGTCGGTGCGGTACCGGTTCCACCTGCCGCCGTTCACCCGGCTCCCGCGCGCCCTCGAACGCGCCGTGCAGACCGTGGCGCCGCGGAAGTGGGTCGGGCACTACCGCAGGCACCTCCCGCCGCTGCACCTCCCGGACTCGACGAAGTTGTGAGGTCGTTCCGGGTTCGCGCTGCTTCGCGGGGCGGGCGGCGGAGTCCCGGTGGCCTCCTCGCTGCGGGATGGTTCGCGCAGGTTCCGCCACCGGCGACGTCGCAGGCCTCGCGAGCAGGCCGCTGAGCATCCGGGGCGGTGCCGCTCGGCGGCTCCGCCGTCGGCGAGCGCCCGCGGGTGCTTCACCAGCCGAGGCTGTGCAGCGGATCGGCCGGGGTGAGGGACGGGTCGTCCTCGCGGAAGGTGCGGGCTCGGCCGCGACCCGTCGCGGCCGTTTCGAAGCGGACCGTGACCCGGCCCAGCCCGGCGCCCTGCACCCAGCCGTGCCCGCCGTCCGGGTGGAACACGTCGTCGCCCGCCCGCCACGACTGGTGCGCCACCACCGGCGCAGCCTCCGCCACCGGATCCGCCGGCTCGGCATCCGGCACCACCTCCGGCTCGCGCGACGGGCTGTCGAACAACGCTTCCTGCTCCGAGGTCGCCAACCCCGAGAACGACACCCCCACCAGCCGGATCGGAGTGCCCGGCGGCACCGCCACCCCGATCAACCGCCGCGCCGCCGCGCCCAGCGGGCCCAGGTCGGACGTGGCCGTCGCGAACGTCTCCGCCCGGCTGATCGTCGTGAAGTCCGCGTCCCGCACCTTCACCGTCACCGTGCGCGCCGCGCGGCCCGAGGACACCAGCCTGCGGTGCGCGTGCTCCGCCATCCCGTCCACCTCGAACGCCAGCCGCACCGGCTCGGTGATGTCCACGTCGAAGGTCGTCTCCGCGCTGACCTGCTTGGCCTCCGCGCGCTCCGCCACCGGGTGATCGTCGATGCCGTGCGCCAGCCGGTGCAGCTCCGCGCCGTGCGCCTGCCCGAGCAGCGCCGTCGCATCGCCCAAGCGCAACGCGGCCAGCTCACCCACGCTGTACACCCCGATGCGGTGCAGCTTCGACTCGGTGACCGGGCCCACGCCCCACAACTTCCGCACCGGCAACCCCGTCAGCAGCTCCAGCTCCTGCCCCGGCGGCACCACCAGCGCCCCGTCCGGCTTCGCCAAGCCCGAGGCGATCTTCGCCAGCTGCTTGCCGGAACCCGCGCCGACCGATGCGGGCACCCCCACCTCGCGGTGCACCCGCTCCCGCAGCAGCGCCGCGAACCGCTCCACCTCCGCCGTCGAGGCGTCCGCCAGCTCCACCGGTTCCAGGAACGCCTCGTCGATCGACACCTGGCCGACCACGTCCGAGACCTCGCGGACGATCTCGAAAACCCGGCGGCTCACCGCCTGGTACACGGCTCCTCTCGGTGGCAGCACCACCGCCACCGGGCAGCGGCGGCGCGCCTCCGCCATCGGCATCGCCGAGCGGGCCCCGTACGCGCGGGCCTGGTAGCTCGCTCCCGCGACCGTGCCCCGCGGACCCAGCCCGCCCACCAGCACCGCCCGGTCGCCGACCGTGGGACGGGTGAGCTGCTCGACCGACGCGAAGAACGCGTCCATGTCCACGTGCAGCACCCATCTGCGCATGTGCACATTCAACGAGATTCCACCGACAAACGGCACGCGCCCCGGCCGTGCGCGGGGGAACTCGTCCGCCACCGATGACCGGAAGGTTCCCTTCCTCCGCCGGCCGCGGCCGGATCAGTCCTCGGTCGGGTCCTGCTCCGGCGCCTCCTCGGTGCCGGTGTCCCGCTTCGGCGGCGCCAAGAAGACGACCCCGCGGTCCAGATCCAGCGGACCACCCGGATCGTGCTCACGTCCGGGCGCGCCCTGATCGCCCTCGTGCCGGAGCTTGCGCCCCGGGAACAGTTCTCCGTAGGAAGCCATGACCCCAGCGTAGGACGGCCGCCAGAGCCGCGGCACCGATCCGCCGCGGGCCGGTGCGAGGAAGGGAACCTTTCTGCCACCGGTGGGGTGAAGGGAACCTTCCTGTCACGCGGGAGGCGTGCGGTGCCGCGGGACGAGGAAGGGAACCTTCCGGTCAGCGGAGGCCGTGCACGCGAAACCGGCCGCCACCGGGGATCGGTGACGGCCGGTTTCGCGGCGGAGCTCAGAACAGCGCGCTGGCCAGCGCTCGCCGTCCCCGGGTGACCCGCGGGTCGCCGTCGGGGAACAGCTCGAACATGTCGATGAGGTGCTGGCGGACCCGGTTGCGCTCGTCGCCGGAGGTGCGCTTGACGGTGCGCACGAGCCGGTCGAACGCTGCTTCCACCTGCTGTCCGGCGAGTTCGGCGTCGGCGGCGGCGAGCTGGGCGTCGACGTCGTCGGGTGCGGCGTCGGCGCGCTCGATGGCGGCCGGGTCGGCGTTCTCGGCGCGGGCGGCGAACCGGACCTGGGCGAGTGCGGCCTTGGCCTGCTCGTTGCCCGGTTCGGCGTCGAGGATCTGCTGGTAGGCGGCTTCGGCGGCGGCGAAGTCCCCGTTCTCGAGCGCGTCCTCGGCTGCGGTGAACCGGGGGTCTTCGGGTTCTTCCTGCTCGTCGGCGTCGCCCGCGCCCTGCTCGGCGGCTTGGATGCCGGGGAGCTGGTCGCGCAGCGCGTCGAGCAGCTGGGTGATCCACTGCCGGATCTGCGGTTCGGGCTGGGCGCCCGCGAAGGCCTCGACGGGCTGGCCGCCGGCGATCGCGATCACGGTGGGGATGGACTGCACCTGGAACAGCTGCGCGATCCGCGGGTTGGCGTCCACGTCGACCTTCGCCAGGACCCAGCTGCCGCCGCCTTCGTTCGCGAGGCGTTCGAGCACGGGGGACAGCTGCTTGCAGGGGCCGCACCACTCGGCCCACAGGTCGACGACGACGGGGACCTGCATGGAGCGGTCCACGACCTCGGCCTGGAAGGTCGATTCGGTGACGTCGATGACCGTCGGCCCGGTGGGCGAGGTGTTCTCGGCGGGACCGCCCGCGGCGGGCTGCCGGGAGGCGTTGTCCGCTCTCGTCTTCAGCGCGGACAGGTCGACTGCGCCCGCCATCGCGGCGGGCATGGCTGCGTTCTGGCGTGGATCGGGCCTCGTCACCTCTCCATCCTGACACGCGGCGACTGGCGCGCGGTGCGTGGGCAAGGGTTCTTCGGAGGGGCGGGGAGCAGCGGTGCACCGCCCATCACGGTCCGCCAGCCATAGCTGAGAGATCGACCTGAACGAGTGTTGATGACCACTCGAAAGACTGAGGTTACGTGGAACCCCCTCATGTTTTCCCGGGCCCATCGCCGAAGGAGCCACTGTGCCTGGTCGAGATCCCGTCTCGTCCGGCGCGAGGGGAGCCCCGGGAAAGAGCCGGGACCGAGCTCCCTGCCCGAAGTTCTAGGAGAGGTTTCAGAACGTGCGTATTGCAACCCGCGTCGCCGGCGCCGCCGGCATCGCAGCCCTCGGCATGGTGTCCCTCGGCTCGACCGCCTTCGCGGACACCGCCGGCAACGAAGGCGTGAACCTGGTCGACGACAACAACGTCAGCGCCGTGCCGGTGCAGGCCTGCGGCAACAACGTCGGTGCCGCCATCGGCGTCGTGGTGCCGGTCCTGTCGCCGCAGACCAGCGACTGCACCAACGCGCCGGTCGTCGACCACCCCTCCATCAAGGGCTGATCGACCCAGTGCGAACCGGGCCGGCCGGGGAGTCCGCGAGGGCTCCCCGGCCGGCCTCGCTCATTCCCCGGACGACAGGTGCTCTTCGACCCGCCGCACCTTCTCCTGCAACTGCCCGGTGTGGCCGGGCCGGATGTCGGCCTTGAGCACCAGGCTGGTGCGCGGCGACCGCGACGACACGGCTTCCGTCGCCCGCTTCACCACGTCCATCACCTCGTCCCAGTCGCCTTCGACCGTGGTGAACATCGAGGTCGTCTCGTGCGGCAGGCCCGATTCGCGCACCACCCGCACCGCTGCCGCGACCGCCTCGCTCACGCCGCCGTCCTCGCCGGAACCGGACGGGGCCACGCTGAACGCCACCAGCATTCGCTGTTCCTCCTGCACTGTTCGGGCACCTTCCGCACGATCATGCGCGATCCGGCCGGGAACTCGCGCATCGGCGGGCGAATGGTCATTCGCCTCCGCGGAGCCCGCTGCTAGCGTCGGGGCATGAGCGCTCGTAGTCCGCTGCCCTTCGATCCCATCGCCCGAGCGGCCGAGCTGTGGTCGGAGCGGATCGGACCGTCGACGACGATGGCCGCGGTGACCAGCGTGATGCGGGTCCAGCAGATCCTCCAGTCCGCAGTGGACACGGCGCTGCGGCCGCACAACTTGACCTTCGCCCGCTACGAGGCGCTCGTGCTGCTCACCTTCTCCCGGCGGGGCAGCCTGCCGATGCGCGTCATGGGCGACCGGTTGCAGCTGCACCCCACCAGCGTCACCAACATCGTGGACCGCCTGGAGCACGACGATCTGGTGCGCCGGGTGCCGCACCCGACGGACCGGCGCACCACCCTGGTGGAGATCACCGACGACGGGCGGGACCTGATGAAGCGCGCCACCGAGTCGGTCACCGAGATCGAGTTCGGCCTGGGCGGGGTGACCGAGCGGCAGACCCAGCAGCTCACCGAACTGCTCGGCAAGGTCCGGCACGCCGCCGGGGACTTCTGAGGCGTCCCGCCCGCGCCCTCCGGATCACCGCCGGGCCCTTCCGCGCGCCGAGGTGATGAAGGGAACCTTCCTGCCACCGGTGACCGGAAGGTTCCCTTCATCGCACGAGCGCCGTCCGCCTTCGAACCCGCCTGCGGGTCTCGTCGGTTTCCTGTCGGCGGCGAAGCCGCTGAGCCGCCGACCACCCGAGCAACTCGCACCGCCGCGGGTTCTCAGCTGGTTCCTCGCGAGGACAGCGATTTCTCCTGTGGCGGAGCCACCGGTGACATCGATCCCGCAGCGAGGAAGCCGCTGAGGTTCCGCTACCCGAGCACTACGCGGCAGAAGCAGCGAGACGGGCAATGCGGTTCCGCCACACCCGCCGCGCGGCGGGCCCGGTCAGTTCAGGGTGCGCAGGACGTGCGCGACGCGGCCCCAGAACGTCGGCTCGGCCGACTCCTGCCAGGTCAGCAGTCCGCGCCCGTTCGCCCAGCGCTCGAAGGCGACGGAGGCCAGCGGCGGGATCGACGCCACCAGCGAGGCCACCAGGACGGGGAAGGACCAGCGCAGCGGGCTGAACACCACGAGGCAGGTCACGACGTAGCCGGTGAACACGAGCCCGTGGACCCAGCCGAGCACGGTGACGCCCGTCGGCATCCCGAGCCCGTACTTGAACCCCATCGCGATCAGCAGCCCCGCCCAGGAGCACGCCTCGGCGATCGCGACGAGGCGGAACCACCCCGCGTAGGTGCGCAACACCGTCCACCAGCCTTCCGGTCCGGCGCCGCCGGTCGGCGCTCGACCTCTCCGAGTGTGCCGGGTGCGCGCGGTCACACGGCCACCGGTGACGAGGGCCGCATCGTGATCGATCCCGAAACGGAATTGTGACCGCCGCGCGTTTCCGCGGATTCCACGGAATTCGATCATGATTCTGAAAATCGCTGGACAGATCGCGGACGAATGGTTTTCGGGGCTTCGTTGCGCCGTTCGGCCGCATTTCTGCGCCCGTCGGTACGCAGCGGCGGGGTCGAGCATTGACACCGCTGGTCCAGCCCGGTGAAATCCGCCAGATCATGACAACGTTGTCTGATTCCGGGAATGTTCGGCGCGCCACGATGAACGACGTGGCGCGCCTCGCCGGGGTGAGCATCAAGACGGTGTCCCGGGTGGTCAACGGCGAGCGCGGGGTGCATCCGGGAACGGCGTCGCGCGTTCTCGACGCGATCGAGCAGCTCGGTTTTCGGCGCAACCTGGGGGCGCGGAATCTGCGGCGTGGTGCCGAGACCGGAATCATCGGGCTGGTCCTGGAAGACGTGGCGAACCCGTTCTACTCGATGTTGACGCGAGCCGTGGAAGAGGTCGCGAGCGAGCAGGGCGCGCAGGTGCTGACAGGTTCTTCCGGCGAGGATCCGGCGCGGGAGCGGGAACTGGCGCTGGAATTCCTGTCCCGCCGGGTCGACGGTCTGCTGGTGGTGCCGGCAGGGGACCGGCACGGCTACCTCGCGCGGGAGGCGCACGCGGGCACCCCGGTGGTGTTCGTGGACCGGCCGGCCGGCGGGGTGGACGCGGACACGGTGCTGGTCGACAACGCGGGCGGCACCGCGCTGGCCGCCCGGCACCTCGCCGAGCACGGGCACCGGCGGATCGCGTTCCTCGGGGACGCGCCGGGCATCAGCACGGCGGCGGAGCGCCTCAGCGGATTCCGGGCGGGCTGCGCGCAGGCGGGCGTCCCGTTCGACGCCGAGCTGGTGCGGATGGGCCCGCACACCGCCGAGTCGGTGGCGGGCGCGCTGGCCGGCCCGCTGCGCGCGGCCACCGCCCTGGTCACCGGGAACAACCGGATCACCGTGCACGCGCTGCGGGCGCTGGCCGGGCGGGCGACGCGGCCCGCGCTCGTCGGCTTCGACGACTTCGAGCTGGCGGACCTGCTGGACCCGCCGATCACGGTGATCACCTACGACGTGCGGGAACTGGGCGCTTCGGCGGCGCGGGCGGTGTACGCGCGGCTCGGCGGCGACGCGGGCCCGCCGCGGCGGCTGGTGCTGCCGACCCGGTTGCTGGCGCGCGGCTCCGGCGAGGTGTCGGCGTGACCCGAACCCATCCTTCGAACCGACCTGGGAAGGCCTGATGTCCGAACCGCTGCTGGAAGCACGCGAACTGACCAAGAGGTACGGCGGCGTGGAGGCGCTGCGCGGCGCCTCGTTCACCGTCCACCCCGGCGAGGTGGTCGCCCTGATCGGCGACAACGGCGCCGGGAAGTCCACCTTGGTCAAGTGCCTGTCCGGTGTGGAGCGCCCGGACTCCGGGCAGGTCCTGATCTCCGGGAAACCGGTGGAGCTGGATTCGCCGGTCGCCGCCCGCGCGCACGGGGTGGAGACCGCCTACCAGGACCTCGCGGTGGCCCCCGACCTCGATCCGGCGGCGAACCTGTACCTGGGGCGGGAGATCCGCCGCCCGGGCCTGCTCGGCAAGCTCGGGATGCTGGACAAGAAGGCCATGCGCAGCCGCGCCGCCGAGCAGTTCGCGACGTTCGGCGTCTCGCTGCCGGACCTGGACGTGCCGATCGGCGCGCTCTCCGGCGGCCAGCGGCAGAGCGTCGCGGTCGCCCGCTCGGTGGCCTGGGCGGACAAGCTGGTGTTCCTCGACGAGCCGACCGCCGCGCTCGGCGTGGTGCAGCGGGAACGGGTCCTCGACGTGGTGCGCCGCGTCCGCGACACCGGGATCTCGGTGGTGCTGATCAGCCACAACATGCCGGAGGTGCGGTCGGTCGCCGACCGCGTCGAGGTGCTGCGGCTGGGTCGCCGCGTCGCCCGCTTCCGCGCCGCCGACGTCAGCTTGGAAGAGCTCGTGGGCGCCATGACCGGGGCGTTGACCCAGGAGGACGAGAGCTGATGCCCGCGACGAAATCGAACCCCGAGGTCACCGGGGAACTCGCCGAGACCCCGAAGGGCTTCCGCGCCCGGCTGGCCGCCTCGCCGACGCTGTGGACCGGGCTGGTGCTGGTCGTGCTGTGCGTGCTGTTCAGCGCGGTGCGGCCGGACGCCTTCCCGACCCTGTTCAACCTGCAGACGCTGCTGGTGCAGGCGGCGCCGCTGCTGATGCTCGCCGTCGGCATGACCTTCGTGATCATCACCTCCGGCATCGACCTGTCCGTCGGGTCGGTGCTGGTGTTCGCCGGGGTGGTGTCGGCGCAGACGATGGAGGCGCTCAGCGGCGGCGATGCCACCGGCGCCGGGTGGGGCGTGATCGCGGTCGGATTGGTGGTGGCGCTGCTCGGCGGCGCCGCGTGGGGCGTGCTCAACGGGCTGCTGGTGGCGGTGGCGAAGGTGCCCGCGCTGATCGTGACGCTCGGCTCGTTCGGCGCGGCCCTCGGTGCCGCGCAGCTGCTCACCAACGGCATCGACGTGCGGACCGTGCCCTCGGCGCTGCGCGAGACCCTCGGCACCGGCACCTCGTTCGGCGTGGTGCCGAACCTCGTGCTGCTGGCCGCGGCGGTCACCCTGCTGGCGGGCTGGGTGCTGCACACCACCCGGTTCGGCAGGCACACCTACGCGATCGGCTCCAACGCGGAGGCGGCGCGGCGCGCGGGCATCGACGTCAGCAGGCACCTGGTCGCGGTGTACGCGCTGACCGGGGTGCTGGCCGGGCTCGCCGGATTCCTGTCGCTGGCCTACTTCGGCACCACCACGATCAGCGGCCACAGCAACGACAACCTGAACGCGATCGCCGCGGTGGTCCTCGGCGGGACCAGCCTGTTCGGCGGCGTGGGCACCATCCTCGGCAGCGTGATCGGCGTGTTCATCCCCGCCGTGCTCGACGCCGGGTTCGTCATGGCCGGGGTCCGGCCGTTCTGGCAACCGATCGCGGTCGGCGCCGTGCTCGTCGCCGCCGTCTGGCTCGACCAGCGGCGCCGCCGGGCGCGCAGCAGCCGCTGACCCCCTTGTGCGGCACAACGGTGTGTGGAGGAGACAAGTGAAGATCAAGTCGAAGGTGATGGTCGTGCTGGCGGCGGGCACCCTGCTCGCCGGCTGCGGATCCGGGCAGATCGGGGACGGCGGGGGAGCGGCCACCGACCCGGGCAACAAGAACTTGGCGCTGCTGACCGGCATGCGCGGGGAACCGTTCTACGTCTCCATCGAGTGCGCGGCGAAGGAGGCGGCCGCGGCCGCCGGGTACGAGCTCAACGCGCAGGCCCCGGAGAAGTTCGAGCAGGCCGAGCAGGCGCAGCTGCTCAACGGCGTCGTCAGCTCCCGGCCCGGTGCGGTGATCATCGCGCCGACCGACGACAAGGCGCTCGCCACCCCGCTGCAGCAGGCGAAGGACAACGGCGTGCAGGTCGTGGAGGTCGACACCGCGCTGGAGGACCGGTCGATCGCGGTGAGCTCGCTGTCCTCGGACAACCACGCGGGCGGGGTGCTGGCCGCGCAGACCCTCGCCGAGCTCGTCGGCGACCGGCCCGGCTCGGTGCTCGCGCTCAACACCAAGGCGGGCACCTCCACGACCGACGAGCGGGCCCGCGGCTTCGAGGAGGAGATCGCGAAGCACCCGAACCTGAAGCTGCTGCCCACGCAGTACACCGAGAACGAACCGGCCACCGCCGCGCAGATCGTGTCCGCGACGCTGGCCGCCAACCCGGACCTGGTGGGCGTGTTCGGCACCAACCTCAACACCGGTGAGGGCGCGGGCACCGCGCTCGCCAACGCCGGTCGGTCCGGTCAGGTGCAGCTCGTCGGGTTCGACGCCAGCCCCAAGCAGGTCGACGACCTGCGCGGCGGGCGGGTGCAGGCGCTCATCGCGCAGAACCCCGCCGAGATCGGCGAGGAAGGCGTGCAGCGGGCCATCGCCGCGATCAAGGGCGAGCCGGTGGAGCGGGAGACGAAGACCGACATGATCGCGCTCACCCGGGATTCGATGGAGGAGCAGGCGCAGTACTTCTACCGCGCCACCTGCTGACGCGGGGGTGCGATGAAGGGAACCTTCCGGTCACCGGTGACCGGAAGGTTCCCTTCCCCGCTCACGCCCGGGCGTTCACGAACTCCCGCAGCAGCGCGTTGAACTCGTTCGACTTCTCCCGGTTCGGCCAGTGCCCGGCGCCGGGGATCACGTGCAGCTGGGCGCCGGAGATGGCGGTGGCGGCCTGCCGCGACGAGGTGACGGGCACCACCGCGTCCTGCTCGCCGTGGATGAACATCACGGGGCAGCGGATCTGGTCCAGGTGCGGCCCGTGGTTGACGCGCATGGCGCGCCGTCCCACCGAGTCGCGCTGCCAGTCGGCGAACACCGAGTCGCGCTGCGCGGCTTCGGCGGCGACCTCCTCGACGATGCCCTCCAGGTCGGGCACCGAGCGGTCGCCGGTGAACAGCCGCCGCTCCAGCATCCGGCGGGCGAGCCCGCGGTGCCGCGCCAGCAGCTTCGCGCCGGTGGTGCCGATGAAGTCGACGCGGGTGGCGAGGTAGCCGAGCAGGTGCCGGTCGAGCCGGGCCACCAGCCCGCCGGAGCCGACGAGCACCAGCCCGCGCACTCGTCGCGGGTGCCGCAGCGTGAAGCCGGTGGCGATGCTGCCGCCCAGCGACAGCCCGACGATCATGGTGTCCCGCACGCCCCACGCGTCGAGCAGCCAGCGCAGCACCTCTTCGCAGGTGCGCTGGTTGGCGCGGCCGTGCCAGGGCAGGCTGCCTCCCTGGCCGGGCAGGTCGGGGACGTAGACGCGGTGGTCGGCGGCGAGCACGGGGATGGTGTGCCGCCAGCTCAGCATCGCGTTGTCCAGGCCGCCGCCGTGCAGCAGCACGATCGCGGGCCCCGAGGTCCCGGCGCGGTAGTAGCGGATCTTGCCGGCAGGGAACTCGACGTGGTCGACCTCGACACCCTGGGGCGGGGCGGTCATCTGTACTCCTTGTTCGGGACCGGCGTGCGGCAGTCCGGTGCGGCGACGCGGACCTGCCGATCGTTCGAGCAGACGTGGGCGGGTCCGTCGCGTGGCCGCGTTCGAGCGTGCTGGGGGCGACGACTCCGCCGGGGACGGGCGCACCCCTTCAGATCTCGTGCGGGGGCGCCGGTGTTACTCGGCAGGATAGGCCCGCGCCGGTGCGGACGGGCACCACCCGCCGTGCTGCGCGCGGGGCGTGCCAGGATTCGGAGCGTGAGCACCGCGTATGACTGCAACCGTCCGGACGGCCGGGAATCCGGTCTCGCCGCCGCCGCCAACACCGTCCGTGCCGGTGGACTGGTGGTCCTGCCCACCGACACCGTGTACGGGATCGGCGCGAACGCCTTCGACCCGGAGGCGGTGGGCGCGCTGCTGGCGGCGAAGGGCCGCGGCCGCGACATGCCGGTCCCGGTGCTGGTGGGTTCGTGGTCGACCATCGACGGCCTCGTCCAGTCCGTGCCGCAGCAGGCCCGCGCGCTGGTGGAGGCGTTCTGGCCCGGTGGCCTGTCGCTGATCCTGCCGCAGGCGCCGTCGCTGGCCTGGGACCTGGGCGACACCCGCGGCACGGTGAACCTGCGGATGCCCCTGCACCCGGTGGCGCTGGACCTGCTCCGCGAGGTCGGCCCGATGGCGGTGTCGAGCGCGAACCGCACCGGCAACCCGCCGCCCGCGACGGCGCAGCAGGCGCAGGACCAGCTGGGCGACTCGGTGCAGGTCTACCTGGACGGCGGGCCGACGGGCGAGCCGGTCGCCTCGACGATCGTGGACCTGACCCAGGCGACGCCGCGCGTGCTGCGCCAGGGCGAGATCACCCTGGAGCAGCTCACCGAGGTCCTGGGCGTCGAGGTCGAACCGCTCGCCTGACCGCCGCCCGCCGGCCCCGCTCCGGCCGCGAGCCGCTCGCCGGGGCGGGGAGCGGGCGGAGGCGGACCGGCCGGACGATCTTGGCTGATCCGGACCGGTGGTCGTGGCGCGGCTGTTTGCCGATAGCGTTAGCCCCCGGATGCGCAACGTGGACAGCGATGAGGAGCGCCGAGCTTGAAGACGCCGTTCCGGTGGCCGGACCTCCACCTTCCGCGGGCCGTCGGGCCGCGAGGGTAGAGCCGCCGCCATGGACAACGCACCTCTGTGGGCGCCGGCGGGTCTGCCCGTCCGCGAATACCTGCTCGTTCTGCTCACCGCGGCGGCGGTGACGTTCCTGCTGACCGGCCTGGTCCGGTTGCTGGCGATCCGGGTGGGCGCGGTCGCCTACCCGCGCAAGCGCGACGTGCACCTGACGCCGATCCCGCGGATGGGCGGGGTGGCGATGTTCGGCGGGGTGCTCGCGGCGATGTTCCTGGCGAGCAACCTGCCCGCGCTGTCGCGGGGTTTCGACTTCTCCAACGATGCGGCCGCCGCGATCGTGGCCGGCGGGCTGATCGTGCTGGTCGGCGCGCTGGACGACCGGTTCGAGCTGGATTCGCTGACGAAGCTCGCCGGGCAGGTGACCGCGGCGGGCATCCTGGTGCTGTTCGGCGTGCAGTGGTTCGGCTTCTGGGTGCCGTGGGGCGGCGACGAGGGCCACATCGGCCAGCTGATGGTGCTCAACAGCAACCAGGGGCAGCTGCTGACGGTGCTGCTGGTCGTCACGATGATCAACGCGATGAACTTCGTGGACGGCCTGGACGGGCTGGCCTCCGGCATCGGGGTGATCGCGGCGAGCGCGACCTGCGCGTTCTGCCTGAGCCTCCTGCAGCAGCACGGCGGGGACGTGACGGCCTACCCGCCCGCGCTGATCGCGGCCTCGATCGCAGGCGCCTGCGTGGGCTTCCTGCCCTACAACTTCCAGCCGGCCCGGATCTTCATGGGTGATTCGGGGTCGATGCTGATCGGGCTGATGCTGGCGACGGCGAGCACCTCGGCGTCCGGCAAGGCCGACTACGCGGGCTTCGGCGGCAAGGACCTGCTGGCGCTGCTGTCGCCGCTGCTGGTGCTGGCCGCGGTGCTGTTCGTCCCGCTGCTGGACCTGATCATGGCGGTGGTGCGGCGGACCGCGGCGGGCAAGAGCCCGTTCCACGCGGACAAGATGCACCTGCACCACCGGTTGCTGGAGATCGGGCATTCGCAGCGGCGCGCGGTGCTGCTCATCTACCTGTGGGCCGGGGTGCTCGCGTTCGGGGCGGTGTCGTTGACGCTGTTCAGCGCGGCCGTCGTCGGCTGGGTCGCCGGATTGGGCGTGGTAGCGGCAGCTATCATTTCGCTGATTCCGAGAATGGCCGGACGATGGCGATCCGATCGAGGGGCCTGAATGAGCGAGACCGAGCAGTCCACCGGGCAGTCCGCGGAGAACCCGCACGCTGCGACGGTGCGCAAGCTGGCCGACGCCATGCTGCGCACCGCGCTGGTGCCGGGCGCCGTGACGGTGCTGCTCGGAGTCGTGGTGTCCGCGGTGCTGGTCGGTGCGACCGGTGCGTTCGGCGCGGTGGTGGGCGGAGTGGTGGCGTTCGGGTCGTCACTGCTGACGATCTTCCTGATGCGCTGGACGGGTGGGTTGCACCCGATGTTCGTGATGGCGGTCGCGCTCGGCGGGTACGTCGGCAAGATGCTGGTGTTACTCATCGTGATGACCTTGCTGGGCGGGGTCGACGCGCTGCATCCGACGTCGCTGGCGCTCACCATGCTGGCCACCATCATGGTGTGGGCCGGAGCCGAGGTCGTTGCCTTCCGCAAGACCAAGATTCCGACCATCGTTCCTGGTCAGTGACGGTGTCGCTGATCTGCAGCGGGTAGCTTCCCGAAACTTGTTACCCGCTGGTATTGTCCGCTTCGGCCAGGTCGCCCATCAGTGTGGCGACCGTCCACCTCTTACTGAACGTATTCGCGCTCACTAGGGTGGGGTCGGCGAACGTGCCAGATCGCGTATCGGGTACGTTACGTGCAAATCATGACGATTCCCCCGGTGGTGTGAACCTCGGGAGAACCGGAAGGAGCCCAGTTGGGCGCGCTGGTGCTGGCCCAAGGCGGACAGTTCGTACCGCCGGGTGCCGATGCTTTTGACCTCCCGCCGATCTTCGGCGGCGTAACCAAACCGATGGTGCTGATCGCGCTGTCGGTGGTGATCGTCGGCGCGTACTTCGTGATGGCGACCCGCAACCTGAAGCTGGTACCGGGCAAGTCCCAGTTCGTCGCGGAGTTCCTCTACGAATTCAGCCGCAACAACATCGCGCGGGAGCAGATCGGGGCGAAGGACTTTCGCAAGTTCGTCCCGCTGATCTTCGCGATGTTCACGTTCGTCCTGGTGAACAACATCTTCGGGATCATCCCGCTGATCCAGTTCCCCACGATGTCGCGCATCGGGTTCCCGATCGCGCTGTTCATCGTCGCGTACGTGGTGATGCACACGGTCGGTTTCGCCAGGCACGGATTCCTCGGCTACTTCAAGCACGTCATGTTCCCCCCGGGCGTGCCGAAGCCGATCTACCTGCTGCTGTCGCCGATCGAGTTCTTCCAGAAGTTCATCGCTCAGCCGGTCGCGCTGGCGATCCGGGTGTTCGCCGCGATGTTCGCCGGTCACCTCATCCTGCTGGTGTTCACCCTGGGCGGGGAGTACCTGCTCATGGAGGCGAGTGCGGGGTTGAAGCCGGTCTCCATCGTCGCTTTCGCCTTCTCCATTGCCTTGACGTTCGTCGAAGCCCTGATCCAGGTGCTCCAGGCGTACATCTTCGCGCTGCTGACCGCCAACTTCATCGGCAGTGCGCTGGCCCAGGAGCACTGAGAGCAAGACCAAGACCTCCGATCCGCGCCGACTCGCGCGGACCGAGTTGAAAGGTAGTGAAAGTGAGCAACATCGTTCTTGCGCAGGCCGCTGAAACCGCTGGGAACATCAACCCCGGTCTGGCCGCGATCGGTTACGGGCTCGGCGCCATCGGCCCGGGCGTGGGCGTCGGCCTGATCTGGGCCGCGGTCATCAACGGCACCGCCCGCCAGCCGGAGGCCCAGGGCCAGCTGCAGGGCATCGCCTGGATCTCCTTCGTCCTGGTCGAGGTGCTCGCCCTGATCGGCCTGGTCGTGTACTTCATCGCCTCCGCCGCCTGATCTTGTTCACGGCTGGAAAGCGTTGGGAGACGTCGTGGTGAAGACACAGATGCTGTTGGCGGCCGAGGGCGGGCACAGTCCCGTCATCCCCGAGCCGTCCGAGATCGTCGTCGGCCTGATCGCCTTCCTGATCCTGCTCTTCGTACTGTGGAAGTACGCGGTGCCGCGCTTCGAGAAGCTCTACGCGGAGCGCAGCGAGCGGATCGAGGGCGGCATCGCCCGCGCCGAGCAGGCCCAGGCCGAGGCGCAGCGGACGCTGGAGCAGTACAAGTCGCAGCTGGCCGAGGCGCGTGCCGAAGCGGCGCGGATCCGGGACGACGCGCGGGCCGAGGGCCAGCAGATCGTCGAGGAGATGCGCGCGCAGGCGCAGTCCGAGTCCGAGCGCATCGTCACGCAAGGCCAGAACCAGCTGGCCGCGCAGCGCTCGCAGATCGTCGCGGAATTGCGCGGCGACCTCGGCAGGCAGGCCGTGGATCTGGCCGGTCGCATCGTCGGTGAGTCCCTCGAGGACGAGACCCGTCGTCGCGGCACCGTGGACCGGTTCCTGGAGGAACTGGAATCCACGTCGGCACCGTCCGGGTCCAGCAGGTCCTGACGGCGCCGGTGCGATGGACACGCACATGATGTGGTCCCCGAAGGTTCCCCCAGAACGAAAGGCCCTGGAGAGTTGAGCACCCTCGTGAACGCCGCGAGCCGCGATGCGCTGGCAGCCACCGAGCTGCAGCTGTTGCAGGCCACCGACGGGGCCGGGGCCGCGGAGATCACCGGCCTCGCCGACGAACTGTTCGGCGTGGCCGCCCTGCTGGGTCGCGAGTCGACCCTGCGCCGGGCGCTGGCGGACGCCTCCACCGAACCCCGTTCGCGGGAGGAGCTGGCCAAGCAGCTGCTGGCCGGCAAGCTCGGCGCCCGGGCGCTGCCCGTGGTGGTCGAAGCCGTCCGCTCCCGCTGGTCGAGCGCGAAGGATCTGGTCGGAGGTCTGGAACGGCTGGCCCGGGTCGCCCTGCTGGTGCAGGCGGAACGGGCGGGCCGGCTGGACGCGGTCGAGGACGAGCTGTTCCGCCTCGGCCGCATCATCGGCGCCGAACTGGAGCTGGAGCGGCTGCTGGCCGACCCGGCCGCTGCCACCGACGGCAAGACCGCGCTGGTCGACGAGCTGCTCGGCGGCAAGGTCGAACCGGTCACCCAGGCCCTGGTGCGCCAGCTGGTCTCGCACCCGCACGGCGGGCACGTCAGCGAGGGGCTGGAGGAGCTCGCGGAGCTCTCGGCCAAGCGCCGGGAGCGTTCGGTGGCGCACGTGCGGTCCGCCATCGAACTGACCGAGCAGCAGCAGCAGCGGCTCGCGGCCACGTTGCAGCGGATCTACTCGCGGCCCATCGCGGTCCACCTGGAAGTGGATCCTGCGGTCGGCGGCGGCCTGCTGATCAAGGTCGGTGACGAGGTCATCGACGGAACGACCACGGGGCGCCTGCAGTCCCTCCGGCGCGACCTCGCCGACTGACGGCGAGGGCCGCGGCCCGGACACAGAACTTCCTTCCAGAACGAACCGAGAGCAGGAACGAGACATGGCGGAGCTGACGATCTCGTCGGACGAGATCCGCAGTGCGATCGAGAAGTACGTCTCCAGCTACTCCCCGGAGGTCAGCCGCGAGGAGGTCGGCGTCGTCACCGATACCGGTGACGGCATCGCCCATGTCGAGGGCCTGCCTTCGGTGATGACCGAAGAGCTGCTGGAGTTCCCCGGCGGCGTCTACGGCGTGGCGATGAACCTGGAGGCTCAGGAGATCGGCGCGGTCATCCTGGGCGAGTCCGCTGGCATCGAAGAGGGCCAGGAGGTCAAGCGGACCGGCAAGGTGCTGTCCATGCCGGTCGGCGACGGCTTCCTCGGCCGCGTGGTGGACCCGCTGGGCGAGGCCATCGACGGCCTCGGCGAGATCAAGGCCGAGAGCCAGCGCGCGCTGGAGCTGCAGGCCGCCACGGTCGTGCAGCGCCAGGGCGTCGCCGAGCCGATGCAGACCGGCATCAAGGCCATCGACTCGATGACCCCGATCGGCCGCGGCCAGCGCCAGCTGCTGATCGGCGACCGCAAGACCGGCAAGACCACGGTCGCGGTCGACACGATCATCAACCAGAAGGGCAACTGGGACAGCGGTGACCCTGCCAAGCAGGTGCACTGCATCTACGTCGCGATCGGCCAGAAGGGCTCCACGATCGCCGGCGTGAAGAAGTCCCTCGAGGACGCGGGCGCGATGGAGTACACCACCATCGTCGCCGCCCCCGCCTCGGACTCGCCGGGTCTGAAGTGGCTGGCGCCGTACGCGGGCTCCGCGCTGGGCCAGCACTGGATGTACCAGGGCAAGCACGTCCTGATCGTGTTCGACGACCTCACCAAGCAGGCCGAGGCGTACCGCGCGATCTCGCTGCTGCTGCGCCGCCCGCCGGGCCGCGAGGCCTACCCCGGTGACGTCTTCTACCTGCACTCCCGTCTGCTGGAGCGTTGCGCGAAGCTGTCGGACGAGATGGGCGCCGGTTCGATGACGGGTCTGCCGATCATCGAGACCAAGGCGAACGACGTGTCGGCCTACATCCCGACGAACGTCATCTCCATCACCGACGGCCAGTGCTTCCTGCAGTCGGACCTGTTCAACTCCGGTCAGCGCCCCGCGATCGACGTCGGCATCTCGGTGTCCCGCGTCGGTGGTTCCGCGCAGATCAAGGCGATGAAGTCGGTCACCGGCTCGCTGAAGATCGACCTGGCGCAGTTCCGCGAGCTGGAGGCGTTCTCCGCCTTCGCCTCGGACCTGGACGCCGCGTCGAAGGCGCAGCTGGACCGCGGTGCCCGCCTGATGGAGCTGCTCAAGCAGGGCGCGGGCGACCCGCTGCCGGTCGAGGAAGAGGTCGTCTCGCTGTTCCTCGGCACCAAGGGCCACGTCGACACCGTTCCGGTCGGCGACGTGCGGCGCTTCGAGTCGGAGTTCCTCGCCTACCTGCGCCGGACCCACGAGTCGCTGCTCAAGGACATCGTCGAGAGCAAGAAGCTCTCCGACGACGGCCAGAAGCTGATCGTGGACTCGGTGGAGGAGTTCAAGAAGCAGTTCACGACCTCCGACGGCACCTCGCTCACGCAGGAGGCCGACGCCGAGGCGATGGACGCGGGCGCGGTGGGCCAGGAAACCGTCCAGGTCAACAAGCCCGCCCCGAAGAAGTGACCGGGTAGCCATGGCCAATCTTCGAGAACTGCGAGACCGCATCCGGTCGGTCAAGTCGATCCGGAAGATCACCAAGGCGCAGGAACTGATCGCCACCTCCCGCATCATGCGGGCCCGGACCAGGGTCGAGGCGTCCCGGCCGTACGCGGCCGAGATCACCAAGTCCCTGTCCGAGCTGGCAGGCGCGAGCTCGCTGGACCACCCGCTCCTGGTGGAGCGGGACAACCCCAAGCGGGCCGCGGTGCTCGTGGTGACCAGTGACGGCGGCCAGTGCGGCGGCTACAACTCCAACGTGCTGCGCGCGGCGGAGGAGCTGCAGAGCCTGCTCCGCGAGCAGGGCAAGACCCCGGTGCTGTACGTGATCGGCCGCAAGGGCGACGCGTACTACCGGTTCCGCCAGCGCCCGGTCGCGGCCAGCTGGACCGGCTTCGCCGAGAAGCCCGGCTACTCGGATGCCGCCGAAGTGGGGGAGACCCTGGTCAAGGCGTTCCTCGCGGGCGCCGACGACTACCTCGACGACGGCGGGCCGGACGGTACGCTGGGCGTGGACGAGCTGCACATGGTGCACACCGAGTTCGTCTCGATGCTGACCCAGCGGCCGACCGTCACGCGGATCGCCCCGCTGGAGGTCGAGTACTCCGACGAGCCGAAGAAGCCGCGGTCGGTGTACGACTTCGAGCCGGACGCGGACACGTTGTTCCGGGCCCTGCTGCCGAAGTACATCAACACCCGGATCTTCGCCGGGCTGCTGGACTCGGCGGCGTCCGTCTTCGCGGCACGTCGTACCGCGATGAAGGCGGCCACGGACAACGCGGACGAACTGATCCGCAACCTCAGCCGTGAGGCCAACCAGGCCCGCCAGGCCCAGATCACCCAGGAAATCAGCGAGATCGTCGGTGGTGTCGAGGCGCTCTCGTCAGCAGGAAGTGAGTGACATGACTGCGACTGCCACTAGCACGGCTACTGGCACCGGCCGCGTCGTCCGGGTTCTCGGCCCGGTCGTGGACGTCGAGTTCCCGCGCGACCAGGTGCCCGACCTCAACAACTCCCTCACCGTGGACATCACGGCCGAGGCCATGGCGAAGACGCTGACGCTCGAGGTCGCACAGCACCTCGGCGACAGCGTGGTGCGCTGCGTCTCGATGCAGCCGACCCAGGGCCTGGTCCGGGGTGTCGCGGTGCGCGACTCCGGCGAGGGCATCTCGGTGCCGGTGGGCGACGTGGTCAAGGGCCACGTGTTCAACGCCCTCGGGCACTGCCTCGACGAGCCGGGCTACGCCTCGGACGCCGAGCGCTGGTCCATCCACCGCAAGGCCCCGGCGTTCGACCAGCTCGAAGGCCGCACCGAGGTGCTGGAGACCGGCATCAAGGTGATCGACCTGCTCACCCCGTACGTGCAGGGTGGCAAGATCGGCCTGTTCGGCGGTGCGGGTGTCGGCAAGACGGTGCTCATCCAGGAGATGATCCGCCGCGTCGCCAAGAACTTCGGTGGCACCTCGGTGTTCGCCGGCGTCGGCGAGCGCACCCGTGAGGGCAACGACCTCTGGGTCGAGATGGCGGAGTCCGGCGTGCTCGCCGACACCGCCCTCGTCTTCGGGCAGATGGACGAGCCGCCGGGCACCCGCATGCGGGTCGCCCTGTCGGCGCTGACCATGGCGGAGTACTTCCGCGACGTCCAGAACCAGGACGTGCTGCTGTTCATCGACAACATCTTCCGGTTCACCCAGGCGGGCCAGGAGGTGTCCACCCTGCTGGGCCGGATGCCTTCCGCGGTGGGTTACCAGCCGACGCTGGCCGACGAGATGGGTGAGCTGCAGGAGCGGATCACCTCGACCCGCGGCAACTCGATCACCTCGATGCAGGCGATCTACGTGCCCGCGGACGACTACACCGACCCGGCGCCGGCGACCACGTTCGCCCACCTGGACGCGACGACGGAGCTGTCCCGGCCGATCTCGCAGATGGGCATCTACCCGGCGGTCGACCCGCTGACCTCCAGCTCCACCATTCTGGACCCGGCCGTCGTGGGCGACGAGCACTACCGCGTCGCCCAGGAGGTCAAGCGGATCCTCCAGAAGTACAAGGAGCTGCAGGACATCATCGCCATCCTCGGCATGGACGAACTGTCCGAAGAGGACAAGGTGACGGTGCAGCGGGCGCGGCGCATCCAGCGCTACCTGTCGCAGAACTTCTTCGTGGCGAAGCAGTTCACCGGGCAGGACGGCTCCTTCGTGCCGGTGAAGGAGACCATCGAGGCGTTCGACAAGCTCTGCAAGGGCGACTTCGACCACTACCCGGAGCAGGCCTTCCTGTCCATCGGTGGTCTGGAGGACCTGGAGCAGGCCTACAAGAAGCTCACCGAGAAGTGAGCCCCGGTCTTCGCCGCGGTGCACCCACCGCGGCGAAGACCCATCGGCAGGGGTCGGGGTCCGGTCACGGGCCCCGGCCTTCTTTTTCGCTCTTCCCAGAGGAAGGGAACCTTCCGGTCACCCGTGACCGGAAGGTTCCCCTGCTCGCACCCCTCCGGATGTGACGCGGCCCTGCTCGGCCCGTCACCAGGGCCCGCCTGGCGTTGGCTAGACTGCGGGCTGTACACCCGACAAAGGAGACGCGCGTGGCCAACATGTCCGTCCAGCTGGTCGCTGTCGAGCGCCGCCTGTGGTCTGGTGAGGCGACCACCGTCGTGGCCCAGACGACCGAAGGCGAGATCGGCATCCTGCCGGGGCACGAGCCGCTGCTCGGCCAGCTCGTCGAGGGTGGCGTCGTGAAGATCACGACCATCGACGGCGACACCGTGACCGCCGCCGTCCAGGGCGGATTCCTGTCCGTCACCGCCGACGGCGTCAGCGTCCTCGCCGAGTCGGCCGAACTCGCCCAGGAGATCGACGTCGCGCAGGCGCGCACCGACGCGAAGAGCGACGACGAGGAAGCGCGCACGAGAGCGCTGAGCCGACTCCGGGCGGCCGGGCAGTCGGTCTGACGGGCCGCGAACATGGGCTCCGCGGGCGTGTGGTCGATCATCGTTTTCGGGCTGGTGCTGCTCCTGGCGGCCGCGGCCCTGAGCGTGGTGCTGGCCGCGCGCCGGCGGCTGCAGCAGTTGCGCGCCGGCGGGATCGACGTGGCGCTGCGGCTGCGCACCGATGACCGCGGGCGGGGCTGGCACCTCGGTGTCGCGCACTACCGCGGCGAGGAGTTCAGCTGGTACCGGGTGCTGAGCCTCAGCTCGGGCCCGAACTGGGTGGTGAACCGCCGCGAGGTGGAGATCGCCACCCGCCGCGAACCGTCCGCGTCCGAGGTGTACGCGCTGCCGCAGGCCGCGACCGTGCTGCACCTGACCGGTCGCGGTGAGGAGCTGGAGGTCGCGATGGGCGCGGACGCGCTCACCGGCTTCCTGTCCTGGTTGGAGTCAGCGCCGCCCGGACGTTCCGTGCCCTGGGCTTCCTGATCCCCGAACGTGCAGCGCCCCCTCTTCGGAGGGGGCGCTTTTTCGCGCGTCGGGGGTGGATGAAGGGAACCTTCCTGCCACCGGTGACCGGAAGGTTCCCTTCATCGCACCGGGTGCGCGGTGCCGCCGTGTTCGGCGCAGAGGTCGCGGAGCAGACCGAGGAACACCTCGGCGAGCTCGGTGGGGGAGTGCGCGGGCAGCACGGCGTGCACCCGCCGGAACAGCGCGGGCTCGTCGAGTTCCCGGGTGACGGTGCCCGGCACGTCGCCGATGGCGAGCCGCGGCAGGAAGGTGACCGCGACTCCGGCGGACACCACGGCCTGCGCGACGGCGTACGACTCGGATTCGAACGGGACGTGCGGGGTGAACCCGGCGGTGCGGGCCAGGTCGTCGAGCTGGCGCCGGTTCGGCAGTTCCCGCGGCGCGCACGCCCACGCGTCGGCGGTGAAGTCCCGCAGCACCAGCGGGGATCCACCGGTGGCGGCCGGGTGGCGTTCGGGCAGCACGGCGAGCACCGGGTCGTCGAGCAGCGGCACCAGCCGCACCCCGGCGGGCGGGTGCAGCGGTTCGCCGTAGGAGGCGACGAGCGCCAGGTCCAGTTCGCGTTCGGCGACGAGCGCGTTGCCCTCGGTGGGACCGAGGTCCACGACGGACAGCTCGCTGTCCGGGTGCAGCCGGTTCAGCGCGGCCAGGGCCTCGGGCAGCAGCCGCACGCCCGCGGTGGGGAAGGCGCCGAGCCGCAGCCTGGTGCGGTGCAGCCGGAGGTGCCGCGCCCGGTCCGCTTCGGCGCCGCGCAGGGCGTGCGCGATCCGGTCGGCGCGTTCGGCGAGCTGCTCCCCGAGCGGGGTGAGCCGGACGCCGTGCGGGAGGCGTTCGACGAGCGCGGTGCCCGCTTCCCGCTCCAGCCGGGCGAGCTGCTGGGACACCGCGGGCGGGGTGCGCCCGGTGAGCTCGGCGGCACGGGGGACGCTGCCGCCCTCGCGCAACGCCAACAGCAGCAGCAACTTCGCCGGATCCATGAAGCTCCACTTTAGCCACCGGAAGCCGGGGTAACTGGCGGTGAAGGCTCGGCTCGGAAAGACTGGTCGCATGATGGACGCGACCCCGGACAGCGGCCGGTTCACGATCACCGCCGAATCGATCGCCGGTGCGGACGCCACGGCCGCGCTGGAGCAGTACGTCGCCGAGCTGACGCAGGTGTTCCCCGCCGGGTTCGACCCGGGCCGGGCGGCGCCGCCGGAACCGGGCGATTTCGCGCCGCCGCGCGGCCGCTTCCTGCTGGTCCGGGACGCGGCGGGCGCGGTGCGGGGCTGCGGCGCGGTGCGGGTGCTGGAGCCCGGCATCGCGGAGATCCGGCGGATGTGGATCTCCCCGGTGCTGCGTGGTCGCGGCGCAGGCCGGGCGTTGCTGGCCGAGCTGGAGCGCGGCGCGGCGGAGCTGGGGTGCGGGGTGGTGCGCCTGGACACCGCCGCCGAGCTGCACGCCGCGCGCGCCCTGTACGGCTCGGCCGGTTACGCGGAGATCCCCGCCTACAACGACAACGAGTACGCCCGGCACTGGTTCGAGAAGGTGCTGGGCTGAGCGCTCCTAAGCTGGCCGCATGCACATCGAGATCGCCGAGTTCGACCACCCCGACGCGCAGCGGCTGATCGAGGAGGTCCAGCAGGAGTACGTGGGCCGCTACGGGCGCCGGGACGAGACGCCGATCGACTCGGGCCAGTTCAGCGCCCCGCACGGGACGTTCCTGCTCGGCTACCTCGAGGCGGAACCGGTCGCGATCGGCGGCTGGCGGGTGTACGACCCGGCGGAACCGGAGTTCGAGGACGGCGACGTCGAGCTCAAGCGGATGTACGTCTCGCCCGCCGCGCGCGGTCGCGGCCTGGCGCGGCGGCTGCTGGCCGAACTGGAAGGACGGGCCGCCGACGCCGGGCACAAGCGGGTTCTGCTGGAGACCGGGAACCGGCAGCCGGAGGCCATCGCCCTGTACCGCTCGGCGGGCTACGCGGGCATCCCCGCGTTCGGCCCGTACCGCGACGACCCCGACTCGGTGTGCTTCGCCAAGCAGCTGTGAGCGTCAGGCGCCGCCGCCCGGGCGCCACAGCACGTCGCCGTCCGGGTTGGCGACGCGGGCGAGGATGAACAGCAGGTCGGAGAGCCGGTTCAGGTACTTCGCGGCGAGCGCGTTGCTGCGCTCCGCATCGACCTCGAGCAGCGCCCACGCGGAGCGCTCGGCGCGCCGGGCCGTGCACCGCGCCTGGTGCAGCAGCGCACCGCCGGGGGTGCCGCCGGGGAGGATGAACGAGTTCAGCTTCGGCACCCGCGCGTTGTACTCGTCGCACCAGCCTTCGAGCCGGTCGACGTAGTCCTGGGTGACGCGCAGCGGCGGGAACTCCGGATCCGGCACCACCGGGGTGGCCAGGTCGGCGCCCACGTCGAACAGGTCGTTCTGCACGGTCCGCAGCACCTCGACGATCGCCGCGTCGAAGGTCGCGGTGGCCAGCGCCACGCCCAGCACCGAGTTCGTCTCGTCCACGTCGGCGTAGGCGACCAGCCGCGGGTCGGTCTTGCTGATCTGCGAGTTGTCCGAAAGCCGGGTGGTGCCCGCGTCGCCGGTCCGCGTGTAGATCTTCGTCAGGTGTACGGCCATGCCTCCAGGGTAGGTGCCGCACGCCGGTGCGCCCGGCGCACCCGCCACGGACGGGGCGGCGCCCGGCCCGTAACCTGCTGTTCGTGAGTGAGCACTTCCGCGTGCACGGCGGGGCGCGCCTCGTCGGCGAAGTCGATGTGGTCGGCGCGAAGAACAGCGTGCTGAAGCTGATGGCGGCCGCGCTGCTGGCCGAGGGCACGACGACGATCACCAACTGCCCGGAGATCCTGGACGTCCCGCTGATGGGCGACGTGCTGCGCAGCCTGGGCTGCGAGGTCGACATCGACGGCCGCACCGCGTACATCACGACGCCCGCGGAGATCAGCCACGAGGCGGTGTCGCCGTCGATGGGCAAGCTGCGCGCCTCGGTGTGCGTGCTGGGCCCGCTGGTGGCGCGGTGCCGCAAGGCCGTGGTGACGCTGCCCGGTGGCGATGCGATCGGTTCGCGCCCGCTGGACATGCACCAGAGCGGGCTGCGGCAGCTGGGCGCGACCAGCCACATCGAGCACGGCGCGGTGGTGGCCGAGGCGGAGAACCTGCGCGGCGCCCAGATCTGGCTGGACTTCCCGAGCGTCGGCGCCACGGAGAACATCCTGATGGCCGCGGTCCTCGCCGAAGGCACCACGATGATCGACAACGCGGCTCGCGAGCCGGAGATCGTCGACCTGTGCGTGATGCTGCAGCAGATGGGCGCGAAGATCGAGGGCGCGGGCACCTCGACGCTCACCGTGCACGGCGTGACCTCGCTGAAGGCGGTGGAACACCGGGTCATCGGCGACCGCATCGTGGGCGCCACCTGGGCGTTCGCCGCGGTGGCGACCCAGGGCGACATCAAGGTGCGCGGGGTGGACCCGCAGCACGTGAACCTGGTGCTGGAGAAGCTGCGCAGCGCGGGTGCCGAGGTCGTGGTGGGCGATGAGGAGTTCCGCGTGGTCGCGGACCGCCGCCCGCTGGCCGTGGACTACGTGACGCTGCCGTACCCGGGGTTCGCGACGGACCTGCAGCCGATGGCGCTGGCGCTGTCCGCGGTCGCCGACGGCACCTCGATGATCACCGAGAACCTGTTCGAGTCCCGCTTCCGGTTCATCGAGGAACTGGTGCGGATGGGTGCGGACGCGCGCACCGACGGGCACCACGCGGTGGTGCGCGGGTTGGAGCGGCTCTCCAGCGCCCCGGTGTGGGCGTCGGACATCCGCGCCGGGGTGGGCCTGGTGCTCGCCGGGTTGTGCGCGGACGGGGTGACCGAGGTGTGGGACGTGTTCCACATCGACCGCGGCTACCCGAACTTCGTGGAGAACCTGCGGGGCCTGGGCGCTTACATCGAGCGCGTCACGGACTGATCGGCCGACGGCCGGGCCGCCCGAGGCTCGGCCGCTCCCAGCGGTTCCGCGATCGCCGCTGCCGATCACTGCCCGCCTGCGAACCCGCCCTGCAAGTCTCGGCCGTTTCCCGTCAGCGGCGAAGCCGCTGAGTTGACGACCACCCACGACACCGGCACCGTCGCGGGTTCTCAGCGGTTTCCTCGCGAGGACAGCGTTTCTCATGTGGCGGAGCCACCTGTGAAAACGATCCCGCAGCGAGGGGACCGCTGAGGTTCCGCCACTCTCCCCACCTCGCAACAGGAGTTGGGGAGATCACCCGCTCTCGAAAGCCACCCGGAGGCCGAGGGCGATCATCACGGTGCCGGTGGCGCGCTCCAGCACGAGCTTCACCTTCCGGCGGCTGAGCAGGGTGCGCATGCCGCCGACCAGCCAGGACGCCACCCGCCAGTACACGAGCGCCACGCCCAGGAACGCCAGCGTGAGGACCATCGAGGTGAGCGCGCGCGGTTCGCCGGGCGAGATGAACTGCGGCAGCAGCGTCAGGAACAGCAGGATGATCTTGGGGTTGAGCACGTTGCTGACCAGCCCCTGCCGGAACGCCGCGCGCCGCGTCAGCACCTCGCCGGCCGCCTGCGGTTCCGGCAGCGCCGCCGCGGGGGCCTCGTGCCGGTTCCGGATGCTCTTCCACAGCGTCGTCGCGCCGAGCCACACCAGGTAGGCGGCGCCGCCGAGCTTGAGGGCCGTGTAGGCGACGGCGGAGGCCGCCAGCAGCGCGGAGAGCCCCGCGACCGAGATCGCCGCGTGCACCAGCAGCCCGGCGCAGCAGCCCAGCCCGGTCCACCACATCCCGGTCGACCCGCCGCGGATGCTGTTGCGCAGCCCGAGGGCCATGTCGGGGCCGGGGGCGACGGTCACCACGATCACGAACAGCACGAAGGGCACTAGTTGAGCCGGCACCAGCGAAGGATAAGGAGCCGGGGCCCGCTCCGTCACGTGATCCGGGGGCGCCGCGACGGGCGCCACACCGGCACGGGGCCGAAACCGGTCAAACCCCCCGTTCGTGCAAGCAGAGCAGCTGGTAGGCGGCGATGGACTGGGCGTCGGTGATCGCGCCGCCGCGGATCATCCGCTCGAATTCGGCGCGGTCGAACCAGGCCGCCCGCATGTCCTGCTCCTCCGGTTCCCGCTCGTGCTCGCCCGCGGTGAGCCCGGTCGCCAGGTAGACCCGGCCGCGCTGGCTGGACATGCCCGGCGCCACGTCCAGCTGCCCCAGGTCGGTGAGCCGCGCGGCGCGCAGCCCGGTCTCCTCCCGCAGTTCGCGGGCGGCGAGTTCGGCGGTGTCCACTTCGGCGCGGTCCGGCGCGGTGCCCTGCGGGAATTCCCAGCGGCGCCGGCCCAGCGGGTAGCGGAACTGCTCGACCAGGTGAATCCGGTCGCCGTCCAGCGGGATGATCAACGCGTAGTCCGGTTTGTCCACCACGCCGTAGATCCCGTCGGACCCGTCGGGGCGGCGGATGCCGTCCTCCCGGACGGTCATCCACGCGTTCGCGTACACCTCGCGGCTGCTCGTCGTGCGCATCCGCCCATCGTGCACCGCCCCGCCGCGCGCTGATCGCGCGCCGTGCGCGGAAGGGAACCTTCCTGTCACGGGTGCGTGGAAGGGAACCTTCCTGCCACCCCGGCTCAGTTGAGCTTCGACCGCCGCAGCCCGTACCCGAGGTACACGGCCAGCCCCGCCACCATCCAGATCCCGAAGACCAGCCAGGTGATCCAGTCCAGCCCGAGGATCAGGTAGGCGCACAGCGCGACCCCGAGCAGCGGCACCCACGGCATCAGCGGGGTGCGGAAGGACCGTTCCAGGTCGGGTTTGCGCCGCCGCAGCACGATGACGCCGATGTTGACGACGCCGAACGCGACGAGCGTGCCGATGCTGGTGGCGTCGGCGAGGCTGCTCAGCGGCACCACGGAGGCGAGGGCGGCCACCAGCAGTCCGACGATCATGGTGTTGTGCGCGGGCACGGCCCGGCGGTTGACCGCGGACAGCTTCGCGGGCATCAGCCCGTCCCGGGACATCGACACGAGGATGCGGGTCTGCCCGTACAGCACGGTGAGCACCACGGAGGCGATGGCGACGACGGCGCCGAAGGCCAGCAGCACCGCGGGCCAGCCCTGCCCGGTGACGATCTCCAGCGCGGTGGCCAGCGAGGCGTCCGAGCCGCCGAGCACGTCGGTGCCGACGGCGCCGACGGCGGCGAACGCGACGACGACGTAGACCAGGGTGACGATCGCCAGCGAGATCATGATGGCCCGCGGCAGGTCCCGCTTCGGGTTCCGCGCCTCCTCACCGGCGGTGGAGGCGGCGTCGAAGCCGATGAACGAGAAGAACACCGCGGACGCGCCCGCGGAGATCCCGGCGACGCCCGCGGGCGCGAACGGGGTGAGGTTGTCGGAGCGGAACGCGGTCAGCGCCACGCAGACGAAGAACACCAGCACGCCGATCTTGAGCAGCGTGGTGGCGGTGGTGACGGCGGCGCTCTCCCGCACGCCCATCATCAGCACGGCCGTGGCGAGCAGCACCACGATGACGGCGGGCACGTTGACCACGCCGCCTTCGCCGGGTGGCGCGGACAGCGCGTCGGGCAGGGTGAGCCCGATGGTGCCGCGCAGGAACTCGTTGAGGTAGCCGCCCCAGCCGACCGCGACCGCGGCCACCGAGACGCCGTACTCCAGCAGCAGGCACCAGCCGCAGACCCAGGCGACGAGCTCGCCGAGCGTGGCGTACGCGTAGGAGTAGGCCGAGCCGGAGACGGGGACGCTGCCCGCCAGCTCGGCGTAGGACAGCGCGGAGCAGAGCGCGGCGAGTCCGGCGAGCACGAACGACACCACGACGGCCGGTCCCGCGGCGGGCGCGGCTTCCGCGAGCACCACGAAGATGCCGGTGCCGAGGGTGGCACCGACCGACAGCGCGATGAGCGGCACCAGTCCGAGCGTGCGGTGCAGCGCGGTGTGCGAGCCGTCGTCGGCGATGCGCTCGACCGGTTTGACTCGGGTGAACAGCTGGGCGTACGACACGGGAACGCACGGTAGACCCGATGCGACTGGTGATCTTTCGAAGGTTCGCCTGCCCTGAACCGGCATGGGTGCTCGACATCGTGATCGCCGCCCGTACCCTGTGCCGGGTGCGTCTTGTCATCGCTCGCTGCAAGGTCGATTACGTCGGCCGCCTCACCGCGCATCTGCCCATGGCGCAGCGCCTGCTGCTGGTGAAGGCGGACGGTTCGGTCTCGGTGCACTCCGACGACCGCGCCTACAAGCCGTTGAACTGGATGAGCCCGCCGTGCTGGCTCATCGAGGATCCCGGCGTGTGGACGGTGCAGAACAAGGCCGGCGAGAAGCTGGTGATCAGCCTCGAAGAGGTGCTGCACGATTCCAAGCACGAGCTCGGTCCGGAACCCGGCCTGGTCAAGGACGGGGTGGAGGCGCACCTGCAGCAGCTGCTCGCCGAGCACGTGACGACGCTCGGCGACGGGTGGTCGCTGGTGCGCCGCGAGTTCCCCACCGCGATCGGCCCGGTCGACCTGATGTGCCGGGATTCGGACGGCTCCAGCGTCGCGGTCGAGATCAAGCGCCGCGGCGAGATCGACGGGGTGGAGCAGCTGACCCGCTACCTGGAGCTGTTGAACCGGGATCCGCTGCTGTCGCCGGTGGCGGGCGTGTTCGCCGCGCAGCAGATCAAGCCGCAGGCGCGGACGCTGGCCGAGGACCGCGGCATCCGCTGCGTGACCTTGGACTACGACCAGCTGCGCGGGATCGAGCCGGACGAGTTCCGGCTGTTCTGAGCGGCCTCGTCCACCGCCGTTCGAACGTTTGTTCACTCTGCTGAGTGATGATTTCCGCGGTCGGGCGCGGAACACTGGAGTCATGATCAGTCCGGTGTTCCGCGCCCTTCGTGTTCCTCCGGGTTCTTCCCGGCAGCTCCGTCCCATCGGTCCCGGCCGTGCCGGCGTCAGGTGGTCGGCGTGGTCGGCGGGGTCCGGCGGCGCCTCCGCGCGCACCGCCCGCCGTGGTGTCGTCGCCCCGGGGTGCGCGCGGGCGCGCGATCCGGCCGGGGCGGGACGTGCTGTCGGCGACTCGGGTTGATTTCCGTTGTCTCCTGTGGACTGCGCCCGCGCGGGCGTGGTGGATTCACCGTCCGCGTCGGATCGGCGTCGGTTCGTGGTGGTTGTCGAGCGCTGGTCCGGCGGCTGACTGTCCGTGATGTTTCCGCTGCTCGGGGGAGTGTCGATACCCCCGAAAGGTGACGCTCAACGAATTGGTATCGGTCCAGTGTGAGTGGTCCCACTGTGCGGTAGTGTCCGTCTGCCGCCGATCGGGTGGTGATTATCGTTGGACTTTGTTGGGTCTGGAGGTGGGGTGGCCGTGAACGTGCTAGCCCAAGAAGAGTTGCGGCTCGATGCCAGCGCGGTCGACTACGTGCTGCTCGCGCTGTACTTCGCGTTCGTGCTCGGCATCGGCTATCTCGCCCGGCGCTCGGTTTCCACGAGCTTGGACTTCTTCTTGTCCGGGCGTGCCTTGCCCGCGTGGGTGACGGGGTTGGCCTTCATCGCGGCGAACCTGGGCGCGATCGAGATCATCGGCATGTCGGCGAACGGCGCCGAGTACGGCATGCCGACCATGCACTACTTCTGGGTCGGTGCGGTCCCCGCGATGCTGTTCCTCGGCATCGTGATGATGCCGTTCTACTACGGCTCGAAGGTCCGCAGCGTCCCCGAATTCATGCTGCGGCGGTTCGGGAAGCCGGCCCACCTGGTCAACGGCATCAGCTTCGCCGTCGCCCAGGTGCTCATCGCGGGCGTCAACCTGTACCTGCTGGCCAGCATCGTGAACGTGCTGCTGGGCTGGCCGCTGTGGGTCTCCGTGCTGGTGGCCGCCGCGATCGTGCTCACCTACACCGCGCTCGGCGGGCTGTCGGCGGCGATCTACAACGAGGTGCTGCAGTTCTTCGTGATCGTCGCGGCGCTGCTGCCGCTGACCCTGGTCGGCCTGCACAAGGTCGGCGGCTGGGACGGCCTGGTCGAGAAGATCAGCGCCAGCCCCGGCGGGGCCGAGCAGCTCTCGGCGTGGCCGGGCACCGAGCTCACCGGCTTCACCAACAGCTTCCTGAGCGTGCTGGGCATCGTGTTCGGCCTCGGCTTCGTGCTCGCCTTCGGCTACTGGACGACGAACTTCGTCGAGGTGCAGCGGGCGATGGCGTCCAAGAGCATGTCCGCGGCCCAGCGCACGCCGATCATCGGCGCCTTCCCCAAGCTGCTGATCCCGTTCATCGTCATCATCCCCGGCATGATCGCGGGCGTCGCGGTGCAGGAGCTCGTCGCCTACAAGGCGACCGAGACCGGCAGCGTGGACTACAACGACGCGATCCTGCTGCTGATGCGCGACCTGCTGCCCAACGGCATCCTCGGCGTGGCGCTGGCCGGTCTGCTCGCCTCGTTCATGGCCGGCATGGCGGCGAACCTGAGCTCGTTCAACACGGTGTTCACCTACGACATCTGGCAGGCGTACATCGCCAAGGACCGGCCGGACCAGTACTACCTGAAGATGGGCCGCTGGGTCACCGTCGGCGCCACCGTGATCGCCGTCGGCACCGCGTTCATCGCCTCCGGGTACTCCAACCTGATGGACTACCTGCAGCAGCTGTTCTCGTTCTTCAACGCGCCGCTGTTCGCCACGTTCATCCTCGGCATGTTCTGGAAGCGGATGACCCCGACCGCCGGTTGGCTCGGTCTGGTGCTGGGTACCGTCTCCGCCATCGCGGTGTTCGGCCTCTCCGAGGTCGGCGTGCTGGACCTGCCGGGCCAGGGCGCGAGCTTCGTCGGCGCCGGTGCCGCGTTCGTGGTCGACATCGTGGTCAGCGTGGTGGTCAGCCTGGTGACGCGGCCGAAGCCGGAAGCGGAACTGGTCGGCCTGGTGTACTCGCTCACGCCGCGCACCAAGCTGCAGGCCTCCACTTCGGGCGAGGACGCGGGCTGGTACCGCAAGCCCGGCCTGATGGCGGGCATCGTCCTGGTGATCACCATCGTGCTCAACATCGTCTTCGGCTGACCGGAGGAACCCCATGGCCACTGAGACAAGCAAGCGCACCGCGGGCGCCTTCGACATCCGATTGATCATCGCCGTGCTGTTCTTCCTGTACGGCTTGGTGCTCACCGTGCTCGGGGCCACCGCGAGCCCCGAAGACGTGGCGAAGGCCGCGGGCATGAACATCAACCTCTGGAGCGGGGTCGGCATGCTCGTGTTCGCCGTCCTGTTCGCCCTGTGGGTCCGGTTGCGGCCCATCGTGGTGCCCGCGGACGTCGCGGAGGAACCCGCGACCGAGCACTGACCGGGACGCTCCGGCCCTTTCTCCGGCCGGAGCACCGCCCGCACGCGGCGTCGTCGACCCACGGCCTTCGGCCTGGTCGGCGGCGCCGCTTTCGCACGCCCCGGCCGGGCGGCGCGGCCCGGTTCCGCGCCCTGCCGAGCCCCTGCCGCACCGCCGGTGCGCGGCGGACCGGCGGCGGGTCGGGGCGACCGTCCGGCCGGGCCAGGACTTCGCGCCGTTCACATGCGAACCCGGCATTCGTCCGCAGAACCTGCCGCTGAGCGCGGGATTTCCGTAGGCTGCCGATTCACAACGACCATTGACACGGTGGGAGGCAGCACATGACCCGGACCGCCAGCGGCGAGGCCGAGCCGATGGCCGCAGCGAGCTCAGCGCAGACCACGTTCGACTCGCTCGACCCGCGTACCGGCGAAGTCGTGGGCCGGTACCCGCTGCACGACGCCACCGAGGTCAACGAGATCGTCGAATCCGCCCGGGTCGCCGGGCGGTGGTGGGCGGAACTCGGCTTCGCGGAGCGGAAGAAACGACTCGACCAGTGGCGCGCGCTGCTGGTGCGCGGCATCGACGAGCTCGCCGGGGTGATCTGTTCCGAGACCGGCAAACCGCTCGACGACGCCCGGCTCGAACTGGTGCTGGTGATCGACCACCTGCACTGGGCGGCGAACAAGGCCGAGAAGGTGCTGCGGCGCCGCAAGGTCGGCTCCGGCGTGCTGATGGCCAACCAGGCCGCCACCGTCGAATACGTGCCGTTCGGCGTCGTCGGCGTCATCGGCCCGTGGAACTACCCGGCGTTCACACCGATGGGATCGATCGCCTACGCGCTCGCGGCGGGCAACTCGGTGGTGTTCAAGCCCAGCGAACTCACCCCCGGCGTCGGCCGCTGGCTGGTGGACAGCTTCGCCGAGGTCGTACCCGAGCACCCCGTGCTCGCCCTCACCACCGGCTTCGGCGACACCGGTGCCGCGCTGTGCGCCTCCGGCGTGGACAAGGTGGCGTTCACCGGCTCCACCGCCACCGGCAAGCGCGTGATGGCGGCCTGTTCGGAGACGCTGACCCCGGTGCTGGTCGAGTGCGGCGGCAAGGACGCGCTCATCGTCGACTCCGACGCCGACCTCAAGGCCGCCGCCGAAGCCGCCGTCTGGGGCGGCATGTCCAACGCCGGGCAGACCTGCATCGGCGTGGAGCGGGTGTTCGTGGTGGAGGCGGTCGCAGACCGGTTCCTCGAACTCGTCGCCGAACGCGCCAAGAAGCTCCGGCCGGGCGGGGAGCCCGGCGCCGACCTCGGGCCGATCACCATGCCCTCCCAGGTCGAGGTGATCCGCAGGCACGTCGACGAGGCGCTCGACGGGGGAGCGCGGGCCGTCGTCGGCGGCAAGGACTCGGTGCGGCCCCCGTTCGTCGAACCGGTGGTGCTCGTCGACGTCCCGGCCGGCTCCGCGGCGGCGGTCGACGAGACCTTCGGCCCCACCCTCGTGGTGGAACGCGTGCGCGACGCGGACGAAGGCGTCGAGCTCGCCAACCAGGGCGACTACGGCCTCGGCGGGACCGTCTTCTCGCGCTCCCGCGGGGTCGAGCTCGGGCGGAAGCTGCGGGCCGGGATGGTCGCGGTCAACTCGGTCATCGCGTTCGCCGCGGTGCCCGCGCTGCCGTTCGGCGGCGTCGGTGACTCCGGGTTCGGGCGCATCCACGGCGAGGACGGACTGCGCGAGTTCGCCCGGCCGCAGTCGATGACCCGCACCAAGTTCCGCATCCCGCTGAACCCGATGACCTTCGCCCGCTCCAAGGGCACGGTGCGCGCGGTCGTGCGGCTGATCCGCCTCACCCGCGGGCGCTGACCGGACGAGGGCGCCTTCCGGTCACCGCGTGGTGACCGGGAGGTCTCCTTGCCGCGCCGGACGATCCGGACTGACCAGGCCCGACGGCACCGCTGCGCGCTCAGCTGACCGGAAGGTTCCCTTCCTCGTACCAGTGACCGGAAGGTTCCCCTCTGCGCAGCGGTGACCGGAAGGTTCCCTTGCCCGCACGGGTGGGCACGAAGGTTCGCCCACCTCGTCCGTGACAGGAAGGTTCCCTTCTGCGCAGCGGTGACCGGAAGGTTCCCTTCCTCGCACCGGTGGGTGCCTTCCGCCGTGGCCGCTGCGGGCGTCGAGGTCCGTGCTCCGCCGTGACCGGAAGGTTCCCTTGCTCGCGCGCAGCAGCGGCCCCACCTCGTCCGTGACCGGAAGGTTCCCTTGCTCGCGCGGGTGGCAGGAAGGTTCCCTGGACGTCGTCCGTGACCGAAAGGGTCCCTTCCTCGCACCGGGGCCGGGCGGTTCCCGTGACCGGAAGGTTCCTTTCCGCTCGTTTCGCGACGGCGGAGTTCCCTCGTCCGCACCGGCGGTGGTCGGTGTGCTGCGGGGGCACGCCGCGTAACCTGCCCGCTCGGGTGATCGACTGCGCGCCGCGGGCGGGCCGAGAGGTGCCGCGCGGCCCCGGTGGGGGTGAGGATTGTGCGGAGGCGGCTGCTCCGGGCGCATCCGGTCGGGTCGCCCGAACGTTCCAGCGAGACCGGTCGTCGGCCAAGCGGCGCCGCGGTCGCGATCCGGCGGCGAGGAGACCAACGGTGAAGAAGATCATCAACGATCCGGCGGCGGTGGTCGGCGATGCGCTGCGCGGTATGGCCGCCGCGCACCCGGATCTGCTGCGGGTGCGCACCGGCCCGGCGTTGATCGTGCGCGCGGACGCGCCGCAGGCGGGCCGGGTCGCGTTGATCTCCGGCGGAGGTTCGGGCCACGAGCCGCTGCACGGCGGGTTCGTCGGCCCGGGCATGCTCACGGCGGCCGTGCCGGGCGCGGTGTTCACCTCGCCGACGCCGGACGCGGTGCAGGCGGCGATCGCCGAGGCGGAGGCGGGCGCGGGCGCGCTGCTGCTGGTGAAGAACTACACGGGCGACGTGCTGAACTTCGAGACGGCGGCGGAGCTCGCGGGCCTGGAGGGCACCGATGTCCGCGCGGTGATCGTCGACGACGACGTGGCGGTGAAGGACTCGACGCACACCGCGGGCCGGCGCGGCGTGGGCGGCACCGTGCTGGTGGAGAAGATCGTCGGCGCGGCGGTGGAACGCGGCGTGGACCTGGCCGGGTGCGAGGCGATCGCCCGGCGCGTGGTGGGCCGGGTGCGGTCGATGGGCGTGGCGTTGACCGGTCCGACGGTCCCGCACGCGGGCACGCCGAGCTTCACGCTCGCCGACGACGAGGTGGAGATCGGCATCGGCATCCACGGGGAGCCGGGCCGGGAACGCATCCCGCTGGAGAACGCCGACGGCCTGGTCGCGAGGCTGCTGGAGCCGATCTTGGCGGACCTGCCGTTCGAGGCGGGCGACGAGGTGCTGCTGTTCACGAACTCGATGGGCACGACGCCGCTGATCGAGCTGTACCTGGCGCACGGCGTCGCGGAGCGGCTGCTGGCGGAACGGGGCGTGCGGGTGCGCCGCAGGCTGGTCGGCCCGTACACGACGAGCCTGGACATGCAGGGCATGAGCCTGACGTTGCTGAAGCTGGACGACGAGCTCACCGAACTGTGGGACGACCCGGTGCGCACGGCTGCACTGCACTGGTGACGAGGACGGGTGAACTGATGGGTTGCACGGCACAGGACGTGATCGCCGCACTGCGGGCGGGCGCGGCGGTGGTCGCCGAACACCGGGACGAGCTGGTGGAGCTGGACCGGGTGATCGGCGACGCGGACCACGGCGAGAACATGGACCGCGGGTTCCGCGCGGTCGTGTCGAAGCTGGACACGGCGGCGCCGGAGACGCCGGGGGCGGTGCTCAAGCAGGTCGCCACCACGTTGATCTCCACCGTCGGCGGGGCGTCCGGCCCGCTGTACGGCACGGCGTTCCTGCGGGCGGCCTCGGCGGTGGGCGACGCGGCCGAGCTGGACGAGATGGCGCTCGTGTCGGCGTTGCAGGCCGGTCTGGAGGGCGTGGTGGCCCGCGGCAAGGCCGAACCGGGGGACAAGACGATGGTGGACGCGCTGATCCCCGCGGTCGACGCGGCGACGGCCGCCGCCGCCGAAGGGGCCGGCTCGGAACGGGTGCTGGCGGTGGCCGCGGCCGCCGCGCACACCGGGGCGGCGTCCACCGAACCGCTCGTCGCCCGCAAGGGCCGGGCGTCCTACCTGGGAGAGCGCAGCGCGGGGCATGTGGATCCCGGCGCGCGCTCGACCGCACTGCTGTTGTCCGCGTTCGCCGAATCGAGGTCGTGATGGGTGTCGGTCTGGTCATCGTGTCGCACAGCGAGCGGCTCGCCGCGGGAGTCGCCGAGCTCGCCGCGCAGATGGCGCCGGAGGTGGCGGTGGTGCCCGCGGGCGGGCTGGCCGGGGGTGATCTGGGCACCGACTTCGACAAGGTGTCGGCCGCGCTGTCCGACGCCGACTCCGGCTCGGGCGTGGTGCTGCTCTACGACCTGGGCAGCGCGCAGATGACGGCGGAGCTCGCGGTGGAATCGCTCGGCGACCCGGACACGGCGATCGTCGCGGACGCGCCGCTGGTGGAGGGCGCGGTGGCCGCCGCGGTCGAGGCGCAGGGCGGCAAGGACCTGGACGCGGTGGCGCGCGCCGCGGTCGCCGCCGGGGTCGGGTCCGACATCGAGCAGCCCGCCCCCGCCGGGGAGACGATCACCGAGGAGCTGGAGCTGCACAACGAGGTCGGGTTGCACGCCCGTCCGGCCGCGCTGCTGGCCCGCAGCCTCACCGGGCTGCAGGCGGACGTGCGGGTGCGGCTCGGCGACGCGGAGGCCGACGCGGCGAGCGTGCTGGGCCTGATGGGCCTCGGCGCCCGCAAGGGCGACCGGGTCACCCTCGTCGCCGCGGGCCCCGATGCGGGTGAAGCGATGCGCAGGATCCAAGACCTGGTGAGCACCAACTTCGGCGATTGAGGCTTGGCTCGTTCTGCTTTTCGGGGCGGGTGGCGGAACCTCAGCGGTCCCCTCGCTGCGGGATCGATTTCTCGAGTGGCTCCGCCACACGTGAAATCGCTGTCCTCGCGAGGGAACCGCTGAGAACCCGCGGCGGTGCGAGTTGCTCTGGTGGTCTCCGCTCAGCGGCTTCGCCGCTGACAGGACACGGCATGAGCCGCACGAGGACTACGAGCAGTGGGGTCTTGTCGGTGCGGGGCGCTGTGCGGCGGCCACCTGAGCGACAGGACCACCCGCGGGTTCCCGGCTGCTTCCTCGTGCGGGCGGTGGTCTCTCCGGTGGCGGAGACGGTCGTGACGATGATTCCTCGGGGGAGGAAGCAGCCGAGGGTCCACCAGACCCCGAAGCCGCGGGCGCGGTGGGGCGGCCGGTTAGGGTGAGGCGATGCCGTCTCGTTCGTGGTTCCGAGGCCTGCCGGTGTTGCTGCTGTCGCTGGTGCTGGCCGCGGGATGCAGCGCAGGCGCGCAGCGGTCGCCCGCTCCCGCGTCGGATCGCGATGCGGCGGACCGCGCGGCGGCGCTCGGTGATCCCCGCACCGTCGACCCGTGTTCGCTGGTCGAGGACGCCGCGCTGGCGCGCTTCGGCGAGGTGCGCGATGCGGGGACCGTGTCGTTGGACTACTGCCTGCTGCGGGTGCGCACGAACGACGGTGCCTTCGCGCAGGTGAAGGTCGGCGAGCTCGCCCCCGAACCTCCCGGCCGGTCCGATCCGGTGGTGGGCGAGGCGGAGCCGCGCATCGCGCAGGAGGCGCCGCTGCCGGGCCACTGCACCCGGCGGGTGCTGCTGGGGGACCGGTCGGTGCTGGTGAGCGCCGACCAGCTCGCCGGTGGCCCGGGCGTCGAGCTGTGCGGGATGGCGCAGGCGGGGGCGGAGCAGGCCGCGACCGCGCTCCGCGAGCACCGGGTCGAACACCGCGCGTACCCGCCGAATTCGCTGGCGCTGCTCGATCCGTGCCGGGTGCTGCCGACCGACGTGGTGCGGCAGGTTCCGGGGTTGGAGGAGGCCGAACCGGTGGCGGCGCCGGGCGGCCACCGCTGCCAGTGGGGCCCGGACGACGCGACGGCGCCGCGGGTGCAGCTGGTGCACACGGCCGGTGCTCCGCCGGAGGTGCTGCACGGCACGGCGGTGGAGGAGCAGATCGCGGGTCGCCGCACCGTGACGAGCGTCGTCGGTGGCGACCCGTCGACGCCGCTGTGCTCGGCGGAGACGGGGCACGTCCCGTTCGGTCCGCCCGGCGCCGATCAGGTGGAGGTGGCGATGCTCGTCGTCGCCTACCCGGACGGCGACGGGCTGGACGCCTGCGAGTTCGCGCGGGGGCTCGCGGAGCGCGCTTGGCCGGCGCTGCCGCCGGTCTAACGCCTGCGGCGCGGGCGGTTACGGTGTGGGGCGTGCCGCGCCGCAACCGCCAACAACGTCCCACCGGTGGCCAGCGGGGGAGTTCGTCCCCGCGCCCGCTGGGCGCCGGTTTCGGCTGGTCCAGGGTGGAGGAAGGCCCGGACGGCGAGTGGGTGGTGCGCACGGTGCCCGCGGCGCAGGCCACCAAGACCTACCGCTGCCCCGGCTGCGACCACGAGGTGCGGCCGGGCGTGGGGCACGTCGTGGCGTGGCCCGCGGACGAGCAGGGCGATGTGGCGGACCGCAGGCATTGGCACAGCTCCTGCTGGCAGGCGAGGGCCCGGCGGGGCCCGACGCGGCGCTGGTCCTGACTGGAAGCTCACAGCGATCGCACCCGGCTCGCGTGGGAGGATCGCGGGGATGAGCACCGAGATCCGCGCCAACACCGCGCTGCCCGCGAAGCGGGAGCAGATCACCTTGCACACCGCGGACGAGCTGCGGTTGATCGGTGAGCTGGCGCTGCCGGAGAGCGGCGCGCCGCGGGCCACCCTGGTGTGCCTGCACCCGCTGCCCACGCACGGCGGCATGATGGATTCGCACCTGTTCCGCAAGGCGGCGTTCCGGCTGCCCGCGCTGGCCGACCTGGCGGTGCTGCGGTTCAACACGCGGGGCACGGCCAGCGAGGCGGGCCGCAGCGAGGGCGAGTTCGACTCGGGTGGTGCGGAGCGGTTCGACGTGGCCGCCGCCCTGGAGTACGCCGAGTTCCACGACCTGCCGGACGTGTGGCTGGTCGGCTGGTCGTTCGGCACCGACCTGACCTTGGTGCACGGGCTGGATCCGCTGGTGCGCGGCGCGATCCTGATCTCGCCGCCGCTGCGCTGGAGCACCGAGGACGACCTGCGGGCCTGGGGCGACTCCGGGAAGCCGGTGCACGCGCTGGTGCCGGAGTTCGACGACTACCTGCGCCCGCCGGAGGCGCGGGAGCGGTTCGCCGCGATCCCGCAGGCCCGGGTGCACGGGTTCGACGACACCAAGCACCTGTGGGTGGGCAAGGCGGAGGCGGCGCTGGACGCGATCGTGGACATCGTCGCGCCGGAGGTCACCACGCCGCTGCCCCGCACCTGGGACGGTCCGCACGAGACGCGCCAGGTCACCATCGTCGGGCAGTGATCAGGTGCGTTCCGCGCGGCACAGGTAGGCGTGCGGGGTGCTGCCGACCCGGGTGAGCACCGCGGTGGCTTCGGCGCCGCCGCGCGGTTTGAGCCTGCGCCGCAGCGCGTCCGGATCGACGTCCACCCCGCGGGTCATGATCTCCAGCCGTCCGACGTCGTGCGCGCGCAGCAGCGCCCGCAGCGCCTTCTCGGAGTACTTGCCGTGGTCGAGGACCCGGAACGCGCGGATGCCGGGCGGCGGCGCGTCCCCGGTGAGGTAGGCGATGCGCGGGTCGAGCTGCCCGAGCCCGTGCCGCGCCGCGTAGTGCCGCACCAGTCCGGCGCGCACCACCGCCCCGTCCGGGTCGACGAGCCACGGCCCGGCGTCGCGGGTGGGGCAGTCGTCCGGTTCGCGGTCGGTGAGCTCGTCGCGGGTGCCGTCGGCGCGCAGCACGGTGGCGCGCCGCCGCACGTCGGGGTCGGCGAGCCCGCCGAGCCACACCGCGGCTTCCCGCACCTGCCCGGCGAGCGACACGATCTCCACTTCGGCGTGCGCGGGCACGGCGTCGAAGTCCAGGCCGGGCGCGCACTTCACGACGAGGTCGCGTCCGGAGTGGACGTCGAGCAGTTCGTCGAGCGGCGGCACCAGGTCGGCGGGGTTCCAGCGGCGGCGCCCGCTGCCGTCGCGGCGCGCCGGGTCCGCGGTGATCGCGGTGCCGGTGCTGGTGGGGCGCAGCGCGTCGGCGCGCACGAATCCGGCGGGGGTTCCGTCGGCGGCGAGGTTGTGCCGGGCCATCGCGAGCCGCACCTCGTCGAGGTCGGAACCGAGGCAGCGGTCGGCGACGCGGGCGATCTCCCGCAGGTCCGCGCCGATCGAGCAGGTCACGTCGTGCACGTCCCGCCCGGCGAGGCGGCGGGCGCGGTGCCGGGCGACGGCGGTGGTGGTGGCCTGCTGCAGCGCGTCGCCGGTGAACAACCAGTCCGCGGTGCCGTCGAGCTTCGCCGCGGCCTTGCCGCGCAGCACCGCGGTCTCCAGCGCGGCGGCCGCGAACCGCGGGCCCGCGGCGGCGCGGGCGGCGGCGACGTCGGCGAGCCGGGAGCCGGTGGTCAGCGGCCGCCCGGACAGCGCGGCGACGGCCTCGACCCCGGCGGGGGAGCGCAGGAACGCCACGTCGTCCAGGTCGAAGGCGTACGCCACTCCGGATCTCCCTGCCACGCGCTGCTCGGACGCGCAGCACTCTAGTCCGCGCGAACGCCCCGCCCGCCGGGGAGGGCGAGCGGGGCGTGCGACGGGGGTGTGCCGATCAGCGGCCGGTGAACTCGGCCTTGCCCGGCCCGTTCTCGACGAACGAGCGCATGCCGATCTTCTGGTCCTCGGTGGCGAACAGACCGGCGAAGATCTGCGTCTCCAGCCGCAGCCCGCTGGCCAGGTCCACGTCGAGGCCGCCGTCGATGGCGGCCTTGGCGGCGGCGAGCGCGTGCACCGGGCCGTTCGCGAACTGCTCGGCCCACTTCCGCGCGGCCGCGTACACCTCGTCGCCCGGGACGACCTCGTCGACGAGACCGAGTTCGAGCGCTTCGGGTGCCTTCACGAACCGGCCGGAGAAGATGATGTCCTTCGCCTTGCTCGGGCCGACGAGGCGGGCGAGCCGCTGGGTGCCGCCTGCGCCGGGGATGACGCCGAGCAGGATCTCCGGCTGGCCGACCTTCGCGCCCTCGCCCGCGATGCGCCGGTCGCAGCTCAGCGCCAGTTCGAACCCGCCGCCGAGGGCGTAGCCGGTGATGGCGGCGACGGTCGGTTTCGGGATGGCGGCGACGGCGCTCATCGCCGCGGACAGGCCGTCGGCCTCCTTGCCCGCCATGTCCGCGTAGGACATGGCGGCCATCTCCTTGATGTCGGCACCCGCGGCGAGGACCTTCTCCCCGCCGTAGACGATCACCGCGCGCACGTCGGGGTGCGCGGCGGCCTCGGCGGCCACGTCCTTCAGCTCCTGCTCGATCTGCCGGTTCAGCGCGTTCATCGGCGGCCGGTCCAGCCGGATCGTGCCGATGCCGCCTTCCACTTCGAGCCTGACGAACTCGCCCACGCCGCAACCTCCTCGTCGAAACCGCTGCTTGCCCGCAGGTTATCCCGCGCGGCGGGCACCGTCAGTGGCGCTGATCTCACGGCGGGCCCGAGATGCGACGGGCCCCGCTCCGGCTGGGAGCGGGGCCCGGTTCGCGGGTGCGGTCAGGCGCGCCTGCGGGCGAAGAAGCGGTCGCCGCTGCGCTGCAGCTCCAGGTCCTGGTCGAAGGTCTTCGCCAGGTTGTCCTCGGTGAGCACGTCGTCCAGCATCCCCTGCGCCACGATCATGCCGTCGCGCAGCAGCAGCCCGTGGGTGAACCCGGGCGGGATCTCCTCGACGTGGTGGGTGACCAGCACCGAAGCGGGCGCGTCGGGGTCGAGGGCGAGTGCGGACAGCCGCGCCACCAGGTCTTCGCGGCCCCCGAGGTCCAGCCCGGCGGCCGGTTCGTCCAGCAGCAGCAGCTCCGGGTCGGTCATCAGCGCGCGGGAGATCAGGGTGCGCTTGCGCTCCCCGTCGGACAGGGTGCCGAACGCGCGGTCCGCGAGGTGCGCGACGCCGAGCAGCTCCAGCAGTTCCGCGGCCCGGTCGGTGTCCATGTCGTCGTACTCCTCGCGCCACCGGCCGAGGACCGAGTAGCCGGCGCTGACGACGACGTCCCGCACGAGCTCGTCGCCGGGCACGCGGGAGCCGAGCGAGGCCGAGGTGAGGCCGATGCGCGGGCGCAGCTCGAAGACGTTGACGCGGCCCATGCGTTCGCCGAGCACGTCCACGGTGCCGTCCGACGGGTGCAGTTCGGCGGCGGCGAGCCGGAGCAGCGTGGTCTTGCCCGCGCCGTTCGGGCCGAGCACCACCCAGCGCTCGTCGAGTTCCACCGACCAGTTCACGTCGGACAGCAGCGCGTTCCCGCCGCGCCGGACTCCGACACCGTCCATCCGGATGACCAGGTCGTCCACGTCCACCTCCCAGCCGTTGCCGGCCGCTCTGCGCACGGTTCCGGGCGCGTTCGGACCGCCTGCGATCACCGGCGGATCCCCTCCGGGACCTCATTCTTCCGGTCCCGCACCACGCGCTTGCGGCGGGGCCGACCTGCGGCCGCGCGAACGGACCGTTCGTCCCGCGGGATCGGGCGAACGGTCCGTTCACCAGGGTGCTCAGCCGACGGGTGCGCGGCCGCCTTCGACGACGGGCAGCCCGGCGGCCGCCCAGGCCCGGAAACCGCCGACCAGGTCGGTGGCCCGGCCGAGGCCGAGCTCGCGGGCCTGCGCGGCGGCGAGGCTGGACGCGTAGCCCTCGTTGCAGACCAGGATCACCGGCTGGTCGACGCGCAGGCCGTCGAGCCGGTGCGGGCTGGACGGGTCCAGCCGCCATTCCAGGACGATGCGTTCCACGGTGAGCGCGCCGGGGATCTCGCCTTCGGCGAGCCGGTTCGCCTGCGGGCGGATGTCGATCAGCAGGGCGCCGTCGCGCTGGAGCTCCGCCGCCCGCTGCGGGTCGACCCGGTCCAGTTCGCCGCGGGCGTCGCCGAGCAGGTGCTCGATGCCGTACGGGCCGAAGCCGGGGGCGTCGTCGGGGTGGGTGCGTTGCTGGGGCACGGTGACCTCGCTCATCGGGTTGCCGTCCGGATCGGGCCCGCCGGCTGCGGCGCGACGGGCGGCACGTCGGCCAGGTCGGAGTAGTGCCGCACCGGCAGCAGCGGCGGCGAGTAGGCGTGCACGCTCGCCGCGTTCACCGCGCCGGTGTTGCGCACCTGGTGCGCGCGGCCCGCGCCGAAGCCGATGGAGGCGCCGGTGCCGTGCTGCGCGGTGCGGATCGGGCCGGACGGGTAGCGGTAGTCCTCGCGGACCTCGCCGAACAGCACGGCGAACGAGCCGGACGCGCCGCCGTGGTCGTGCGGGTGGGTGCCCTGGCCGGGCGCCCAGGACAGCAGCCACAGCTCGACGCCCGCGGTGAGGCCGAGCCGTGCCCACCAGCGCTCCTCGTCGTGCACTTCGACGAGGTCCAGCAGCGAGCCGGTGAGCTCGGTGATGGCCAGCGTGGTGAGGTCGCGCAGCTCCTTCGGCGTCCACAGGTCGTGGTCCGGCCGGATCCAGTCCCGCAGCAGCGGCAGGTCGAGCGCGGGGTGCAGCTCGAACGCGCCGAGTTCGGGGATCTCCTCGGTGGGGGTGTACTGCGAGATGTGCGTGGGTGCGGACATGGGTGTTTCCGTTCCTTCGTTCGCGAGCTGAATCGGGAACGGGCCGATCGGCGGGAGCCGGACCGCGTGCGTCCGCGGCAGGGCGGGCGGGTCCGGGGTTCAGGTGGTGCCGCGCCGTCGACCCGAGCGGGTCCACGGGGAGTTGCGGTCAGTGACAGGCGGAAGTGACGACCAGGAACAGGTCGATCACGCGATCACGAGTCAGCAGCGAATCCGGCACGTCGGGATCGTGGCACGTCACCGGGGTTCTCGGCCATACCCCGGCCGAGTCCTCTCACGATGTGGGCGCCGGCCGGGCGGTGCCGGTGCGGCCGCGGTGATCACCCGCTGCGATCGGTCCGGGCCGTCGATCCGCGTGCCCGCGAGGCCGGTGTCCCCGAGCCCGGTGTCCCGATCTCGGTGTTCCGGTCCGCCGGTGTCCTGGTCCGCCGGTGCCCGGATTCTGGGTGCCCTGGTCCGCCGGTGCCCGATTCAGGTGCTCCGGCCTGTCGGGGCCGGACCGTGGTGCTCCGGTCCGCCGGTGCCCCCGACCCCGTGCCCGGTCGTTCCGGCGGCCCGGCGTTCAGCCGCAGCGGTCCGGGCCGTGCAGCAGCCCGTCCCGGAACGCGTCGGCGCGCTGCGCGCCGGTGAGCCGCCCGCCGTCGGCGTCGCGGGAGGCCGCGTCGCGAGAGGTGGCGTCGCGGGAGACCGCGTCGGTGACCAGCAGCGATTCGACGGCTTCGTCCAGATCGCCCGCGGACACGCGTTCGGCGGCGGTGTAGGCCCCGGTGAGGCAGCTGATCGCCGTCCCCGCGGCCGGTCCGGTCGTGGGCAGTCCGAGCGGGCCGAGCGCGGCGAGCGCGTACCGGGAGGCGAGCAGCGTCGCGGTGGCCTGGTCGCCGACGTCGCGGTGCAGCTCGTCGAGCCGCGCCGGGTCGTAGCCGATGGTGCCGTGGTCGGCGCAGTAGCCGACGGGGTCGCCGGGGCAGCTCCCGGCGCGCACCTCCGGCGGGGTCCAGGCGCGGCCCGCGGCGGCGATGCGGGCGCCGAAGAACTCGCGGGCCGTGCTCGCGGTCCGGTCGATCGTGGCGGGCAGCGCTGCGTTGGGCCCGTCGGGTCCGTCGCCGGTGGGGGCGGGTTCCACGTCGGGTTCGGCGCAGCGGGCGGGCCCGTTGCGGTAGCCGTCCTGGAACGCGGTGATCCGGTCGAAGGAGCTGCCGTGCGCGTCCCCGGCGGAGGCGTCGGTGCCGATCGGGTCGCGGAACACGATCAGCGCGTGCAGCGCTCCGTCCAGGTCCTGCGGCGAGACGCGCAGGTGCGCGGTGCGCCCGTCGGCGGCGGCGCGCAGGAACGACCCGGCGTAGCAGTCCGCGCCCGCTTCGGTGCGCGCCGCGTCGCCGCCCGCGCCGACGTCCACTCCGGTGCGCTGCTGCACCGCGTGCCCGAGTTCGTGGGCGAGGACGACGGCGACGGCCGCGTCCCCGTAGTGGTCGCGCAGCACCGGCAGCAGGGCGGCGCGGTCCCAGGCGATGGCGTCCACCGAGGCGCAGTAGTAGGCGTTGCCCTCCAGGTTCGCGACGGTGCCCGAGCACGGCGGCGGGCGGCCATCGCCGCGCGCGGTGTCCACCGAGAAGTAGCCGCCGTCCAGGTCGTGCCACTCCTTCCCCGCCACGGCGGGGAGGTTCGCGGTCCAGAAGTCCCGCACGTCGGTGATGACGGTGGCGGCGAGCCGGTCCGCGTCGCCCCCGTCGGCGCCGTGCACGAATCCCGGGTCGACGGCCCGGTTCGCCGGTTCCCGGGCGGGCGCGGGCCGCGGCTGCGGCGCCGCGGGCGAACAGCCCGCGACCCCGAGGACGAGGGCCAGCACGGCGGACGGGAGGATGCGCACCCCGCCAGCTTCGCACTCCGGATCGATCAGCCGTCCGCGGCCGCGTCCGCGGGCTGCGAGACTGGCGGGCACGCGTCCGCCAGCGGGGCGGCGCGGAACTCGTCGGAGCTGTGCGACGCCGCGCCGGTTCCACCGACCGCGAGATGGGATCAGCCGCCGTGAAAGCCGTCCACCGTTTCACCGTTCGAGCACACCTGCCGGAGCAGCTGGCGGCGCTGGGGACGTTGGCGACGAACCTGCGCTGGACCTGGCACCCGCCGACGCAGGACCTGTTCGCCGCGGTGGATCCGCAGGTGTGGGCGCGGGTCGGCGGCGATCCGCTGCGGCTGCTGGAGGAGGTGCCCGCGGAGCGGCTGCGCGAACTGGCGCAGGACGAGGACTTCCTGGCCCGCACCCGCGCGGTGCACGACGACCTGCGGCACTACTTGACGGTGCCGCGCTGGTACCAGCAGCGGCAGGCCGAGGGCGCCGGGTTGCCGTCCTCGGTGGCGTATTTCTCGATGGAGTTCGGGGTCAGCGAGGCGCTGCCGAACTACTCCGGCGGGCTCGGCGTGCTCGCGGGCGACCACTTGAAGTCGGCGTCGGACCTGGGGGTGCCGCTGATCGGGGTGGGCCTGTTCTACCGCTCCGGTTACTTCCGGCAGGCGCTGTCCGCGGAGGGCTGGCAGCAGGAGCACTACCCGGTGCAGGACCCGAAGGGCCTGCCGCTGGAGGTGCTCACCGAACCGTCCGGCGAGCCGCTGCTGGTGCGGGTGGCGATGCCGGGCGGGCGGGAGCTGCGCGCCCGGATCTGGAAGGCGCAGGTAGGCCGGGTTCCGCTGCTGCTGCTGGACACGGACCTGCCGGACAACGACGACGACCTGCGCGGCACCACCGACCGGCTCTACGGCGGCGACGCGGACCACCGCATCCGGCAGGAGATCCTCGCCGGGATCGGCGGGGTGCGGGCGCTGCGCGCCTACTGCGAGCTGACCGGGCACCCGGAGCCGGAGGTGTTCCACACCAACGAGGGCCACGCCGGTTTCCTCGGCCTGGAGCGGGTGCGCGAGCTGCACGGGGCGCCGGGCCTGCACTTCGACGAGGCGGTGGCCGCGGTGCGCGCGGGCACCGTGTTCACCACGCACACCCCGGTTCCGGCGGGCATCGACCGGTTCCCGGTGGACCTGGTGCGGCACTACTTCGGCGACGGTTCCTCGCAGGCGCTGCTGCCGGGGGTGCCGACGGAGCGGGTGCTGGCGCTCGGCGCCGGCGACAAGCCGGGCATGTTCAACATGGCGCACATGGGGTTGCGGCTGGCGCAGCGCGCGAACGGGGTGTCGGCGCTGCACGGCGGGGTGCTGCGCACCATGTTCCGCGGGCTGTGGCCCGGTTTCGGCGTCGAGGAGGTGCCGATCGGGTCGGTGACGAACGGGGTGCACGGGCCCACCTGGTCGGCGCGGGAGCTCGGCAAGCTGCTCGGCGAGTCCGAAATGGACAGCGGGGCGGGGTTGCGCGGGATGGAACCGGTGAGCGACCCGCTGCTGTGGGAGCTGCGCAGTTCGCTGCGGCAGCGGCTGGTGGACGAGGTGCGGCGCAGGCTGCGGCAGGCCTGGTTGCAGCGCGGCGCCTCCGACCTGGAGCTCGGCTGGTGCGATTCGGTGTTCGACCCGGACGTGCTCACGATCGGTTTCGCCCGCCGGGTGCCGACCTACAAGCGGCTCACCCTGATGCTGCGCGACACCGAACGGCTGCGGCGGCTGCTGCTGGACCCGGAACGGCCGGTGCAGCTGGTGGTGGCCGGGAAGTCGCACCCGGCCGACGAGGGCGGCAAGGCGATGATCCAGCAGATCACCCGGTTCGCCGACGACCCCGAAGTGCGTCACCGCATCGTGTTCCTGCCGGATTACGACATGTCGCTGGCCCGGTACCTGGTGTCCGGCTGCGACGTGTGGCTGAACACCCCGGTGCGGCCGCTGGAGGCCTGCGGCACCTCCGGGATGAAGGCGGCGCTGAACGGCGCGCTGAACCTGTCGGTGCGGGACGGCTGGTGGGACGAGCTGTTCGACGGCGAGAACGGGTGGGCGATCCCGAACGCCGACGGCGTCACCGACCAGAACCGGCGCGACGACCTGGAGGCGGCCGCGCTGTACGAGCTCATCGCCACCGGTGTCGCCCCCACGTTCTACGAGCGCAGCGCCGACGGCGTCCCCGGCAAGTGGATGTCGATGGTGCGCCACACCCTCGCCACCCTCGGCCCGCGGGTGCAGGCGTCCCGGATGGTCCGCGAGTACGTGGACCGCTACTACGGTCCGGCGGCGCGGTCGGCGCAGGCCATGACCGAGCACGACCACCGGGGCGCGAAGGAGCTCGCCGAGTACGGGGCGCGGCTCGGTTCGGCGTGGGGTTCGGTGCGGATCGGTGCCACCCGGATGTCGGTGTCGGGCGGCGCGACCCCGCTGCTGGGCGGGCGGATCACCGTGCGCGCGGAGGTCGACCTCGCCGGGCTGGCACCGTCCGATGTGGACGTCGAGGTGGTGGTGGGCCGGGTGGACGACGCGGACAAGCTGCACGAGTTCATCACCGAGTCCATGCGACCCGGCCCGGACGGCGACTACGAGGCGACGGTGACGCTGCCGCACGCCGGTCCGGCCGGCTACACGGTCCGCGTGCTCCCGAAGCATCCGCTGCTGTCCGGTCCCGCCGAGCTCGGCCGCATCGTCCTGGCCTGACCCCTGGATCCCACTTCTGTCGCGTAGTGGTCGGGTGGCGGAACCTCAGCTGTTTCCTCGCTGCGGGATCGATTTCACAGGTGGCTCCGCCACATGAGAAATCGCTGTCCTCGCGAGGAACCAGCTGAGAACCCGCGGCGGTGCCGGTTGATCAGGTGGTCGGCGGCTCAGCGGCTTCGCCGCTGACAGGAAAAAGCCGAGACCCGGCTGGCGGGTTCGGAGGTGGGTGGTGAGCCGGGTGCTCGGTGGGCGTCAGGCGACGTAGAGGCGTTCGCGGACCTCGCGGACGCGCGGCCACCAGGCGGCGAGGCGTTCCGCATCGGCGAGGGCGGCGCGGGCGGCGGCGTTGTCGCGGCGGGCCATGTGCGCGCGGGCCAGGGTCGCGAAGTCGTCGGCCTTCGACAGCGGCGAGGAGGCGTGGTCCGCCCCGGACGCGGCCAGCCGCGCCGCCTCGTCCGCATCGCCCTCCAGCAGCGCCAGCAGCCCCTTCGTCCCGTTCAGCTGGTGCGCCGGGTAGCCGAGCGAGATCGCGTCCTCCAGCGCCTTCCGCGCGATCGGCAGCACGTCGGCGGCGGGCAGCTGGTCGGATTCCGCGGCGCAGCACCCCAGGCCGGCCAGGCCCGCCAGCGCGTAGGAGAGCTCGCGCGGCGCCAGGTCGACCGCCGCGATGTGCCCGCTGAGCTTCAGCACCGCGTCCGCGTACTCGCCGCGCGCCTCGTGCATCGTGATCCGGCAGTTCACCGCCACGTCCAGCTCGGGGTGCAGCGCGGAGAGCCGGTTCACCACCACCTGGGCGCGTTCGACGTCCCCGTCCTGCAGCGCTTCGTGCGCGCGCGCCGCCAGCGGGGCCGCCAGGAACTCGCTGCGCCGCGGCTCCTCCAGCCGCGGCAGGCCGAACAGCAGCCAGCCGGTGGAGGTGCTCAGCGGTTCCCGGCGCGGCCACAACTTGTAGATCATCAGCGGGGTCACGGCGATCAGCAGCCCGCGCCCGAACGAGCCGTCCGCCAGCAGCCAGCACGCCAGCACGGCACCGATCCCGGCCACCGCGGACGTCACGCCCGCCAGCCAGCAGCGCAGGATCACCGGGCTGCGCCACGGGCCGATCTCGGACGCCAGCTCCAGCGGCAGCGCCCGCAGCGTGATCGTGGTCCGCCCGACCCGCCAGCTCGCGATGCCGTGCAGCGAACCGATCACCACGTGCCGGATGCGCAACCCGAAGATCGCGGCCCCGGCCAGCAGCCCCAGCTGCGTGACCATCGGCAGCGCGATGACCCCGGCCAGCGCGCCCAGCACGCCCCGGCCGAACCCGCCGGCACCACCGCCCGCGAGACCTTCCACGACTCCCACGGCCACCAGGCCGGCCAACGCGGCCACCACCCACGGCCGCAGCCACTGACGCAACGTCCCCATGAGCAGGGGACCTTACGGAACGATCCCCGCGCACACCGCCGTTTTCGGTGCAGAGCCCGTCTCGACCGTCCTGCGCGGCACGGGCTCGACCGTCGTGCGCAGCACGGGATTCCGGGCGCGCCCGCGGAGATCCGGCCCGCACCGGCCACCCGATAGGCTGATCCGCAGCGGCCGGTGGACCGAGCTCGGGGACGCGGTTCCGCCGCCCGCCAACGGATCTTCGAACAGGATGAGGGACTTCTGTGGCACCGGTTTCGGCAGGCGGTCCGCGCGGCACCCGGGTCGGCGGCGCGGTCCTCGCGCTGCTCGCGTGCATCTCGGTGGTGAGCGGCTGCTCGCGGGTCATCAGCGGCACCCCCACCACCGCGGGCGGGCCCGCCGTCGACGACGTGGCCGGGCTGCCCGCGAGCAACGGGCCCACCGGTCCCCGCGACGGCGTCGCCGACGCCGACCTGCCGGTGGAGGGCACCGACCACGGCGAGATCGACGGGGTCGCCCGCAACGCCGTCTCCGACGTCCAGGACTACTGGAAGGTCGTGTTCCCCGAGGCCTTCGACGGCAAGCAGTTCGACGCGGTCGGCAAGTTCGTCTCCTACGACTCCACCGCGCTCGGCGGCGAGCTCTGCGGCCAGCAGACCCGCGGGCTGTCCAACGCGTTCTACTGCGGCAAGGAGGACTTCGTCGCCTGGGACCGCGCGGACCTGCTGCCGCGGCTGGAGAACAGCTTCGGGCCGATCGCCGTGGTCACCGTCCTCGCCCACGAGATGGGCCACGCCGTGCAGCAGCGCGCCGGGACGATGGCGGAGAAGGACTCGACGCTGGTCTCCGAGCAGCAGGCCGATTGCTTCACCGGTTCCTTCTTCCGGCACGTGGCCGAAGACGACGCGAAGCACTTCCAGGTCTCCACCGGCGACGGCCTGAACAAGGTCATGGGCGTGCTCAGCTACATCCGCGACACCCCCGGCGAGAGCGACTTCACCGGCGCCGACGCGCACGGCAGCGCCTTCGACCGGGTCACCGCCTTCCAGTTCGGCTTCAGCGACGGGCCGAAGCGCTGCGCCGAGATGGACGCCGACGACGTCAAGCAGCGCACCACCCAGTTCCGGTTCTGGAAGCAGGCGCAGGAGAGCGACCTGCCGGTCGACGAGAAGAACCTGGCCGCCGTGCAGGAGAGCCTCCGGCAGGTCTTCAAGGACACCGGGGCGCTGCCGCCGCACCTGGTCACCGAACCGCTCGCCTGCACGGGGGTGCGCGGGACGAGCCCCGTCGCCTACTGCCCGGGCACGAACACCGTGTCGCTGAGCCTGGACGACCTGCAGCGCATCGCGACGCCGCCCGCGAAGGACGACGCGAACTCCGGCTACGGCGACTTCGCCGCCTACGCGCAGGTCGCGTCGCGGTACGCGCTGTCCGTGCAGGAGGCCGCCGGGCTGCCGCTGACCGGGCAGAACGCCGGCCTGCGCACCGCCTGCATGGTGGGCGCCTGGAGCGGGCTGCTGGTGGAGGACCCGATCGGGCAGCGCAACCCGGTGGGCGAGCTGCGGATGGCGCCCGGTGACATCGATGAAGGGGTGGCCGCGCTGCTCGGCGACGACAGCCTCATCGCCGCCGACGTCAACGGCGACCAGGTGCCCGCGGGCTTCGCCCGCATCGAGGCGTTCCGGCTCGGGTTCCAGGACGGCTTCGCGCCGTGCAGCACCAAGTACTCGACCTGATCCCCGCCGGGTGAATGGCCCATCGGGCCGATCTTGCGAGGCGAACGGGGCACTCACCCGGTCGCCGGGCCCGGCTCGCCGCGCCGGGTTGGGCCGTTCGGCGTGCAACGGGCGTTCGGGCCGCGCGTCCTCCGGACATGGCTGGATGGCGGGAACTCGGGTGGGACGGGTTGATCAACGGGCGCGAGCTGGGCGGGCTGCCGGTGCGCGACGGATACGTGCGCTGGGGTGCCGTCGTCCGCGCCGGGAACCCGGTGCGGCTCAGCGCCGACGGCTGGGCCGCGCTGTGGGCGCACGGGGTGCGCACCGTCGTCGACCTGACCGACGGCGTCGAGGACGGTCCGGACCGGGCGCCGCGGCCCGCCGGGCTCAGCACGCTGCACCTGCCGCTGGACGACCCGGCGGACACCGAGTTCCAGGACCGCTGGGGCGGCGCGCTGTCCTGCACCCCGCTGTACTACCCGGCGTTCGTGCGCCGCTACCCGCGGCGGCTGGCCGAGGTGGTCGGCGCGATCGCCACCGCCCGGCCGGGCGGGGTGCTGGTGCACTGCGGTAGCGGGCGGGACCGGGCCGGGCTGGTGGTGCTGGTGCTGCTCGGCCTGCTGGGCGCCGCGCCCGAGGTCATCGCCGCCGACCACGCGCTCAGCCACGCCCCGCTAGGCGCGCTCGCCGCCGCCGAGGGCAGGCCGGACGACGCCCCGGAGATCCGGCGGCTGCTCGCCGCGCACGGCAGCAGCACCGCCGACGTGGCCCGCGAGGTCGTCGAAGCCCACGACCTGGCCGCCGAGCTGCGCGCGGCGGGCCTGACCGGCGGTGAGCTCGCCGCGCTGCGCGAACGCGCCCTCGGCCGCGTCCGCCCGGCCCGCCCCGACCGGCCCATCGACACGCCGTTCCTGCACGGCTGAGCGCCACCCCGCGGCGGAGTCCTGCGCTCGGCGCCGAGCGGCTCGCCACCCGTTCCGGCGCGGCCGGACGTGGTTCCGGGGCGGCCGGGCGGGGGACGTCCCGCACGTCACTGCCTGACCGGCGGAAAACCGGTGGCGGCGTTCTCTATCCTGGACCGAAGTATGGGTACGTCACCTGTGAGCTCCCCGCTGGCCGATCTGCGCGACCGCCTGCCCGAGCTGATGTTCAACGACCAGCGCAGGCTCCGCCGCCGCATCGAAGGCGCCCGCAAGATCCGGGACGCCGCGGCGCTGGACTCGGCCACCGGCGAGATCGCCGCCGAGGTCGCCGCCGCCGAGCAGCGGGTCGAACGGCGCCGCGCCGCGGTCCCGCGCATCACCTACCCCGAGCAGCTGCCGGTCAGCGCGCGCCGCGACGACCTGCTGGCGGCGATCCGGGACAACCAGGTGGTGATCGTCGCGGGCGAGACCGGCTCCGGGAAGACGACGCAGCTGCCGAAGATGTGCCTGGAGCTGGGCCGCGGCATCCAGGGCGGCATCGGGCACACCCAGCCGCGCCGGATCGCCGCCCGCACCGTCGCCGAACGCGTCGCCGAGGAGCTCGGCACCGAACTGGGCGAAGCGATCGGCTACCAGGTGCGGTTCACCGAGCGCGCGGGCGAGTCGACGCTGGTGAAGCTGATGACGGACGGCATCCTGCTCGCCGAGATCCAGCGGGACCGGCTGCTGCGCCGCTACGACACGCTCATCATCGACGAGGCGCACGAGCGCAGCCTCAACATCGACTTCATCCTCGGCTACCTCAAGCAGCTGCTGCCGCGCCGCCCCGACCTCAAGGTGATCATCACCTCGGCGACGATCGACCCCGACCGGTTCTCCCGGCACTTCGGCGACGCCCCCGTCGTGGAGGTCTCCGGCCGCACCTACCCGGTCGAGGTCCGCTACCGGCCGCTGGTGGAGGAACCGGACGACCCGGACCTGCCCGCCTACGAGCGGGACCAGACGCAGGCGATCTGCGAGGCCGTGGACGAGCTCGGCGCCGCGGGCGACGGGGACGTGCTGGTGTTCCTCAGCGGCGAGCGGGAGATCCGCGACACCGCCGAGGCGCTGGAGCAGCTGAAGCTGCGCAACACCGAGGTGCTGCCGCTGTACGCGCGGCTCTCCGCCGCCGAGCAGCACCGCGCGTTCCAGCCGCACACCGGCAGGCGCATCGTGCTGGCCACCAACGTCGCCGAGACCTCGCTGACGGTGCCCGGCATCAAGTACGTGATCGACCCGGGCACCGCCCGCATCTCCCGGTACAGCTTCCGCACCAAGGTGCAGCGGCTGCCGATCGAGCCGGTGTCGCAGGCGTCGGCGAACCAGCGCAAGGGCCGCTGCGGCCGCGTGTCCGAGGGCATCTGCATCCGGCTGTACTCCGAGCAGGACTTCGAGTCCCGCCCCGAGTTCACCGATCCGGAGATCCTGCGCACCAACCTCGCCTCGGTGATCCTGCAGATGACCTCGCTGGGGCTGGGCGACGTCGCCGAGTTCCCGTTCCTGGAGCCGCCGGACCGCCGCCAGATCACCGACGGCGTGAACCTGCTGCACGAGCTCGGCGCGCTGGACACCGGCGAGCAGGAGGGGCAGCGCAAGCTCACCCCGGTCGGCCGCACCCTGGCGCAGCTGCCCGTCGATCCGCGGCTGGCCCGGATGGTGCTGGCCGCGGACCGCAACGGCTGCCTGCACGAGACGCTCGTCATCGCCGCCGCCCTGTCCATCCAGGACCCGCGGGAGCGGCCCGCCGAGCACCAGCAGGCGGCGGGGGAGAAGCACGCGCGGTTCACCGACGAGCAGTCGGACTTCCTGGCGTTCGTGAACCTGTGGAACCACCTGCGGGAGCAGCAGCGCGCGCTGTCGTCGAACCAGTTCCGCAAGCAGTGCAAGGCCGACTTCCTCAACCACCTGCGGGTGCGGGAGTGGCAGGACCTGTACTCGCAGCTGCGGCAGATGACCAAGTCGCTGGACATGACGCTCAACGACAACCCGGCGGCGCCGGAGCTGGTGCACCGCTCACTGCTGGCCGGGCTGCTGTCGCACATCGGGCTCAAGGACGTCGACGAGAAGAACGAGAAGAAGCAGAGCGGCCGGCGCCAGCGCGGGGCCACCGAATACCTGGGGGCGCGCAGCGCCAAGTTCGCGATCTTCCCCGGCTCGGCCCTGTTCAAGAAGCCGCCGCGGTTCGTGATGTCCGCCGAGCTCGTCGAGACCTCCCGGCTGTGGGCGCGGGTCAACGCCCGCGTCGAACCCGAGTGGGTGGAGCAGCTCGCCGGGCACCTGGTGAAGCGCAGCTACAGCGAACCGCACTGGGAGAAGAAGCGGGCCGCCGTCGTCGCCGCCGAGAAGGTCACGCTGTACGGGGTGCCGCTGGTCGCGGACCGCAAGGTGAACTACGGGCGGGTCGAACCGGAGCTGTGCCGGGAGCTGTTCATCCGGCACGCGCTGGTGGAGGGCGACTGGGACACGAACCACCGGTTCTTCCACGACAACCGCGCCCTGCTGGCCGAGGTGGAGGGTCTGGAGGAACGCGCCCGCCGCCGGGACATCCTCGTCGACGACGAGACGCTGTTCGAGTTCTACGACCAGCGGGTCGGCGCCGAGGTCGTCTCGGGCAGGCACTTCGACAGCTGGTGGAAGAAGGCCCGCCGCGAGCAACCGGAACTGCTCGACTTCGAGAAGTCCATGCTCATCAACCAGGAGTCGGCGCGGGTCACCGACCACGACTACCCGGACGCCTGGCAGCAGGGCGGCCACCGGCTGGAGCTGACCTACCAGTTCGAGCCGGGGGCCGACGCCGACGGCGTCACCGCGCACGTCCCGCTGGCGGTGCTCAACCAGATCGAACCGGCCGGGTTCGACTGGCAGATCCCGGGCCTGCGCGAGGAGCTCGTCGTCGCGCTGATCAAATCGTTGCCGAAGTCGTTGCGGCGCAACTTCGTCCCGGTCCCCGACCACGCGAAGGCCGCGCTGTCCCGGATGCCCGCGCTGCAGGGCGACCTGGTCGGGGCGCTCAGCGACCAGCTGCGCCGGATGACCGGGGTGACGGTGCCACCGGGCGAGTTCGACGTGGATTCGCTGGCCGACCACTTGTCGATGTCGTTCCGCGTCATCGACGGCGACGGGAAGAAGCTCGCCGAGTCGAAGGACCTGGGGGAGCTGAAGCGGCGGCTGCGGCCGAAGCTGCGCGCCGAGATCTCCGCGGCCGCGGGCACCGTGGAACGCGCCGGGCTGGACTCGTGGAACTTCGGGGAGCTGCCCCGCACCTTCGAGCAGGACCGCGGCGGGAACGCGGTGAAGGCCTACCCGTCGCTGGTGGACGAGGGCGACTCGGTCGCGGTCCGCATGTTCGACACCGAGGCCGAGCAGCGCCGCGCGCTGTGGGACGGCACCCGGCGGTTGCTGCTGCTGAACCTGCCGTCGCCGGTGAAGTCGTTGCAGCGCGGCATGAACGCCCGCACCCGCGTGGTGCTGGGCACCGCCCCGCACGGCGATCTGGGACTGCTGCTGCAGGACTGCGCGAGCTGCGCGGTGGACAAGCTCGTCGCCGACGCGGGCGGTCCGGTGTGGAGCCAGGACGGGTTCGCGGCGCTGCAGGCGAAGGTGCGCGCCGGGCTCGGGCCGGTCACCGCCGACACCGCCGCCAAGGTGGAGAAGGTCCTGGACGCGGCGCAGCGGGCCCGTTCGGCGCTCGCCGACCGGGCGCAGGCGATGCCGGCCGATTCGCGCGCCGACGTCGAGGAGCAGCTGTCCGGGCTGCTGCACCCCGGGTTCGTCACCGAGACCGGGTGGGCGCGGCTGCCGGACGTGGAGCGCTACCTGCGGGCCGTGGAGCAGCGGCTGGAGAAGGTCCAGCACCACCCGCAGCGGGACCGGCAGTGGCTGGCGCAGGTCGACGAGGTGCGGGACCGCTACCTGGACGCGCTGGACGCGGTGCCGGACGGGCACGCGCCCGCGCCGGAACTCCTCGACGTCGGCTGGATGATCGAGGAGTTCCGGGTCTCGCTGTTCGCGCAGTCGATCGGCACCCCGAAGGCGGTGTCGGCCAAGCGGATCCACCGGGCCCTGGACAAGGCGCTGCGCTGATCAGGTGGCGGGGGAGACGGTGAGCCCGAGCGCCCCCGGCCCGGCGTGCGCGCCGATGATGGCGCTGGTCTCGGCGACGACGACGCGGCGGGCCTGCGGGAGCTGGGCGCGCAGCTGCTCGGCGATCTCGTGGGCGCGTTCGCCGTACTGGAAGTGCTCGATGCCGATGTCCACCGGCCCGTCTCCCGCGCGGGTGACCGCTTCGCGGATGGCCTTCTTCAGCGCCCGCTCCGGTCCGCGGCCCTTGACCATCGGTTCCAGGATGCCCTCGCGCAGCACCAGCACCGGTTTGATGGACAGCGCCTGCCCGAAGAAGGCCTGGGCGCGGCCCACGCGGCCGCTGCGGCGCAGGTACTCCAGGGTGTCCACGTAGATCATCTGGGTGGTGCTGCGCAGCCTGCGGTCCAGCACGCCGAGCACGCCCTGGATGCTGCCGCCCGCGGCGGCGGCCTCGGCAGCGGCGATCACCGGGAATCCCATGCCGAGCCCGCACAGCCGCGAATCGACCACGAACACCGGCAGGCTGATCTCCTCCGCGGCGGTGCGCGCGGACTGGCAGGTCTGGGAGAGGCCTTCGGAGATGTGCACGGACACGATCGCCTCGGCCCCGGAGGAGGCGGCGTCGTTGTAGTTCCAGAAGAACGCGGGTGGCGGCGGTGGTCCCGTTTCGACGTGGGTGCCGTCGCGCATCGCCTGCGCGAGTTCCGCGTGCGGGATGCGGCGTTCGTCGTTCTCCTGGTCGCCGATCGTGAGTTCCAGCTGGATCACGCAGATCTTCAGCTGCTCGGCGACGTCGGGTGGGATCGAGGCGGTGGAGTCCGTCACGATGGCGACGTGGTGGTTCATGGCGTGCAGGCTAGTCACTTGTGAAAGTTTTCAGATCTTGGCCGGGGGAATTCCCGGGGCGGACTTCCGCGGGACTGGTGGGAAGTCCTGACGGCGACGTGAGTACCGTCACGGGAAACCTCGGTTGCGCAGGGGCTACCGGCAAGTAACATCCGGGGTGGGCGGCGTCACTGTGCCACCACCAGTGCGCCATGGCAAGGTCGAACTTCCCGGTAGCGGTGTCATCGCACCGACCGGAAGCCCCGCGCAACCGCGCGAAACGCAAGCGAAGCCGACGTGAAGTCCGCAGGAGGTCGAAGAGGACCCATGAACATCGTCGTCCTGGTGAAGCAGGTGCCCGACACGTGGTCCGAGCGCAAGCTCAAAGACTCCGACCACACGCTCGACCGCGAGTCGGCGGACGCCGTGCTGGATGAGATCAACGAACGTGCGGTGGAAGAGGCGCTGCTGATCAAGGAGGCGCAGGGTGGTGAGGTGACCGTCGTGGCCATGGGCCCCGACCGCGCCACCGACGCGATCCGCAAGGCGCTGTCGATGGGCGCGGACAAGGCGGTGCACCTCTCCGACGAGGCGCTGGCCGGTTCCGACGCGGTCTCCACCGCGAAGGCCCTCGCGAAGGTCGTCGGCACCGTCGACTCCGTGGACCTGGTGCTCGCGGGCAACGAGGCCACCGACGGCCGCGTGGGCGCGGTCCCGGCGATGCTGGCCGAGCTGCTGGGCCTCCCGCAGCTGACCTACGCGCGCAAGGTCACCACCGACGGCTCGACGATCAGCATCGAGCGCGAGACCGACGCGGGCATCATCAGCCTGGAGGCGAACCTGCCCGCGGTCGTGTCGGTCACCGAGAAGATCAACGAACCGCGCTACCCGTCCTTCAAGGGCATCATGGCCGCCAAGAAGAAGCCGGTCTCCGTGCTGACGCTGGCCGACGCGGGCATCGACGCCTCCGAGGTCGGCCTCGCCGGCGCCGGGTCCAAGGTCGTCGAGTCCGCGCCGAAGCCGCCGAAGCAGGCCGGCCAGCGCGTCAACGACGAGGGCGACGGCGGCACCAAGATCGTCGAGTTCCTGGCCGCCGAGAAGCTGGTCTGAGTCCTAGGTTCGCGAGGAGATAAAGACATGTCTGAAGTTCTGGTCCTCGTCGACCACTCCGGCGGCGAGGTCAAGAAGGTCACCCTGGAGCTGCTGACCGCGGCCCGCCGCCTCGGCGCGCCGTCCGCGGTCGTCGTCGGCGAGCCCGGTGAAGCGGGCAAGCTGGCCGACGTGCTGGCGTCCTACGGGGCCGAGAAGGTGTACGCGGCCGAGTCCGCCGACACCGCGTCCTACCTGGTCACCCCGGCCGTCGACGTGCTCGCGTCGCTGGTCGGCTCGGCCTCCCCGGCCGCGGTGCTGGTACCGGGCTCGATCGACGGCAAGGAGATCGCGGGCCGGCTGGCCGTGCGGCTCGGCTCGGGCCTGCTCTCGGAGGTCGTCGACATCGACGGCGACGGGATCGGCTCGCACTCGCTGTTCGGCGGCACCTACAACGCCAAGGCGCAGGTCACCACGGGCACGCCGGTCGTGACCGTGCTGCCCGGCAGCGTCGAGGCCGAGCAGGCCGCGGGCGCCGGTGCCCAGGAATCGGTCGAGGTGCCCGCGGTCGACGGCGCGAAGAACGCCAAGATCACCGGTGTGCAGCCCGCCGAGGCCGGGGACCGCCCCGAGCTCACCGAGGCCTCCGTGGTCGTCTCCGGTGGCCGCGGTGTCGGTTCGGCCGAGTCGTTCGACGTCGTCGAGAAGCTCGCCGACTCGCTCGGCGCGGCGGTCGGCGCGTCCCGCGCCGCGGTCGACTCCGGCTACTACCCGCACCAGTTCCAGGTCGGGCAGACCGGCAAGACCGTTTCGCCGCAGCTGTACATCGCCCTCGGGATCTCCGGCGCCATCCAGCACCGCGCCGGCATGCAGACCTCGAAGACGATCGTGGCCGTCAACAAGGACGCCGAGGCGCCGATCTTCGAGATCGCCGACTACGGCGTGGTCGGCGACCTGTTCAAGGTCGCCCCGCAGCTGACCGAAGAGGTCGGCAAGCGCAAGGGCTGAGCCCTCCACCGCGCAGCGAACGGGCCGCACCTCCTCGTGGGGTGCGGCCCGTTCGCGTGCGTGCGGCCTCGCGTGTGCGTGCGGCTTCGGGTGCGTCCGGTCTCGCGTGCGTCCGGTTTCGCGCGGGAGCGGCCTCGTGCGCGCCCGGCCTCGCGGGGCTCCGGCTCCGTGTGCGTCCGGCCTGGTGTGCGTCCGGCCTCCCGGGGGTGCGGCGCGTTCGCGGGCCGACGGGCCGCCCGCGCCGCGCCGGTGGTGGGCCGGGCCGCGGGTCAGCGGTGCTCGTCGCGGCCTTGGCAGGCGAGCTTGTCGGCGCGCTCGTTCTCCGGGTGGCCGTTGTGGCCCTTCACCCAGTTCCACCGGACCTCGCCGTGCCGCTGCACCTCGGCGTCCAGGCGCTGCCACAGGTCCGCGTTCTTCACCGGCTTCTTCGCCGACGTGAGCCAGCCGTTGCGCTTCCAGCCGCGCATCCACTCCGAGATGCCCTTGAGCACGTAGGTGCTGTCGCTGAACACGTGGACCTGCGGCACCGGGCGGTTCAGCGCGGCGAGGCCTTCGATGACCGCGGTGAGCTCCATCTTGTTGTTCGTGGTGGCGGGCTCCCCGCCGTGCAGCTCGCGCTCGTGGTCGCCGTAGCGCAGCACCACGCCCCACCCGCCGGGGCCGGGGTTGCCGCTGCACGCGCCGTCGGTGAACAGTTCCACGAGGTTCCGGTCGGGCTCAGCCATCCCGCCAACCTACTTCCCGCCTCGCCGCGGCCCGCGAGCCGCACCGCATCGATCGAGTACCGCGCATTCACCGAAAGTTCCTGCTGCGTGCCCTCGTCCGATCTACTGCACTTCCTGCGCGCGGCGATACACCTGCAGGCATGTCCGAGTCGCAGCTGCTTGCCAGCACCGCGCCCGCAGGATCGCCCGCCACCGACGGCGCCCACTACTCGCTGCTCGTCGCCAGGGACACCGAGGAGGTGCGGGCCGCCCAACGCCTGCGCTACCAGGTGTTCGCCGAGGAGATGGGCGCCACCGTGCACGCCGACCTGCCCGGCGTGGAGACCGATCCGTTCGACGACTTCTGCGATCACCTGATCGTCCGCGACGACCGCTCCGGGGCGGTCGTCGGGACCTACCGGATGCTCCCGCCGGAACGCGCGCACGCCGCCGGGAAGCTGTACTCCGAGGGCGAGTTCGACCTGGGCTCGCTCACCTCGCTGCGCCCGGCCCTGGTCGAGACCGGCCGGTCCTGCGTGCACCGCGACCACCGCTCCGGCGCGGTGGTGAGCCTGGTGTGGGCGGGGATCGCCCGCTACATGCTGCTGTCCGGCCACACCTGGCTCGCCGGGTGCGCCTCGGTGCCGCTGGACGACGGCGGGCCGCTCGCGGCGAAGGTGTGGGACACCGTGTCCGCGAAGCACGCCTCGCCGGCCGAGCTGCAGGTGCGGCCCTACCTGCCGTGGGACCCGGACGGGGTGCCGCGCACCCACCGCGGGCCGATGCCGCCGCTGCTGAAGGGCTACCTGCGGCTCGGGGCCTGGGTGTGCGGGCCGCCCGCGCACGACCCGGAGTTCGGGGTCGCGGACTTCTTCGTGCTGCTCAACTTCACCGAGATCGACCAGCGGTACCTGCGGTTCTTCCTGGGCGCGGCGGCATGACGCACCCGTGGTTCCCGGAGTCCCCGTGCGGGCCCGGGTGCCTGCCGGGGCCGGGCGCTCCGCGGGCGGGCACCCACCTGGTGGTGCTGCGGCTGTCCCGAGCGGTCGTGCTCGTGCTGCTGGGGATCGTGCTCGGGGTGGTGTTCGCGCTGCTGCGCGGACCGCTGCGCACCGCGCTGGTGCGGGCCTGGTTCCGGGCGCTGCTGCGCGCGTTCGGCGTGCGGTTCGTGGTGCGCGGCGAGATCGGCGGCGCGGGCTGCCTGGTCGTCACCGACCACGTGTCCTGGCTGGACGTGGTGGCGCTGATGGCGGTGCGGCCGATGCGGCTGCTGGCGAAGACCGAGCTGCGGGACTGGCCGGTGGTGGGGCCGCTGGCGACGCGCGTCGGCACCCTCTACATCGACCGGGAGCGGCTCTCGGCGCTGCCCGCGGCGGTCGGGGCGATCGCGGGCGCGCTGCGCGGCGGTGCGGTCGTCGGCGCCTTCCCGGAGGGCACCACGTGGTGCGGGCGGGCCGCCGGGCGCTACCGGCCCGCGGTGTTCCAGGCCGCGCTGGACGCGGGCGTGCCGGTGCGGCCGGTGGCGCTGCGGTTCCGCACCAGGGCCGGGGAGCCGACGACGGTGGCCGCGTTCGTCGGGGCGGCGACGCTGCTGGAGTCGGTGCTGGCGGTGGCGCGGGCGCGGGACCTGGTGGTGGAGTTCGACGTGCTGCCGGAGCTCCCGCCCGGCCCCAGAGCGGACCTGGCCCGCCGCGCCCAGCACGCCGTCACCCGAGCCACCTCCGCAGCGGACCACCACCCCGCGAACCAGCCCCACCCCCCACTCCCGACAGCAGCCTGACCACCGACGAAGAAGCGACCTCGAACCGAGCACCGCGAGCAGTGTCCTTCTCCTGTCAGCGGCGAAGCCGCTGAGCCGCCGACCACGCATGCAACCGGCACCGCAGCGGGTTCTCAGCGCTTTCCTCGCGAGGACAGCGTTTTCGCCTGTGGCGGAGCCACCGGTGAAAACGATCCCGCAGCGAGGAAAGCGCTGAGGTTCCGCCACCCGCCCCCGAAGGAAAGCCCCCAGGGGAATTCCTCAGCGGTGGCCGAAGGCTTGGACGAAGGCGGGGGCTAGGTCCCAGAACCCCGGATTCCGCAGCATTCGGTCGAATTCCGCCAGTTCGTCCTCCGCCACCCGCCCGTCGGCGAGCAGCCGCCGCGCGGACATCGCCACGCCGCGCCGCCAGAACTCGGCGAGCTCGGTGCCGCCGCGCAGGTGCCAGGTGCCGGTGCGCGCCCCGACGTCCCGGTAGCCGAGTTCGAGCAGCGATCCGGGCTGGCGCCGGGACCAGCCGCTGTCGGTGCCCACGACCTCCTGCAGCAGGTCGCTCCACTGCTGCAGCACCCGGCGGTACACCGGGTTCGGCGAGCCCTCCAGCGGGAACCAGCCGAACGATTCGACCAGCACCACGCCGCCGGGCCGCAGCCAGTCCCGCATCCGGCGCAGCACCTCGTCGCGTTCGCGGAGGTGGGACAGCACCAGCCGGGCGTGGATCACGTCGAACGACTCCGGCGGGAACGCGTCGCGGACCACGTCGTGGCGCAGCACGGTGAGGCCGGGGCGCTGGTGGCGTTCGAGCAGCGAGGTCTCCACGTCGGTGGCGACCACTTCTCCGTCGGGGAGGTGCTCGCACCACCAGCGGGCGATCGATCCGGAGCCGGCGCCGATCTCCAGGCAGCGGGCGTCGGGCCGGGTGCCGAGTTCGGCGAGCAGGCGGGTGGTCTCGGGGTCGAAGATCCGGCACAGCAGGTCGAGCCGCGCCTCTTCGTCGGCGTCCAGGGTGAACAGGGTGTCGCCGTACTTCTCCATCGTCCTCTTCCTGCCGTCGCGGGCGGCCCGGGTGGTGCCGGTGCGCCGAGGTTCGCTCATTCCTCGCCGGTGTAGGCGGCGAGGGTGCGGTCGGCGGCGGCGCGCGCTTCCGGTTCGGGGGTGCCCGCGGCGACGCTCGCCGCGTACCAGGCTTCGGAGCCGGCGCGCAGGAACCGCAGGCCTTCCTCGGACGCGAGCCACTGCGGGCCTTCCTCCGGGGTGATCCCGCCTTCGGGCGCCAGGTGGGAGGCGAGGCCGAGCAGCATCGAGTCCCAGCCGAGGCCGACCGCGCCGGGCCCGTACTGCGCCCAGCGTTCCGCGGACACGTGCGCCACGTGCTCCAGCTCCAGTTCGGTGCCGCCGTCGGCGGCGCGCAACCGCACCTCGATCCAGCTCACCTCGCCGCCGAACTCCCAGGTCGCGGCGAAGGAGTGCGGCGGGTCGCAGCGCTGCACGGTGCCGCCCGCGTGCCCTTCCAGCTGGTAGTGGCCGCCGAGTCGCAGGTCGCCGCTGATCGGCAGGAACCAGCGCGGGATCCGGTCGGCGTTCGTCACCGCGTCCCAGACCTCGTCGAGCGGCGCGTCCAGCCGTTCGGCGAGCACCGCGACCCGCGCTGGTCCGGTCGCGAGTTCGCGGGTGCCGACGGTGCGCCGCACCGAGTCCAACTGCTGCTGGGCATCGACCATGACCTGCTCCTCCGTGGTGGCGGCTCGCTCCGGGACCAGCCTAGGAGCGACCGCGGGCGTCCGGCCCGGCGCGCGGGGCGCACCGCCGAACGGTGGACCCGGCTGGACTTCGACCGGGGTGCAGGTTGCAGGCTCACCGGGTGACGATCGACGACGAAGCCACCGAGTCCGCCCGTCCGCCGACCAGCGCGCTGTGGAGCCCGCAGCGGCGGAACTTCACCGCCGGGCTCGTCCTCGTCATCACGCTCGCCGCGTTCGAGGCGATGGGCATCGGGACCGCGCTGCCGACGATCGTGCGCGAGTGGGGCGCCGAGCAGTGGTACTCGTGGCCGTTCACGATCTTCATGGCCGCCAGCGCCATCGGCACCGTCGTCGCGGGCCGGGTGTGCGACCGGCGCGGCCCGGCGGTGCCGCTGCTGGTGGCGATGCCGACGTTCGCGGCGGGCCTGGTCATCGCCGGGTTCGCGCCGGGGATGGCGGTGCTGCTGGTCGCCCGCGCGCTGCAGGGGCTCGGCGCGGGGGCGCAGATCGTCGCGCTGTACGTGCTGATCGCCCGCGTCTACCCGGAGCGGGACCGGCCCGCCGCGTTCGGCGCGCTGTCCGCGGCGTGGGTGGTGCCCGCGCTGCTCGGGCCGGTGGTGGCGGGGGCGTTGACCGAGCACGTGGGCTGGCGGTGGGTGTTCCTCGGGCTGGCGCCGCTGATGGTGCTCGGGGCGCTGCTGCTGGTGCCGACGGTGCGGCGGATCGGTTCCGAGGGCGAACCGGAGGCCGCGCCGGTGCCGGGGCTGCCGCTGGCGGCGGTGGGGGCCGCGGCCGGGACCGTCGGGTTGAACTGGGCGGCGCAGGACCTGTCCGGTTCGGCCGGGGGAGTGCGGTGGCCGGTGCTGGTGGCGGGCCTGGCAGGGCTGCTGGTGCTGGTGCCGTCGCTGCGGGTGCTGCTGCCGAGCGGTACCGGGACCGGGCGGCCGGGCATCCCGGTGATGGTGCTCGCGCGGGGGCTGCTCGCCGGGGTGTTCTTCACCGCGCAGGCGTTCGTGCCGTTGACCTTGTCGGTGGTGCACGGGTTCTCGCCGACGGCGGCGGGCGTCCCGTTGACCGTCGGTTCGCTCGGCTGGTCGGTCGGGGCGCTGTGGCAGAGCCGCCGGGCCGGTGCGCGCCGGGAGTACCTGGTGGGAGCGGGTCTGGTGCTGGTGGCGATCGCGGTGGCGGGGTTGGTGCTGATCGCCCCGGCGGGCGGTGCGGCGTGGCCGGTGTTCGTGCTGTGGTCGCTCGGCGGGGTCGGGATGGGGCTCGGCGTGGCGAGCACCTCGGTGCGGGTGCTGGGGCTGTCGGCGCCGGAGCAGCGCGGGTTCCACTCCTCGGCGCTGCAGATCTCGGACATGCTCGGGCAGGCGCTGCTGGTGGGGCTCGGCGGCGTGCTGGTGGCCGCGCTGGCCGTGCCGGGAGCGGCCACCGCGGGGGTGGTGCCGCTGGACCTGGGGCTGGCGGTGATCGCCGCGCTCGGCGCCGTCCGCGTGTTCCGCGCCGGTCGGGCGTGACCGAGCCCCTGGCACGGCGAGTCGGTCGACGAGCCTGCATTACCCTGGTAGGGCGATGACTTACCTCGACCACGCCGCCACCACGCCCATGCGGGCGGAAGCGGTCACGGCGATGAGCGAGGCGTTGGCCCGGCTGGGCAACGCCTCGTCCCTGCACACCTCGGGCCGCCGGGCCCGCCGCGCCGTGGAGGAGTCCCGCGAGACCATCGCGACCGCGCTCGGCGCCCGGCCCTCCGAGGTGCTGTTCACCGGCGGCGGCACCGAGAGCGACAACCTCGCGGTGAAGGGCATCTTCTGGGCCCGCCGCGGCCAGGACCCGGCGCGCAACCGGGTGCTGGCGTCCGCGGTGGAGCACCACGCGGTGCTGGACACCGTGGAGTGGCTCGCCGAGCACGAAGGCGCCGACGTCACCTGGCTGCCCGTCGACGAGCACGGCCGGGTGCGCCCGGAGGCGTTCGAGGAGGCGCTGCGCGCCGACCCCGACCGCGTCGCGCTGGCCACCGTGATGTGGGCGAACAACGAGGTCGGCACCGTGAACCCGATCCCCGAGCTCGCCGCGATCGCCGCCCGCTTCGGGGTGCCGCTGCACACCGATGCGGTGCAGGCCGTGGACACCGTGCCGGTCGACTTCGCCGCTTCCGGCGCGGCCGCGCTCACCATGACCGGGCACAAGGTCGGCGGCCCCTACGGCGCGGGCGTGCTGCTGCTGGCGCGCGACGTGCCCTGCACCCCGCTGCAGCACGGCGGTGGCCAGGAGCGGGAGGTGCGCTCCGGGACGCTGGACGTGCCCGGGGTGATCGGCCTGGCCGCCGCGACCCGCGAGGCCGTCGAGCAGCGCGCCGCGCACGTGCCCGCGGTCGCCGCGCTGCGCGACGAACTCCTCGCCGGGGTGCGCGCCGCGGTGCCGGACGTGGTGCTCAACGGCGACCCGGACCTGTCGGTGGCGGGCCCGGTGCCCGCGCGGTTGCCCGGCAACGCGCACCTGACCTTCCCCGGCTGCGAGGGCGACAGCCTGCTGATGCTGCTGGACGCGCACGGCATCGAGTGCTCCACCGGTTCCGCCTGCACCGCGGGCGTCGCCGAACCGAGCCACGTGCTGCTGGCGATGGGGGCCGAACCGCGGGCGGCGCGCAGCTCGCTGCGGTTCTCCCTGGGACACGACTCCACCGGCGCCGACGTGCGGGCGCTGACCGAGGCCATCGGGCCGGTGGTGGAACGAGCGCGCAACGCCGGGCTGACCGGGTTGCGCCGGGCGGCGGCGAAGACGACCGCCACGACGGAGGTGTGAGGCAGTGCGAGTACTTGCTGCGATGAGCGGCGGGGTGGACTCCGCGGTCGCCGCGGCCCGCGCGGTGGAGGCCGGGCACGACGTGACCGGCGTGCACCTGGCGCTGTCGGCGAAACCCGGCACGCTGCGCACCGGCGCCCGCGGCTGCTGCACCATCGAGGACTCGCGGGACGCGCGCCGCGCCGCCGACATCCTCGGCATCCCGTTCTACGTGTGGGACTTCGCCGAGCGGTTCACCGAGGAGGTCATCGAGACCTTCGTCGGCGAGTATGCCGCCGGGCGGACCCCGAACCCGTGCCTCACCTGCAACGAGAAGATCAAGTTCGAGGCGTTGCTGGAGAAGGCGATGGCGCTCGGCTTCGACGCGGTGTGCACCGGGCACTACGCCCGGCTCGTCGTGCAGGACGGCGTGCCGGAGCTGCGGCGCAGCCGCGACGAGGGCAAGGACCAGTCCTACGTGCTGGCCTCGCTGACGGCCGAGCAGCTGCGGCACTCGATGTTCCCGCTGGGCGGCTCGCTGAAGTCCGAGGTGCGGGCCGAGGCCGAACTCCGCGACCTGGCCGTCGCGCAGAAGCCGGACAGCCACGACATCTGCTTCATCCCGGACGGCGACACCCGGTCGTTCCTGGAGTCGAAGCTGGGCCAGGCCCCCGGCGAGCTGGTGGACGCCGAGACGGGCGCGGTACTGGGCAGGCACACCGGGGTGCACGGGTTCACCGTCGGGCAGCGCAAGGGCCTCGGCATCGAGGCGCCCGCGCCGGACGGGAAGCCGCGCTACGTGCTGTCGCTGGAACCCGTGTCGGGCACCGTGAAGGTCGGTTCGGCCGATCACCTCGGGGTGACCGGGATCGACGCGAAGCGCCCGATCTGGCCGTCGGAGCGGGAGCTCGACGGGTCCACGGAGTGCGTGGTGCAGGTGCGCGCGCACGGCGGCACCGCGGGCGCGGTCGCCGAGGTCGCGGACGGCGGCCTGCGCGTGGAGCTCACCGAACCGCTGCGCGGCGTCGCCCCCGGGCAGGCGATCGTCCTCTACCGCCCGGAGCCCGATGGCGACCTCGTCCTGGGCAGCGGCCTCATCTCGGCGACCCGCTGATCGCCTGTTCTCGCTGCTTCCGCCGCGTAGTGGTCAGGTGGCGGAACCTCAGCGGCTTCCTCGCTGACGGGAAACCGACATGACCCGCCGGGCAGGTACGGAGACGACCACCTCAGGTGAATGGCCCATTCGCCCCGTCCTCGTGGGCGGGTGGGCCATTCACCTCGAGGTCAGCGGGTCTTGAGGATCGCTTCGAGCTCGTCCAGCGCCGCGACGGCCTGGGAGTAGCCGAAGACGTACAGGTTGTGGAACGGGATGCCGCGCCGCTCGCGAACGGCGGGCAGGTTCTGGAACGCGCCCTGCCCGAGCAGCGCCTCCATCGCCGGTTCCGCGGAGCCGTCCGGGTTCACCTGGTACAGCAGCACATCGGTGTCGTTGAGCACGCCCAGCTGCTCGTACGAGTGCTCCACGGCGCTGCCGGTCTTGCCTTCGGCGGCGGAGCCGAACCGGCCGCCCGCCTCGGCCAGCACCACGCCGCTCCACGAATCCGGCAGGCACAGGTTCCAGCTGCCCGAGCTGAACGAGGCCACCAGGTTGAACCGGGTGCGGCCCAGCGCGTCCGCGTACGTCTCGCGGATCTTCTTCGCCCGCGCGAGGTAGTCGTCGCGCAGCCGGTTCATCGGCTCCGGCCGGTTCACGATGTTCGCGGCCTGCAACGCCATCTCCTGCCACTCGCCGGACACCCGGGAGGTGAGGATGACGGTCGGCGCGATGCCGGACAGCTGCTCGTAGGTGCTGCCGCCGGTGAGGGTGAACGCGCTGTTGCCGATGATCAGGTCGGGGTGCATGGAGATCACCCGTTCCATCTCCGGCTGGTAGCCGCCGACGCGGGGCAGCTGGTCGTAGGCCGCCTTGTGCTGCTGCGGCATCCAGTCGTCCAGGCCGTCGACGGTGGCGGCGGGCCGGATGCCCACGTCCAGCAGCGCGATGGTGGCGTACTGGTCGAGGCACACGACGCGCTGCGGGTCGGCCGGGATGGTCACCGGGCCGAGGTGCGAGTCGACGCTGCGGGTCGCCCCTTCGGGCTGGGCGGCACCGCCGCCTCCCGCGCACCCCGCGGCGCCCAGCACGGCGAGCGCCCCCGCGGCTTGCAGCAATCCGCGGCGCGAGAGTGCGGACGTCCCGGACGACAGCGGCATGGAGTACTCCTTCGCAGAACCGGCGCGCCCGAGCGGGTGACACCGAAGGGCGGTAAGCATGGTTAGCCTAACCTAGCGTGCGCATCCCGCCTGCCGGTCCGCCCGTGGGCGCCGCCGATAATGGGGTCGTGAGTGACGCAGCGTGGAACCCCGGGATCGCGACCGCCATCGGCTCGATGCCGGGAACCGATCCGCTGGAAGCCGCCCGGACGGTGCTGGGCGAGCTCCCGGACCTGATGCCGTTCCCGGAACTGCCCGCGCGCGGAGTCGGCGCCGACATCCTCGGCCGCACCGCCGGGCTGCTCGTCGACCTGGCCGTCGAGGTGGTGCCCTCCGGCTACCGCGTCGCGGGCCGACCCGGGCGGGACCACCGGCGGGCGCTGGACCTGCTGCGCTGGGACCTGGACGCCGTCGAGCAGGCCGTCGCCGAAGCCGGTGCGCCGCGCGCGGTGAAGGTGCAGGCCGCGGGCCCGTGGACGCTGGCGGCGGGCATCGAGCTGGAGCGCGGGCACCGGGTGCTCACCGATCCCGGCGCGCTGCGGGACTTCGCCGAATCCCTCGGGGAAGGACTCCGGGTGCACGCCGCGCAGGTCGCCGCCCGCACCGGCGCACCCGTCGTGGTGCAGCTGGACGAACCGTCGTTGCCCGCGGTGCTCGCCGGGAACCTGCCCACCCCGTCCGGCTACGGCCAGGTGCCCGCGGTGCCCGGCCCGGAGGCGCAGCGGCTGCTCGCGGACCTGATCGACGGTCTCGCCGCCGCCACCGGGCAGCCGGTGATCGTGCACTGCTGCGCGCCCCGGCCGCCGGTGCGGCTGCTGCGCGGCGCGGGCGCCGGGACGATCGCGCTGGACGCGACCGGGCTCGGCTCGGTCACCGGGGCGTTCGCCGACGAGCTCGGCGAAGCGTGGGAGGAGGGCACCCGGCTGCTGCTCGGCCTCGTCCCCGGCACCGACCCGGAGCACCGCCCGGATCCGCGGGACCTGGCCCGGCCCGGGCTGGAACTGGCCGCCCGCCTCGGTTTCGCGCCGAAGGCGCTGCTGGAACGCGCCGCGGTGAGCCCGTCCTGCGGGCTGGCCGGCGCCTCGCCCGAGTGGGCTCGGCGGGCGCCCGCGGTGGCGCGACAGGTCAACGAGGTGTTCGCCGAAGCGGCGGAACGCTAGCGGTGGCGCGGAGAATCCTCCTGATGGGCAAGATCGTTCATGCCGTTCACGTCACCTGAATGTCCGAGCGATGGTAAGAAACCAGACGTGTCGAACACCGGGGAAGTCGAGCGGTTCGGATGGGTGCACCGCAGCACCGTCCAGGACGCCGCGTGCCTGACCTTCGTGCGCGGCACCGGTCTCGACGCGATCGCGGGCCGGTTCGGCGCCATCACCGAGCATCGGCGCCCGCTGGACTTCGACGAGTACTGCGAAGAGGCCTTCGCGCACCAGGACCGGTATCCGGTGATCGGGCTGCGCAGCGCCGGGGACTGGACGCTGGTCGCCGAGGACGGCGGATTCCAGGGCAGCAGACCGGAAGTGCTGCGCCGCGCCAGCCGCGGCACCGAGGTGGTCTCGGCGTTCTGGAACGTCAACGGGCTCACCCAGTTCAGCCACGCCGTGGACGGCGAGGTGCGCACCTCCTTCGAAGCGCTGATGCCCGCGTTCCGCCAGGGCACCCGGCCGGACAGCCTGGAGGAGGTCCGCGCCGGGCTCCCGTGGGCGGGCAGCGGACCGGGGGAGCGCGGCGCCGACACGATCGAGCTGATGCTGGCGCTGGCCGCCCGGGTCACCGGGGAACCGCTGACGCCCGAGTGGTTCGAGGGCGACTTCGCCACCTACCCGGTCGCTGCCTGGCCGCTGGACCTGCCGAGCTCCCCGGAGGCGCTGCTCGACGAGGTGGGGCTGGACCAGATCGGCATCCGGCCCGCCGCCGAGGACTTCGAGGTCGACTCCGCCGAACTGCTCGACCTGGTGCGCAACGCCGGTCCCGCCCGGTGCAGGCGGGCCGCGGTGAGCGTGGCGCGGCACGTGCTGGACCTGACCGCGGGCCACGACCAGCTGGTGGTGGCGGCGACGCTGCGCGGTCTGGAGAACGGCGCGGAACCGGACGCCACCGCGATCGGCGAGGTGGTGCGGCTGCGGCGCTGGGAGCTGCACCGGGCGCCGGTGACGAGCGTGGACCGGGCGCGGGTGCGGGCGCTGGAAGTGCTGCGGCAGGCCACGAACCGCGATCCGCTGACCGCGCTGCTCGGCGCGCTGGCCGAGGCGGGGCGGTTGCGGATCGAACGCCGCGACCTGACCGACCTGGTGACCGCGGCGCTGGGGTGAGCCGGTCGCCGGGTCGTTCCGGCGGCGATGTTCATCCGGCTGCGAGGTCGTTCCGGCTGCGTGGTCGATCGGGCTGCGTGGTCGATCGGGCTGCGTGATTGATGCGGCTCCGGGTCGATCCGGGTCCGGCGACGAAGTCGATCCGGCTGTCGGGTCGTTCCGGCTGCGAGGTCGACGCGGGCGTTGAGCCGGTGTTGCCGCCGATCCGCGCATCGGCGGACCGCGGCGCCGGGACGGTCGGGACTCCGGCGCCGCGCGGTCCCGAATTCCCGTTGCGGTACGGGGATCTTCCGGAACGCCCGCGGCGCCCGGGGTCCGGGCGGCACAATGGGGGGATGCTGAGGTTCTTCCGCCGCCGCGCCGACCAGGACGCGCCCGACGAGGTCGACGACGTGGCCGCCGATGCGCGGGCGAAGGCCGCGGAGTTCTGGCGCCGCTGGGACGAACTGCTCCCCGAGCTCGCCGCGGCCCTCGGCGAGGGGAACCCGCAGCAGCTGGACGAGGAGCTCGCCGCGGCCGTCACCGCGCTGCACCCCGACCTGGCGTTCTCGGTGGAGCAGGGCGAGCGCACCTCGTACGCGCTCGTCGTCAGCGGCCAGGGCGATCCGCGGGTGCGGCCCTACACCGATGCCTGGCTGGCCGCCGCGCCCCGGGGCGACCTGCTGTTCGAGTACCACGACGCGGTGCCCCCGGTGCCGGACCCGACGCAGGTCACGGTGAACCTGGCGGGCGAGCGCTACCGGTTGGCCGAGGTGCGGGTGTTCGCCCAGGTCGACGAGGCCGGAGGACTGGTGGACGTGGCCGTCCACCACCCGGGTTTCGCCGAGCTGGAGCCCGCGGCCCGCTCGGCGCTGACGTTCCTGCCGCTGGACGCGGCGCTCGGCGAGCGGCTCGCCGCGGACCGGCTCGGCAGGGTGGAGACCGCCGAGCGGGAACCGCAGGGCGCGGTGGGCCTGCTGGAGTTCCGCGAGCTGGTGCGCGGCCTGGCCGCCGCCGCGCCGGACGACGCGGAGTGACCCCGCCCCTCGCCCGGAACGGTGGTCCGGGACGCCCGCCGGTGGCCCGCGGTGATCGCACCGCCCGGGCGCGCCGCGCTGCCGGGTGATCCGCGCGAGGTGTCGGGGCCGCTGGTTAGGCTCAGTGCGTGACCAGCAAGGACCGCGCCGGTAGCGCTTCCGGCGAGAAGACCGGCCCCACGACCGACCCGACCGGGCCTGAGCAGGGCGGAACCGCCGCGAACCCGGATGCGGACCTGCCCGCCGACCCGGTCGCCGACCCCGCCGTCGACGAGGCGGAGGGCGTGGAGGACGTGCCCGCCGACGTGCGGGAGCACTACGCGGCGCTGGCCGAGGAGGTCCGCGGTCACCAGTTCCGGTACTACGTGCTCGACTCGCCCACCATCGCCGACTCCGAGTTCGACGAGCGGTTCACGGCACTGCAGCGGCTCGAAGCCGAGCACCCCGCGCTGCGCACCCCCGACTCGCCGACGCAGACCGTCGGCGGCACCTTCTCCACCGAGTTCACCGCCGTGGACCACCTGGAGCGGATGCTCAGCCTGGACAACGCCTTCGACACCGAGGAGCTGCGGGCCTGGGTGGACCGGGTGGAGCGCGAGGTCGGCACCGACGTGCACTACCTGTGCGAGCTGAAGATCGACGGGCTGGCGATCAACCTGCTGTACCGGGACGGGAAGCTGGCGCGCGCGCTCACCCGCGGCGACGGCCGCACCGGCGAGGACGTGACGCTCAACGTGCGCACCATGGGCGACGTGCCCACCGAGCTGCACGGCACCGACGAGTACCCGGTGCCCGCGCTGGTGGAGGTGCGCGGCGAGGTGTTCTTCCGCGTCGAGGAGTTCGCCGAGCTGAACGCGGCGCTGGTCGATGCGGGCAAGTCCCCGTTCGCGAACCCGCGCAACGCGGCCGCCGGGTCGCTGCGGCAGAAGGACCCGCGCGTCACCCGCCGCCGCCCGCTGCGGCTGATCTGCCACGGCCTCGGCAAGCGGGAGGGCTTCGAACCGGGCAGGCAGTCCGAGTCCTACGCCGCGCTGAAGGCCTGGGGCCTGCCGGTGTCCCGGCACACCCGCGTGCTGTCCACTGTGGACGAGATTGTGGAGCACGTCCGGTACTGGGGCGAGAACCGGGACACCGCCGAGCACGAGATCGACGGCGTCGTCATCAAGGTCGACGAGGTGTCGCTGCAACGCCGCCTCGGCACCACCTCCCGCGCCCCGCGCTGGTCCATCGCCTACAAGTACCCGCCGGAACAGGCCACCACGACGCTGCGCGACATCAAGGTCAACGTCGGCCGCACCGGCCGCGTCACCCCCTACGCCGAGATGGAACCCGTCAAGGTCGCGGGCTCCACCGTCTCCATGGCCACCCTGCACAACTCCGACGAAGTGCGGCGCAAGGGCGTGCTCATCGGCGACCGCGTCGTCATCCGCAAGGCGGGCGACGTCATCCCCGAAGTGCTCGGTCCCGTCGTCGACGTCCGCGACGGCCGCGAACGCGAGTTCGTGATGCCCGCCGAATGCCCTGAATGCGGCGCCACCCTGCACCGGCAGAAGGAAGGCGACGTCGACATCCGGTGCCCCAACTCCCGGTCCTGCCCCGCGCAGCTGCGGGAACGGCTGTTCCACCTCGCCGGGCGCGGCGCCTTCGACATCGAAGCCATGGGCTACGAATCCGCCGTCGCCCTGCTGTCCTCCGGCGTGCTCGTCGACGAAGGCGACGTGTTCGACCTCGGCGAGGACGAGCTGCTGCGCACCGAGCTGTTCCGCACCCAGAAGGGCGAGCTGTCGGCGAACGGCGCCAAGCTCCTCAAGAACCTCGCCGCCGCCAAGGAGAAACCGCTGTGGCGGGTGCTCGTGGCGCTCTCCATCCGGCACGTCGGCCCCACCGCCGCCCAGGCCCTGGCCCGCGAGTTCGGCTCGCTCGAACGCATCGACGACGCCGCCGAGGAGGAGATCGCCGCCGTCGACGGCGTCGGCCCCACCATCGCCACCGCCGTCCGCGAGTGGTTCGAGGTGGACTGGCACCGCGAAGTCGTCCGCAAGTGGCGCGCCGCGGGCGTCCGGATGGCCGACGAGCAGGACGAGAGCGTGCCGCGCACCCTCACCGGCCTGTCCATCGTGGTCACCGGATCGCTCGAGACCTACTCCCGGGACGAGGCCAAGGAGTTCATCATGGCCCGCGGCGGCCGCGCCGCCGGATCCGTGTCGAAGAAGACCGCGTTCGTCGTCGTCGGCGACTCGCCCGGCTCCAAGTACGACAAGGCCGTGCAGCTGAAGGTGCCGGTGCTGGACGAGACCGGATTCCGGGTGCTCCTGGAACAAGGCCCAGAAGCAGCATCTTCCGCGGCGCTCGAGGTTGAGTGATCGGATCGCCCTGCGATAGGGGCGGGTGGCGGAACCTCAGCGCTTTCCTCGCTGCGGGATCGATTTCCCAAGTGGCTCCGCCACGAGGGAAATCGCTGTCCTCGCGAGGAAAGCGCTGAGAACCCGCGGGTGGTCCTTTTGCTCTGGTGGTCGCTGCTCAGCGGCTTCGCCGCTGATAGGAGAAGAGCGAAAGGCTTCGGCGGTGCCGGTTGTTCGGCTCGTTCGCCGTTGGCGGCGAGCGAGCTGGTCAGCCGTCGAGGACCACCGAGACGATGCCGGCGAGGTGGGCGAGCCTGGCGACCTCGGCGGCGCGGAACATGGGGCCGCCGGGGCGGCCGGCGAGCAGGACGCGGTCCGGCTTGCCGATCGGCGTCGCCGCCAGCTCGGTGCCCAGCTCCTGCCACGTCTCCGGCACCCACAGCTCGTCGCCGTCCAGGATCGTGGCCCGCGGCAGCGGTAACCACGGCAGTTCGAGGTAGCCCTCCTGCGGGGCCGACGAGCTCGCGGCCAGCTGCTCGGCGCCGCCCGAGTGGTGGCCGAACACGATGGCCCAGCCCGACCGGATGATCTTCGGGACGCCTTCGGCGAAGATCTGCAGCCCGTTGCCCGGCTCCGCGGCGATGTCCTCCACGAGCTCCAGCTCGCGGTGGGTGTCCAGCACGCCCGCGTACGGGCGGACCGCGTCGACCTCCACGCCGTCCACCGACTCCGCGGCGGTGATCAGGATGTCCGGGAGGCGGCCCGACGGCAGTTCGACGACCATGTCGTCGATCGCCACGTCCCCGCCGCGCTCCACCACGTCGACGCTGAGGATGTCGGCGCCGATCTCGCCGAGTGCGGATGCGACCGCCCCCAGCACACCCGGACGGTCCGGTATCTGCACCCGGATCAGGAAGGACACCGGACTCAACGCCTCCAGCTTCGCGCGCGGAACCTCGCCGTCCGCGCTCCCCGCACCGCACACGGCCGCACGCGGAGGCCACCGTGCGCCCGGCGGGCGGGGCAAATTGTGGCAGACACCGCACCCTATCGGTGCGACCGGCGTTCGTGTAGTGGAACGAGCACGGCATTCGCGAGGTTCCCGCCCAGGTCCCCGGCCCCGCGCCCGCTGTCCACGATGTGCGCGGCGACGTCCACGATGCGGGAGGCGGCCGGTACCCGGCGCGGTCGCCCGATCGCGGGGAGCGAGCGGGTGCCCGGCGCGTCCGATCGCCCCCTGGACGGGCAGGCACGAGCTCCGCCATAGACTGAGGTGCAACCGTGATACCGGACATGACCAGGGAGCCTTCGTAGTGTCCAAGATCTCCCGCGACGAGGTCGCGCACCTCGCCGGCCTCGCCAGGCTGGCGGTCACCGAACAGGAGCTCGACACGTTCGCCGGGCAGCTCGACGTCATCCTGGAATCGGTCGCGAGGGTCGGTGAGGTCGCGGCGGAGGACATTCCGCCGACCTCCCACGCCGTGCCGGTGACGAACGTGTTCCGCGACGACGTGGTGCGGCCCAGCCTGCCGCGCGAGGCGGCGCTGGACGGCGCGCCCGCGGCCGAGGAGAACCGGTTCCGCGTTCCGCGGATCCTGAGTGAGGAGGCGTGATGACGACGACCGCGACCGGAGGTGACCCGGCCCTGACCGGCCTGTCCGCCGCCGACCTCGCCGACCGCCTCGCCGCGGGCGAGGTCACCTCGGTGGAGGCCACCCAGGCCCACCTGGACCGCATCGCCGCCGTGGACGGCGTGGTGCACTCGTTCCTGCACGTCGACGCGGACGGCGCGCTCGCCGCCGCCCGGCAGGCCGACGAGGACCGCGCCGCGGGCAAGGCGGCCTCGCCGCTGGCGGGCGTGCCGCTGGCGCTCAAGGACGTGTTCGCCACCCGCGACATGCCCACCACCTGCGGCTCCAAGATGCTGGAGGGCTGGACGCCGCCGTACGACGCGACGGTGACCCGGCGGCTGCGCGAAGCGGGCGTCGTCGTCCTCGGCAAGACCAACATGGACGAGTTCGCGATGGGCTCCTCCACCGAGAACTCCGCGTACGGCCCCACCCGCAACCCGTGGGACCCGGAGCGCATCCCGGGCGGCTCCGGCGGCGGCTCCGCCGCGGCGCTCGCCGCGTTCGAGGCCCCGCTGGCCATCGGCACCGACACCGGCGGCTCCATCCGCCAGCCCGGCGCGGTCACCGGCACCGTCGGCGTGAAGCCCACCTACGGCGGGGTGTCCCGCTACGGCCTCGTCGCGTTCTCGTCCTCGCTGGACCAGCCGGGGCCGTGCGCGCGCACCGTGCTGGACGCGGCGCTGCTGCACGAGGTGATCGCCGGGCACGACCCGATGGACTCCACCTCGATCAGCTCGCCGGTGCCGCAGGTCGTGGCCGCCGCCCGCGAAGGCGCCGCCGGTGACCTGGCCGGGGTGAAGGTCGGCGTGGTCCGCGAATTCGCCGGGGACGGCTACCAGCCCGGCGTGGAGCGCTCGTTCCGCGCCGCCGTCGACCAGCTCGCGAAGCTGGGTGCCGAGGTCGTCGAGGTCTCCTGCCCGCACTTCGAGTACGCGATGGGCGCCTACTACCTGATCGCGCCCAGCGAGTGCTCCTCGAACCTCGCCCGGTTCGACGCGATGCGCTACGGCCTGCGCGTCGGCGACGACGGCGGCCGCAGCGCCGAAGAGGTCATGTCGCTGACCCGCGAAGCCGGGTTCGGGCCCGAGGTGAAGCGGCGCATCATGCTCGGCACCTACGCGCTGTCCTCCGGCTACTACGACGCCTACTACGGGCAGGCGCAGAAGGTGCGGACGCTGATCACCCGCGACTTCGCCGCCGCCTTCGAGCAGGTCGACGTGCTGGTGTCGCCGACGACGCCCACCACGGCGTTCCCGATCGGCGAGCGCACCGACGACCCGCTGGCGATGTACCTGGCCGACCTGTGCACCATCCCGTCGAACCTGGCGGGCAACGCGGCCATGAGCCTCCCCAGTGGACTGTCCGATGAGGACGGTCTGCCGGTGGGGCTGCAGATCATGGCCCCGGCGCTGGCCGACGACCGGCTCTACCGGGTCGGCGCGGCCTACGAGACCGCCCGCGACGCCGCTCAGGGCGGCCCGCTGCTCGACCGTGTCCCCGCCCTGGAGGTGGCGTGATGAACCAGAAACTGAAGGCGGCGTTCCAGCTCGCATCCGTGCTCTCCGCGGCCTACGGCCTGCGCGCGAGCCTCCGCGAGGCCAAGGCGAACGGCGACCGGCTCGCGATGGCCGACTCGATCATCACCGCGCTCGGCCTGATCACCGGCACCGCGCTCGCCGTCCGCACCCTGCGCCAGGGGGAGGACGGCAAGTGACCGCGGTCGCCGAGATCATGGACTACGACGAGGTCCTGGAGCGGTTCGACCCGGTCCTAGGCCTCGAGGTGCACGTGGAGCTGTCCACGGCCACCAAGATGTTCTGCGGCTGCGCCAACGTCTTCGGCGCCGAGCCGAACACGCAGGTGTGCCCGGTGTGCCTGGGCCTGCCGGGCGCGCTGCCCGTCGTCAACGGCAAGGCGGTGGAATCGGCGATCCGCATCGGGCTGGCGCTGAACTGCCAGGTCGCCGAGTGGTGCCGGTTCGCGCGGAAGAACTACTTCTACCCGGACCAGCCGAAGAACTTCCAGACCTCGCAGTACGACGAGCCGATCGTCTTCGACGGTCACCTCGACGTGGTGCTCGACGACGGCGAGACCTTCCGCGTCGACATCGAGCGGGCGCACATGGAAGAGGACACCGGCAAGTCGCTGCACGTCGGCGGGTCCACCGGTCGCATCCACGGCGCCGAGCACTCGCTGCTGGACTACAACCGCGCGGGCGTGCCGCTGGTGGAGATCGTCACCAAGCCGATCGTCGGCGCCGGGGAGCGCGCGCCCGAGGTGGCGCGGGCCTACGTGGCCGCGCTGCGCGACCTGCTGCGCTCGCTGGACGTCTCCGACGTGCGGATGGACCAGGGTTCGCTGCGCTGCGACGCGAACGTCTCGCTGATGCCAAAGGGCACCACCGAGTTCGGCACCCGCACCGAGACGAAGAACGTCAACTCGCTGCGCAGCGTGGAGCGCGCCGTGCGCTACGAGATGCGCAGGCACGCCGCGGTGCTGACCTCCGGCGGCGAGATCCGCCAGGAGACCCGGCACTTCGACGAGTCGACCGCGACGACCTCGGCGGGGCGCAAGAAGGAGACCTCCGAGGACTACCGGTACTTCCCGGAGCCGGACCTGACTCCGATCGCGCCGTCCCGCGAGTGGGTCGAGGAGCTGTCGACGACGCTTCCCGAGCTGCCTTGGGAGCGCCGCAAGCGCATCCAGGACGAGTGGAAGCTCTCCGACGAGGAGCTGCGCGACCTGGTCAACGCCGGGGCGCTCGACCTCGTCGCGGCCACCGTGGACGCCGGGGCACCGCCCGCCGAGGCGCGCTCCTGGTGGGTGGCCTACCTGTCGCAGCAGGCCAACACCCGCGGCGCCGAGCTCACCGAGCTGGCCATCACGCCGGCGCAGCTGGCGCGGGTCATCGCGCTGGTCGCCGAGGGCAAGCTGACGAACAAGCTGGCCCGCCAGGTCGTCGACGGCGTGCTCGACGGGCAGGGCGAACCCGACGAGGTCGTCGCCGCGCAGGGCCTGGAGGTCGTGTCCGACGACTCCGCGCTGCAGGCCGCGATCGACGAGGCCCTGGCCGCGCAGCCCGACGTGGCGGACAAGATCCGCGGCGGCAAGGTGCAGGCCGCGGGCGCCGTCGTCGGCGCCGTCATGAAGGCCACCGGCGGCAAGGCCGACGCCAAGCGGGTCCGCGAGCTCATCCTCGCCGCCTGCGGGCAGTAGCACCGTCCTGCCGCAGCGGGCCGCTCGTCCTCCGGGACGGGCGGCCCGTTCGCTTTCCGGCTAGAGCGCGCGGATCACGCGGCAGGGGTTGCCCGCCGCGAAGACCCGGTCCGGGACGTCCCGGGTGACGACGCTGCCCGCGCCGATCACCGCGTCATCGCCGATCGTCACGCCCGGGCAGACGATCACGCCACCGCCCAGCCACGCGTTGTTGCCGATGCCGATCGGCGCCGCCGTCTCCCACCGCTCCCGCCGCGCCCGGTGGTCCGTCATCGGGTGCAGCGCGGTGAGCAGCTGGGCGCGCGGCCCGATGGACACGTCGTCCCCGATGCTGATCGGCGCGCAGTCCAGCAGGATCGCGTCGTAGTTGAGGAAGCTGTTGTCCCCGATGCTGATCAGGTACCCGTAGTCGCACTGGAAGCGCGGCATGATCCACGATCCGGTGCCCAGCCGCCCCAGCAACCGGCCGAGGACCTCCTGCCGCCGCTGCTCCTCGCCGGCCCGCGTCGCGTTGAACTCGTCCAGCAGCTCCTGGCAGCGCCTGCGCTCGGCGAGGAGTTCCGGATCGCCGTCCTGGTACGGCTCCCCGCGCAGCATCCGCTCCTTGTGCTCACCCATCCCGCCATTGTCCGGCCCGCGCGGCCGGGGTTCGCGCGGGCGCCCGGCCGAGGACGATCGGACCACCGGCCGCTCCCGCCCGCGGCGTCCGGTGGCGGGGACGTCAGTCCGGGGCGCCGTCCTCACCGAACCAGTGGGCCAGCCGGCCGCGGCGGCTCACCGCGCGCAACCGGTGCTCGGTGGCGGTGCGCGCCCCCGCGGTGGTCATGATCAGCAGGTCGTCGCCGGTGCGCAGCCGGGTGCCGGGGTCCGGGACGAAGGAGGCGCCCGCCCGGATGATCAGGGTGATGGCGCTGGGGTCGGGCAGCCGCAGCTCCCGCAGCATCACGTAGTGCAGTTGCGATCCGGGCGGCACCGACACGGTCAGCAGCTCCGCGTCGAGCACGTCCAGCGGCGCCACCTCCACCTGGATCTCCCGGGCCGCGTCGGCCCGCACCAGGCCCAGCGCGCGGGCCAGCCCCAGCAGCCCGGGGCCCTGCACCAGGGTGAACACGGCGACCAGCACGAACACCACGTTCAGCACCCGGTCGCTGCCGGGCACGCCCGCCACCACCGGGAAGGTGGCCAGCACGATCGGCACCGCGCCGCGCAGCCCCGCCCAGGACACGAACGCCTGCTCCCGCAGCGGCACCCGGAACGGCAGCAGCGACACCAGCACCGAGAGCGGCCGCGCCACCAGCAGCAGCACCAGCCCCACCACCAGCGCGGGCAGCAGCTCCGGCAGCAGCTCGTGCGGGGTGACCAGCAGGCCCAGCAGCACGAACAGCCCGATCTGCGCGAGCCACCCGATCCCTTCGGCGAACGAGCGCACCGAGGCGCGGTGCGGCAGCCCCGAGTTCGCCAGCACCAGCCCACACAGGAACGCGGCGAGGAACCCGGAGGCGTCCACCGCGCCGGAGGCGGCGAACGCGACGATGCCGAGCCCGAACATCGCCACCGGGTACAGCCCGGACGCGGGCAGCGCCACCCGGTGCAGCACCCACGCGCCGGCCCGGCCGATGAGCAGGCCGATCACGGCGCCCGCGCCCAGCTCGTAGACCACGTCGCCGGCGACCTCCAGCGGGTGGAACTCCATCGGCACGGTGCTGAACAGCAGCACCAGGATCACGGTGGGCGCGTCGTTGAACCCGGACTCGGCCTCCAGCATCCCGGCGACGCGGCGCGGCACCGGCAGGGTGCGCAGCACCGAGAACACCGCGGCCGCGTCGGTGGAGGACACCACCGCGCCGAGCAGCAGCGAGGCCTGCCAGGGGAGTCCGACGAGCAGGTGCGCGCCCGCGGCGGTGACCGCGACGCTGACCGCGACCCCGGCGGTGGCGAGCAGTCCGCTGGGCGCCAGCAGCGGTTTCACGTCCGACCAGCGGGTGGTGAGGCCGCCTTCGACGAGGATGACGGCGAGCGCGGCGGTACCCAGGTCCTGCGCGAGCTGCGCGTCGTCGAAGTGCAGTCCGAGCCCGTCCTCGCCGATGACCAGGCCCAGCGCGAGGAACAGCAGCAGCGCGGGCAGCCCGAAGCGCGCCGCCGCGCGGGTGGCGAGGATCGCCGCCAGCAGCACGATCCCACCCGCCAGCAGCGCCGTGTACAGCTGCTCCAAGGTCATCGCTGTTCCGTTCCGCCACCGGCGCGCCGCCGGTACCGGCCCGGGGCGCGTCCTGAGTGGACCATGTCCGCGTTCGTCCTGCTCCGGCCACCCCCTCGTCCCGGCGGTGGCGGGGCGACCGGCCCACCGGCCGGGCCGGTCGAACGGGCCGTCGACCCGGGGTCAGTCCTTGCCGGTGTCGCCGGAGGGAGGTTCGATGCGGATCGCCCGGTCGTCGCTGGGCACGGGGGCGCCGCCGGACTTGTTGGCGGTGCCCAGCCACAGCAGGCCGTCCGGGCCGTTCGCGGCGGCGGAGAAGCGCCCGTAGGTCTTCTCCATGACCTTGGTGGGCTGGCCGGTGAACGTGCCGTCCGGTCCGGGGTTGAGCGCGTACAGCGCCGCCGCGTCGGTCAGCGCCACGACCACCGAGCCCGGTGTCGCCGCGCACCCGGCCACGCCGGGCCGGTCCGGCCAGCTCCAGGCGGGTTCGCCGAGCGCGGTGCCGAACTCGATGCGGTGCAGCGCGTCCCGGCTCCCGCCGCGGTCGGTCAGCCAGTAGCCGCCGGTCTCGCCCGAGCCGCACAGCCCGCCCGGGTCCGAGACGCCGGAGGCGACCACCCGGGACTTCGGGTCCGGGTTGCCCGCGGCGGGCGCGCCGAAGCCGTCGATGCGCAGCACCTTGCCGGCCAGCGAGCCCCGGTTCGCCGCGTTCGCGCGGTCGCCCGCGTCGCCGGTGGCGACCAGCAGCGCGCCGCGCCCGTCGTCCAGCAGCGCGCCCGCGTTGCCCGCCGAGCCCTTCGGGATGCCGGTGAGCACCGGTTTCGGGCTGTCGCCGGGCGCGACCCGCAGCACCTGGTTCTCGCCGCCGACGCTCGCGTACGCGTAGACGAGCTCGTCCTCCTGGTAGCTGGGGGACAGCGCCAGCCCGGTCAGCCCGCCACCGCCGGAGCGGTCCACCGGCACCCGGGCGATCTCGACGGGCTCGGTGTCCGGTTCGACGCGCAGGATGCGGCCGGTGGCGCGTTCGCCGACGAGCGCGCCGCGGCCGTCGGGCAGCACGGTGATGGCGCCGACCGGGTCGAGGCAGGTCGCGACGACCGCCGGGTCCGGGTCGATGCAGCCGGTGGGCACCGCGGGCACTTCGTCGGTGGGCTGTCCCGGTGGTGGCGGGGGAGGCGCGGGCTGCTCGATGGACGGCTGCGGCCCGGCCTGCGGTTCCAGCGAGGGCTGGTCGCGCCAGGCGCCGGGGTGCTCGTCGGGGAACTGCGCGCAGCCGCCGAGCGCGATCGCGGCCAGCAGCGCTCCCGCCGTCCGCGCGCGAGGACGGCGGCCGGTGGGGGAGGTGCGCTGGGCTGCCACGAGTGCCGAGGGTATCGGCCGCGCCGTGAACCCCGGGTGAGCACCCGGCCGCGCCGATCTCCGCGGCCCGCGAATCCCACCCGCCGGGAAGGTCCGTTTCGCGGGAGCCGCCGTGCAGCCGCGCGAGCGCCACCGAATGCAGCAATTCCGGACGAGACGACCGTCGCGGAACCGGATCCGAACCGCGCCACCAGGCCCGTCCCGAGCGCGCGGTCCCGGTCGCGGTGCGGTGCCCGGCCGCCTGCGCAAACGGTGAATTGCGAGTCCTGCGGCGCATTCTGCCGAATGCCGGAACATCGAGATCTCCGTGGAATTCCCGCCGAAAAAGGTTCACCTGAAAGGGTCGCTTCGGCCACTGGTGATGCCTTAGCCTTCTGCGCCGTGAGCATTCACGACGATCGCCCCAGCGGACGCCGAGACGAGCGTGCGCAGCGCGGCGGGAAGAAGTCCGCCGACGGGCCCACCGGAACGCAGGGCCTCGGCGTGCAGGACTACGACGACTACTACGACGACGCCGCGTACAGCGATGCGAACGCGACCGCCGTGGTGGATCGCGGTTCCAGTGCCGACTTCTACGAAGAGATCGACGACCGCAAGCCGTTCGCCTGGAACGCCGGGACCGACCTGGGCCTGCTGGTGCTGCGCCTGGTCGTCGGCGGGGTGTTCGCGGCGCACGGCGCGCAGAAGCTGTTCGGCGTGCTCGGCGGTTCCGGCCCGGAGAAGTTCGCGCAGAGCCTGGCCAAGGCCGGGTTCGAGCAGAGCGCGGTGCTGTCCCTGGTCACCGGCGGAACCGAGCTCGGCGCGGGCGCGCTGCTGGTGCTGGGCCTGTTCACGCCGCTGGCGGCCGCGGGCATCGTCGGCGTGATGGCCAGCGCCATCGTGTCGATGAAGCTGCCCGGCCCGTTCTTCGACCAGGAAGGCGGCTACGAGTACCCGGCGATCCTCATCGCCGTCGCGCTGTGCCTGATGTTCACCGGACCCGGCCGGGTCGCGCTGGACAACGGGCGGTCCTGGTTCCGGCACCCGCTGATCAGCGGCTTCATCTGCCTGGTGATCGCGGCGGGTTCCGCGGCGGCGGTGCTGGTCCTGCTGCGGTCCTGACGTCCGGCGGAGCGCCGGTCCCCGGCGGCTCCGCGCCCTCCGACGAACGCGAAGGCCGGGTTCCGCGCAGGAACCCGGCCTTCGTCGCGAGGACCTTACTTGGAGACGTCCCGGACGGCGCCGTGCGAGGCGGAGGTCGCCAGCCGCGCGTAGGCGCGCAGTGCCGAGGTGACCTTGCGGTCGCGGGACACCGGCTGCCAGGGGTGCTCGCTGCTCTCCATCTTGGCGCGCCGCTCGGCCAGCACCTCGTCGTCGACGAGCAGCTGCAGCGCGCGCTCGCGCACGTCGATGAGGATCTGGTCGCCCTCTTCGACGAGGCCGATCACGCCACCGTTGCCCGCCTCCGGCGAGATGTGCCCGATGGACAGCCCGGAGGAGCCGCCGGAGAACCGGCCGTCGGTGATCAACGCGCACTTCTTGCCGAGGCCGGAGCCCTTGAGGAACGCGGTCGGGTGCAGCATCTCCTGCATCCCCGGCCCGCCGGAGGGGCCTTCGTAGCGGATCACCAGCACGTCACCGGGCTCGATCTTCTTCTGCAGGATCGCGGCCACGGCCTGCTCCTGGCTCTCCATCACCCGGGCGGGCCCCTGGAAGTGCCACAGCTCCTCCTCGACGCCCGCGGTCTTCACGACGGCGCCGTCCTCGGCGAGGTTGCCGCGCAGCACCGCCAGCCCGCCGTCCGCGGTGTAGGCGTGCTCGAAGTCGCGGATGCAGCCGCCCGCGGCGTCGGTGTCCAGCGAGGACCAGCGGTTCTCGGTGGAGAACGCCTTCGTGGTGCGGACCCCGCCGGGCGCGGCGTGGAACAGGTCGAGCGCCTCCTGCGAGGGCGATTCGCCGCGCACGTCCCAGCGGTCCAGCCACTCGGTGAGGCTGCCGCTGTGCACCGAGGACACGTCGCGGTGCAGCAGCTCCGCGCGGTCCAGCTCACCCATGATCGCGGAGATGCCGCCGGCCCGGTGCACGTCCTCCATGTGGTAGTCCGAGTTCGGCGCGACCTTCGACAGGCACGGCACCTGGCGGCTGATCCGCTCGATGTCCGAGAGCTCGAAGTCGATCTCGCCCTCGCGTGCGGCGGCCAGCGTGTGCAGCACCGTGTTCGTGGAGCCGCCCATCGCCATGTCCAGCGCCATCGCGTTCTCGAAGGCCTTCTTGTTCGCCACCGAGCGCGGCAGGACCGAGTCGTCGTCCTCCTGGTACCAGCGCTTCGCGATCCGCACGACGGTGCGCCCGGCCTCCTCGAACAGGGCGCGGCGCGCGGCGTGCGTGGCCAGCGTGGAGCCGTTGCCGGGCAGCGCGAGGCCCAGCGCCTCGGTGAGGCAGTTCATCGAGTTCGCGGTGAACATGCCCGAGCAGGACCCGCAGGTCGGGCAGGCGGAGCGCTCCACCTCGCTGAGCCCGTCGTCGTCCACGCCCTGGTTCGCCGACGCGGAGATCGCGGTGATCAGGTCGGTCGGCGCCTGCGCGACGCCCTCCACGACCACGGCCTTCCCGGCCTCCATCGGTCCGCCGGAGACGAACACCGCGGGCACGTTGAGCCGCATCGCGGCGTTGAGCATGCCGGGCGTGATCTTGTCGCAGTTCGAGATGCACACCAGCGCGTCCGCCTGGTGCGCGTTGACCATGTACTCCACCGAGTCGGCGATGATCTCGCGCGAGGGGAGCGAGTAGAGCATCCCGCTGTGGCCCATGGCGATGCCGTCGTCCACCGCGATCGTGTGGAACTCCCGCGGCACGCCGCCCGCCTCGCGGATCGTCTCGGCCACCACGTCGCCGAGGTCGCGGAGGTGCACGTGACCGGGCACGAACTGGGTGTAGGAGTTGGCGATGGCCACGATCGGCTTGCCGAAGTCGTCGTCGGTCATGCCGGTGGCACGCCACAGCGAACGGGCGCCTGCGGCGTTCCGTCCGTGGGTGGTGGTGCGGGAGCGCAACTGGGGCATGGTCCTTCTCGGTTTCTCGCTGAATTCGCGTCGGGGACGGCGAAAGGACGCCCACCTCGTGAGTGGGGACGAACTGCGGTGACCTCGACGCTACTCCTGCCCGGTAGCGCCGGAGGTGACCGGTTCGCGCTCCCCGGGCGTTCGTGACGCAGGCCTCGGCCGGTGGCGGGGAACGGACGGCACCGGCGGTGCCCGGCCCGGGATGGGCGCGGCCGGTGCGAGCGGGGATCAGCCCGCGGACTTGGGGGAGGTGCCGTCGGCGCCGGGCTCGTCGGTGGACGGCTCAGTGGTGCTCTCGGTGCCAGTACCAGTACCAGTACCAGTTCCGGCGTCAGCAGCGGTGCCGGTGGCGCCGTCGGTGGTCTCGGTGCCGCTCAGCGTTCCGGCGTCGTCCCCGGTGGTGGCGTCTCCAGCGGTGGCGGCGGTTCCGGCGTCGTCTCCAGCAGGGGTGTCGTTTCCAGCGGTGGCGGCGGAGTCGGCATCGGCCGCGGTCTCGGTGTCCGCGCCCGACGTGTCCCGCCGCTCGGCGGTGTCAGCGGCGTCGTCCCGGGGCTCGGCGTCCGCGGCCGGAGCGCTCGGCGCGGCGTTCGGGTCCGGGATCCGGCCCCCGCTGAGCTCGGCCAGCCGGGCCACGTCCCGCACCCGGATCGCCGGGAGCGCGACCTCCTTGCCGGAGTCGAGCACGGCCCGCACCCAGCGGCGCTCGTCCAGCCGCAGCGAGGCCAGCTCGTCCCAGCCGAAACCGGTGCCGCCGAACACGCGGCGCACGGTGATCCGCTCGGCGGTGACGACGGTGCGCGGCCGCACGATCACGTAGGCCAGCGCCAGCGGGATCAGGTAGGTCGACAGCAGCTGCGGGAACGGCTCGGCGAAGGCGATCGGGGTCACCGACACCGCCACCGCGAACACCGCGAGCAGCGAGGTGCGGGTGAGCTGGAACGTCAGCGACTTCGGCAGCGCCCTGGCGCGCCCGGCGGCGCGCGGAGCGGGCTGCGCGGCCGGTGCGGCGGCGCCCGCGTTCTCGGTGGTGCCGGTTCCCTCGGTGGTGCCGGTTCCTTCGGTGGGCTGCTGGGCCGCTGGTGTCTCGCTCACCCCTCGATGCTCTCACCCGGACGCGGGGCGTCCGCAGCGTCCCTGCTGGTGGCGGAACTCCGGCAGTGCCCGGTGCGCCCGCCGGCGCGCGGCGCCCGCGGGAGAGCGGGGCGGTGGAGCGACGTACGCCACACCGGGCTCGGCCGAATGCGAACCAGGCGTCGGTGAACTGCGGAAACGCCCGCCGTCGGCGGAGTTCGAGCAGGCCCGGGTGTCCACCATGCGGGAGGATCGTCTCGCATGGTTTGACCTCGTGGCGCTCGTGCCGTTAACGTCCTCGACATGCTGCGACTGCACGACATTCTCGTACTTCCCCGGCGCGTCGACGCCTGAGGAAGCTCCGCAGCGACGACGCGCCAACCCTCGTACGGTCCTATCCGGCCCGGCGGGGGTTTTTTCGTGCCCACTCACCGACCACCACCGTTCGGACAGAGGCGAACTCGATGACCAGCGCCCACACCAGGCAGAGCCCGGTCCCGGCACCGCCGCCGGGACACCGTTCCAAACCAGCACCGACCAACGACGCTCCAGTGCAGGTCACCGGCGCGCAGTCGCTCGTCCGGTCGCTGGAGTCCGTCGGCGCCGAGATCGTCTTCGGCATTCCCGGCGGCACCATCCTGCCTGCCTACGACCCGCTGCTCGACTCCACGAAGGTCCGGCACGTGCTGGTCCGCCACGAGCAGGGAGCCGGGCACGCCGCCACCGGGTACGCCCAGGCCACCGGCAAGGTCGGCGTGTGCATGGCGACCTCCGGCCCCGGCGCGACCAACCTGGTCACCGCGCTCGCCGACGCGCAGATGGACTCGGTCCCGATCGTCGCGATCACCGGCCAGCAGTCGACCAGCCTGATCGGCACCGACGCGTTCCAGGAAGCGGACATCTGCGGCATCACGCTGCCGATCACCAAGCACAACTTCCTGGTCACCAAGGCCGAGGACATCCCGCGCACCATCGCCGAGGCCTTCTACATCGCCTCGTCCGGACGCCCCGGCCCGGTGCTGGTGGACATCCCGAAGGACGTCCAGCAGGCCGCGACCACCTTCTCCTGGCCCCCGGAGATGAAGCTGCCCGGCTACCGGCCGACCAGCAAGCCGCACGGCAAGCAGGTCCGGGAAGCCGCGAAGCTGATCACCGCGGCGCAACGGCCCGTGCTCTACGTCGGTGGTGGCGTGCTCAAGGCCGAAGCGACCGAGCAGCTCCGCGAGCTCGCCGAGACCACCGGCATCCCGGTCGTCACGACCCTGATGGCCCGCGGCGCGTTCCCCGACTCCCACCCGCTGCACCTGGGCATGCCCGGCATGCACGGCAAGGTCGCCGCCGTCGCCGCGATGCAGCGCTCCGACCTGCTGATCGCCCTCGGTGCCCGGTTCGACGACCGGGTCACCGGGCAGCTGTCCTCCTTCGCGCCCGAAGCGAAGGTCGTGCACGCCGACATCGACCCGGCCGAGATCTCCAAGAACCGCAACGCCGACGTGCCGATCGTCGGTGACTGCAAGGAGGTCATCACCGAGCTCATCGACGCCGTCGCCACCGCCACCGACACCGGCGGCACCGCCGACCTCGGGCCGTGGTGGACGCAGCTGAGCACCTGGCGCGACACGTTCCCGCTCGGCTACGAGTGGCCCGCCGACGGCAGCCTCGCCCCCGAGTACGTCATCGAGCGGCTCGGCGCGCTCGCCGGCCCGGACGCGGTGTACTGCGCGGGCGTCGGCCAGCACCAGATGTGGGCGGCCCAGTTCGTCCGCTACGAGAAGCCGCGCACCTGGTTGAACTCCGGTGGTCTCGGCACCATGGGCTACTCGGTGCCCGCCGCGATGGGCGCCCAGGCCGGCATGCCCGGCACCCAGGTGTGGGCCATCGACGGCGACGGCTGCTTCCAGATGACCAACCAGGAGCTCGCGACCTGCGCCATCGAAGAACTGCCGATCAAGGTGGCCGTCATCAACAACGGCAACCTCGGTATGGTCCGGCAGTGGCAGAGCCTGTTCTACGCCGAGCGCTACTCACACAGTGACCTCGGCACCCACAAGCACCGCATCCCCGACTTCAAGCTGCTCGCCGAGGCGCTCGGCTGCGCGGGCCTGCGGTGCGAGTCCAGGGAGGACGTCGACAGCGTCATCCAGCAGGCGATGGAGATCAACGACCGACCCGTCGTGATCGACTTCGTGGTGGGCAAGGACGCGCAGGTCTGGCCGATGGTGGCCGCGGGGACCGGCAACGACGAGATCATGGCGGCGCGCGGAATCCGCCCGCTGTTCGACGAAGACGAGGGGTGACCGCACCCATGAGCCGACACACTCTCAGCGTGCTGGTGGAGAACGTGCCGGGCGCGCTCGCCCGCGTCTCCGGGCTGTTCTCCCGCCGCAGCTTCAACATCGAATCCCTGGCCGTCGGCCCGACCGAGCACCCGGAGATCTCCCGGATGACGATCGTGGTCGCGGTCAGCGACCAGCCCCTCGAACAGGTCACCAAGCAGCTCAACAAGCTCGTCAACGTGATCAAGATCGTGGAGCTGGAGCCGGAAGTCGCGGTCCAGCGCGAACTGCTCCTGGTCAAGGTGCGGGCGGACGCCTCCGTGCGCAGCCAGGTGCTGGAGACCGTGCAGCTGTTCCGGGCCAAGGTCGTCGACGTCTCCCCGGAGGCGCTGACCGTCGAGGCCACCGGCGACGGCGAGAAGCTGGGCGCGCTGCTGCGCATGCTGGAGCCCTACGGCATCCGGGAGATGGTGCAGTCCGGGGCGATCGCCATCGGCCGCGGACCCCGCTCCATCACCGCCACCGCGGTGCGCTGACCGCGTTCCCCGGCACCACCGGGAGATCGCCGACGCGCACCGGCGGTCAGCCCTCCCGCCGCGACCGGGACGGCTGCCGCGGGCAGAACAAATCGAGAAGTCCCGAAAGGAACACGGAAACCATCATGGCAACTGAGATCTTCTACGACGCCGACGCCGACCTCAGCATCGTGCAGGGCCGCAAGGTCGCGATCATCGGCTACGGCAGCCAGGGCCACGCGCACGCGCTGAGCCTGCGCGACTCCGGTGTGGACGTCCGCATCGGCCTGCCCGAGGGGTCGAAGTCCCGCGCCAAGGCCGAAGAGGAAGGCCTGCGGGTGCTGACCCCGGCCGAGGCCTCCGCCGAAGCCGACCTGATCATGATCCTGGCGCCGGACACCAAGCAGCGGGAGATCTACGCCAACGACGTCGCTCCCAACCTGAAGAGCGGCGACGCGATCTTCTTCGGCCACGGCTTCAACATCCGCTACGGCCTGATCCAGCCGCCGTCGGACGTCGACGTCGCCATGGTCGCCCCCAAGGGCCCCGGCCACCTGGTGCGCCGCCAGTTCGTCGACGGCAAGGGCGTGCCCTGCCTGATCGCCATCGAGCAGGACGCCTCCGGCAGCGCCCAGGCGCTCGCGCTGTCCTACGCCGCCGGCATCGGCGGTGCCCGCGCCGGCGTCATCAAGACCACCTTCAAGGAGGAGACCGAGACCGACCTGTTCGGTGAGCAGGCCGTCCTCTGCGGTGGCACCAGCGCCCTCGTGCAGACCGGGTTCGAGGTCCTCGTCGAGGCCGGCTACCAGCCCGAGATCGCCTACTTCGAGGTGCTGCACGAGCTCAAGCTGATCGTCGACCTCATGTGGGAGGGCGGCATCGCCGGGCAGCGCTACTCCTGCTCCGACACCGCCGAGTTCGGCGACCTCACCCGCGGGCCGCGCGTCGTCGACGCCCGCGTCAAGGAGTCCATGCAGAAGATCCTGGGCGAGATCCAGGACGGCACCTTCGCGAAGGAATGGGTCGCCGAGGACGAGGCGGGCCGCCCCAACTTCACCAAGCTGCAGCAGGCCGGCAACGACCACCAGATCGAAGAGGTCGGCAAGAAGCTCCGCGCCCTCATGTCCTGGACCGGGAAGTGAGCGTCGGCGCACCGCTGAGCTGAGCAGAACGCGCCGCCCGCCGTCCGATCGGCGGTGGGCCGGTGGTCGGGAAGGCCCGGGATCCCCACAAGGGATCACCGGGCCTTCGGCTTTTCCCCCGGGGGGTCTTTGTGCTTTGGGGTGGGGTGGCGGAACCTCAGCGCTCTCCTCGCTGCGGGATCGTTTTCACCGGTGGCTCCGCCACAGGCGAAAACGCTGTCCTCGCGAGGAGAGCGCTGAGAACCCGCTGCGGTGCCGGTTGCTCTGGTGGTCGTTGCTCGGCGGCTTTGCCGCCGACAGGACGAGGTGTGGTTCGTCAGGGTTTCTTCTCGTAGAGGTCGGTCAGCAGGGCGACCACCGCTCCGGTCGCGGGGTGGGGGTCGTTGCGGGGCCAGATGACCTGGACCGGGACCGGCTCGGCGTCGCGGACCGGGCGGTAGGTGATGCCGTCGCGGCGGTACTGGGCGACCGTGCCGTGCGGCGTGATCCCCACGCAGCGGCCGGTCGCGATCGCCGCCAGCCAGTCGTCGATGTCGTGCGTCTGCTCCAGCACCGGGCGCCGGTCCGGCGGCCACAGGTCCGCCGTCGTCGTGCCCGTGCGCCGGTCCACCACCAGCACCCGCTCCCGGATCTCGCCCAGCGGCACCGAACGCCGCCGCGCCCACGGGTCGTCGCCCGCCAGCGCCACGTACCGCCGCTCGTGCCCCACCGCCGCGTGCCCGTAGCGCGCGGAATCCACCCCGACCCGCACCACCGCCAGATCGCAGGCGCCCTCGGCGAGACCGCCGGTCTGCGTGTTGGTGCGCACCAGGTGCAGCTCCACGTCCGGGTGCTCGGCCGCCCAGCGGCGCTGGAACTCCTTGGTGTGCCGCCCCACCGCCGACCACGCGTGCCCCAGCCGCAGCCGGGCGTGCCCGCCGGTGGCCTCCCGCACCAGCTCCTCCGCCTCCGCCAGCAGGTGCCGGGCGCGGGCCAGGACCCGCAGCCCCGTCGGCGTCGGGACGCAGCTGCGGCTGGTGCGGTCCAGCAACCGGACGCCGAGCGCGCGTTCCAGCGACCGCAGCGTGCGCGACACCGCCGCCTGCGAGACGCCGAGCTCGATCGCCGCGTCGGTGAACGTCCCGGTGTCCGCGATCGCCACCAGGCAGCGCAGCTGCCGCAACTCCACATCCATGACTTCAGCGTATAGATGGTGGTCCCGGCGCATTTTGCGCGGCGCCGCGGCGGTCCGATGCTCGTGGTCATGACGACGACGGAACGCCTCGAACCGGCCACCGGGACCACTCCCGCGGAACCCGGGGCCACCGCCGCGGGGAGCGGGCGGGCGACCGGCGTCGCGCTGATGCTCGGCGGCGGGCTGTCCAACCAGTTCGGCGCCGCCACCGGCGCGCTCGCGTTCCCCGTCATCGGCCCCGCCGGCGTGGTGGCGGTGCGGCAGTGGGTGGCGGCCCTGGTGCTGCTCACCACCGGGCGGCCGCGGCTGCGCTCGTTCACCGCTCGGCAGTGGCGGCCGGTGCTGGGGCTGGCCGCCGTGTTCGCCACCATGAACCTCTCGCTCTACACCGCCATCGACCGCGTCGGGCTCGGCCTCGCCGTCACCCTCGAATTCCTGGGGCCGCTGGCCGTGGCGCTGCTGACCTCGCGGCGCGCCGTCGACCTCGGCTGCGCCCTCGCCGCCGGGGCGGCCGTCGTGGTGCTGACCCGGCCGCAGCCCAGCACCGACTACGCCGGCATCGGGATGGCGCTGCTGGCCGCGGTCTGCTGGGGCTGCTACGTGCTGCTGAACCGGACCGTGGGGCGGCGGGTGCCCGGTGCGCAGGGCTCGGCGGCCGCCGCAGGGGTCTCCGGGCTGCTGTACCTGCCGATCGGCATCGCGGTGCTCTGGCAGCACCCGCCGACGGCCGCCGCGCTCGGCTGCGCGGTCGTCGCGGGAGTGCTGTCCTCGGTGGTGCCGTTCGTCGCCGACCTGTTCGCGCTGCGGCGGGTGCCCGCGAACTTCTTCGGCGTCTTCATGAGCGTCAACCCGGTGCTGGCCGCTCTCGTCGGCCTCCTCGTGCTGGGCCAGCGGCCCGGCTGGCCGGAGTGGGCGGCGATCGGGGTGATCGTGGCCGCCAACGCGGTCGCGATGCTCACCGGTTCCCGGGCCGCCCGCCGCGCGGTGGCGGACGCGCGGTGACCCGGCCGCCCCCGGCGTCCGGGGGACCGGCCACCCGTTCACGCGATCGAGAAGCACCGCCGGTGAGCGGTATCGTGCCGGGCGTGAGCGAAGAGACCAACACCACCGTGGACGAGCCGGTGGACGACAAGGCGCACATCCGGCACAAGCTGGACTTCACCGACGCGGAGTGGATCACCAGCACCGAGGACGACGACGAACCCGGCGTGGAGATCGCCTTCGTCGACGGCTACATCGGCATGCGCAACGGCGCGGAACCGGAAGGCCCCGTCCTCGTGTTCACTCCCGAGGAATGGGACGCCTTCGTCGCGGGAGCCAAGGACGGCGAATTCGACGAGCCGTGATCCCCGATCGCACGTCCAGCCGCTGAGCTGCTGGTTCATCCTCCCGCCTTCGATCCGGTCGGGCCGCGCACGCGGACGCCCGGGGCGGCGCGCGGTGGGATTGGGATGCGTCACACCCTTGTGAACGAGTTCTCAATCTCCCGTTAAACTCGCTGACCGTCCGGGTACAACGCCGTGCCCAGCTACGACCGTGATCCCTCTCAATGGAGCGCGCCCGTGACCAACCGTCCTGTCGTCCTGATCGCCGAGAAGCTGGCCCCCTCCGTGCTGGACGCCCTCGGAGAAGAGGTCGAGATCCGCCACGTCGACGGCACGGACCGGCCGGCGCTGCTGGAAGCCGTCGCCGATGCCGACGCGCTGCTGGTCCGCTCCGCCACCAAGGTGGACGCCGAAGTCCTCGGCGCGACCGGCAAGCTCAAGGTCGTCGCCCGCGCCGGCGTCGGCCTGGACAACGTCGAGGTGCCCGCCGCCACCGAGCGCGGCGTGATGGTCGTCAACGCGCCCACCTCCAACATCGTCTCCGCCGCCGAGCACGCGCTGGCGCTGCTGCTGGCCGTGGCCCGCAACGTGGCCGCCGCGGACGCGAGCCTGCGCGCCGGTGAGTGGAAGCGCAGCTCCTTCAGCGGCATCGAGCTCAACGGCAAGACCATCGGCGTCGTCGGCCTGGGCAAGATCGGCCAGCTGTTCGCGCAGCGCATCGCGGCCTTCGGCACCAAGCTCATCGCCTACGACCCCTACGTCTCCGCCGCGCGCGCCGCGCAGCTGGGCATCGAGCTGGTCAGCCTGGAAGACCTGCTGGCGCGGGCCGACGCGATCTCCATCCACCTGCCGAAGACCGCCGAGACGCTCGGCCTCATCGGCGCGGAGGAGCTCAAGAAGGCCAAGCAGGGCCTGATCGTCATCAACGCCGCCCGCGGTGGCCTGGTGGACGAGGAGGCGCTGGCCGAGGCGATCCGCAGCGGCCACATCGGCGGTGCCGGCATCGACGTCTACAAGACCGAGCCGACCACTTCCAGCCCGCTGTTCGAGCTGACCAACGTGGTCGCCACCCCGCACCTGGGCGCCTCCACCACCGAGGCGCAGGACCGCGCGGGCACCGACGTGGCCCGCTCGGTGCTGCTGGCGCTGCGCGGCGACTTCGTGCCGGACGCGGTGAACGTGCAGGGCGGCGCCGTCGGTGAAGAGGTGCGCCCGTACCTGCCGCTGACCCAGAAGCTGGGCCAGCTGCTGGCCGCCGTGCTCGGCAGCACGCCGACCTCGGTGACGGTGGAGGCCCGCGGCGAGCTCGCGCACGAGGACGTCTCGGTGCTGCAGCTCGCGGCGCTGCGCGGCGTGTTCGCCGGGGCCGTGGACAGCCAGGTGACCTTCGTCAACGCTCCGCAGCTCGCCGAAGACCTCGGGGTGCAGGTCGAGGTCAAGACGACCTCCGAGAGCCCGAACCACCGCAGCGTCGTCTCGCTGCGCGCGACGCTCGCCGACGGCCGTTCGGCGGTCGTGTCCGGTGCGCTGTCCGGCACCGACCTGGTGGAGAAGCTGATCGAGGTCAACGGCCGCCACTTCGACCTGCGGGCCGAGGGCAGCGTGCTGCTGCTGGAGTACCCGGACCGCCCCGGCGTGATGGGCAAGGTCGGCACCCTGCTGGGCGAGGTCGGCGTCAACATCGAGGCCGCCACCGTCAGCCAGACCGCCGAGGGCTCGGACGCGATCATGCTGCTGCGGGTGGACCGCCCGGTCGAGGCGGGCGTCCTGGAGCCGATCGGCGCGGCCGTCGGCGCTCGCACGGTCCGGACCGTGGACTTCGAGTGATCGGCTGATCGGGCGAGGTTGCGGGTTCGCCGTTGCCGGAAAAGGGGCCGTCGCACACCTGTGGGCGGCCCTTTTCGCCACCCCGCTCACCTGCGTCACCCGATCGGGTGTCCCGCCAATCGGGATGCCTCGACCACTTGGTGGGTCCGGCGTGCCTGCCCGCGTGGCCTTGCCGGTAGCCTTCGGCGCAACAGTTCGAGCCCCGCGGGTCGGGGTGGTAGTCGGGAGGTGTGTACATGCGGCTCGCTGTGATCCCCGGTGACGGGATCGGGCCGGAGGTGGTGGCCGAGGCGCTCAAGGTCCTCGGTGAGGTCGTTCCCGATACCGAGATCACTCGATACGACCTGGGAGCCGCCCGCTGGCACGCGACCGGTGAGCTGCTGCCGGAATCGGTGCTGACCGAGCTCCGCCAGCACGACGCGATCCTGCTCGGTGCCGTCGGAGACCCCTCGGTGCCCAGCGGAATCCTGGAGCGCGGGCTGCTGCTGCGGCTGCGCTTCGAGCTCGACCACCACGTCAACCTCCGCCCCGCCCGGCTGTACCCGGGGGTGAAGAGCCCGGTCAACGACCCGGGTGAGATCGACATGGTGGTCGTGCGCGAAGGCACCGAAGGCCCGTACGCGGGCAACGGCGGCCTGCTGCGCAAGGACACGACCCACGAGATCGCCACCGAGGTCAGCCTCAACACGGCGTTCGGCGTGGAGCGGGTGGTCCGCGACGCGTTCGCCCGCGCCGCGTCCCGGCCGCGCAAGCACCTCACGCTGGTGCACAAGACGAACGTCCTCACCCACGCGGGTTCCTTGTGGTCCCGGGTGGTCGAGGAGGTCTCGCTGCAGCACCCCGACGTGACGGTCGCCTACCAGCACGTGGACGCCACGACGATCCACCTGGTGACCGACCCGAGCCGGTTCGACGTGGTGGTCACCGACAACCTGTTCGGCGACATCATCACCGACCTGGCCGGTGCGGTGACCGGTGGGATCGGCCTGGCGGCCAGCGGCAACATCGACGCGACGCGCCGGAACCCGAGCATGTTCGAGCCGGTGCACGGCAGCGCGCCGGACATCGCCGGGCACGGTTCGGCGGACCCGACGGCCGCGGTGCTGTCGGTGGCGCTGCTGCTCGACCACGTCGGGCAGGCCGAGGCGGCGCGCCGGGTGGAGGCGTCGGTGGCCTTCGACCTGGCGACGCGGGACCACTCGGCGCCGGGTGCGACGTTCGCCGTCGGCGACCGGCTGGCCGCGCTGGTGTCCTCCCGCGAGGTGGCCCAGCAGCCCTGATCCACGCGTTCCGGAACGGGCGCCACCCCACCCGGGGAGGCGCCCGTTCCGCGTTCCGGCCGGTGTTCGCGGCCCGTTCCTGGTTCCGGCCGGGACGGGTGGCCCGTTCGCCCGCCCCGGGGCTCACCTGGAGCGAGCAGCGGGTGGTGTGGCACCATGCGGGCGTGGCCGCTACGACCATGATCATTATCGAACCGCGCGCCGGGTGACGACTTCCGCACCCCCGGCGCGCAGACCTCTCGCATCCATGCGGGGGGTCTTTTTCGTGTTCCGGGGGTGGTTCGGCACCAGGCGGCTCCGCCGCACGAGACACCGACAGCCCGCAGGAGATCCCAGTGACCCGCACGACCCCGGCCGGCACCCCGCTCGGCGACGACTTCCACGTCTACGACACCACGCTGCGCGACGGAGCTCAGCGGGAAGGCATCTCCTACTCGGTCGCCGACAAGATCGCCGTCGCCCGGCTGCTGGACTCGCTCGGCGTCGGCTTCGTCGAAGGCGGCTGGCCGGGGGCGCTGCCCAAGGACACCGAGTTCTTCGCCCGCGCCGCCGCCGGTGAGCTCGAACTGCGGCACGCCGCGCTCGTCGCGTTCGGCGCCACCCGCCGCGCCGGGGTGTCCGCGCAGGAGGACCCGCAGGTGCGGGCGCTGCTGGACTCCGGTGCCCCCGTCGTCACCCTCGTCGCCAAGGCCGACCGCAGGCACGTCGAGCGCGCCCTGCGCACCAGCGCCGAGGAGAACCGGGCGATGATCGCCGACACCGTCCGGCACCTGGTCGACGCGGGCCGCCGGGTGTTCGTGGACGCCGAGCACTTCTTCGACGGCTACGCCCACGACCCGGACCACGCGCTGCGCGTGCTCGACGCCGCCGTCACCGCGGGCGCCGACCTCGCCGTGCTCTGCGACACCAACGGCGGGCAGCTGCCCACCGGGCTCGCGGGCACCGTGCGGGAGGTGGTGGCGCGCACCGGGTTCCGCGTCGGCATCCACTGCCAGGACGACACCGCCTGCGCGGTCGCGAACTCGGTCGCCGCCGTCCAGGCCGGCGCCAGTCACGTGCAGTGCACCGCCAACGGCTACGGCGAGCGCGCGGGCAACGCGGACCTGTTCGCGGTCGTCGGGAACCTCCAGACCAAGCTCGGCATGCCGGTGCTCCCGGACGGGCGGCTCCCCGAGCTGACCCGGGTGTCGCACGCGCTCGCCGAGATCGCCAACCTCGCCCCCGACACGCACCAGGCGTACGTGGGGACCTCCACGTTCGCGCACAAGGCGGGATTGCACGCCAGCGCGATCAAGGTCGACCCGGAGCTGTACAACCACCTCGACCCGGCCGTCGTCGGCAACGAGATGCGGGTGCTGGTCACGGAGATGGCCGGGCGCGCCAGCATCGAGCTCAAGGGCGCCGAACTGGGCGTGGACCTGTCCGGGGCGCCCGACGCGGTCGGCGGTGCGGTGCGCAGGGTCAAGGAGCTGGAGGCGCACGGCTGGTCCTTCGAAGCCGCCGACGCCTCGCTGGAACTGCTGCTGCGCCGCGAGCTCGCCGCTGCGGGGGAGCGGGGCGCGGCGGGGAAGCTGGACGGGGTGGGGGAGCGGGCCGCGGCGCCGGACGCGCCGTTCGAGCTGGAGTCCTACCGGGTGCTGCTGGACCACCGCCCCGACGGCGCCGTCGTCTCCGAGGCCACGGTGAAGGTGCACGTCGCGGGCACCCGCGTGATCGCCACCGCCGAGGGCAACGGCCCGGTGAACGCGCTCGACGCGGCGCTGCGCGAAGCGCTCGTGCCGCACCTGCCGTGGCTGGACGAGGTGGCGCTGGTCGACTACAAGGTGCGCATCCTCACCGATGCCGCGGGCACCGACGCGGTCACGCGGGTGCTGGTGGAATCCCGCGACGACCGGGAGGAGTGGACCACCGTCGGCGTGCACGGCAACATCGTCGAAGCCAGCTGGCTCGCCCTCTGCGACGCCCTCGCGTACAAGGCGTTGCGCCACAAGGCGAACGCGGGCCGACCGGGCTCGGCCGCCGCGACCGCATAGGCTGGTCCGGCCCGCCCCCGGGCGGGACACGTGGAACAACCGGGAACGAAAAGAGGTCCGCCGTGCGCCTGGCCCGAGTCGCTCACTCCGACGGGGTGTCGTTCGTCGCGCTGGAACCCGATCCGTCCGCGCCGAAGGAGAAGGTGCTGGCCATCGAGATCGACCAGCACCCGTTCGGCGACCCCACCTTCACCGGGCGCAAGTGGCCGATGGGCGACGTGCGGCTGCTCGCGCCGATCCTGCCCAGCAAGGTCATCTGCGTCGGCAAGAACTACGCCGACCACGCCAAGGAGATGGGCGGCGAGGCACCGGCGAACCCGGTGATCTTCATGAAGCCGTCCACCGCGGTCACCAGCCCGAACGCGCCGATCAAGCTGCCGCCGAACTCGGAGCGCGTCGACTTCGAGGGCGAACTGGCCGCCGTCATCGGCCAGCCCTGCAAGGACGTCCCGGAAGCCCGCGGCACCGAGGTGGTCCTCGGCTACACGATCGCCAACGACGTGACCGCGCGCGACCACCAGCAGGCCGACGGGCAGTGGACGCGGGCCAAGGGCTACGACACGTTCTGCCCGCTGGGGCCGTGGATCGACACCGCCGTGGATCCGAAGGACCTGGGGCTGCGCACCGAGCTGGACGGCGAGCTCCACCAGGAGTCGCGGACCTCGCTGATGCTGCACGACGTGGCGGGCCTGGTGTCCTGGGTGTCGCGGATCATGACGCTGCTGCCCGGCGACGTCATCCTCACCGGCACTCCCGCCGGGGTGGGCCCGATGAAGTCCGGCCAGTCGGTCTCCGTCTCCATCGACGGCCTCGGCACCCTCACCAACCCGGTGCAGTGACCCGCACTGCCCGCCGCCCGACCCGAGCGGCGGGCAGTGCCGTCTTCCCGTCAGGTCCTCCTCCTGGCAGCGGCGAAGCCGCTGAGCCGCCGACCACCTGAGACACCGGCACCGCCGCGGGTTCTCAGCGGTTTCCTCGCGAGGACAGCGATTTCTCCTGTGGCGGAGCCACCGGTGAAATCGATCCCGCAGCGAGGAAGCCGCTGAGGTTCCGCCACTCGCCCACTGCGCGAAACACGTGGAGATCAACGGCGGGAGTACCGCGCCGGCGGCCGCTCGCGCAGGGCTCCGTAGGCCAGCAGGTAGGGCGGGAGCACCCGCAGCGCGGGCAACCGCGTGAGCAACCGGACCGGGCGCGGCAGCCGGGTCCGGCCCCCGAAGTCGATGGCGCCGTGCAGGGCGGGTTCGACCACGTTGCGGTGCAACATCTTCTGCAGCCCCTGGATGAGCACGGTCGTCGGCCAGCGCCGCCGCTGGATCGCCGCCACGTGCCTGCGCCGCAACCGGCCCTCGCGCAGCGGCCGGGCCAGGTGCCGGGCCGCGGCCACCGCGTCCTGCACGGCCAGGTTGATGCCGATGCCGCCGACCGGGGACATGGCGTGCGCCGCGTCGCCGATGCACAGCAGCCCCGGCACGTGCCACTTGCGCAACCGGTCGAGCGTGACGTGCAGCAGCTTCACGTCCGCCCACTCGCCGACCAGCTCGCGGCCGTCGTCGAACCACGGCACGAGGTGGCGCAGCCGCCGGTTGAACTCCTCGATCGGCCCGGACCTGCCGTCGGCATCGGTGTCCTTCGCGATGATCGAGGCCGTTTGGTAGTAGTCGCCGCGGTCGATCAGCGCGGTGAACGTGCGGTCCCGGACCAGCCCGACCAGCCCGGAGGGGTCGCTCTCCCGGCGCGGTACCCGGAACCAGCGCACGTCCATCGGGGTGGGGAAGTCCTGCAGCCCGAGCTCCGGCAGCCGCCGGGCGAGCGAGTCCCGGCCGTCGCAGGCGACGGTGATGTCGGCGCGCAGTTCCCCGGTGGTGCCGTCGGCTTCGCGGTAGTGCACGCCGTTGACCCGGCCGCCCTCCCGGATCAGCCCGGTGACCTCGGTGCGCATCCGCAGCGCGAAGCCGTCCTCCTGCTTCGCCTCCTCGGCGAGCAGGTCCAGCAGGTCCCACTGCGGGACCAGCGCGATGTGGTTGTACTTGATCGGGAGCCGCCGGAAGTCCCCGATGGTGACGAGTTCGCCGTCGTCGCCGACGGGCAGCCGCACCGTCTCCACTCGCCGTTGGGGCAGTTCGGCGAACCGCTCGGCGAGCCCGATGTCGTCCATGAGCTGCAGGGTCGTCGGGTGCACCGTGTCCCCGCGGAAGTCCCGCAGGAAGTCGCCGTGCTTCTCCAGCACGGTCACCCGCACTCCGGAGCGGGCCAGCAGCAGCCCCAGGACCATGCCCGCGGGTCCGCCTCCGATGACGCAGCAGGTGGTGCGTTCCATCCCGATCACTCCCAGCAGGTGCGGTGCTGAACGTACTTCCGACGATATTCAACGTGCGTTGAATAAATACAGGGTGCGCCTCCCGGACTCGCTGGTCAACCACCCCGCCTCGCCCGATATGGTGGGCGGGTCATGAGCACGCCAGAGTTCGCCACCCCAGCGCCCGGAACCGTCCGCGCCCGGTTCTGCCCGTCGCCCACCGGCACGCCGCACGTCGGGCTGATCCGCACCGCCCTGTTCAACTGGGCCTTCGCCCGGCACCACCGAGGTTCCCTCGTGTTCCGCATCGAGGACACCGACGCCAGCCGGGACAGCCAGGAGTCCTACGACGCGCTGCTCGAAGCGCTCCGCTGGCTCGGCCTCGACTGGGACGAAGGTCCCGGCGTCGGCGGCGAGCACGGCCCCTACCGGCAGAGCGAGCGCAAGGACGTCTACGCCGACATCGCCCAGCGCCTGCTGGCCGCGGGCGAGCTCTACGAGGCGTACTCCACGCCCGAAGAGGTCGAAGCCCGGCACAAGGCCGCGGGCCGCGACCCCAAGCTCGGCTACGACAACTTCGACCGCGACCTCACCGACGAGCAGAAGGCCGCCCTCCGCGCCGAGGGCCGCACCCCCGTGCTGCGGCTGCGGATGCCGGACCACGACATCACCTTCACCGACCTCGTCCGCGGCGAGATCACCTTCCGCCCCGGCACCGTGCCCGACCCGGTGCTCGTCCGCGGCAGCGGCGACGCGCTGTACACCCTCACCAACCCCGTCGACGACGCGCTCATGCGCATCACCCACGTGCTGCGCGGCGAAGACCTGCTCTCCTCCACGCCGCGCCAGATCGCGCTCTACGAAGCGCTCCAGCGCATCGGCGTCACCGACTTCACCCCCGCCTTCGGGCACCTGCCGTTCGTCATGGGCGAGGGCAACAAGAAGCTCTCCAAGCGCGACCCGCAGTCCAACCTGTTCCACCACCGGGACCGCGGCTTCCTGCCCGAAGGTCTGCTCAACTACCTCGCGCTGCTCGGCTGGTCCATCGCCGACGACCGCGACGTGTTCACCCTCGACGAGATGGTCGAAGCCTTCGACATCGGCAACGTCAGCAGCAACCCGGCGCGGTTCGACCAGAAGAAGGCCGACGCCATCAACTCGGCGCACCTGCGCGCCCTCGCGCCCGACGACTTCGTGCAGCGCGTCGTGCCCTACCTCGTCGCGGGCGGCGTCCTCGACGCCGAACCCACCGAGCAGCAGCTCGAGACCGTGCGCGCCGCCGCACCCCTCGTGCAGGAACGGCTCATCGTGCTCTCCGACGCCGTCGGCATGATGCGGTTCCTGTTCGCGGGCGACGAGTTCGAACCCGAGGAGGCGTCCGCGCAGAAGGCCCTCGGCGACGACGCGCGACCCGTCCTCGAGGCCGCCATCGGCGCCCTCGACGCCCTCGACGGCTGGACCACCGAAGCCATCGAAGCGGCGCTCAAGGAGTCCGTCGTGGACGGACTCGGCATCAAACCGCGCAAGGCCTTCGCGCCCGTCCGCGTCGCCGTCACCGGCCGCACCGTGTCCCCGCCGCTGTACGAATCGATGGAACTCCTCGGGCGGGACGTCTCCCTCCAGCGCCTCCGGCGCGCACTGGGCTGAACAGCAGCACGATTCCGGCGACCGGGTGATGTCCGCAGTGGACGTCACCCAGTACCGGCACGTGCACTAAACCGTGTCAGCCAACGACTATCACCGGCTTGGCCGAGGCGGGCACCGCCGGTGAACACCTAGCCTCTCGGGGTGACATCCGCGCCGCATCCAGAGATCGCACCGCCACCCGGCCACATCAAAGCCGTGTGCCTCGACATCGACGACACCCTGCTCGACAACGCAGGCTCCTCCCGCCTCGGCCTCCGCGCCCTCATCGGCAACGACGCCGCCTGGCCCGTGTGGCGCCACACCACCGAAGAGCACTACGAGCGCTACGTCGCGGGCGAACTCGACTTCGCCACCATGTGCCGCGAACGCACCCGCGCCTTCTTCGCCGCCTTCGGCGAACAGCTCAGCGACGCCGAAGCCGCCGCCCGCGAAGACCACCGCATGGCCGCCATGCAAGCCGCCTGGCGACTCTTCGACGACGCCCTGCCCTGCCTCGAATGGCTGCGCGCCACCGGACTCCGGCTCGCCGTCATCACCAACGCGCCCGGCGCCTACCAGCGCAAGAAGATCAGCCGCACCGGGCTCGCGAGCGCCTTCGACAGCCTCGTCATCTCCGGTGAACTCGGCATCGCCAAACCGGACCCGCGGATCTTCCACGCCGCCTGCGATTCCCTCGACCTCGCCCCGCACGAAGTCGTCCACGTCGGCGACCGGCTCGACACCGACGCCCTCGGCGCCGCCGATGCCGGCCTCCACGGCGTCTGGCTCAACCGCACCGGAACCGAACACGACCCGCCGGACGGGGTCTCCATGATCACCAGCCTCGCCGAGCTCCCCGAACTCCTCGTCTGCGAACTGCCCTTCGCGCCCGGCATCCCCGCCCAAGCCGACGGCACCGCCCGCGAACCCGGCACCCCGTCCCACCCGGACACCGCCAGACCGCGCCTCGGCGCCCTCAGCAGCTGATCGAGCCCGGCCCGCGACCCCGGCGACGACGCCCACCGGACAGCGCCCCGAAACCCGCGCCCACCAGGGAATTCATCCGAAGAGGGGGGTGCTGTCACGGCCCCGCGGGCCATGCTCTACTATTTTCATCAGCAAGGCGGACAGCGGCGAAAGAGCCGGACTTCCCCCAGAAGCCCGGACCAAGACCGCTGGACGCCGAAGCCGATGGGGTATGGTGTAATCGGCAGCACGACTGATTCTGGTTCAGTTAGTCTAGGTTCGAGTCCTGGTACCCCAGCGGAACGATCAACACAGATCGTTCGTTCTAGGGCCCCGTCGTCTAGCGGCCTAGGACGCCGGCCTCTCACGCCGGTAGCGCGGGTTCGAATCCCGTCGGGGCTACGTTCGCGTGTTCAGTCCTCACTCCCTTCGGGAGTGGGGACTTTTCCGTGTTCGTCCTCTTTCTGGGGGGCGACCCCCCAGACCCCCACGGTGCGGGGGGTGCGGTTGGGGTGGGTTGCGGGTTGCGGGGCGTGGGGCGTGGGGCGTGGCTTGCGGGGGGCGCGTTGCGCTTCCCGCTTTGGGAGTGGTGTGTGGGGCTGGGTCCTCCGCCTGCCGCTCTTCGCTTGTGGTTTCTCGCCTGCGGCTTCGGGGTGGGGTGTTGGGTTGCGGGTCTTTGCTCGTTGCTTCGGGGTTTGTCTTCTGGGGGGATTGCTCCTCGCTTGTTGCTTGTTTCGGGGGGTGGTTGTTCGGTGGTGGTCGGGGTGTTGTAGAGTTCTTTTTGTTGCTCGGTCCCGTCGTCTAGCGGCCTAGGACTCCGGCCTCTCACGCCGGCAGCGCGGGTTCGAATCCCGTCGGGACTACGGAGAAAAGCCCCGCTTCCTTTGGAAGCGGGGCTTTTCTTATTGGGGTGATTGGTCGTGGGGTGTGGTTGGGTTTTCTCGGCCTCGGCCTCGGCCTCGGCCTCGGCCTCGGCCTCGGCCTCGGCCTCGGCCTCGGCCGTTGGGCGTTGGGCGGGGTGCTTTCCGCTGCCCTGCTTCCCGGTGGCCTGCGTGTCGGGGTCAGAGGCGGTTCTGGAGGCCTTCGGTGGCTGCCAGCAGGTCTTGGGCCCAGCGGGCTCCTGGCCTTCTGCCCATGCGGTCGATGGGGCCGGAGACCGAGATCGCGGCCACCACCGTGCCTTGGGAATCCCGGACGGGAGCCGAGACGCTGGCCACTCCGGACTCGCGTTCCGCGACGCTCTGGGCCCAGCCGCGGCGGCGGACCTCCAGGAGGGTGCGTTCGCCGAAGACCGCCTCGGCGAGGACCGCGCGCTGGGTGGCCGGATCCGCCCACGCCGCAAGGACCTTCGCGCCCGAACCCGCCACCATCGGCAACGTGCTCCCCACCGGCACCGTGTCGCGCAGGCCGCTCGGCGGCTCCGCCGACGCGATGCACAGGCGCTGCATGCCGTCCCGGCGGTAGAGCTGCACGCTCTCGCCCGTGATGTCCCGCAATTTGGGCAACACCGTCGACGCCGCCTCCAGCAGCGGATCCACCGCGCCCCCGGCCAGCTCCGCCAACGCGGCGCCGGGACGCCACCGGCCGTCCGAACCGCGGCGCAGCAAGCGGTGCACCTCCAAGCCCACCGCCAACCGGTGCGCGGTCGCCCGCGGCAAGCCCGTCCGGCCGCACAGCTCCGTCAAACCGCACGGCTCACCGGCCACCGCCTGCAGCACGGCCACCGCCTTGTCCAACACTCCGATACCGCTATGCTGTCCCACGTACCGATATTAACTTCTCGATATCTGAGAAGTCCACTCTTTGGGACAGTGCCCCGGAACCGGGGTGCGACCACCACATCTCGATGGGGAGGAGCGATGGGCAACACGCTCGCGGAGAAGGTCTGGGAAGGCCACATCGTGCGCCGAGGTGAAGGCCACGAACCCGACCTGCTCTACATCGACCTCCACCTCGTGCACGAAGTCACCAGCCCGCAGGCGTTCGAAGGCCTGCGCCTGGCAGGCCGCCCCGTCCGGCGACCCGATCTGACGATCGCCACCGAAGACCACAACGTGCCCACCACCGGCATCGACCTGCCGATCGCGGACCCCGTGTCCCGCACCCAGGTGGACACCTTGCGGCGCAACTGCGAGGAATTCGGCGTCCGCCTGCACCCGATGGGCGACGCGGAGCAGGGCATCGTGCACGTGGTGGGGCCGCAGCTGGGGCTCACCCAGCCCGGCACCACGGTGGTGTGCGGCGACAGCCACACCTCCACCCACGGCGCGTTCGGCGCGCTCGCGTTCGGCATCGGCACCTCCGAGGTGGAGCACGTGCTCGCCACCCAGACGCTGCCGCTGCGCCCGTTCAAGACGATGGCCGTCAACGTCGAAGGCACGCTGCGGCCCGGCGTCACGAGCAAGGACGTCATCCTCGCCGTCATCGCGAAGATCGGCACCGGTGGCGGGCAGGGCTACGTCCTCGAATACCGCGGCGAAGCGATCCGGCAGCTGTCCATGGAAGCCCGCATGACGATCTGCAACATGTCGATCGAAGCGGGCGCCCGCGCCGGGATGATCGCCCCCGACGAGACCACCTTCGACTACCTCAAGGGCCGCCCGCACGCGCCGGAAGGCGCCGACTGGGACGCCGCCGTCGAGTACTGGAAGACGCTGCGGACCGACGACGGCGCCGAATTCGACGCCGAGGTCACCATCGACGCCGACGCGCTCACCCCGTTCGTCACCTGGGGAACCAATCCCGGGCAGGGCCTGCCGCTGGGGGAGCGCATCCCCGATCCCGCGGACATCGGCGACGACGCCGAGCGCTACGCCGTCGAGAAGGCGCTCGACTACATGGGCCTCGAAGGCGGCACCCCGCTGCGCGAAGTCGCCGTGGACACCGTCTTCCTCGGTTCCTGCACCAACGGCCGCATCGAGGACCTGCGGGCCGCCGCGGGCGTCCTGGACGGCCGCAAGGTGGCCCAGGACGTGCGGATGCTCGTCGTCCCCGGCTCGATGAAGGTCCGGCTGCAGGCCGAGACCGAAGGGCTCGACGAGGTCTTCACCGCGGCGGGCGCCGAATGGCGTTCCGCGGGCTGCTCCATGTGCCTGGGCATGAACCCCGACCAGCTCGCCCCCGGCGAGCGCAGCGCCTCCACCTCCAACCGGAACTTCGAAGGGCGGCAGGGCAAAGGCGGGCGCACCCACCTGGTCTCCCCGCTGGTGGCGGCCGCGACCGCCGTCCGCGGCACCCTGTCCTCGCCCGAAGACCTCGACTGAGCCACCACGACCCGAAAGGAGCAACGTTCGATGGAACCGTTCACCGAGCACACCGGCGTCGGCGTTCCGCTGCGGCGGTCCAACGTGGACACTGACCAGATCATCCCCGCGGTGTACCTCAAACGGGTCGCGCGGACCGGGTTCGAGGACGCGTTGTTCGCCGGATGGCGCGGCGACGAGACCTTCGTGCTCAACCACGACGCGTACCGGAACGGCAGCGTGCTGGTCGCCGGGCCGGACTTCGGCACCGGATCGTCTCGCGAGCACGCCGTCTGGGCGCTGAAGGACTACGGCTTCCGGGTGGTCATCTCGTCCCGGTTCGCCGACATCTTCCGCGGCAACTCCGGCAAGCAGGGACTGCTCGCCGCCGAGTGCGCGCAGTCCGATGTGGAACTGCTCTGGAAGTTGCTGGAGAACGAACCCGGCACCGAAGTGACCGTCGACCTGGTCGAGCGGACCGTGCAGGCGAAGGACCTCACGGTGCCGTTCGGCATCGACGACTACACCCGCTGGCGGTTGCTGGAAGGCCTCGACGACATCGGTTTGACGCTGCGCCACGCCGAGACGATCGACACGTACGAAAAAACCCGGCCTGCCTTCAAACCCGCGACGCTGCCCGCTCGCGCGGGCTGATCGGCTCCGGCCGCGAAGCGGATTCTCCTTTCTGCGCAGGGAAGAACCGATTCGCGGCCGGTGTTCACAACCTCACCGGGAAACCGGCGCGACGAGCCCCGAGCCGCCGAAAGCCCCCACGCCCCAACGAAAAAATGGGGCGTGGCGAATGGCATTCGGCAGTTCGGGGCTTTACCGTGGGTTTCGAGTCGGCCCGACGGGGCCGTTGTTGTCCTGGGAGGGACTGAAGTGAACAAGGCCCAACTCATCGAGGCACTCGCGGAACGCCTCGGCGACAAGAAGACCGCCAGTCAGGCGGTGGAAGGCGTCGTGGACCTCATCGTCCGCAACGTCAACAAGGGCGAGAAGGTCAACATCACCGGCTTCGGCGTCTTCGAGAAGCGCGCACGTGCCGCCCGCACCGCGCGCAACCCGCGGACCGGCGAAGCCGTCAAGGTGAAGAAGACCAACGTCCCGGCATTCCGCGCCGGCACCCAGTTCAAGGAAGTCGTCGGCGGCAGCCGGAAACTGCCCCGCGCGACCGCGGCGAAGTCGGCGGGCACCAAGTCCGCGGGCACCCGCGCCACCGCCACCAAGACCGCGGGCACCGGCCGGGCCACGGCCAAGTCCCCGGCCGCCACCAAGGCGCCCGCCACCAAGGCCGCGGGCACCAAGGCGAGCACCGCGAAGACGGCCGCCGCCACCAAGACCGCGCCGAAGAAGGCCGCCGCCACGCGGTCCAGCGCCAAGCCGGCCGCCACCAAGGCCGCGCCGAAGGCCGCAGCGGGCACCAAGGCCGCCGCCGCCAAGTCCACCGCCGCCAAGGCGCCCGCCGCCAAGGCGAGCACCGCCAAGACCGGCGCCGCGAAGGCCGCTGCTCCCAAGAGCACCGCGACCAAGAGCACCGCCGCCAAGAGCACGGCCGCCAAGAGCACCGCCACCAAGGCGGCGCCGAAGAAGGCCACCGCCACCAAGGCCGCGCCGAAGGCCGCAGCGGCGAAGTCGACCAAGTCCACCGCCGCGAAGACCTCGGCGGCCAAGACCACCGGTCAGACCTCGACCGCCAAGGCCTCCACCGGCAAGACCACGCGCAAGACCGCCAAGAAGTGAGCGCTCGCCGCCTGAGCGAGCCGAACCACGGCGGGCGCGGGTGGCGGTCACGCACACCGCGCGGCGTCATCCGCGCCAAGCGCGGCGGCGGAGCGGTGGGCGGCCCCGGTACCCGGTCCACGGGCGCCGCGGCCGTGCGCGAGCAGCGCTCCGCGAGCATTCCGCGATGATCCCGGCACGATCGCTACCAGGCGATCGGGCCGGGATCATCGCCGTTCCGGGGGTTTTCCGGGAAGCGGCGGCCGGCGCGGCGAGGACCGTTCCGGTGCGGTTCCGAGATGGTGCGGGATCGGGCAAGGGCGGTGCAGGACGATTCCGGTCGGTTGCGGGACCGTTCCGCGGAAATCCGCCCGGCCACCGGAACATTCCGGTGGGCCGAGCGGAATCCGCCCCGACCGGCCGTCAACGACCGGACGGATCCGCCAAGTAGTCCGCCGACACCAGCCGCAGCAGCGGACCCGAACCGTTGCCCGAATGCGCGTCCCGGCTGAACCGCAGCGTCCACACGCTGCCCTTGGCGCTGGCCGGATCGCCGCCCTCGCCGCGGCCGGTGCTCCGGCTGCGCGAACCGTCCCGCAGCACCCCGTTCCGGACGATGGCGCCCCGCTGGACCAACCCGCCCGGATCGGCGGCGTCCGGCCCTAAACCGCCCGGAGCGCGTTCGGCGGACCGCGCCAGCCGGGCCACCAGGTCCGGGATCACCCCGCCCTGGCTGCACACCACGGCCGTGCCCGCCCCCGCCGCGATGCGCAGGAACCGGTGCACCGCGGCTTCCGGATCGGCCCGGTAGCCCTCCTCGGACAGCAGCGGCTCCGCGGCCACCTCGATGCCCAGGTCCGCGGCGACCGGCCGCACCGTCTCCGCGCAGCGCAGCCGCGGCGCCGAGTACACCCGTTCCGGGCCGAACAGCGGCAGCCACGAGTGCAGCGCGTCCCGCTGCCTGCGGCCGGTGCCCGACAGCGGGCGCATCGTGTCGTCGCCGTCGAACTCCGCTCGCCGTCCCGCTTTCGCGTGCCGCACCAGCAGCAGCGTCACCGGATCCTCCGGCAGCGCCGCGAACTCGTCCAGCACCCGCCGGTCCTGCGGGTAGGTCATCAGCTCCCGCGCCTTCGGCAGCGCCACCCACACCAGCTCGTCGACCTCGTCGTTCGCCGCGAACTCGCCGTGCTCGGCGCGGGCCGTGAAGTAGTCCACCCGCTTGCCGGTGCGGCCACCGCCGGGGGCGGGCACCTCGTAGTGCACCCGGGTCAGGTAACCGGTCAGCACGCAGCCGAACCCGGTCTCCTCCCGCACCTCCCGCACCGCGGCGTGCGCGGAGGTCTCGCCGGGATCGAGCTTCCCCTTCGGCAGCGACCAGTCGTCGTGGCGCGGGCGGTGCACCACGGCCACCTCGGGCGCGCCACCGCTGCCCGGGCGGCACAGCACCGCCCCCGCGGCGCGGACCGTCACCGGCAGGTTCCCGTTCATCGGCCGTCGTTCCGGTTCGTGCCGTGCAGTCATGACACCTTCGCCCCGTGCTGGCGCAACATCTCCGTCTGGTGGTCCCGGACCTGCTCACCGCTGCGCGGCGAGGCCTCCCAATCGCCCTTCGCGTTGAGCACCCAGCAGCGCGTCTGCGCGTCCAGCGCCGAATCCAGCATCGCGTCCAGCTGTTCGGTCAGCTTCGGGTCCACCACCCGCACCTGCGTCTCGATCCGGCGGTCCAGGTTGCGGTGCATCATGTCGGCGCTGCCGATCCAGCGCTCGTCGATGCCGACGAAGTGGAACACCCTGGAGTGCTCCAGGAATCGGCCCAGGATCGAACGGACCTCGATGTTCTCGCTGAGGCCCTCCACCCCGGCCTGCAGCGCGCAGATGCCGCGCACCACGATCCGGATCGGCACGCCCGCCAGCGAAGCGCGGTACAGCGCATCGATGATCTGCTCGTCGACCAGCGAGTTGACCTTCATCCGGATGCCGCAGGGCAGGCCGGTGCGGGCGCGCGCCGCCTCCGCCTCGATGCGCTCCACGATGCCGAGCCGAATCCCGTGCGGCGACACCAGGATCCGCCGGTAGGTGCTGTGCCGGGCGTAGCCGGTGAGCACGTTGAACAGGTCCGTGAGGTCCGCGCCCACCTCCGGCGCGGCCGTCAGCAGCCCCAGGTCCTCGTAGGTGCGCGCCGTCTTCGGGTTGTAGTTGCCGGTGCCCAGGTGGCAGTAGCGGCGGATCGCCGACCCCTCCTGCCGGACCACCAGCGCCGTCTTGCAGTGCGTCTTGAGGCCCACCAGGCCGTAGACCACGTGCACGCCCGCGCGCTCCAGGGTGCGCGCCCACTGGATGTTCGCCTGCTCGTCGAACCGGGCCTTCAGCTCGACCAGCGCCACCACCTGCTTGCCCGCCTCGGCGGCGTCGATCAGCGCGTTCACGATCGGCGAATCACCGGAGGTGCGGTACAGCGTCTGCTTGATCGCCAGCACGTGCGGGTCGGCGGCCGCCTGCTCTATGAACCGCTGCACCGAGGTGGAGAACGCGTCGTACGGGTGGTGCACCAGCACGTCGCCCTCGCGCAGCGTCGCGAAGATGCTCTTCGGCGTCTGCCCCTCGGCGAACGCCGGGTGGGTGGCGGGCACGAACGGCGGGTTCTTCAGCTCGGGGCGCTGCAGCTTGTCCAGCTGGAACAGGCAGGATAGGTCCAGCAGGCCCGGCACCTCCACCACGTCGTGCTCGTCGACCTCCAGCTCGCGCAGCAGCAGTTCGAGCATCGTGTCGCTCATGGTGTCGGTGACCTCGAGGCGCACCGGCGGGCCGAAGCGGCGCCGCGCCAGCTCCCGCTCCATCGCCTGCAGCAGGTCCTCGTCGCGGTCCTCCTCCACCTCCAGGTCCGCGTTGCGCGTCACCCGGAAGATGTGGTGGTCGCTGATGTCCATGCCGGGGAACAACTTGTCCAGGTGCGCGGCGATGAGCTCCTCCAGCGGCAGGAACGTCGCCCGCTCCTGCTCCCGGTCCGCCTCCACCCGGATCAGCCGCGGCACGTTGTCCGGCACCTTCACCCTGGCGAAGCGGCGCAGGCCCTCCTCCGGGTCGCTGACGGTCACCGCGAGGTTCAGCGACAGTCCCGAGATGTACGGGAACGGGTGCGCCGGGTCCACCGCGAGCGGGGTGAGCACCGGGAAGATGTGGTCGTCGAAGTACCGGCCCAGCACCTGCTGCTCGGCCGCCGCCAGCATGCTCCAGCGCTGGATGCGGATGCCGTTGGCCTCCAGCTCCGGCAGCAGCTCGTCCAGGAACGTGCGGCCCAGCTTCTTCGTCAGCTCCTGGTTCCGCGCCGAGATCCGGGTCAGCTGCTCGTGCGGGGTGAGCCCGTCCGCGCTGCGCACCGACAGACCCGTCTCCTCGCGCCGCTTCAGGCCCGCCACGCGCACCATGTAGAACTCGTCCAGGTTGGACGCGAAGATCGCCAGGAACTTGGCGCGCTCCAGCACCGGCTGCGACGGGTCCTCGGCGACCGCCAGCACCCGGGCGTTGAAGTCCAGCCAGGACAGCTCGCGGTTCAGGTAGCGGTCGTCGGGCAGGTCGGTGCTGGCCGCCGCGCGGGTCACCGCCGGGGGAGCGGCGGGCACCCGGGCGCCATCACCGCCGTCCACGACCTTCGCCGCGCCGCGGACCGGTGGCAGCGCGGTGCGATCGGCCGAGGTGCGGCGCGTGGTGGGCTTGGCCGCTCTGGAACCGGCCGAGGCGGTCTTCGCCGCCGCGGACCTGGTCGCGGCCCGGCCCGTGGTGCGGGGGCCTGCGGTGGGCGGGGAGTCGGCCGAGGCCGGGGACTGCGTCGAGGCCGGGGACCCGGCTGCCGAGGTCTTCGCCGACGACCTCGTCGACTTGGCGGCGGACCCCGACTTCGCCGCGGTCGTCGACTTGGCCGCGGACGTCGACTTGGCCGTGGTCGCGGGCTTGGCCGTGGACGTCGACTTCGCGGCGGAGGCCGTGGTCGTCCCGGCCGCCGACTTGGCCGAGCTGCGCGGTTTCGCCGTCGCACCGGACCGGCTCGTGGACCCGGCGGTCCCCTTCTTCGCGGTCGAGGACTTCGCGGTGGTCCGCGAACCGGTCGTCGATCTCGCCGGGGAACGCCGCTTCGCGCCCGCTGCGGTCGCCTCCGACCCGGCCGCACCGGATTCGGCGGCGCGCTCCGCGGTGTCCGCCGCACCGGCGGAACCGCCCGCCGCGTCCGGCCCGGACACCTCCGGAGCTCCCGCCGTCCGGCTCCCGCGGCCGGACTTCGGCGAATTCCGGCGAGCACCGGCGGACCCGGCGGTCGACGAGGTCCGGCGGCGCGCTGGTGGGGTGGTCTCGTGATCGCTGTTGTCGGTACTCACGAGGCCATTCTCACCCATCCGGCCGCCGCGGCTCGACCTTTGTCAGCGGGAACACCACACAGGTCAGCGCAGGTGTCCGGCCGTCCCCGCCAGCCACGCGGACGTGCGCTCGCCGAGCCCCAGCCCGGTCGCCCGCCGCAAGTCCTCCGCGGTGTCCACATCGCAGCGCAGCGACTCCCAGGCCCCGTCCAGCCGCCGCGCCCCGGACGCCGCGTGCGCCGCCGCCGAACCCGGACCGAACCGCGGATCGAGCGCACCGTCCACCCCGGCCAGCAGCAGCGTCGTCCCGGTGCCCAGGTGGTCCGCGCAGAACGCGCGGTCCGGTCCGGCCAGCTCCAGCGCCGCCGCCAGTTCCGCCGGGCGCAGCGCGGGCAGATCCGCTTGCAGCGCGCCGACCCGCGCACCGCGGTGCCGCAACCACCGCGCGCCGTGCTCCAGCGCCGGGTTCAGGCCCGCCGCGGGATCGTCCGGCACCACCTCGACGCCCTCCGCCGCGAACGAACCGGCCAGCCGCGGATCGGAGGTCACCACCAGCACCTCCCGCACACCGGGGGTGCGGCGCGCGGCGTCCACCGCGTCGTGCGCGATCGCGCTCACCAGGTCCGCGTGCCGCTCGGCGGGCCGCTCGCCGCGCAACCGCGACTTCGCCAGGTGCAACGGCTTCACCGGCACCAGCAAGGACACTCCGAGGCTCATCCCGCCATCCTCCGCTCCGGCCGTCGATCACCGAGTATGCCCGCCGCGACCGCACCGCCCGCCGGGCGAGAGCGTGCGCCAGGTAACTTGACAGCCGCTCTGAGGGCGAGAGGAGACGCGCGTGGTGGAACCGGCAAGCCTCAAACGGCCGCGCAAGCGGACCAAGGAACGGCCGCCGACGGCGATGGGCCGGTTCTGGCTGCGGCTCGCCGCGATCGTGTTCTACCCGGTGACCACCCTGCTCTCCCGGGTGCGGGTGCACGGGCTGGCGAACATCCCCGCCACCGGGCCCGCGCTGCTGGTGCTCAACCACGTGTCCCACCTGGACCCGCTCTACGACGGCGTCACCGTGCACCGGGCCGCGCGGATTCCGCGGTTCATGGCCAAGAACACGCTGTGGAACGTGCCGGTGCTGCGCAACGTGCTCACCGGCGTCGAGCAGATCCCCGTGTTCCGGCGGACCGCGGACGCGCGCAAGAGCCTCGAAGCCGCGCACGACTCCCTCGAAGCCGGCAAGATCGTGATCATCTACCCGGACGGGACCGTCACCAAGGACCCCGAGGGCTGGCCGATGAACCCGAAGGCCGGCGTCGCCCGCCTCGCCCTGGAGCACGACGTTCCGGTGGTGCCCGCCGCCCGCTGGGGCACCCGCGACATCTACGACCACTACTCGAAGAAGTTCCGGCCGCTGCCGCGCAAGACCGTGCACGTGCGCATCGGCGAACCGCTCGACCTCGGCGAGTACCGGGGCCGCGCCGCCGACCCGCAGGTGCTGCGCGAGATCAGCGAGCTCGCGATGGGCCGGGTGCGCGAGCTGCTCGGCGAGATCCGCGAGCAAGAACCGCCCGCGGACTTCCACTCCCCGGCGCGCCGCCGCGAACCCCGGAACGACGATGACCGCAGCTGAGCCCGCGCAGCGGATCGCGGTGCTCGGGGCCGGTTCCTGGGGCACCACCTTCGCGAAGGTCCTCGCCGACGCGGGCAGCGACGTCACCCTGTGGGCGCGCCGCACCGAGATCGCCGAGCGGATCAACACCGAGCACCACAACCCCGGCTACCTGCCGGGCGTGCCGCTGCCGGAATCGCTGCGCGCCACCGACGACGCGGCCGCGGCCATGCACGGCGCCGATGCCGTGGTGCTCGCGGTGCCCAGCCAGACGCTGCGGGAGAACCTGGCGGGCTGGCAGCCGCTGCTGCCGCCGGACGCGACGCTCGTCAGCCTCGCGAAGGGCGTCGAGCTCAGCACCCTCAAGCGGATGAGCGAGGTCGTCGCGGAGGTCGCCGACGTGCCGATGGCGCAGGTCGCCGTGGTCTCCGGCCCGAACCTCGCCAAGGAGATCGCCGCCGAGCAGCCCACCGCCACCGTCGTCGCCTGCACCGACCACGACCGGGCCGTCGCGCTGCAGGCCGCCTGCTCCACCGGCTACTTCCGGCCCTACACCAACACCGACCTGGTGGGCATCGAGCTCGCCGGGGCCTGCAAGAACGTGATGGCGCTGGCCTGCGGGATGGCCGCCGGGCTCGGGTTCGGGCACAACACGATGTCCTCGCTGATCACCCGCGGGCTCGCGGAGACGACGCGGCTGGGCGCGGCGCTCGGGGCGGAGCCGATGACCTTCGCCGGGCTCGCCGGGCTCGGCGACCTGGTCGCCACCTGCACCTCGCCGCTGTCCCGGAACCGGACGTTCGGCGAGCGCCTCGGCCGCGGCGAAACCCTGGAGCAGGCGCAGGACGCCACCCACGGGCAGGTCGCCGAGGGCGTCAAGTCCTGCTCGTCCATCCGGGCGCTCGCCGCCCGGCACGGCGTCGAGATGCCGATCACCGAGGTCGTGCACCGCGTCTGCCACGAAGGCCTCGCGCCCGCGCCCGGCGCCGCGATGCTGCTGGGCCGCGAGCCCAAACCGGAGTGATCCACCGCTCCACCGCAGGAGTTCCCGGCCCGGCGCGGCTAGATTGCGGCCCGGGCACCCGTTCGGGTGCGAACGGACGCGAGGAGGTCTGCGGTGGACGAGGGAACCGGATACGGCGACGGCACCCGCTGCGTGCACGGCGGTCACGGTGAACCGGAACCCGGGACGCCGCTCGCGCCGGGGCCGGTGTTCGCCGCGCCCTACCACCTCGGCGATCCGGCGGCCGACTTCTACGGTCGCGCCGGGAACCCCACCTGGCGGGCGCTGGAGAGCGCCATCGGCGAGCTGGACGGCGGCGAGTGCGTGCTGCTGCCGTCCGGGATGGCCGCGATCAGCACCGTGCTGCGCGCGGTCCTGCGCGCCGGGGACGGGCTGCTGGTGCCCAGCGACGGCTACTACGCGACGCGGCAGTTCGTGCACGAGGAGCTCGCCGAGCTCTCGCTGCGGGTGCAGGAGATCCCCACCACCGGGCCGTGGCCGCCGGAGCTGTTCGACGGGGTGCGGCTGGTGCTGCTGGAGACCCCGTCCAACCCGGGCCTCGACGTGTGCGACATCGCCGCGCTCGCCCGGCTCGCGCACCGGGCCGGTGCGCTGCTGGCGGTGGACAACACCACCGCGACCCCGCTCGGGCAGCGGCCGCTCGAACTCGGTGCCGACCTCGCGATCGCCAGCGATACCAAGGCGTTGACCGGGCACAGCGACGTGCTGCTCGGGCACGTGTCCACCGCCGACGGCGAACTCGCGGCGCGGCTGCGGCGGGCGCGCACGCTTTCCGGGTCGATCCCCGGGCCGTTCGAGACCTGGCTGGCGCACCGCAGCCTCGGCACCCTCGACCTGCGGCTCGCCCGGCAGGCGTCGAACGCGGCGGCGCTGGTCGCGGCGCTGCGCGAGCACCCGGCGGTGCGCGGGCTGCGCTGGCCCGGGATGCCGGAGGACCCGGCGCACGAGCTGGCGAGCGCGCAGATGCGGCGCTGGGGCGGGGTGTTCCGCTTCGAGCTCGCCGACGCCGCGGCGGTGGCCGAGTTCGTCCGCCGCAGCGAGCTCGTCGTGGCCGCCACCAGCTTCGGCGGGCTGCACAGCACGGTCGACCGGCGGGCGCAGTGGGGCGATCCGGTGGCACCGGGCTTCGTCCGCTTCTCCGCGGGCTGCGAGGACCCCGACGACCTCGTCGCCGACGTCCTCGCCGCGCTGTCCTGACGCGCTCCGCCGCCCGGCCTGGCGGGGGAGCGGTCCGGCAGGCCGGGCGAGCGGGCCGCTCAGCTCGGGAACTCCGGGAACTCCGGGTGATCACGCTCGGTGTCGTGTCCCCGGTGGTGTGACACGGGCGCAATCGGCTTGACGGGTTCCGCTCGGCGCTGGTTCACTACGCGGCGTGTTGCGAGCCATGAGCGGTGGACGAGGTCACATCGACCTGCGCCGGGTGGCGAGCGCGCTTTGTCTGCAGCGGTGATCGATCCCGCTGCCGTGGTGAATCCCGGACCCCGCGAGACCCCCTGAACCAGGGTCCGCCCGACGAGGTCCGACGCAGCGCCGTCGCCGAGACCGCGCCGCCACATCCGCCCGATCCGCACCACCCCGGAACCCGCCCGCGCGGCGGCACGTCCGGGACGTCCGCCGATCGCGCGCCGCACCGGGACGCGTCACCGCCACCTCCGCAGGCTCCCGACCGCACGAACCCCGAGGACTTCCCGTGTTCGCCGTACCCCCTGAGACCATCGCCGCCGTCGCCGACCGCGCCATCGCGCACCCCGTGCGGATCGCCCGCGAACTCGCCGCCGACCGGCTCGGCTGGGCGCACCAGCTGCGCTACGACCCCGAACAGCGCTGGGCCGGACTGCTGGAGCGCACCGGCACCCACGAGGCCTGGCTGCTGAGCTGGCTGCCCGGCCAGCACACCGAACTGCACGACCACGGCGGCGCCGCCGGGGCGTTCACCCTCGTCTCCGGCAGCGTCACCGAACGAGTCGTGCGCAGCACGCCCACCGGGCCCGTCGAGGAGTGGCACCCGCTGGAGGCCGGGCAGTCCCGCGTGTTCGGCCCCGACCACGTGCACCAGGTCCGCAACGACGGACCGGACCCCGCGGTCACCATCCACGTCTACCGCCCCGGCCGGACCCGGATGACCCCGTACTCGCTGCACCCCGTGGACGGCCTCACCCGGCTCTGACCGGGTCCGATCCGGTCGCGGCACCGGACGGTGGCATCATCGGGAGGCCGAGCGGGGGGAATCCTGAGATGCCACATCCGGTGCCCGCGGCGAGTTCGCCGCTGCTGGAACCGGCCGTCGAGCTGCGCCGCGACGACGCGCGGCCGCTGGCCGTGCAGCTGGCCGACGCGTTGCGCCGCGCCGCCGCGCTCGGCCAGCTCCGCGGGGGCGACCGGCTGCCCTCGACCCGCGCGCTCGCCCGGCACCTCGGCGTCAGCCGCACCGTCACCGCCGCCGCCTACGAGCAGCTGCACGCCGAAGGCTGGATCGTCGGCAGGCACGGCTCCGGCACCTACGTCACCACCGCGCCGCCCGGCGCGCCCGACACCCCGGCGGAGCTCGCCGCGGGACTCGCGGACCGGGGCGGGGCGGGCACGGTGCGGCTGGTGCCCGGAATCCCGTGGACCGGCGGCATCGACCGCGCCGCCTGGCGCCGGGCGTGGCGGGCCGCCGCCGACCGCGAACCGGACGAGATCCGGCGGGTCGCCGGCGTCGACCAGTACCGGGACGCGGTGGTGGAGCACCTGCTGCGCCACCGCGGCATGACCACCGGCGGCCCGCACCTGGGCACCGTGATCGCGACCGGCGGCACCACCGCGGCCCTCGCCGAGCTGGCGGCGACCGCGCTCGGCAGCGGCGCCACCGTCGCCGTGGAGGAACCCGGTTACCAGCGCGCCGTGCAGACCCTGCTCGCGGCCGGGGCGCACGTGGTGCCCGCGCCGGTGGACCACGGCGGGATCGTGGTGGACGCCATCCCGCGCGGCGTGCGGGCCGTGTACTGCTCCCCGGCCCACCAGTACCCGCTCGGCGGCCGGTTGCCCGCGGAACGCCGCGTCGCGCTGGTGGAACGGGCCCGCGCCGAGGGGTGGCTGATCGTGGAGGACGACTACGACGGTGAGCTGCGCTACGACGTGGCGCCGCTGCCGGTGCTCGCCGCGATGGCGCCGGACGTGGTGGTGCACCTGGGCACCACCAGCAAGATCCTCACCCCGACGCTCGGCGTCGGCTGGATGCTCGGTCCCGACCGGCTGGTCGCCGGGGTGCTGGAGCACCGCGAGCGCACCAGCACCGGGCCCGCCCCGGCCGGTCAGCGGGTGCTCGCCGAGTACGCCCGCAACGGTGATCTGGGGCGGCACCTGCGCAGGTTGCGCCGGGAGCTGTCGCAGCGGCGCGCCCTGGTGGTGTCCCGCCTCGCCGGCGCGGGAGTCGGGGTGTCCGGCGACGAGGCGGGCGCGCACGTCGTGCTGCCGCTGCCGTCCGCCGCGGCCGAAAGTCGGGTGGTGGCGCGGGGAAACGAGCACGGCATCGTGCTCGACGGGCTGCGCAGGCACCACCACGGGCCGCAGCGCTGGACCGGGATCGCCCTCGGCTACGCCTCGTGTTCGCGTGCCGACCTGGAGCGGTCGCTGGATTTGGTGGCCCGCTGGTGCGCCGAGGAGGCCGCTGGCGGCCCGCACGCGTGCGGGTAGGGTCCGGCGCATGACTGAGCGCAAGACCAGGGTGGCCGTCGTCTTCGGCGGACGGAGCACCGAGCACGGCGTTTCCTGCCTGTCCGCGGGCAGTGTCCTGAGCCACCTGGATCGGGAGCGCTTCGAGGTCGTCCCCGTCGGCATCACCCGCGAAGGCGCCTGGGTGCTGGGCACCTCGGACCCGTCGGAGCTGGCCATCCGGGACCGGCAGGCGCCGGAAGTGGCGCCGGGGACCGCGGTCGCGCTGCCCGGCGACCCGACGCGGCGCGACCTGATCCTGGTCGAGCCCGGCCGCGGCGGCGAAGTCCTGTCCGAAGTGGACGTCGTGTTCCCGGTGCTGCACGGCGCTTTCGGCGAGGACGGCACCATCCAGGGGCTGCTGGAGATGGCCGACGTGCCCTACGCCGGGCCGGGCGTGCTCTCCAGCGCGGTGTCGATGGACAAGGAGTACACCAAGAAGCTCCTGGCGGCGGAGGGGATCGAGGTCGGCACCTACGAGGTGCTGCGGCACTACCAGTCCACTTTGGACGAAGAGCGCCGGGAGCGGATCGGCCTGCCCGCGTTCGTGAAACCCGCTCGCGCCGGTTCCTCCCTCGGCATCACCAAGATCACCGACTGGGCGCAGCTGGACGAAGCCATCGCCGAGGCCCGCCGCACCGACCCCAAGGTGATCATCGAGAAGGCCGTCGTCGGCCGCGAGGTCGAATGCGGCGTCCTCGAATTCCCCGACGGCCGCGTCGAAGCCTCGCTGCCCGCCGAACTCCGCGTCACCGGCGAGGCCGACTGGTACGACTACGACTCCAAGTACCTCGACGACGTCACCGAGTTCGACATCCCCGCCAAGGTCGGCGACGACACCGTCGAGCAGCTGCGCGCCACCGCGATCACCGCGTTCCGCGCGCTGGAGTGCCAGGGCCTGGCCCGCGTCGACTTCTTCGTCACCGAGGACGGCGGCCTCATCGTCAACGAGGTCAACACCATGCCCGGGTTCACCTCGATCTCGCTGTACCCGCGGATGTGGGCGCAGACCGGGGTGGACTACCCGACGCTGCTGACCACGCTCGTCGACACCGCGCAGGCCCGCGGCACCGGTCTGCGCTGAATCGCTTCTCCCGCTTCTCCCGCTTCTCCCGCTTCTGTTGCGTGGGGGGTGGGTGGCGGAACCTCAGCGTCCTCCTCGCTGCGGGATCGATTTCACCGGTGGCTCCGCCACAGGAGAAATCGCTGTCCTCGCGAGGAAGACGCTGAGAACCCGCTGCGGTGCCGGTGGCGTGCTTGGTCGGCAGCTCAGCGGCTGCGCCGCTGACAGGACACCGACACGACCCGCCGGGCAGGTTCAGAGACAGGCAGTCAGCGGTTCCCCCGACGCGGGATCAGGGGAAGACCGGCTTCGCGGGCAGCGCCCGCAGCCGGTCCGACAGGTCCTGCACCGGCCCGCTGCCCGAGTTCTCCGGGGCGGTCAGCGCCACGTACACCGGCCGGTCCACCGCCAGCCACGACGTGTTCCCGGCCTCGGTGATCCGCAGCCACTGCACCCCGTTGATCTGCACCAGCGGCGAGGTCGGCGTCAGCTCGGCGGGCGCGGGCAGGCCGCAGCGCACCGTGATCGGGTCGTGCTCGGCGTCGCCCCACGCCACCGCGCCCGCCGGCGCCGGATCGGCCAGCTCGCGGCGCGGCACGCGGGCGTCGTCCACCGCCAGCTCGGCGGGCAGTCCCGCGAGGACCTGCGCGCACTCCGGGCCGTCGGCGCCGGGGGAGGGGACGGGCGGCAGCGCCAGCGGACCGGTGCGGCGGGCCTGCTGCACCGCCTCCACCGCGTCCTGCTGCCGCTGCTCGGAGAACCGGGACACCAGCCCGAGCGAGATCACGCCCAACGCCAGCAACCCGCTGAGCGCGAGCGCCGTGATCAGCACCGGGCGGGGGAACCTGGGATGTTCGTCGGCCACCGCGCCACTACAGCACGCGCGACCGGAATGACCGGAAGCGGGCGCTCACAGGTGTACGACCGGACACGTCAGCGTCCGGGTGATGCCTTCCACGTTCTGGATGCCTGCGACGACCATCTTGCCCAGCTGGTCGACATTCTCCGCTTCGGCGCGCACGATCACGTCGTACGGACCGGTCACGTCCTCGGACGTGATCACGCCGGTGGAGCCGGAGATCTCGGCGGCGACGGCGGCGGCCTTGCCGACTTCGGTCTGGATGAGGATGTATGCCTGAACCACGGCGTGCCCCTTCGTCTCGGCCTGGTGCGCGGGGTAGGAAACTGGGAGAAAGCTACCCCATCGGGCCGAGCGGATGCTCAAGAAAGGGAGGTCTGACGTGGGTTCGGACACTTCGGCGCAGGACCAGACCGTGTCCGAGGCCGGTGAGTTCGGCCTCATCCAGCGGGTGACCTCCGGGCGGGTGCAACCCGCCGCGACGCTGCTCGGCCCCGGGGACGACGCCGCGGTGCTCGCCGCGCCGGACGGGCGGATCGTCGCCACCACCGACGTGCTGGTGGAGCAGGTGCACTTCCGGCTCGCGTGGTCGACGCCGCACCAGGTGGGCCGCAAGGCCGTGGCGGTGAACCTCTCCGACGTGGCTGCGATGGGGGCGGTGCCGACCGGGCTGCTGGTGGGGCTGGGCTGCCCGCCGGACACCCCGACCTCGGTGATCGACGAGCTGTCCGCGGGCATGTGGGAAGAGGCTCAGCGCGTCGGTGCCGGGCTCATCGGCGGGGACATGGTGACCGCGCCCGCGCTGACGATCTCCATCACGGCGCTGGGCGATCTGCAGGGCCGCACCCCGGTCACGCGTTCCGGGGCGTGCCCGGGTGATGTGGTGGCCGTGGCGGGGCGGCTCGGCTGGGCCGCGGCGGGATTGGCGGTGCTGGGGCGCGGGTTCCGCTCGCCGGTGGCGGTCGTCGGAGCGCAGCGGGTGCCGGAGCCGCCGTACGCCGCGGGGCCGCTGGCCGCGGACGCGGGCGCCACCTCGATGATCGACGTCTCGGACGGGCTGCTGGCCGACCTGGGGCACATCGCGGCGGCCTCGCAGGTCGGCATCGACCTGCGCGACGAGCTGATCGAAGTGCCGCAGCGGCTGACCGAGGTGGCCTCGGCGCTGGGCGCGGACGCCCGGCACTGGGTGCTCACCGGCGGCGAGGACCACGCGCTGGTGGCGACCTTCCCGCCGGAGCAGCCGCTGCCCGAGGGCTGGCGCGCGGTCGGCGAGGTCGTCGAAGGCGACGGGGTCACCGTGGACGGCGCGACCTACGAGGGCGCCGTCGGCTGGGAGCACTGGCGCTGACCGCCCGAGAGTTCCACCGGACATGAGAAGGCCCGGCGGGGGAGATCCCGCCGGGCCTTCGCACGTCTCCGCTCAGCTCGCCGCCGACGGGGAGGTACCGGGAACGTCGGCCTCCTCCATCAAGGGCTGCCGGGCCGTCTCCTTCATCAGCAGGATCGGGACCAGCGCGACCACCGCGGCACCCATCAGGTAGAACGCCGGGAAGAACGAGTTCCCGGTGTAGGTCACCGCCCAGTCGTTGATCAGCGGCGCGGTGCCGCCGAACGCCGCCGTGGACAGGTTGTAGCCCACGCTGAACGCCGCGTACCGCACCTTCGTCGGGAACATCGCGGGAAGCGTCGCCGCCAGCGGCCCGATCAGCTGCAGGTGACCCACGCCGAGCAGCGCCAGCCCCAGCAGCGTGGTGAGCATCGTGCCCTGCGCGATCAGCAGGAACGCCGGGTACGGCAGCACGATGAAGCAGATCGCCGCCGAGAGGAACAGCGGCTTCCGCCCGATCCGGTCCGACAGCGCGCCGACCGGCGTGATCGCCGCCATCATCAGCGCCACCACCAGGAGCAGCGGCACCAGAACCTCGTACTCCCGGCCTTCCGGGATCTGCAAGGTGTCGGTCAGGTAGCTCTCCATGTAGGTCAGGATCGTGTAGTTCGCCACGTTGATGAGCACCACGACGCCCATCAGGATCAGCAGCGGCCGCCAGTACTCGCGCACCAGGGACTTCAGCGGTGAACGGGCCAGGTTGTCGCTCTGCTCCAGGTTCTTGAACGCGGGAGTGTCCTCCAGCTTCGACCGCAGGTAAAGCCCGATCAGGCCGAGCGGTCCGGCCAGCAGGAACGGGACTCGCCAACCCCACGAAGCCATCGATTCCGCAGGCAGCGTGAGGATCAGGATGGTCGGCACCAGTGCGCCGAGACCGAATCCCGCAAGCGTGCCGAATTCAAGCCAACTGCCGTAAAAACCGCGTTTCCGGTTCGGTGCGTACTCGGCGATGTAGGTGGCCGCGCCACCGTATTCACCGCCGGTCGAGAACCCTTGCACCATCCGGCACAACAACAGCAGAACAGGTGCGAGAAGTCCGATCGTGTCGTAGTTCGGCAGGCAGCCGAGCACGAATGTCGAACCGGACATCAGCAGGATCGTGATCGCCAGCACCTTTTGGCGCCCGATGCGGTCCCCCAGTGGACCGAAGAACATGCTCCCCAGGGGACGCAGCAGGAACGAGATCGCGAATACGCCGAATGCGGAGACCGTTGCCCACGGTCCGGGGAAGAACTGCTCGCCCACGTAGACGGCGACGTAGGCGTACACGCCGAAGTCGTACCACTCCGTCGTGTTCCCGATTGCCGCGGCGCCGACCGCCCGCCGGAGCAGTGATCGCCGTTCCGGGGTGAGCTCTTCCGTTTCCTGTGCAGTCATGAGGGTGTGTGCCACCTCCGGGTCGTGCCGTCCACGGTGTGTGAACACGTTTGGAGTACTCAGGAACTTAGCCCAGCGGCTCCCTCCTGGCCACCAAAACGGCTACTTGTGTCCGTTTCGATAATTGTCGTCGTGCCTAATGCGGCGCCCCGCAGTCGCTTTGTGGCCTGCCGTGACCGAGGGGGTGGCGGCGGTCGAAACGCTGGTCACAGCCGGTTATGGCGATCGTGGTCGTTGGACCGGAGGAATGGCTCGCGGCCGGATCGATGATGACGCCCCGCAGTGTGGGGCACAACACGTCGGCCCTCCGGCGGCGGAGCCCGCCGGGGCGGCGAGCAGTGGATCAAGGCCGCTCGCTAGAGTGCGCGACCATGGCACGTCCGCTGCACGAGGTCGTCGAAGCCGGTTGGGCCGAGGCGCTGGAACCCGTCGCCGACCGGATCTCCGCGATGGGCGACTTCCTGCGCGCCGAGGTCGCCGCCGGGCGGCAGTACCTGCCCGCGGGCGACGACGTGCTCCGCGCCTTCCGGCAGCCGTTCCGCGACGTGCGGGTGCTCATCGTGGGCCAGGACCCGTACCCGACGCCCGGGCACCCGGTCGGGCTCAGCTTCTCCGTGGCGCCGGGCGTGCGGCCGCCCAAGAGCCTGATCAACATCTTCCGGGAGTACTGCTCCGACCTCGGGCATCCGACGCCCACCAGCGGTGACCTGACGCCGTGGAGCGAGCACGGGGTGCTGCTGCTGAACCGCGCGCTCACCGTGCAGCCCGGCAAGCCCGCCTCGCACCGCGGGAAGGGCTGGGAAGCGGTCACCGAGCAGGCGATCCGGGCGCTCGCCGCCCGCGATCAGCCGATGGTCGCCATCCTCTGGGGCAACGACGCCCGCAGCACCCGGGTGATGATGCCCGGCGTCGAGACCATCGAATCGGTGCATCCGAGCCCGATGTCCGCCGACCGCGGTTTCTTCGGCACCCGGCCGTTCAGCCGGGCCAACGAGATCCTGCAGCGGGCGGGCGCCGAACCGGTCGACTGGAAGCTGCCCTGAGGGGCGGTGTCCGACGTTCGCCGCCCGATGGTCCGCCGCCCGCAGTTCGCCCCCACGGTCCGCCGCCCGTCACGTTCGGCGCCCGATGGTCGGTGCCTGACGGCCGGCCCTCGACGGCCGGCCCCTGACGATCGGCCCCTGACCGTCGGCGCCCGACGATCGCGTCCGGTGGCCGGCCCCCGGTGGTCGGCTCTGCCGGTCGTCCCCGGAGAAGTCGTCGCTGACGGACTGTGACGATCTCCGTCCCGCCCGCCGCGCGGACCTGAGCTCGCGCGCCCGGTCGTCCGTCCCGGCTGGTAGCCCGCCGCACCGCGCGCAGGGCCTTCGCCACCTGCTCCGATCACCCGCCGGGAGCCCCATCGGCTCCCGTGCCGACGTGCTCCGGCGTGCGCCTCGGCGCAACGCACGGTGATCAGGACGCGGCCGTCCCACCTCCCGTTTCGGCGGATGGCCTTCGCCGGACGCCGGTCGTACATTCGATGCCTGCGGTGGACTTGTGCTCGCCGACGGAAGAAGGCTCGTCATGGGTGCCGGCCCGGTCAGTGGAGGAGTCCTGGCGCGGCTGCGGCGCGGAGTGTGGCCCGGTGCCAACCCGCTGCGGCGCCGGACCGACCTGTTCGAACCCGTCGCGCTGCTGGTGCTCTCGGCGGCGGCGATGGTGGTGCTGCTCTGCTCGTTCATCGCGTCCCAGGCGGTGCTGCGGGACCACTTGGCGCAGGTGAACGCCGAACACGTCGATCGGCACCAGGTCACGGCCCGCGTGCTCTCCGACGTGCCCGGTGATGATGCGGCCGTCGTGCGCTCCGTCGCCGTCGGGTGGGGCGCCGAAGCGGAGCACGTGGCGGTGATCGAGGTGCCCACCGGGGCGCAGCTGGCGGACTCGGTGCCGATCTGGGTGGACCCGCAGGACCGGCCGGTACCGCCGCCGCGCACCCGCTCCGAGGCCACCCAGGCGGCGGGGACCGCGGGCGCCGCGGTGCTGCTCGGTTCGGGTGCGGTGCTCGGCGGGCTGTTCGCCGCCGCGCGCTGGTACGTCGTCAAGCGGCGGCTCGCCGCGTGGGAAGAGGAGTGGGCGAAGATCGGCCCGCACTGGCGGCACCACCACCCCTGATCATCCGGTCGCGCGCAGGTGCGGGACCGGCGCGATCAGCGGAGTCCCTCCACCAGCGGAGCCGCCTGACCAGTGGCCCGCTTCATCATGGGAGCCGCCCGCTCAGCGGAGCTGCCAGCGGAACCCCTCCACCAGCGGAGCCGCCCGATCAGTGGCCCGCCCGATCGCCGCAGCTTCCTGATCAGCGGACCCGCCTCAGCGGAGCCGCCCGATCAGCCGAGGCGAGCGACCAGCCGAGCCGGGCGACCCGTGTCGCGGCGCGCAAAAACCCCGGGACGTCGGTGCGTCCCGGGGTTCGGCGCGAGCGGCAGGCTTGTCAGCCGCGCGTGACCTTGCCGGCCTTCAGGCAGGAGGTGCACACGTTCATGCGCTTGCGCTGCGACAGACCGATCTTGGCGTGCACGGTCTGGATGTTCGGGTTCCACCGGCGACGGGTCTTCCGGTGGGAGTGCGAGACCGAGTTACCGAAGCCCGGACCCTTACTGCAGACGTCGCAGACGGCAGCCACGTCAGACACCCCTTAACTTTGCGTTCGACGTCCTCCCACGCCTGCGGCGGGGAAGCCTGAGTTCGGTTGCGGCGATGAGTCCACGCGAGCGCTGCCCGCTTGGGGATCCAGCCCGCTGAGCCGGCCGGACCACGTACCGCTGGGCTTGCTGCTCGCCAGGAACCGGCGATCTCCTCCCGGCGCGAAGCCGGTTCGGACCTGCATGCCTTACGGGTGCCCTGGGTCATCGCCACCCGGGACCCGATAAGCCTACCCCACGCCCCGAACGGCCCCGGCGGCCCCTGACATGCGGTGCAGCCGGGAGCTCGGCCGCGCGTTCCGGCCGGGGGTCGGGCACCGCCGGGCGGTCCCGGCACCGCGTGTCGGGCGCGGGCTCGGCGCGGGACCGTTGGCCTAGGCTTCGCGATGTGGTGGGAAGTCCGAAGGCGCCGGTGTTCGGCGCGGAGGCGGCCCGGAGCTGGGCACGGGAAGCGGTGGCCGCGCTGGAGCGGGACCGGGCGGCGCTGGACCGGATCAACGTGTACCCGGTGGCCGACGGCGACACCGGGACGAACCTGCTGCACACCATGCGCTCGGCGCTGGCGGAGGTGGCGGACGGCCCCGGCGTGCTGGGCGAGGTGCTCGGCGCGCTCGCCGCGGGCGCGGTCGCCGGGGCGCGCGGGAACTCCGGGATGCTGCTCTCCCAGGTGCTGCGGGGCGTGGCCGCGGAGCTGCGGTCGGCGACCTCGATGGACGGTGCGGCGTTGCGGGCCGCGCTGCACCAGGCGTCCGACCTCGCCGCGGAGGCGATCGCGGAACCGGTGGACGGCACCATGCTCTCGGTGCTGCGCGCCGCCGCGGACGGGACCGGCACCGTCGGCGACGAGCTGGGCGAGGTGGTGCGCGCCGCCACCGCCGCGGCGATCGAGGCGCTGGCGCGAACCCCCGGCCAGCTGCCCGCGCTGGCCGCCGCGGGCGTGGTCGATGCGGGCGGCCGAGGCCTGGTGGTCCTGCTGGACGCGCTGCACGCGGTGGTGCACGACGGAGTCCGGCTCGCGCCGGAACCGCCCGCCGGCGACGTCACCGTGCCCGCCGAGCAGGGCGGCTACGCGTACGAGGTGATGTACCTGCTCGCGGAGGCCGAACCGGACGGCGTCGATCGGCTGCGCACCGCGCTCGGCGAGCTCGGCGACTGCGTGTCCGTGGTCGGCGACGGCTCGGGCGCGTGGGCGGTGCACGTGCACTGCGACGACATCGGTGGCGCGATCGAAGCGGGCGTGGAGACCGGCAGGCCCAGCCGCATCCGGGTGCAGCGCTTCGCCGATCAGGCCGTCGCGCACCCGGTCGGTCAGGCGGTGCTGGCCTGCGTCGCGGGCGAGGCGCTCGCCGAGCTGTTCCGCGGCGAAGGGGCCGAGGTGCTCCCGCTGGGGGACGCGGACCCGCAGGTGTCCGACCTGGTCGCGGCGATCGAGCGGACCCGCGCCGCGCACGTGGTGCTGCTGCCCAACGGGGAGACCATCACCGAACGGGCCGAGCTGGCCGCCAAGCGCGCCGTGCGCGACGGCCGGGACGTCGTGGTGGTGCCCACCGCGTCCCCGGTGCAGGGCCTCGCCGCGCTCGCCGTGCACGACCCGGCGCGGCGCAGCGCCGACGACGCGGTGGTGATGGCCGAAGCCGCCGCCGCGACCCGGCGCGGGGAACTCCGCATCGCCGAATCGGAGGCGCTCACCTGGGTGGGCCGCTGCGCGCCCGGTGACGTGCTGGGCCTGGTGGACGGCGAGGTGGTGCTGGTGGGCCGCGATTTCCTCGACGTGGCGCGGGATCTGGTGGACCGGATGCTCACCGCGGGCGGCGAGCTGGTGACGGTGCTGGTGGGCGATCGCGCGCCGGCGGCGGCCGCGGACCGGATCGTCGAGCACCTCGCCCGGAACCGCCCCGAAGTGGAGTGCGCCTGCTACCCGGCGGGTGCGCTGCCCGCCGCGCTGCTGCTGGGCGTCGAGTAGGCCCTGCGTCGACGCACGGGAGCGGTCTTCCGCCCGGTGCGCGGCTCGGCGGGCACCGGGGCGGGCGGAGTTCTCCGTGCCGCAGCGGGAAAACCGGCGCGGCGCGGTGCCCGTTCGGCGCACCGGTCCGCCCGGGTGACGCCCCCGTCCGATAACTTCGGAGCGGGTACGGCGGTGCACGGGCGACACGGGCAGGGCGGCATGACCACTTCGGAGACGGGGCTCGACCGGGTGCTGGGCGCGAAGACGGGGGAGGCGCTCGAATCCTCGCTCGGACTGTCCACTGTGGGCGACCTGCTGCGGCACTACCCGCGCCGCTACGCCGAACGCGGGGAGCTGACGGCCATCGCCGGGCTGGAGCTCGACGAGCACGTGACGGTGCTGGCGAAGGTGGACCGCGTCTCCAAGCGCAGCATGCGCTCCCGCCGCGGCACCATCGTGGAAGCCCGCATCACCGACGGGCACCGCTCGTTGACCTGCACGTTCTTCAACCAGGCCTGGCGGGAGCGGGAACTGCTACCGGGCAGGCAGGGCATGTTCGCCGGGAAGGTCACCGCCTACCGCGGCTCGTTCCAGCTGTCCCACCCCGAGTACCAGCTGTTCGACTCGGACGACCCGGACCAGGCCGGTTCGGCGGTGGAGGAGTTCGCGGGCGCGCTGATCCCCGTCTACCCGTCCGCGCAGGGACTCCCGTCCTGGTCCCTCGCCCGCTGCGTGCGCCAGGTGCTCGACACCTGGGACGGCGCGGACGATCCGCTGCCGGAGGAGCTGCGCGCCGAGCACCGCCTGCTGGGCCTGGAGACCGCGCTGCGCAAGATCCACCGGCCGAAGGACCACGCCGAGGTCGCCGCCGCGCAGAACCGGCTCAAGTGGGACGAGGCGCTGGCGGTGCAGCTGGTGCTGGCGCGGCTGCGCGAATCGGCGCACGAGAACCCGGCCCCGGCGTGCCCGCGGCGCGAGGACGGGCTGCTCGCCGACTTCGACGGCAGGCTCCCGTTCCAGCTGACCGCCGGGCAGGCCGAGATCGGCACCGAGATCGCCGCCGACCTCGCCGCCGAGCAGCCGATGAACCGGCTGGTGCAGGGGGAAGTGGGTTCCGGCAAGACCGTCGTCGCGCTGCGCGGCATGCTGCAGGTCGTCGACGCCGGACGGCAGGCCGCGATGCTCGCCCCCACCGAGGTGCTCGCCGCCCAGCACGCCCGGTCCCTCGCGGAACTGCTCGGCGACCTGAGCACCGCCGGCGAGCTCGGCGCCCCCGAGCGGGCCACCCGCATCACCCTGCTCACCGGTTCGCTGCCCGCCGCCGCGCGGAAGAAGGCGCTGCTGGAGGCCGCGTCCGGCGAAGCGGGCATCGTCGTCGGCACGCACGCGCTGATCCAGGACCGGGTGTCGTTCGCCGACCTGGGCCTCGTCGTCGTCGACGAGCAGCACCGCTTCGGCGTGGAGCAGCGGGACGCGCTGCGGGCCCGCGGCGGCTCCGAATCCGCGCCGCACGTGCTGGTGATGACCGCGACGCCGATCCCGCGGACCGTCGCGATGACCGTGTACGGCGACCTGGAGACCTCCGCGCTGCGCGAACTGCCCAGCGGCCGCTCGCCGATCAGCACCAGCGTGGTGCCGGTGGCGGAGAAACCGGCGTGGCTGGACCGGGCGTGGCAGCGCGTCCGGGAGGAGGTCGCCGCCGGGCACCAGGTGTACGTGGTGTGCCCCCGCATCGGCGACGACGAGCAGAACCCGCCGAAGAAGGGGAAGAAGAAGCCGCGCACCGACGACGGCGTGGAAGAACCGGAGGACGCGGGCGCCGGCACCGACGAGCGCCGCCCGCCGCTGGCGGTGCTCGACGTGGCCGAGCGGCTGAGCACCGGCCCGCTGTCCGGGCTCCGGCTGGGCGTGCTGCACGGCAGGCTCGCCGCCGACGACAAGGACGCGGTGATGCGCGCGTTCGCCGCGGGCGAGCTGGACGTGCTGGTGGCCACCACCGTCGTCGAGGTCGGCGTGAACGTGCCCAACGCGACCGTCATGGTGATCATGGACGCGGACCGGTTCGGGGTGAGCCAGCTGCACCAGCTGCGCGGCCGCGTCGGCCGCGGCTCGGCCCCCGGGCTGTGCCTGCTGGTGAGCGAGGCGATGGCGGGCACCTCCACCCGGGACCGGCTGGACGCGGTCGCGTCCACCACGGACGGTTTCGAATTGGCTCGGTTGGACTTGGAGCTGCGTCGCGAGGGTGATGTGCTCGGTGCTGCGCAGTCCGGTCGTCGTTCGGGGCTCAAGATGTTGTCGTTGCTGCGGGATGAGGACGTCATCGCCGAGGCGAGGGATGCCGCGCAGCGCTACGTCGCCGATGATCCGTCGCTGCGTGCGCACCCGGGTCTGGCGCGGATGGTCGGCGAGGTCGTCGATGAGGGGCGCGCCGGCTACCTGGAGAAGAGCTGACCGGCGCCACCCGGCGGTCCCGGCCGCGGGGTGGTCCAGTGGCGGGGTGGTCCAGTGGTGGCGTGGCCCGGCCGGAGCGGTGGATCATGTTCCCGATCTTGCCGTATCGGGAAAATCGAGGATTTTTCTTTTCCGCAGGTCTTGTGCGACCTCGACGTCCTCGCAGGTCATTACGGTCGGATGACGTGGGTCACCCCATGATTCTCTCGTCAGGCGGAATTTTCGCGGTACCGTTTCGGGACCGTCCGACACCTGTCCAGGAGGTAGCCGGCATGTTTCGCAAGGTCCTCGTCGCCAACCGTGGCGAAATCGCGATCCGAGCCTTCCGCGCGGGCTACGAGCTCGGCGCGGGCACCGTCGCGGTGTTCCCGCACGAAGACCGCAACTCGCTGCACCGCTTGAAAGCCGATGAGTCCTACGAGATCGGCGAACCAGGGCACCCGGTGCGCGCCTACCTCTCCGTGGACGAGGTCATCAAGGCGGCGCAGACCGCGGGCGCCGACGCCGTCTACCCCGGTTACGGGTTCCTCTCCGAGAACCCGGACCTGGCGAAGGCCTGCCACGACGCGGGCATCACCTTCGTGGGGCCGAGCCACGAGATCCTCGAGATGGCCGGGAACAAGGCCACCGCGGTGGCCGCGGCCCGCGAAGCCGGCGTACCGGTGCTCGACTCCTCCGCGCCCTCGTCGGACATCGACGAGCTGATGTCGGTCGGCGAGACGATCCCGTTCCCGGTGTTCGTGAAGGCCGTCGCCGGTGGCGGTGGCCGCGGGATGCGCCGCGTCGCCGAGTTCGACGGGCTCCGCGAAGCCCTGGAAGCCGCGATGCGGGAAGCCGAATCCGCCTTCGGCGACCCCACGGTGTTCCTGGAGCAGGCCGTGGTGAACCCGCGGCACATCGAGGTGCAGATCCTCGCCGACGCGACCGGCGAAGTGATCCACCTGTTCGAGCGGGACTGCTCGGTGCAGCGGCGGCACCAGAAGGTCATCGAGATCGCGCCCGCCCCGAACCTCGACCCCGAACTGCGCGAACGCATCTGCGCCGACGCCGTCGCCTTCGCCCGCAAGATCGGGTACGTGAACGCGGGCACCGTCGAATTCCTCGTCGACGAGCAGGGCAGGCACGTGTTCATCGAGATGAACCCGCGCATCCAGGTCGAGCACACCGTCACCGAAGAGGTCACCGACGCCGACCTCGTGCAGTCCCAGATCCGCATCGCCGCGGGCGAGACCCTCGCCGACCTGGGCATGACGCAGGACTCGGTGCGGTTGCGCGGCGCCGCGCTGCAGTGCCGCATCACCACCGAGGACCCCACCAACGGGTTCCGGCCGGACACCGGCATGATCAGCGCCTACCGCTCGCCGGGCGGCGCGGGCATCCGGCTCGACGGCGGCACCGCGTTCGCGGGCACCAGCATCAGCCCGCACTTCGACTCGATGCTGGTGAAGCTGTCCTGCCGCGGCCGCGACTTCGGCACCGCCGTGGCCCGCGCCCGGCGCGCCCTCGCCGAGTTCCGCATCCGCGGCGTGGCCACGAACATCCCGTTCCTGCAGGCGGTCCTGGAGGACGACGACTTCGCGGGCGGCCGGGTCACCACCTCGTTCATCGAGGAACGCCCGCACCTGCTGACCGCGCGGCACTCCGCCGACCGCGGGACGCGGCTGCTGAACTACCTGGCCGACGTGACGGTGAACCAGCCCAACGGGCCGCGCCCCACCGCCGCCGACCCGGTGTTCAAGCTGCCCGAGGTCGACCTGAGCGCCCCGCCGCAGGACGGCTCCAAGCAGCGGCTCACCGAACTCGGCCCGGAGGGCTTCGCCCGCTGGCTGCGGGAGTCCGACGCCGTCGGCGTCACCGACACCACCTTCCGCGACGCCCACCAGTCGCTGCTGGCGACCCGGGTGCGCAGCAAGGACCTGCTGGCCGTCGCCCCGCACGTGGCGCGGATGACGCCGGAGCTGCTGTCCCTGGAGTGCTGGGGCGGCGCCACCTACGACGTGGCGCTGCGGTTCCTCGCCGAGGACCCGTGGGAGCGGCTGGCGAAGCTGCGCGAAGCGGTGCCGAACATCTGCCTGCAGATGCTGCTGCGCGGGCGCAACACCGTCGGCTACACGCCTTACCCGACCGAGGTGACCGAGCACTTCGTGCAGGAGGCCACCGACACCGGTATCGACATCTTCCGCATCTTCGACGCGCTCAACGACGTCGAGCAGATGCGCCCCGCCATCCAGGCGGTCCGGGACACCGGCAGGTCCGTCGCCGAAGTGGCGCTCTGCTACACCGGTGACCTGCTGGACCCGGCCGAGAAGGTCTACACGCTGGACTACTACCTGCGGCTGGCCGAGCGGATCGTGGAGGCCGGGGCGCACGTGCTGGCCATCAAGGACATGGCCGGGCTGCTGCGCGCGCCCGCCGCCGCCGAGCTCGTCACCGCGCTGCGCCGCGAGTTCGACCTGCCGGTGCACCTGCACACCCACGACACGCCGGGCGGGCAGCTGGCCACCTACCTGGCGGCGGTGCAGTCCGGGGTGGACGCGGTCGACGGGGCCGCGGCCTCGCTGGCGGGCACCACCTCGCAGCCCGCGCTGTCCTCGGTGGTCGCCGCCACCGACCACACCGACCGGGCCACCGGGCTCGACCTGCGCTCGGTGTGCGACCTGGAGCCGTACTGGGAGTCGGTGCGCAAGGTCTACCAGCCGTTCGAGGCGGGCCTGGCCGCGCCCACCGGCCGCGTGTACCGGCACGAGATCCCCGGCGGGCAGCTGTCGAACCTGCGCACCCAGGCCGTCGCGCTCGGCCTCGGCGACAAGTTCGAGGAGATCGAGGCCATGTACGAGGCCGCCGACCGGATCCTCGGCAGGCTCGTCAAGGTCACCCCGTCCTCGAAGGTCGTCGGCGATCTCGCGCTGCACCTGGTCGGTGCCGGCGTCGACCCCGCCGACTTCGAGGCGGAGCCGCGCAAGTTCGACATCCCGGACTCCGTCATCGGCTTCCTGCAAGGGGAACTGGGCGAGCCGCCCGCGGGCTGGCCGGAGCCGTTCCGCACCCGCGCGCTGGAAGGGCGCACCGGGGGCCGGAAGGTCGCCGAGCTCACCGCGGAGGACCGCACCGGGCTGGAGGACGACCGCCGCGGCACCCTCAACCGGCTGCTGTTCGCCAAGCCCACCAAGGAGTTCACCGAGCACCGCGAGGCCTACGGGGACACCTCGCTGCTGCGCAGCAAGGACTTCTTCTACGGGCTGCGGCCCGGCGAGGAGTACTCGGTCGACCTCGAACCGGGCGTGCGGCTGCTCATCGGCCTCGAAGCGATCAGCGAGCCCGACGAGCGCGGCATCCGCACCGTGATGGCCATCCTCAACGGCCAGCTGCGGCCCATCCAGGTGCGGGACCGCTCGGTGGCCACCGACCTGCCGGTGGCGGAGAAGGCCGACCGCGGCAACCCCGGCCACGTGCCCGCCCCGTTCGCCGGGGTGGTCACGCTCGCCGTCGCCGAAGGCGACGAGGTCGCCTCCGGGCAGACCATCGCGACGATCGAGGCCATGAAGATGGAGGCCGCGATCACCGCACCGCAGGCGGGCCAGGTCAAGCGGCTCGCCATCGGCCGGGTGCAGCAGGTGGAGGGCGGCGACCTGATCGCCGAGATCGGGTAGTCCGGCACGACCTCCGGTGGGGGGGGGGGGGGAGCCCCCCCCCCCCCCCGGCGGGTGGGGGGCGGGCGTGGGGGGGGGGGGGGGGGGGCCCGCCCCCCCCCCCCCCCCCCCCCCCACCGCTGCGTTCGGGGCGCTGCGTTCGGGGTGCTGCGTTCGGGATGTCGCGTTCGAGGGTTCCGCGGTCGGGGTTCCCGTGGTCGGCGTGGCGCGACCGCAGCGTCGTGCGCTGCGGGATCGGGCGGGTACCGTGACCGCACCGCGCGTCGCGGCCGGTTCCGGGACCGCGGGTCGGGTGCAGAGCCGCACCCGGGCACGAGCGACGGAGGAACCGTGCGGGAGCTGCCCAGAGGCGCCGACATCAGCAGGGCCAGCGCGGCCCGGATCTACGACTACGGCCTCGGCGGGTCGCACAACTTCGAGGTCGACCGCAAGGTCCTCGACGACATCAAGCGGATCTTCCCCGCCACGCCGCAGCCCGCCCTCGACAACCGGGCGTTCCTCGGCCGCGCGGTGCGGTACTGCCTGCGGGCCGGAATCCGCCAGTTCCTCGACCTCGGCTCCGGGATGCCGGCCGTCGGCAACGTGCACGAGATCGCGCAGCAGGGCGACCCGGCGGCGCGCGTGGTCTACGTGGACGTCGACCCGGTCGCCGTCGCGTGCAGCCGCGCGCTGCTCGGCGGAGATCCGCGCACCACCGTGCTGCAGGCCGACATGCGCGAACCGGAGACGATCCTCGGCCACCCGGAAGCGCTGCGGCTGCTGGACTTCGCGGAACCCGTGGCGGTGCTGATGGTCGCGATGGCGCACTACCTCACCGACGAGGACGACCCGGCGAGCGCGCTCGCCGCCTACCGCAAGGCGATGCGCCCCGGCTCGCTCCTGGTGTTCTCGCACATGACCGCCGACGACCACCCCGAGGTGCACCGCACCGCGGAGACGTTCAACGCGGGCGGCTCGGAGCGGCTGGTGCTGCGCTCCAAGGACGAGATCACCGCGCTGCTGGCCGATTTCGAGTTCGTCGAACCAGGCTTGGTCCACCCCGCGGACTGGCGGCCGGACGGCCCCCTCGCCCCGGACCACGTCCCCTCCGAAGCCGCCTGCTACGCCGCCGTCGCCACCCCGCGGAGCTGACCGGTCGGTCCGGAAATCCTTGCGCGGCAAGGACTGCGCGTCCCCGAAGTCCGGAATATCCGTTGCCGGACGGAAGTCGTGGGGCTGATGTGGTGAACGTCTTGGTATGAAAGCGCGTTCCTGCGACCGCAATGTGTTCGAACCCCTGTGCCTGTGGCACGGTGGAGTGAACTGCGAAAGCAGGAAGGACGTGAAGCCCATGCGCAACGTGAACAAGCGCCTCGGTCGGGCGGCCACCGTGGCCGCCCTGGTCGCCGGCGCGGCGCTCACCGGCACCGCCGCCTACGCGGACGCCGGGGACGTGACGCCCTGCCAGGCGACGGCGAAGGCCTGCGTGGACCTGTCGTCGAAGCAGGCGTGGCTGCAGGAGAACGGCCAGGGCTTCTACGGGCCGGTGCCGCTGACCTCCGGGAAGGCCGGCTCGGAAACCCCCGTCGGCACCTTCCGGGTGCAGTGGAAGGACGCCGACCACCGCAGCTCCGAGTTCGACAACGCACCGATGCCGAACTCGGTGTTCTTCACCACCACCGGGGTCGCCTTCCACGAGGGCAGCCTCGAGCAGGAGTCGAACGGCTGCGTGCACCTGTCCACCACCGCCGCCAAGAAGTTCTTCGACAGCCTGAACCCGGGCGACGAGGTCCAAGTCGTGCAGTGATCCAGGACCACGAGCAGGGGCGGCATCCGCACGGGTGCCGCCCCGCTTCGCGTCCGGAGGCCCGCACCGGCGCCGCCCCGGCCGGTGCGAAGATGGGGCGGTGACACGGATCGTGGCGGGCAGTGCGGGCGGCAGGCGGATCGACGTGCCGCCGCGCGGCACCCGCCCCACCTCGGAGCGGGTCCGCGAGGCCGTGTTCAGCGCGCTCGAAGCGGCCGTGGACCTGGACGGGGCGCGGGTGCTCGACCTCTACGGCGGCTCCGGGGCGCTCGGGTTCGAAGCGCTCTCCCGCGGCGCCGCGCACGCCACGTTCGTCGAAGCGGACCGCCGCGCCGCGCAGATCATCCGGCGCAACGCCGGGACCCTCGGCTTCCGGCAGGTCGCCGTCGAGCAGGCCAAGGCGGAGACCGCGCTGGCCACCCCGCCCGGGGAACCGTACGACCTGGTGCTGGCCGACCCGCCGTACGACCTCGATCCGGCCCGGCTGGCCCAGGTGCTGACCGCGCTGGCCACCGGCGGCTGGACGGCGCCCGGCGGGCTCGTCGTGCTGGAGCAGTCCACCCGCAGCGGCGAGCCGGCCTGGCCCACGCCGCTGACGGCCGACCGCACCCGCCGCTACGGCGACACCGCGGTGCACTGGGCGTTCCTGGAGGACGCGCTCCCGGAGGACCGGGCACTCCTGGAAGGTCAGGCGCCCCTGGACGACCGCGAGTCCCAGGAGGACGTCCCGAGGCTCCCGGAAGGCGAGCGGCGGCCCGGCTAGCAGCCCGGATCGGGCGGGTCCGATCGGGCGGTGACCCGTGCCACGTCCGGCCTGAGGCGGACGGAACCCGGTGCTAACGTCCGGCCTCATGAGACGTGCCGTGTGTCCTGGCTCCTACGACCCGGCCACCAACGGCCATCTCGACATCATCGAGCGGTCCGCGGGCCTGTTCGACGAGGTGGTCGTCGCGGTCCTGGTGAACAAGAGCAAGCGCAGCCTGTTCACCGTGGAGGAGCGGCTGGACATGCTCCGCGAGGTCACCGAGCCGTGGCCGAACGTGCGGATCGACTCCTGGCACGGGCTGCTGGTGGACTACTGCCGGGAGAACGACATCTCGGCGATCGTCAAGGGCCTGCGCGCGGTCAGCGACTTCGACTACGAGCTGCAGATGGCGCAGATGAACCAGCGGCTGTCCGGGGTGGAGACCCTGTTCATGTCGACCAACCCGCTCTACAGCTTCCTGGCCAGCTCCCTGGTCAAGGAGGTCGCGACCTACGGCGGGGACGTGGCGAGCCTGGTGCCGCCGAAGATCGAGCAGCGGCTGGTGGCCCGCGTCGCCGAGCGCAACGCCGAGAACTCCTGACGCCCGCCGGTGCTCAGCCGGTGAGGTCCAGCTTCATCCCCACGTGGCTGTGCTCGAAGCCCAGCCGCGCGTAGAACCGGTGCGCCCGCTCCCGCGAGACGTTGCTGGTGAGCTGCAGGATCCGCGCCCCGCGCCCGCGGGCCTGCTCGACGGCCCACCGCACCATCTCCGCGCCCAGCCCGCGCCCGCGCTGGTCCTCCCGCACCCGCACCGCCTCCAGCTGCGCCCGCGTCGCGCCCGCGTGCGAGAGGCCCGGGATGAACGTGAGCTGCAGCGTGCCCACCACCTCGCCCGCCCGGTCGGCGACGGCGAGCAGCTGGTTCGGGTCGGCGTCGATCGCCGCGAACGCCGCCGCGTACGCCGGATCGCCGGGGCGCTCCCGCAACCGGCCCAGCGGGTCGTCGGCGAGCAGGTCCACGATCGCGGCGAGGTCGGCTTCGACGGCGCTGCGGAGAACGGGAGATGTCATGGGCCGACCGTAGGACCACGTGCGGGTGAACTGTGCGTCCACCCGGCTTCGTGTTCACGACAAGCCTCCAGCTGATCATGGCCGCGGGTTAGCGTCCGGGCATGAAGATCTCGTCGAAAGCCATGAACATCCTGCTGGCCGGTGTGCTCGCCGTCGCGGGCCTGTTCGGCGTCTCGGTGACCGCGCTGTCGGCCGACCCGGTCGGCGTCGGCACCCACCAGGTCGCCGCGGCCGAGTGCGGCGACACCTCCGGGTTCGACGCGGTGAAGCTCTCCGCGCTGCCCGCCGAGGCCTCCGACACCGTGGACCTGATCAACAAGGGCGGCCCGTTCCCGTACCCGCAGGACGGCGGCACGTTCAGCAACCGCGAGGGCATCCTCCCGGACTGCGCCAGCGGTTACTACAAGGAGTACACCGTCGAGACCCCGGGCAGCGACGACCGCGGTGCGCGCCGCTTCGTCGTCGGGGAGAACGGTGAGTTCTTCTACACCGACGACCACTACGAGAGCTTCTCCATCACCGACATCAACGGCTGACCTCCCGGTCACCGCTTGCGGGCCGCTCGTCCTCCGGGGCGGGCGGCCCGTTCGCGTTCCGGCGGCTCGAAACGGGACACGCGCGGCGAGGTTCTCCACTTCGGGCGAGTCCGGCGGCACACTGGTGATCGGCCGACCCGTGATCCCCGGGGCCGGGGTCTGGTGTCATGCTTGCCGCTCCGGACGGCTACGACGGCAGGGAGATCGAGGTGTACCGGGTTTTCGAGGCGCTGGACGAGCTCGTCACGATCGTGGAGGAGGCGCGCGGGGTACCGATGACCTCGGGCTGCGTCGTTCCCCGCGGCGACGTGCTGGAGCTGCTCGACGACGTGCGGGACGCGTTCCCGCAGGAGCTCGACGACGCCCAGGACGTGCTCGACCACCGCGACGACGTGGTGTCCAAGGCCGAGGCGCAGTCCGGCAAGGCGATAGGGGACGCCAGGTCCGAAGCGGACCGCACCCTGTCCTCCGCCCGCGCCGAGGCCGAGCAGCTCGTCGCCGACGCCCAGGAGCAGGCCGACCAGCTCGTCGCCGACGCCCGCGCCCACGCCGAGGAATCGGTGACCGCGGGCCGCCGCGAGTACGAGGACTACGTGGGCCGCGCCCAGTCCGAGGCCGACCGCATGGTGCAGGCCGGCCGCGCCGCCTACGACCAGTCCGTGCACGAAGGCCGCTCCGAGCAGGCCCGGCTGGTCGCCGACACCGAGGTCGCCCAGGCGGCGCACGCCGAGGCGCGGCGCATCACCGAAGCCGCCCAGGAGGACGCGGAGCGGCTGCGCAGCGAGTGCGACGCCTACGTGGACGCCCGGCTCGCCGACTTCGAGGACCTGCTCAGCCGTACCCTGCGCACCGTCGGCAAGGGCCGCCAGCAGCTGCGCAGCCCGGTCGGGGTTCCGTTCGACTACGAGGAGTCCCGGCACGGCGCGCCCACCTACGAGGAGAACTGACGCCGCCACCCACCTGCGGCCGGGGCGATTCCGGGTGGTCGCGGGCGTGGCGTACGCTGGGCGCTCGTCCAGCCGTCGGCTGGTGCAGTGCCCCATCCCTTCACCTCGACGAGATTCGTGATGTCCCAGAACCGTGATGCAGCAAGTGCCGCCCCGCAGGTCGGCCCGTGGGTGATCGACACCCGCGAGCTCGGCCACCGCGCGGGCAGCAGCCGCAGCTTCGACCGCAGCGCCCCGGCGCCCGCCGGTTTCGGCCTGGAGATGATCGGAGTGCCGGAAGGCGACCCCGTCCAGCTCGACGTGCTGGCGGAGTCGGTGGTGGAAGGGGTGCTGATCTCGGGCACCGCCACGGCGGAGTTCACCGGTGAGTGCGCGCGCTGCCTCGACCAGTTCTCCGAGGAGATCGAGATCGAGCTGCGCGAGCTGTACGCCTACCCGGACAGCACCACCGAGGCGACCACCGACGAGGACGAGGTCAGCCGCGTCGTCGACGATCTGATCGACCTGGAGCCCGCGGTGCGGGACGCGATGCTGCTGACGATGCCCACGTCCCCGGTGTGCAGTGAGGACTGCGAAGGTCTCTGCACCGGGTGCGGGGTGAAGTGGGCCGAACTCGGCTCCGATCACACCCATGAGACGATGGACCCTCGCTGGGCCGCGCTGCGTGAGCGGTTCGGCGGGAACGAAGAGGAGAACTAGTCGTGGCCGTCCCCAAGCGCAAGATGTCCCGCTCCAACACCCGGCACCGCCGGTCCCAGTGGAAGGCCACCGCGCCGACCCTGGTGCAGTGCTCGAACCGGGCCTGCCGGGAGCAGAAGCTGCCGCACGTCGTCTGCCCGGCCTGCGGCCAGTACGACGGCCGCCAGGTCGTCCAGCCCGCCTGACGCGCGCGGATCGCGGAGTGGGGGGAAAGCAGTCCCGGAACCGCGTTGCGGACCGGGCCCCGTTGATGTCAGCGCTCGGCGTCGAACTCGACGCCGAGCTGCTCACGCTTGCCCTGACGCACCGCTCCTACGCGTACGAGAACGGTGGTCTGCCGCCGAACGAGCGGCTCGAGTTCCTCGGCGACTCCGTGCTGGGCCTGGTGATCACCGACCGGCTGTACCGGGAGCACCCGGACCTGCCGGAAGGTCAGCTGGCCAAGCTGCGCGCGAGCCTGGTGAACATGCACGCGCTGGCCGGAGTGGCCCGGACCCTCGGTGAGGGCGGGCTCGGCCGGTACCTGCTGCTCGGCCGCGGTGAGGAGCTCACCGGCGGTCGGGACAAGGCGAGCATCCTGGCGGACAGCCTGGAGGCGGTGCTCGGTGCGGTGTACCTGGAGAACGGGATCGACGTCGCCAGGGACCTCATCTACCGCCTGTTCGGCGCGCTGCTGACCGAGGCGCCGCAGCGCGGTGCCGGGTTGGACTGGAAGACGAGCCTGCAGGAGCTCACCGCGGCCGCCGGGCTGGGTGTGCCGGAGTACCGGGTGCAGGAACGCGGACCTGATCACCGCAAGGAGTTCAGCGCGTTCGTGGCCGTGGCGGGCGACACCCTCGGCGAGGGTGACGGCCGGACCAAGAAGGAAGCCGAGCAGAAGGCCGCCGAGGCGGCGTGGCGCTCGTTGTCCGAGCGGGAGCAGAACGCTCAGGACCAGGCCGACCAGACCGGCGAGTCCGGGGCGGACGAGTCCGCCGCGAGCGCTTCCGGCGACGGTGCGGCCCGCGACGGCGATACCGCGTGATCGTCCAGCGGTAGAGCGGTTTTCACTGCCGGTCGAGCGGTGGAACCTCCGGCGGCTCCGGCCGCCGCGGGATCCTCTGCTCGACCGGTTTTTTCGCGCGCTGCGGCGCGCACGTCGATGTTCCGCCGCCGTCGCGCGGCGAGTCCCCGCGGTGCCGAGAGGTGGGCGCGTGCCCGAGTTGCCCGAGGTCGAGGTGGTCCGGCGCGGTGTCGCCGAGCACGTGACCGGACGAACCGTGTCCGCAGTGGAGGTCCTGCACCCGCGCGCGGTGCGCAGGCACGTCCCCGGGCCCGACGACTTCGCGGCCCGGCTGGTCGGCCGCACCGTGCGCGGCGCGCGGCGGCGCGGCAAGTACCTCTGGCTGGTGCTGGACGAGGACGCGGCGCCGCAGGCCACCGAGTTCGTCGGCACCGCCGACGCGCCCGGCGAAGCGGTGCTGACCCACCTCGGCATGAGCGGCCAGCTGCTGGTGCAACCGGTCGGGACCGCGGACGAGAAGCACCTGCGGGTGCGGTTCGCGTTCGCCGACGGCGGTCCCGAGCTGCGGTTCGTGGACCAGCGCACCTTCGGCGGGCTCAGCCTGGCCGACCAGGTGGCGGTCGACGGGGTGCTGCTGCCGACGCCGGTGGCCCACATCGCGCCGGACCCGCTGGAGGAGGCCTTCGACCTCGACTCGGTGGTGGCGAAGCTGCGGTCGCGGCGCACCGGGGTGAAGCGGGCGCTGCTCGACCAGAGCCTGATCTCCGGGGTCGGCAACATCTACGCGGACGAAGCGCTGTGGCGGGCGAAGCTGCACTGGGCGCGGCCCACCGCCACGCTGACCGGCCCGGAGGTGCGGGCGCTGCTCGCCGCCGTCACCGAGGTGATGGGGGAGGCGTTGCAGGTCGGCGGCACCTCGTTCGACGCGCTGTACGTCAACGTGAACGGCGAGTCCGGCTACTTCGACCGGTCGCTCGCGGTGTACGGCCAGGCCGAGCGGCCCTGCCCGCGGTGCGGGGCGGTGGTGCGGCGGGACGCGTTCATGAACCGCTCGTCCTACACCTGCCCGGTGTGCCAGCCGGAACCCCGCAACGCGCACCGCTGACGCGGGCGGGCCCCTCGGCTGCTGCGTGAACCGAGGGGCCCTGGACCAGTGCCACGCTCGAGCGGTGTTCGCTGACCCGAGCGTCGGCTACCCGGGGTGGCGCGGGGTGAATCACGCGGGCCGGGGTGGATCGTGCCGGCCGAGCCGGGTCGTGCGGGCCGGGGCGGACTAGCGGGAGCCGGGGATCTCGCCGGTGGTGGCGATCCGCTCGGCGACGTCCCGGAGCTTGACGTTGGTGTGCTGCGAGCTGGTGCGGAGCACGTCGAAGGCCTGGTCCGCGGAGATCTTGTAGCGCTCCATGACGATGCCGAGCGCCTCCCCGATGAGCTGGCGGGTGGCGACCGCCGAGTGCAGCTGCGCGTCGACGCGGGCGGAGGAGAACGCGACCGCGGCGTGCGAGGCCATGATCCAGCCGATCAGCTCGGAGTGGTCGGTGAAGGCGCCGGGCCGCGAGGAGTAGAGGTTCAGCGCGCCCAGCTCGTCCTCGTCGGTGAACAGCAGGAAGCCCATCATGCTGCCGATGCCGAGCTCCCGGGCCTTCGCCGCGTAGCGGGGCCAGCGCGTCGTGCCGGTCATGTCGGCGATGCGGTAGGCCTGCTCGCGGTGCTGGGCGGCGTCCAGGCACGGCCCTTCGCCCAGCTCGACCTGGAACCGGTCCGAGTCGCCGACCAGGTCGTCCGTCACCGCGAGGGTCTCCACGCGGCGCCGCTCGCCGCCGCCGTGCAACGTCATGATCCCGGCGTGCTCACAGCCGTCCACCAGCGCGACGGCGTGCCGGCAGATGCGGTCCAGGGTGGGTTGGACGCCGTCCTGGGCGAGCAGGTCCCGCGACATGGTGGCCAGTGCGACCGCCAGTTCTTCGGCTCCGTTGCGCAACGCACCTCCCGAGGTGGACGACCATCCCTCGCCCCTACCCGTTCCCGAGCATCGCGACACCCGCCCGGTCGATGCGGAGCAGGACGGTGCCGTGGGCGGGGACGTCGGCGGCGAGGGGCCCGGTGGTGCCGTCGGTGAGGTTCCGCGCCCGGTGCGGCCCGGCGGGGAGGCCCAGCTCGGCGGGATCGGCGGTGATGCGGGCCGGGGTGTCGGCGCGGTTGTAGAGGGCGATGGCGGTGCCGTCGTGCAGCGGCTTCGCCCAGACCTGGTGGTCGCCGCCGCGGACCTGGCGGGCCGCCGCGCCGAGCGGGTCCTGGTCGACGGCGATCAGCTCGGGATCGGTGAGCAGCGCGCGGTCCGCCTCGCTCATCGTCCGGGGGTCGTTGCCCGCGATGAGCGGGGCGGCGAACATGGCCCACATGCTCAGGTGGGTGCGCTCCTCGTCGGGGGTGAGCCCGGCGTAGCCGTTCACGCCGTGCACGCCGACCTCCAGCATGTCCGGATCGTTCCAACACCCCGGGCGCACCCGATCCGCAAGTCCATTGTGGACTTCGATGATGTTCCGCACGCCCATCGGATGTGCGTTGCGGTTCCCGGAATCCCACACCGGCTGGATGTCCTCGGTCGTGCGCGCCAGGTGCGCGACCCCGCACCAGCTCTCGGATTCCCCCGGCTCGCCGGGGAAGTTGCTGTTCGGGTTGGTGCTGAAGACGATCGGCCTGCCGGTGGCGGCGAGCGCGTCGCGCATCGCGGTGAACGCGGCGCGCACGTTCCGGGTGGAACCGCCGCCGGAGCACCAGTCGTACTTGAGGTAGTCCACGCCCCAGGACGCGAAGGTGCGGGCGTCCTGCACCTCCCGGTCACCGCTGCCGGTCGCGCCCGGGTACGCGCCGGTGCGCTGCGCGCAGGTCCGCACGTTCGGCGACAGGTAGATCCCGAACCGCAGGCCCCGCGCGTGCAGGTAGTCGCCGAGCGCCGCCATGCCGCCGGGGAAGCGGGCGCGGTCGGCCCGCAGGTTCCCGGCGGCGTCGCGCTCCGGTTCGTACCAGCAGTCGTCCACGACGACGTAGCGGTAGCCGGCGTCCCGCATCCCCGACGCCACCATCGCGTCCGCCACACCGCGGATCTTCGCCTCGTCGATGTCGCAGCCGAAGGTGTTCCAGCTGTTCCAGCCCATCGGCGGGGTGGCCGCGGGCGGCACCGGAAGTGGTGCCGCCGCGGCGGTGTCCCGCGGTGGGGCGCTGGTGCCCGCGAGCGCGAGCACGGCCAGCAGGGCGAGCGCGACGCTCGGCACCCGGCGAGCGGTCCTCCCGGTGGCCGCCGGCATCAGTGCCGGTTCGCGCAGTCGTAGAGCCGGGTCGGCGCGTCCTCCCCGCCGGTGCCGGTCGTCGCCCCGCCGGTGCCGGTCGTCGCCGCTGCGGTGCCGCCGTAGTCGGCCGGGTCGACGGCGGTGCAGTGCGCGGCGACCCAGGCCATCGACTCGTCGACGACGCGGGTGTCGACGTCCTCGCCGGTGCTCCGCACCCCGGAGCTGCCGTTGGTCCACACGAAGCGCAACCGTCCTTCCTCGACGTAGGTCCGCAGCCGGTCGACGGTGGGGGCCGGGTCGTTGCCGTTGTAGCCGCCGACGGCCATCACCGGCTCGCCGGTGTCCAGGATGATCGGTGCGGCCACCATGGCACCGACGACCGCGACCAGCCAGGTCTCGCCCTGGTGGTGGTCGGTGAGGTAGCGGACCACCTCGTCGCTCACCTCGGAGCTCTGGCCACCGGGACCGCGGCGGCCGTCGCCGGACGTCCGGGCGTTCTGGCCGTCCGCGTTCTGCCCGTTCGGGTTCTGCCCGTTCTGGCTCTGCCCGTTCGGGTTCCGGCCGTCCGAGCTCGTGCCGTCCGCGTTCGGGTCGGCCGAGTCCTGGCCGCTGGAGTCCTGCCCGTCCGCGTCCCGGCCGCCCGCACCCCGCCCGTCGGCGCCCGGTCCACCGCGCCCGTCCTGGCCGGGACCGCGCTGGCCCCGGCCCGGACCGCCACCGCCGGGACCGCCGCCCGGGCCGCCCTGCGCGGTCGGTCCGGCGGACGGGAACGTCGCCTGGATGGGCGTGCTCAGCGGGGTCAGCGCGTAGGCCGTCGGCCCGGACAGCACCGCGATCAGCCCGGCCAGCAGCGCCGCCAGCCCGAGCTTCGCCCGCCGCATCCGCCGCTCCCGGGGGAACGCGAGCAGCAGCACCAGCACCAGCACCGAGACCGCGGTGAGCACCGCGATCAGCGGCGGCAGCCAGCCGATCCAGTCGGAGTCCAGCAGCGCGCACGCCCACGCCCCGGTCGCCGCGATCGACAGCGGCAGCAGCGCGCCCCACCCGGTCGAGACCCGGAACAGCCGCACCATGCACACCACGCCGATGCCGGTCACGGCCGCGAGCGGCGCCGCCAGCGCCACCGTGTAGTACGGGTGCCAGATGCCGGAGGCGAAGGTGAACACCGCCGCGGTCACCAGCAGGGTTCCCAGCCACAGCAGGAGATCCGCGCGCTGCGCGCTGTGCGCGGGCCGCCGCCGCAGGTACACCAGCGCGGCGATCGCGCCGCACAGCGCCAGCGGGAACAGCCAGGAGATCTGCCCGGCCACCTGGTCGCTGATCAACCGGGTGAGGCCCTCGTCGCCCCCGCCGGGTCCGCCGCCCATCCCGCCGGGTCCGCCCCCGCCGGGCGGCATCCCGCCGGGCATCCCGCCACCGCCGCCTCCGCCGGTCATCCCGGGCGACATGATGTGGTTCTGCCCGAGCACCCGCCCGATCCCGTTGTAGCCGAGCAGCAGGTCCAGCACCGTGTTGTCCGTGCTGCCGCCGATGTAGGGCCGCGAGGCGGCGGGCACGGCGTCCACCGCGACCAGCCACGCGGCGCTCACCCCGGCCAGCACCAGCCCGGCGACGCCGAGGTTCAGCAGCTTCCGCGGCCACCGCGGCCGGGCCGCGACCAGGTACACCACCGCGATCACCGGGACCACGAAGTACGCCTGCAGCATCTTCGCGTTGAACGCGAGCCCGATCGCCACCGCGCTCCACACCAGCGGCACGAGCTTCCCGGAGCGGATCGCGTTGGAAGCGCCCCAGATCGCCAGCACGGTGAGCAGCACCAGCAGCCCGTCCGGGTTGTTGTGCCGCGCCATCGCCACCGCGATCGGCGTCACCGCCAGCGCCAGCGCCGCCAGCAGCCCGGCGGCGTGCCCGAAGGAACGCCGCACCAGGTGGTGCACCACGGCCACGGTGAGCACGGCGAACACGGCCTGCGGCACCAGCAGGCTCCACGTGCCGAACCCGAAGACCCGCGCCGACAGCGCCTGCACCCACAGCGCCAGCGGCGGCTTGTCCACGGTGATGAACGAGGCCGCGTCGAGCGAGCCGTAGAAGAACGCCTTCCAGCTCTGCGTCATGCCGAGCACCGTCGCCGAGTAGTACGTGTTCGCCCACTCGTTGATCGACAGCGCCCAGGTGTCGAGCACCGCCGACACCGCCAGCACCGCGATCAGCGCCGGCCGCGCCCACGCCGGGTCCGCCCTCCTGCCCAGCACCCACCGGGCCGCCCGGGACCGTTCCTGCTCCACCGCGTCACTCCTCTGCTCGCCGTCGCCCCGACGGTGGACGGCGAAGCTGGGAATCGGCTGGACGTCCGGTGCGAGCACTCCGGCCGGTCCGGCGCCCGTTCGCGCAGCACCCGGCACCCCGGGCGGTGCGCGGGCGCGCGCGACGGGCCCGGATTCCCAGCGAACTCCCACCCAGCGCCTAGGCCCTGGACAACCCGGCGGTGCTTCATGGAACCCGGGTCGCCAGAGCTGCCGACCGTGATGTCAGGAGCGGGAGAACGTGGGAAAGGGATGAACGTGATGCCGCAAGGAAGTGTCGATACCGCGCGCCGGGGGGCGATGGCGCGCGAGACGGCGACGGTCGATCTGGTGATCCCGGTCTACAACGAGGAACGGTCGCTGCCGGGGTGCCTGCAGGTGCTCCAGCACCACCTCGAGCACGAATTCCCGTTCTGCTGGACGATCACGGTCGTCGACAACGCCAGCACCGACGGGACGCTGCGCGTCGCCCACGAGATGTCCGAGTCGATGCCCAACGTGCGGGTGCTGCACCTGGACCGCAAGGGCCGGGGCCTGGCGCTGCGCACCGCGTGGGGTTACAGCGACGCGGACGTGGTGGTCTACATGGACGTGGACCTCTCCACCGGGCTGGACGGGTTGCTGCCACTGGTGGCGCCGCTGGTCAACGGGCATTCGGACCTGGCCATCGGGTCCCGGCTGGCGCCGGGTTCGCGCACCATCCGCGGGGCGAAGCGGGAGTTGATCTCGCGGGCCTACAACAAGGTGATCCGCTGGACGCACGGCGCGCGGTTCTCCGACGCGCAGTGCGGGTTCAAGGCGGCGCGCACCGACGTGATCCGGCCGCTGCTGCGCAAGGTCGAGGACGATTCCTGGTTCTTCGACACCGAACTGCTGCTGCTGGCCGAGCACAACGGGCTGCGGGTGCACGAGGTGCCGGTGGACTGGGTCGAGGACGTCGACACCCGCGTCAACGTCACCAAGACCGCCACCGACGACCTCGCCGGGCTGCTGCGGGTGGCGCGGGCGAAGCTGACCGGTGCCGCCACCGTCGAGGGCCTGCCGCGGCGACCGGAACCGCGCGCCGCGCACCCGCAGGCGGTGCTCGCGGAGCGGGAGAACGGCCTGCTGTGGCAGCTGTTCTCCTTCGGCATCATCGGCATCCTGTCCACAGTGGCCACGTCGGTGCTGTACGCGCTGCTGCGGTCGTGGTGGCCGCCGCTGGTGGCGAACCTGGTGGCGCTGACCGTGACGACCCTGTGGAACACCGAGGCGAACCGCCGGTTCACCTTCGTCGGGCGGGCCGCGTCCTCCGGGCGGGTGCACGTGCAGGGGCTGGTGGTGTTCGCCCTGTACTACGTGGTGACCTCCGGCGCGCTGCTGGCGCTCGACGCCGCGGTTCCGGACGCCTCCCGCTGGCTGGAAGTGCTGGTGCTGATCGCCTCCTCGGTCGTCGGCACCGCGCTGCGCTTCGTACTGCTGCGGTCCTGGGTGTTCCGCCCGAGGACGCCGCAGCCCACGCCCGTTCCCTCCTCCGAAAAGGAAGCAGCATGACCACGGTCGCACTCGGCGCACCCGCAGCGGACGCCGTCGACGCACCCCGGCGGAGGCGGTGGCAGCCGTTCGCGCTCGGCGCGATCTGCCTGCTCGCCGCGGTCCTCTACGCGTGGGGGATCGGTTCCTCCTGGGGCAACACGTACTACTCGGCGGCGGTCAAGTCGATGTCGCAGAGCTTCGAGAACTTCCTGTTCGGGTCGTTCGACCCGGCCGGGGTGGTCACCGTGGACAAGCCGCCGATGGCGCTGTGGGTCCAGGTGGCGTCCGCGAAGATCTTCGGCTTCAACCAGTTCGCGGTGCTGTTCCCGCAGGTCGTGATGGGCGTGGCCGGGGTGTTCCTGCTGCACCGCGTGGTGCGCCGGTGGGCGGGGGAGCACGCCGCCCTGCTGGCGGCGCTGGTCATGGCGCTGACGCCGATCACGGTGGCGATCAACCGGGACAACAACCCGGACACGCTGCTGGTGCTGCTGGTGGTGGCCGCCGCGTACGCGCTGACCCGCGCGCTCGCGGCGGAACGCGCCTCCCGCGCCACCTGGTGGCTGGTCGGTGCGGCCGCGCTCATCGGCTGCGGGTTCATGACGAAGATGCTGCAGGCGTGGATGCTGCTGCCGGTGTTCATCGCGGTGTACCTGGTGGGGCGGCGGGCGCCCTGGGGGCGCAAGGCGCTGGACCTGGTGGCGGCGGCGGTGACGGTGCTGGTCACCTCGTTCTGGTGGGTCGCGGTCACCGCGCTGTGGCCGTCGCCGAAGCCTTACATCGGCGGTAGCGAGGACGGTTCCGCCTGGGACCTGATCTTCGGCTACAACGGGTTCGGCCGGATCTTCGGCGGCGAGGGCAACGGTGGTGGCGGGGGCTCCTCGTCCGGCGGTGGCCCCGGCGGGGGCGGGCCCGGCGGCGGGTTCTCCGGTGAGTCCGGGCTGCTGCGGTTCGCGAACGAGCAGCTCGCCGGGCAGATCAGCTGGCTGTTCCCGCTGTGCGCGCTGGTCCTGGTCTCCGTCGTGGTGGGAGCGGTGCTGCGGCGCCGCGCCGGGGAGCCGGGCGACCGGTTCGAGGCCGCGGGCTGGGTGCTGTGGGGCGGCTGGCTGGTGTTCATCTGGCTGATGTTCAGCTTCGCCCAGGGCACGATGCACCCGTACTACACGACGATGCTGGCGCCCGCGGTCGGCGCGGTCGCCGGCGCCGGGCTGGTCCGGTTCGGACGCTCCTACCGGTCGGGCGCGGGCAAGGCGTGGCTGCTGCTGCCGCTGGGCGTGGTGCTCACCGTGGCGTGGGCGGCGGTGCTGGTGTTCCGCGATCCGGAGTGGAACGGCTGGGCCGGGTACCTGGCGATCGGGCTGGGCGTGGTGGCGGTGCTCGCGCTGCTGCTCGGCCGCGGCAGGCGCGCGGTGAGCGCGGTGGCGCTGGCGTTGTCGCTGGCCGCGGTGCTGGCCGTGCCGAGCGTGTGGTCGGCGGCGACGGCGTTCGCGTCGGACGGCGGAGGCGGCATGGGCGGGGCGAACCCGACGGCCGGTCCGTCGACCGGGATGGGCGGTCCGGGCGGTGGCGGTCCCGGTGGCATGCCGGGGCGGAGCTCGCAGGACGGGAACGCCTCGGGCCAGGATTCGCCGGGGCAGAACGCTCAGGACCAGGGCTCGCAGGACCAGAACTCGCAGGACCGGGGTTCGCGGCCCGGCGGCGGGCAGTCCCGCGGCGGTCCCGGCGGCATGAGCGGCGAGTCCCTCACCGACGAGCAGCAGTCGCTGCTGGCGTACGTGACCGCGCAGGCCGGTGACCGGGAGATCCCGCTCGCGGTCGAGGGCGGGGCGCACGGCGCGAGCTCCTACATCATCAACAGCGACGTCCGGGTCATCGGCATGGGCGGGTTCACCGGCAGCGACGACGCGCCGTCGGTGGCGCAGCTGACCTCCTGGAAGCAGGCCGGGCAGCTCGGATTCGTGCAGCTCGGCGGCATGGGCGGTCCCGGCGGCGGTGGCCCCGGTGGCGGCGGTCCGGGCGGCACGTCCGGGCAGCGGTCCCAGAGCGGCCAAGACCAGGGCGGCCAGGACCAGGGCGGCCAGGACCAGGGCGGCCAGGACCAGGGCGGCCAGGACCAGGACGGGAACGGCCGCTCGCAGGGCGGCGGGATGCCCGGCGGCCAGGGCGGTGCCGCCACCGAACGCCAGGAGTGGGTGGAGCAGAACTGCACCCTGGTGGACGCCGCCACCTACGGGGGCACCGCCTCCGAGCAGGACGGCCAGTCCGCCGGCGGTCTCTACGACTGCCGGGGCTGAGCCCCCGCCGCCGGGCCCGCGCGCAGGCCCGGCGGTGGTCCGGCCGCGGCGCCCCGGACCGCGTTCGACGACGAACGCGCCGGGGCGTCCCGGCGCCGGAAGACCCGCCGCTCCCGGTCCGCAGATCGTTCCCAGCATCCGTCCAGCGAGTGCCCAGCAGAGTGAGAGATCCTTGCCCCGTGGTTGATGCGAAGGCGCCGTCGGCGCGCGTACTGGTCGTCGATGACGAGCCGAACATCCTGGAACTGCTCACCGCCGCCCTGCGGCTGAGCGGTTTCGAGGTGCGCGGTGCCGCCAGCGGAGCCGAGGCGTTGCGCGCCGCGGGCGATTTCCGCCCGCACATCGTGGTGCTGGACGTGATGCTGCCGGACCAGGACGGTTTCACGGTGGCGCGGCGGCTGCGCGAGGACGGGGACGCGGTGCCGGTGCTGTTCCTGACGGCGCGGGACGCGGTGGAGGACCGGATCGCGGGGCTCACCGCGGGCGGCGACGACTACGTGACGAAGCCGTTCAGCCTGGACGAGGTGGTGCTGCGGCTGCGCGCGATCCTGCGCCGCGCCCAGCCGGCGCAGGTCGCCGAACCGGATTCGCGGTTGCGCTACCAGGACCTGGAGCTGGACGAGGAGACCTACGAGGTGCGCCGCGCCGGGCAGCTGGTGAACCTGTCGCCGACGGAGTTCAAGCTGCTGCGCTACCTGCTGATCAACGCGGAGAAGGTGGTCAGCAAGGGCCAGATCCTGGACCGGGTGTGGAACTACGAGTTCGGCGGGGACAGCCGCATCGTCGAGTCCTACATCAGCTACCTGCGCCGCAAGGTCGACTTCGTCCAGCCCGCGCTGATCCACACGATCCGCGGCGTCGGCTACGTGCTGCGCATCCCGCCGGAGGAGCGCGCCCGATGCTGACCCGGATGCGGCGGTTCACCCGCACGTTGCGCGGCAGGTTGCTGCTGCTGCTGATCGGCGCGACGCTGACCGGCCTGGTGGCGATGGGGTTCGCCAGCCAGCTGCTGCTGCGGGATTCGCTGATGGACAAGCTGGACGGGCGGCTGCACGAGATGGCGCGCCCGTGGCTGGACGGCCACCCGCGCCCGATGCCGAGCGGCGGACCGGACGAGCACGGTTCGGCTCCGCGGCTGCCCACGGACTTCCGGGCGCTGCTGTTCGACGAGAACGGCGACCTGTGGTCGATCTCGGGTCCGACGGAGACCGATCCGCGGCAGCCGATGCTCCGCAGGCCGGGCCCGGTCGGCGAGATCATCACGGTGCCGGACCGATCGGGCGGCGCGGACTGGCGGGTGCTGACCGAGGCGCGGCCGGACGGCGAGACGGTGGCGCTGGCGCTGTCCACCGGGGACGTCACCCAGACCCTGCAGTGGCTCACCATCATCGAGCTGGTGGTCGGCGGGATCGTGGTGGTGCTGCTGGCGGCGGCGTCGATGGTGACGGTGCGGCTGGGCCTGCGGCCGCTGACCCGCATCGAGCACACCGCGCACGCCATCGCCACCGGCGACCTGGAGCGCCGGGTCGCCGACCAGGACCCGAGCACGGAGACGGGCAGGCTGGGCGCGGCGCTGAACACGATGCTGGGCAGGCTGGTGGCCGCGTTGCAGCAGCGGGAGCAGTCCGAGCACCGCCTGCGCCGGTTCGTCGCGGACGCCTCGCACGAGCTGCGCACCCCGCTGACCTCGATCCGCGGTTTCGCCGAGCTGTACCGGCGCAGCGACTCGCCGGGGGAGCAGGACGTGCGGATGATGATGTCCCGCATCGAGAGCGAAGCGGTGCGGATGGGCGCGCTGGTGGAGGACCTGCTGCTGCTGGCCCGGCTGGACCGCGAGCGCACCATCGACCTGGTGGACCTGGACCTGGTGCCGCTGGCCACCGACATCGCGGGCGACGCGCGGGTGCGGGACACCGGCCGCGAGATCGAACTGGTGGCGCCGGAGCGCGCGGTGCGGGTGCTGGGCGACGGCCCGCGGCTGCGGCAGGTGCTGACGAACCTGATGACGAACGCGCTGGTGCACACGACACCGGGCACGCCGGTGCGGGTGGAGGTGGCGCACGGTTCGGTGCGCGACGGGGTGTTCGCGGCGGGAGCGCCGGTGCGGCCGGGGACCGCGATGGGCGTGGTGTCGATCAGCGATGCCGGACCGGGGATCCCGCCTGCGCACGCGCAGCGGATCTTCGACCGGTTCTACCGGGTGGACGACGGGCGGGAGCGCTCGGAAGGCGGCACCGGCCTGGGCCTGGCGATCACCGCGGCGATCGCGGAGGCGCACAACGGCCGGGTGGAGCTGTCCACCGGCCCGACGGGGTCGACCTTCCGGCTGCTGATCCCGTTGAGCTGACGCGCGAACGCCCCCACCGGCACCCGAGGACCGGTGGGGGCGTTCGTGCCGTTCGGCCCGCAGAGCAGGACGGGCCGAACGGCGGACCAGCGGCCCGGGCAGCGCCCGGGCCGAACCCGATCAGAGCTTGACGGTCGGGTTGTGCAGGTCGAACCAGGTGGAGACGTCCAGCGCGCGCTCGAACACGTTCCGGGTGGGGGTGTCCACTTCGGACGGATCGAGGTTCGCGGCCTCGCGGATCCAGTCGGCGTTGAGCAGTTCCAGCGCCCGGTCCCCGTTGGCGATGAGGTCCTTGACCTGCTTCTGCAGCTCGGCGGCGTAGCGCGGGTCCTGCGTCGACGGGTACGGGCTCTTCACCCGCTCCACGACGGACTTCGGCAGCACGTCGGCGGAAGCGCCGCGCAGCAGGCTCTTCTCCCGGCCGTCGAAGGTCTTCAGCGACCAGGGCGCGTTGAACACGTACTCGACGAGCCGGTGGTCGCAGAACGGGACGCGGACCTCCAGGCCCACGGCCATCGACATCCGGTCCTTGCGGTCCAGCAGCATCCGCACGAAGCGGGTCAGGTGCAGGTAGCTGATCTCCCGCATCTTCGCCTCGAACGGGCTGTCCGAGTCGAGCGTGGGCATGCCCGCGATGGCCGCCTCGTACTCCGAGCTGATGTAGCCGGGGATGTCGAGGGTGTCGGCGACCGACTGGTCGAGGACGCGGGGGCCCTCGGCCTGCTGGGTGTTGAACGCGGCCAGCCACGGGAAGGTGCGCGCCTGCTGCACCTTCGGGTCGTGGAACCACTTGTAGCCGCCGAAGACCTCGTCGGCGGACTCGCCGGACAGCGCCACGGTCGAGTGGCCGCGGATGGCCTTGAACAGCAGGTACAGCGAGTTGTCCATGTCGCCGAGGCCCATCGGGAAGTCCCGGGACTGCACGGCCGCGCGGCGCACGGCGGGGTCGGCGAGGGCCTGCGGGTCGAGGACGATGTCCTGGTGCTGCGAGCCGACGTGCTTGTGCACGTCCTGCACGAACGGGCCGTCGGGGGTCGCGCGCATCTCGTCGGGCTTGAAGTTCTCGGTCTGCCCGACGAAGTCCACGGCGAAGCTGCGGACCTTCTCGCCCTGCTCGGCGAGCTGCTGCGCGGACAGCGCGGTCAGCGCGCTGGAGTCGAGGCCACCGGAGAGCAGCAGGCAGCGCGGCACGTCGGCGACGAGCTGGCGGCGCACGATGTCGTCGAGCAGTTCGCGGACGTGCGCGACGCTGGCTGCCTGGTCGTCGGTGTGCTCGACGGCGTCGAGGCTCCAGTAGGTGTGCTCGCGCAGGCCGTTGCGGTCGAAGGTGACGATGGTGCCGGGCACCACTTCGCGCATGCCCTGCCAGATGGCCCGGCCGGGGGACTTGGTGACGGAGAACAGCTCGCGCAGCCCGTCGGCGTCGACGACCTTCTCCACCTCGGGGTTGGCCAGGATCGCCTTCGGCTCGGAGCCGAACAGCAGGCCGTTCTCGGTCTGCTGGTAGTACAGCGGCTTGATGCCCATCCGGTCGCGGATCAGCAGCAGCTGCTCGGTGCGGGTGTCCCAGACGGCGAAGGCGTACATGCCGTTGAGCTTCTCGGCGACGTCGGCGCCCCACTCGAGGTAGCCGTGCAGCACGACCTCGGTGTCGGAGTCGGTGTCGAAGCGGTGGCCGCGGCGGCGGAGTTCGTCGCGCAGCTCGGTGAAGTTGTAGGCCTCACCGCTGTAGACGAGCCCGACCTTGCCGTCGGGGGTGTCGACCTCCATCGGCTGGGCGCCGCCGGGCAGGTCGATGATGGCGAGCCGCCGGTGGCCGAGCGCCGCGTGCGGCTGGACCCAGGTGCCCGCTCCGTCCGGCCCGCGACAGGCCATCGTGTCGCACATCGCGTCGATGACCGGCTGTTCCCGGGTGAGGTCTCGGCGGAAATCGATCCAGCCGGAGATGCCGCACATGGCGTAGCTCCCTTCGCGGAGGTTCTTACTTAGTCAAGGTAACTACTTTGTTGCATCGACGAAACCAATCCGCGGTGTCGAACTCAGCGAGTGACAACGCCCAGAGCTGCCAAAACGGGCGAAAAACCACGCCTATCGGTGGCGTACCCGCGCATCGCGGCAGGTAACGCGGTCGTAACGTGCTCGAATTCCGCGGCGAGTGAGACAGGCCACTGCCTCACTCGGGCGGGCTAGCGGAGAGGGGTGCGTAAGCAGCGCGTCAAGACCGCGGGTCACCGCGTCAAACCGCCGTCAGCAGCCCTGTCCGCGCCCCGCGCGACGACGTTGAGTGGGGGCGACGGCGCCACCGGGGCGCCCCGCACCGAAGGAGGCGCGCGGAGATGGCGGACCTCGCCTACGCGCTCGTGCTGATCGGCGGGTTCCTCGTGCTCGCGCTGAGCCTGCGCGGTCTGGAGCGGTTGTGATCGCCCTCGTCGCCAACGCCGCGGGCGGCGTGCTCGCGCTGCTGCTCATCGCCTTCCTGTTCGTCGCCCTGATCAGGCCGGAGAAGTTCTGATGTCCTCTCTCGCGGTCGGCCTCACCCAGGCCGGCCTCCTCGTCCTCGCTCTGGCGGTCTGCCACCGGCCGCTCGGCGACCACATGGCGCGCGCCTACACCGACGACGGGCACTGGCGGGTGGAGCGCGGGCTCTACCGGGTGCTGCGCGTCGACGGCGACACCGGGCAGCGCTGGACGACCTACGCGGCCTCGGTGCTCGCGTTCTCGTTCGCCTCCGTCGTGCTGCTGTACCTGCTGCAGCGGTTGCAGGGCTTCCTGCCGCTGGACTTCGGCCGCGGCGCCGTCGAACCGGCCACCGCGTTCAACACCGCGGTCAGCTTCACGACCAACACCAACTGGCAGTCCTACGTGCCGGAGCAGGTGCTCGGGCACACCGTGCAGCTGGCCGGGCTCACCGTGCAGAACTTCCTGTCGGCCGCGGTCGGCATGGCCGTCGCCGTCGCGCTGGTGCGCGGGTTCACCCGCTCCGGCACCGACCGGATCGGGAACTTCTGGGTGGACCTCACCCGCGGTGTGGTGCGCGTCCTGCTGCCCATCGCGGCCGTGGCCGCGGTGCTGCTGGTGGGGCTCGGCGCGGTGATGAGCTTCGCGCCCGGGCTGCACGTCGTCGGCCTCGACGGCCAGCAGCACACCATCGCCACCGCGCCGATCGCGAGCCAGGAGGCCATCAAGGACCTCGGTACCAACGGCGGCGGCGTGCTCAACGCGAACTCCGCCCACCCGTTCGCGAACCCGAACGGGGTCAGCAACCTGCTGCAGATCTTCCTGCTCCTGCTGATCCCGGTGAGCCTGACCCGCACCTTCGGCACCATGGTCGGTGACCGCAGGCAGGGCCGCGTGCTGCTGTCGGTGATGGCCGGGCTGTTCACCGCGCTGCTGGCCGTCGTGTGGTGGGCCGAGGCGCACCCGAACGGTCCGGCGGCGCTCGCCGCGGGCGGCGCGCTGGAGGGCAAGGAAGCGCGCTTCGGCACCTACCTGTCCGGGCTGTTCGCCGTCGCCACCACCGGCACCTCCACCGGCGCGGTGAACTCGATGCACGACAGCTTCAGCGGGCTCGGCGGCGGGGCGGTGCTGCTGAACATGCTGCTCGGCGAGGTCGCGCCCGGCGGGGTCGGTTCCGGGCTGTACGGCATCCTCGTGCTGTCGGTGCTCGCCGTGTTCCTGGCCGGGCTGATGGTGGGGCGCACCCCCGAATACCTGGGCAAGAAGCTCGGCCGCCGGGAGATCACCGCCGCCGCGCTGTCGATCCTGGTGATGCCCGCGCTGGTGCTGGTGGGCACCGGTGCCGCCATCGTGCTGCCCGCGACGTCCGAGGCGATGGCGAACTCGGGGGCGCACGGGCTCAGCGAAGTGCTCTACGCGTACGCGTCCGCCGCCAACAACAACGGCAGCGCGTTCGGCGGGCTCACCGCCACCTCCGGCTTCTTCCAGACCACCCTGGCGCTGGCCATGCTGTTCGGCAGGCTGCTGCCGATCATGGCGGTGCTGATGCTCGCCGGGGCGCTCGCCCGCCAGCGGCGCATCCCGGCCGGTGCGGGCACGCTGCCCACCACCGGACCGCTGTTCGCAGGCCTGCTCGCAGGCACCGTCGTCCTCGTCGCCGCGCTGACCTTCCTGCCCGCGCTGGCGCTCGGCCCGATCGCGGAGGCCCTGGCATGACCGCCGTCCTGACCGAATCCCCGGAGTCCGCCGGGGACCGGCAACCCCCGCAGCGCGGGCGCGCCGTCGCCGCCGGGTCGTTCCGGCCGCGGCAGCTGCTCGCCGCCCTGCCGCAGGCCCTGCGCAAGCTGCACCCGAAGCACCAGCTGGCGAACCCCGTCATGCTCGTCGTGTGGGCCGGCTCGGTGCTCAGCACCGCGCTCGCCGTCGTCGAGCCCAGCACCTTCGGCATCGCCGTCGCCGCCTGGCTGTGGTTCACCGTGCTGTTCGCGAACCTCGCCGAAGCGGTCGCCGAAGGACGCGGCCGCGCGCAGGCGGAATCGTTGCGGCGCACCAAGTCCGAGGCCGTCGCCCGCCGGCTCGGCGAGCACGGCGAGGAGCGGGTCGCGGGCACCGGCCTGCGCATCGGCGACCGCGTCGTCGTCGAAGCGGGCGAGGTGATCCCCGGCGACGGCGACGTCGTCGAAGGCATCGCCACCGTCGACGAATCCGCCATCACCGGCGAATCCGCCCCCGTCATCCGCGAATCCGGCGGTGACCGGTCCGCGGTGACCGCCGGGACCACGGTGCTCTCCGACCGGATCGTCGTGCGGATCACCACCGCGCCCGGCGAGACCTTCGTGGACCGGATGATCGCGCTCGTCGAAGGCGCGCAGCGGCAGAAGACGCCGAACGAGATCGCGCTGACGATCCTGCTGTCCACGCTCACCATCATCTTCCTGCTCGCGGTGACCGCGCTGCAGCCGCTGGCCGGCTACTCCGGCGGGCTGCTGCCGGTGGTGACGCTGACCGCGCTGCTGGTGTGCCTGATCCCCACCACGATCGGGGCGCTGCTGTCGGCGATCGGCATCGCCGGCATGGACCGGCTGGTGCAGCGCAACGTGCTCGCCAAGTCCGGGCGCGCCGTGGAGGCCGCCGGGGACGTGGACACGCTGCTGCTGGACAAGACCGGCACCATCACCTTCGGGAACCGGCGCGCCACCGCGCTCGTCCCGGTCGGCGGGGCCACCGACGCCGAACTGGCCGAGGTGGCGGTGCTGTCCAGCCTCGCCGACCCGACCCCCGAAGGCGTCAGCATCGTCGAGTTCTGCCGCGAGCACCACGAGGTCCCAGACCGGCCGGACGGCGGCGAACCGGTGGAGTTCACCGCGCAGACCCGGATGAGCGGCCTCGACCTGCCCGGCCGCCGCATCCGCAAGGGCGCGATCAGCGCGGTCCGCGAGTGGGTGCGCGCGGGCGGCGGCACCGTCGAGTCCGAAGTGGACACCATCGCGGACGGCATCGCCCGGGACGGCGGCACCCCGCTCGCCGTCGCCGAGGAGCGGGACGGCGCGTTCCGCGTCGTCGGGGTGGTGCGGCTCTCCGACGTGGTCAAGCCCGGCATGGCCGAGCGCTTCGCCGAACTCCGCGCGATGGGCATCCGCACCGTCATGGTCACCGGCGACAACGCGCTCACCGCCGCCGCGATCGCCCGCGAAGCAGGCGTCGACGACCACCTCGCCGAGGCCAGGCCCGAGGACAAGATGGAGCTGATCCGCCGCGAGCAGGACGGCGGCAGGCTCGTTGCGATGACCGGGGACGGCACCAACGACGCGCCCGCGCTCGCGCAGGCCGACGTCGGCGTCGCCATGAACACCGGCACGGCCGCCGCGAAGGAGGCCGGGAACATGGTGGACCTGGACTCCGACCCGACCAAGCTCATCGAGATCGTCGAGATCGGCAAGCAGCTGCTCATCACCCGCGGCGCGCTGACCACCTTCAGCATCGCCAACGACCTGGCGAAGTACTTCGCGATCCTGCCCGCCCTGTTCGTCGCGATCTACCCGCAGCTGGGCCGGTTGAACGTGATGCAGCTGGCCACGCCGTCCTCGGCGATCCTGTCCGCGGTGATCTTCAACGCGCTGATCATCGTGGCGCTGATCCCGCTGGCGCTGCGCGGCGTGCGGTACCGGCCGTCGAGCGCGGCGGCGCTGCTGCGGCGGAACCTGCTGCTGTTCGGCGTCGGCGGGGTGCTCAGCCCGTTCCTCGGGATCTGGCTCATCGACCTCGTCGTGCGCCTCATCCCGGGCCTGGGTTGAGCGGAAGAGTTCTGAGGAGAGGACACGATGTTCACGACGTTGTTGCGGCAGTCCGGGACCGCGGTGCGCGCGCTGCTGGTGTTCACGGTGCTGCTGGGCGTGTGCTACCCGCTGGCGGTGTGGGGCGCGGGCCACCTGCCGGGGCTGAGCGACCACGCCGAAGGATCGCCGCAGGTGGTGGACGGGCGCGTCATCGGATCCGAGCTGATCGGCATCGACCCGGTGCCCGCGGACCCGGCGCACGACCCGTACTTCCACACCCGCCCGTCGGCGTCGGCGGACGGACCGCTCGGGCCCGGTGATCCGTCGACGTCCGGCGGCTCGAACCTGGCCGCGGACAACCCGGAGCTGCTGGCGGCCGTGCAGCAGCGCCGCACCGACATCGCCGCCCGCGAAGCGGTCGCCCCGCAGCTGGTCCCGGCGGACGCGGTGACGGCCTCGGCCAGCGGCGTCGACGCGGGCATCAGCCCCGCCTACGCCGCGCTGCAGGCCCCGCGCGTCGCCCGCGAGACGGGACTGCCGGTCGAGGAGGTGCACCGGCTCATCGCCGCCGCCACCTCCGGTGGCGTTTTCGCCGAGCGCACGGTCGCGGTCCCGGCGCTCAACGCGGCCGTCGCCGAGCACCGCGGATGACCCGTGACAGGTGCACCGCGCGGCGGACCGGCAGGATCGGTGCCGACGGCCACCGTCGGCGGGGAGGCGCGGGATGAAGCGGGGCGAGCTGCGGATCTACCTCGGCGCCGCGCCGGGCGTGGGCAAGACCTACGCGATGCTCGGCGAGGCGCGGCGGCGGCTCGAACGCGGCACCGACATCGTCGTCGGCCTGGTGGAGACGCACGGCCGCGCCGAGACCGAACGCCTGCTGGACGGGCTGGAGCAGGTGCCGCGCCGCCACGAGCGGCACCGCGGCGTCCAGGTCGCCGAACTCGACCTGGACGCCGTGCTGGCCCGCCGCCCGCAGGTCGCCGTCGTCGACGAGCTCGCGCACACCAACGCCCCCGGCTCGCGCAACGAGAAGCGCTGGCAGGACGTCGAGGAACTCCTCGAAGCGGGGATCACCGTGCTGTCCACGGTGAACGTGCAGCACTTGGAGAGCCTCAACGACGTGGTCGAGACGATCACCGGGGTCCGCCAGCAGGAGACGGTCCCCGACGAGGTGGTGCGGCGCGCCGAGCAGATCGAGCTCGCCGACATCACCCCGCAGGCGCTGCGCCGCCGGCTCGCCCACGGCAACGTCTACGCCGCCGACAAGGTCGATGCCGCGCTGGGCAACTACTTCCGCACCGGCAACCTCACCGCGCTGCGCGAACTGGCGCTGCTGTGGCTGGCCGACCAGGTGGACGTGGCGCTGCGCCGCTACCGGGCGGAACGGCAGATCACCGACACGTGGGAGACGCGGGAGCGGGTGGTCGCCGCCATCACCGGCGGCTCGGAGAGCGAGACGCTGATCCGCCGCGCCCGCCGCATCGCGGCCCGCGCGGGCGCCGAGCTGCAGGTGGTGCACGTGCTGCGCGGCGACGGCCTGGCCGGGGCGTCCCCCGCGAACCTGGCCCGGGCGCGGCGGGTCGCCGACGACGTGGGCGCCAGCTTCCACAGCGTCGTCGGCGACGACGTGCCGGAGGCGCTGCTGGAGTTCGCCCGCGGCGTCGACGCCACCCAGCTGGTGATCGGAACCTCGCGGCGCTCGCGGTGGGCGCGGCTGACCGCCGAGGGCATCGGCTCCACGGTGGTGCAGCGTTCCGGCACGATCGACGTGCACATGGTCACGCACGGCATGGCGGGCGCGCGCCCGTTCCGCCGCGCCGCGAAGAACCCGCTGTCCCGCACCCGCCGCGGCTGGGGCTGGGTGCTGGCGTGCACGCTGCCGCCGTTGGTGACGCTGGTCAGCGCGCTGCTCGGCGACTTCGAGCTGTCCACCGACGTGGTCGGCTACTTCCTGGCGACGGTGGTGGTGGCGCTGGTCGGCGGGGTGGCGCCGTCGGTGGCGGCGGCGCTGCTGGCGGGCGGGCTGCTGAACTTCTTCTTCACCGAGCCGCGGCACTCGCTGGCCGTCAGCTCCCCGGAGACGCTGGTGACGGTGCTCGGCATGGTCGGCGTCGGGGTGATGGTGGCGGTGGTGGTGGACCGGGCGGCGCGGCTGGCGGAGCGGGCGGCGCGGGCGCGCACCGAGGCGGCGCTGCTCGCGTCCTACGCGCGCACGGTGCTGGCGCACCCCGATCCGCTGCCGCGGCTGCTGGAGAAGCTGGTGGAGAACTTCGGGCTGTCCTCGGCGGCGCTGCTGGAGCGCGGGCCGGACGGCTGGCGCATCGCGGCGTCCCTCGGCACCACGCCCTGCGCCCGGCCCGACCAGTCCGATGTGGACATCGAGGTGACCGCGGACGTGCACCTGGCGCTGCGCCGCCCCGACGGCCGGGCGCTGCCCGCCGACGACCGCACCGTGCTGGAAGCCGCAGCGGGCCAGGCGCTGGTCGCGCTGCGTCAGCAGCGGATGGCCGCCGACGCCGCCGAAGCCCAGCGCGAAGCGGACGCGAACCGGCTGCGCACCGCGCTGCTGTCCGCCGTCGGCCACGACCTGCGCACCCCGCTCGCGTCCATCAAGGCCTCGGTGAGCAGCCTGCGGCTGCCCGGCGTGCAGCTGTCCGAGCAGGACGTCGCCGACTTGCTCGCCGGGGTGGAGGAGTCCACCGACCGGCTCGCGGACCTGGTGGACAACCTGCTGGACTCGTCCCGGCTGGCGACCGGCGCGATCGTGCCGCAGCTGCGCCCCGTCGGCTACGACCAGGCCGTCGCGGGCGCCCTGGCCGGATTGGACGGGCGGGAGCGGGTCGCGGTGGATACCGACGAGTCGCTGCCCGCCGTGCTCGCCGACGTCGGACTGCTGGAACGGGTGATCGCGAACGTGGTGCAGAACGCGCTGAAGTACGCCGGAGACCGGGTCGGCGTGCGCGCCAGCGAACACGCCAGGTGGGTGGAGCTGCGCATCGTCGACCACGGCCCCGGCCTGCCCGAAGGCGCCGCGGACACCGTGTTCGCCCCGTTCGAGCGACTCGGCGGGCACGCCGACACCGGCCCGCCCGGGGTCGGTCTCGGGCTGAGCGTCGCGCAGGGTTTCATGCAGGCCATGCACGGCACGATCCGCGCCGAGGACACCCCCGGCGGCGGGCTGACGATGGTGCTGGCGCTGCCGGTGGCGACGGAGGGGCGATGACGAAGGTCCTGGTGGTGGACGACGAGCCGCAGCTGCTGCGCGCGCTGCGGATCAACCTCACCGCGCACGGCTACGAGGTGGTGGTCGCGCCGGACGGCATGACGGCGCTGCGGATCGCGGCCGAAGCTCGGCCGGACGCGGTCGTGCTGGACCTCGGCCTGCCCGACCTGGACGGGGTGGAGGTGATCGCCGGGCTGCGCGGCTGGACCACGCTGCCGATCATCGTGCTGTCCGCGCGCACCGAATCCACCGACAAGGTGCACGCCCTCGACGCGGGCGCCGACGACTACGTGACGAAACCGTTCGGCATGGACGAACTCCTCGCCCGGCTGCGCGCCGCGGTGCGCCGCTCCCGGTCCGCCGTCGCCGAGGACGAACCGGTGGTGCGCACCGAGTCGTTCGAAGTGGACCTGTCGGCGAAGAAGGTGCTGCGCGCCGGCGCCGAAGTGCACCTGACGCCCACCGAGTGGGGCATGCTGGAAGTGCTGGTGCGCAACCGCGGCAAGCTCGTCGCGCAGCGGCGGCTGCTGCAGGAGGTGTGGGGCCCGGCCTACGCGGACGAGTTCCACTACCTGCGGGTGTACATCGCGCAGCTGCGCCGCAAGCTGGAGGACGACCCGAGCCGCCCCCGCCACCTCATCACCGAAGCGGGCATGGGTTACCGGTTCGAAGGCTGAACTTCCCGCTGCTCCACGGGCTGAACTTCTCGCTGCTCCGCAGGCTGGAGCTCCCGCCGGGCCTCGCGCTGCTCCGAAAGCCGGGCCTCCCGCCGGTCGAGGTCCTCCGCCGCGAGCACCGCGGCCTCGTCCAGCGCCCGCCGGAACACCGCGATCTCGCTGCCGCGCAACCGGAAGTAGCCCTGGAACTCCGGGCCGAAGATCTCGACGTCGCCGGAGGAGACTCCGACGTTGCAGACGGCCAGCTCCTCGTCGTCGTCGCTGCACCGGCACAGCCACTCCCGCTGCGGACTCTCGGAGCCGAACCGCGCGATCTTCTCGTCCATCACTGCCTCCTGGGGGTTGTGGATCACGCTTCCAAGAATCGGGGCGTTGCGATTCTTGCCGCAAGTACACGATCAAGTGATGGTCGCCGGGTGTGCTCGCCGCTAGCGTTTCGTTGTCATCCTCGGAAAAGCGGGAGGTATTCGGTGGCAAGGCGTGCGATGACGTCGGTGCGCTCGCGTCGATTGGCTTACGTGCTGCGCAAGCAACGCATCGCGGCCGGGTTGTCGGCGGCGGAGTTGGCGAGGTCGGTCGGGATGTCCGGCAGCAAGATCAGCAGGTTCGAGAACTGCGAGAGCGGCATCTACCTGGACGACCTGGAGAAGCTGATCGACTTCTACGGCATGTCCAAGAAGCGCCGCGTGGAACTGCTGGACATCGCCCGGCACGCGGAGGAGCGGGGGTGGTTGCGGCTTCGCAGCGGTGAGTTTCCGGCTGATTGGCAGACCTGGGTCGACTTTGAGGATGAGGCGACCGCCCTCCGTTCCTACGAGCCGCTGATCATTCCGGGGTTGTTGCAAACCGCTGAGTATGCACGTTCGATCATTCGTGCCACCGGCGGAGCCCTGGGGGACGACGCGATCGACAAGTTGGTGGCGAGCCGCAGTGCTCGACAGGGCGTGCTGTCGCGAGCACGGCCGGTTCAGCTCAGTGCGGTCGTTGATGAAGCCGCCCTGCACCGTCCTTTCGGAGATGACGAATCGATGCGTAGCCAGGCGGCTCGCCTGCTTGAAGAAGCTCAGCGGGAGAACGTGACTCTCCAGGTCATACCGTTCGGGACTGGCCTACACGCGGGGGTCGTCGGCGCATTCACGCTACTTGAGTACGACGGTGATCCGAGCTTGGTGGGCATGGAGCAGCTGGGTGCGAGTCTTCTGCTGGACGAGGACGAGCACATCAGAATGTACGTCGATGCGTGGCAGTCGTTGCAGGCGGTCACGCTGTCGCCTGCTGACTCGCTGGAGCTGGTGCGTGATTTGGCGGTTCAGTCCCGGACTGCATCGTGAAATCATGGGAGCATGAGTGAATTTCACACTGACCGTGCGAAGTGGCGGAAATCTAGCAGAAGTATCAGCGCCGCCAACTGCGTCGAAGTCGCCCTCACTCGCGGATCCGTGGGCGTGCGCGACTCCAAGTCGCCGGAGGCCGGGGTGCTGGTCTTCCCCGCTCGGCGGTGGGTGGACTTCCTCGCGGCGCTGCGCGGGACGGGTTCCGTGTGACGTTCTCCGAAGTGGCCACGTGGGTGAATCCGCGCTGTCAGCGCCCTGCGGGCGCCGGAGATCATCTCGCGGGGAGGCGGTCGCCGGCGCCGGTAATGGGCGCTGCGGAAGGGAAGAACGCGGATGAACGTGCTGGTCAGGATGTTGGCGGTGCAGGCGTGAGGTGCTGACGCTGTCCAGGGATCTCCTCGCACCTGCTCCGAAGCCTCCCCAGGAGCAGGCGTCGGCACCTCGTGGGGTTCCCGGTGGTTCGCTGCTCCGGCGGGGGGACGGCACTGGGCAGGGGGCCGATGCGCTGCCACGCTCGTTCCATGGGCAGTCCTGGAACGGCCGATGGGTGGCGCAAGTCCGCGCGCAGCGCGACCACCGCGAACTGCGTCGAGATCGCCTTCGGTTGGCGGAAGTCCAGCCGCAGCAACAGCACGGCCAACTGCGTCGAGGTGGGCTGGCGGAAGTCCAGCCGGAGTGCCAGCACGGCGAACTGCGTCGAGGTGGCCGCCGACGGCCCGGTGGTGGCGGTCCGCGATTCGAAGTCCCCCGGCACCGGTCTCCTCGTGTTCCCCGCCCGCCACTGGGCCCGCTTCCTCGCTGCCCTCCGCCGCTGACGCCCGAGCGCGTCCCCGCCCCAGGTGAATGGCCCATTGGCCCAATCAGGCTAGGCGAACGGGCCATTCACCTCGCTGGATTCGCGGGTTCCGCGAGGTTGATCGAATCGGGTACGCGGTCGTCGGCGCGCTGTTAGCGTTCCGAGCCGTTGCCCGCTGATCCACAGCGGGCCGCGGAGCGCGGAAGGAAGTGCGGGATGAGCCTGCGGCTCCAGTGCTGGGGGGTGCTGGATGCGTGAAGTGGTGCGGCTGTCCGGAGATCTGGGCCTGCCACCTCCAGAACCGGACCGGTCCTGGCCGCCAGAGCCGGAATCGGCGCGGACGCCGGAACCGGTGTGGCCGGATTCGGGAGCGGACGCGGAACCGGTGCGCTCGCCGGTGCCGGAACGATCGGAGCCGACGCGAACCGCGGGACCGGCGGGAACTCGGGGCCCGGCGGGAACTCCAGGACCGGCCGGAACTCCGGAACCGGTGAGAACTCCGGAGCCGACGCGAACCGCGGAACCGGTGGGAACTCCGGAGCCGGCCGGAACTCCGGAACCGGCGGGCGCCCCGGAACCGCCCCGAGCGGCCCTGCCGGACCCGGAGCCGAGCGCGGATCCGGCGCCGCATCCCGAGCGATCGGCACCGCCCGAGCCGGACCCGGTGCTGGTGCTCGCGGCCCGCCGCTGGCAGGACGCGGGGACTCCGCCGGATCCGACGCTACTGCTGGCGACTTTGGGCCGGTCGACCCTGCACCTGCCCGCGGAGGCCTCGACGCTGCTGCTCGGCGGCCGCGAGTGGCTGCCGGTGTTCTCGACGCGGCAGCGCGCCGCGGACTACGCGGGAGCGGCGGGCCTGGCGGACGCGGACGGCACCGTGGACGTGGTGGCGCTGCCCGCGAAGCGGATCTTCGAGCACTACCTGCCACCGGACGTCGGCGTCGTCGTCGACTCCGGCGAGGAGCACCGGCTGGTGCTGGCGGCTGAGGAGGTGCGCGATGTCTGACGACGGGTTCGGCCTCGACGCGGCCGCGCTGGAAGCGGTGATCGCGGGGCACGAGCAGACGGTGCGGGCGTTGTCCGACCTGATCCCCGGCGGCTCGTACGTCGCCGACGCGGGTTCGGCCGCCGGACTCCAGTCGATGGCGCTCACCGCCGGTGATCTCGGCGAGGAAGACCGGGTGCAGGGTGCGCTCGCCAAGTTCTGCCTCAGCTGGGAGCACGGCCTGGGCAGCCTGCTGCGCACCGGTCAGGAGCTGGCCGACCAGCTCACCGACGTCCTGAAGGAGTACCGCGGCCAGGACGACGAGATCTCGGGGCTGTTCAAGGAGATCCTCATGACCGTCGTCTCGCCGGACCAGCAGAAGGTCGCCGGTGCCCGCGACATGAGCTGGAGCGAACTGGGAGAGGCCGCCAGGCCCGATTACGGCGGCTGGGGCGAGGAGTTCGGCGAAGTCGGCGAGTCGCTCGGCCAAGCCGGTGACGACCTGTGGACGGCTGGACAGGCCGGCGCCGAAGTCATGAACCCGGCCCTGCACCAGAGGAATGATCGCTGATGGCGGCGGAACTCGGCGACACCGACGACCCCACCGAACTCGTGCCCGGCGACGTCGCGGGCACCAAGGACAAGGCGGACACGTTCCGCCGCATCGCCGACGGTCTTGCCGCGGTGCAGCGCATCGACTCCGAGCACGCCTGGAGCGGACCGGCCGCCGAGGCCTACCGGAAGACCGTCCGCGACGAGCAGCAGCGGTGGGACGTGGCGGCCGCGGCGTTCGGGAAGGCGGCGACGGCGCTCGTGGAGCACGCGGAGTCGCTGCGCACCGCGCAGGACGCGGCGGCCCGCGCGATCGAGCTCTACCGCCAGGGCGAGCAGGAGACCGCCCGCGCCGAGAAGGCCCACGCGGCGCAGGTGGAAGCGGCCGGACCCGCCGACCAGGTCGCGCCGTTCCAGGACCCCGGCGCGGCGAAGACCGCCGAAGCGCGAATCCTGCTGAACGTCGCCAGGGGCAAGTTCGGCACGTCCGGCGTCGCCACCGCCGACGCCCTCAAAGCCGCAGCTGAGAACGCTCCCGACTCGTCCTTCCTGGAACGGATGATGGATGCGTTCCGCGGCAGCGGCGGTGCCCTGTTCGAAGCGGGCAAGAGCTACGCGGGCGGGGGACTCGGCGCGCTGGGCGAGATGGCGATGGGCGGACTCGGCCTGGCCGCGAAACCCATGCACCTGATCACCGACCCGGCCGCGACGATCTCCGCCGGATTCGCCGCTGGAGCAGGTGTCGTGCACATGATCACCACGAAGGAGGGCTGGGGCCAGACCATCGGCACCCTCGACGAGTGGAAGAAGGACCCGGCGGCGGCCCTGGGCAAGGCCGGCGCCAACATCGCCGCCACCGTCGCGGGCGGCGGTGCGGGCGCGGCCTCCAAAGCGGGCCTCGCCGCCCGCGTCGCCAAGGTCGCCAAGCACGCACCCGAGCCGGAACTCCCCAAGGCGCCGCCCCGCCCCACCCACGACGCCGAGGGCTACACCCTCCCCACCGAAGAAGAACTCCAGCGCGCCCGCGAGAAAGCCGCCCGCCCCGACCCCGAACCGGAACCGGAACCGGAACCGCCGCAACGCGAAACGCCGCCGGAACCAGGGCCGAGGCGCGGACACCCCGAAGACCTCCACGTGCTGGACCCGTTCAACCCGGACAAGGACCCGATCGACTTCGAGCCGGATCCGCCGAAGGCATCGGAACCACCGCCACTCTCGTTGCGGGCTGCGAGAGAGGACCTACAGCGCGCTGAGGCCGAGCTCAAACAGGCGAAACTACACGAAGCGTGGTATGAGCGGAACCAACCGGAAAGCTTGCCGGAACATCGAAAGTCGATGTCCGAACTGACCACGCGAATCGCTGAGTTGGAAGCAAGATTGGGACAATGACTGTGAGTGGACAAAGTGCACCGATTCAAGACGGGCCGTCGCAATCGTGCGAGATTCCCGTGTACGGCCCGTCACCGCAAGACCCGACCCGGTCGACACTCCAAACGGCCCAGGCGACGTGGTTCCCCACCACCGACGGCGAGGTGCTGGTCCGGATCGAGCTTCCTGCGGGCGACATAGCCAGTGCCGGGCACGACCTTTTTTACACACTGCTCGGGATGCGTTCGGACCTGCACGAACATGGATGGAAACTCTTGGTCAACGCTTCCCGTCGCAACGTGTGGGGCTCTACCCGCCAATTCCCGTGTCACGTCGACCAAGTCCGCGTCTACCCGGCGTTCGGACGTCCGGCCGAGCCGTATTCGCTGCACGCCCTGGCATTGCCCGACGACCTGAGTGAGATCGGTGGGGCTTCGGTGGACGAACAGCTTCTCTGGCGCAAGGAGTGGGCCGGGAAGGTGGGGCCGGGTGAGCTGAGCTGGACAGAGTACGACCGCGAGCGAAGAGCGTTGCGGGAGCGAGAGACGTGACCCGGTGCGGCTACTCCCGTTCGGCGGTCGGCTGCGGGGCTGTGCGTAGAGGCGCAAGGCGCATCCACGTCGCGGGACCGTTGCCGGACGATCCGGACGCGAGGACGATCCAGCGGGCCGAATTGAGCTGGTTCCTCGCGGACGACGGCCGGGTCCAGATGACGATGGCGGGACCACCACCGGACAGCGACATCACGGTCAAGGCGCCCGACGTGTTCGCGGCGCTGCTGGCGATCCGCGAGATGCTGCACGACGACGGTTGGCGGGTGCTGGTGAACGCGGCGCGGCGGGAGGCGTGGGGTGGAACCCCGGAGCATCCGTGCGGTATCGCGCAGGTCCGGATCTACCCGAGCCTGACCGGGCCGCCTGCCGACGATCCGGTCGATGCGCTGGACATACCGGACGATCCGGCCCTGGTCCGCAGCGGTTCGGTGATCGAGCAGACGCTGTGGCACAAGGAGTGGGCGGGCACCATCCCGCCGGGCGGGCTCACTTGGACGGAATTCGAACGCCGTTCCCGAGCATCCGGCCCCGGCGCAGCGGTGGGCAGTGCCGGACGGGCGCCGGAAGACCTCGCCGAACAGGATCGCGCGCCACGCGGACAGCAGACGATCACGGCCACAGCACCGGAACTCACCAACTCCGAGCCGGTGTCCTTGATCGGACCGTCGCCGGACGGCTCGAAGCGGTCGGAAATGCACCGAGGCGTCGCGGAGTGGGGGCGGCGGCCGGAAGGCGGCGTGCACCTGCGACTGCACGGACCGTTCGGCCGGCTCGACGGCCACGGCCCCGATTTGTTCACGACGCTGCAGGACCTGCGGCAGAAGCTGCTCGCCGAGGACTGGGCGATCCTGGTCAACGGCGCGCTCTTCGGCGCATGGCGAGGCACTCCGCAGCATCCCTGCGGACTCGCACACATCCGGATCTACCCCAGCCTCACCGGGCCTCCGCTGACCGAGCAGCTCGATGTGTTGGGCACACCGCCGGGAAGATTCGCGGAAATGCCGTGGTCGATGCCCGCGGAGCAAGTCGCGTGGCAGCACGAATGGGCGGGCACCACACCGGCCGGACGGCGAACGTGGACCGAGCGGGATCGCGAGATCCGCGCGAGGAAGAACACCCCGTACGCGCCTGACGTCGCGCAGCGGTATTACGCGGCCCACCTCGACTCCGCCCGCGCGCACGTGCCGACCCGCCCGTGAACAGGCCCCGGCGGAGAACAGCTCGGTGTGCCAGGTCAAACGCAAGCCACGGACCGAGGGACAGCAGCCGAGTTGACGACGCCGCACGGCAACGGAAGAACTACGACTCCTCAGGAAGAGCACGCGATGAATCCCACGTGCGGCTGGCCGTGGACCCGGCCCATACCCGCGCACGGTCCGACGCTCGCCGACCCCGAACGCCTGGAGTTCCAAGAGATCCCGTTGACGTGGTCTCCGGTCGATGCCGGTGTGCAGGTGGAGCTGGGTCTGCCCACTGGCCCGGTCCGCGCCGCTGGCGTGGACTTGTTCTCCGCGCTGATGCTGCTGCGCGTCGACATCGAAGACAACGGCTGGGGGTGGACGCTGCTCGTGGCCGCGGCCTGGAAACGGGCTTGGGGACCGACGGACCGGTACCCCTGCGACATCGGCGCGGTCAGGTTCTTCGCTGACGACGGAACACCTGAGACGAAACCGGTTGATGCGCTCGCGCGTCTCGCAAGTTCGGACCTGTACGAATACAGTCCCAGATTCCAATGGGACGAGCGAATGCGGCGGGAAACCGGTGCGGACCACGTCCGCGTGAATTCGGGCCCGTACTGGCGGCACATCGACGCCTTGCGGGAAGGTCGCAAGGAGGCGGAGTTCGACCCGAACCGGCCCGAGGACTTCTTCGACGGCTTGGACAAGTGGTTGAAGAACGCTCCGCCGCACCAGCCCGCCTGCATCCCCACCGAGCGACAACGGCGCGAAGTCCTCCCGCACGCGGAGAAGATCTACGTCCGCGGCCGCAAGCCACGAACCCCCGAGCCGGTCCAAGCGCTGGCCGAATGGGGACGCCGGGACGATGGCGGCGTGCACCTGCGCTTGACCGGACCGTTCGGGCAGCTCAGCGCGGAGGCCGAGAACGTGTTCGTGGCGCTCCTGCGCATCCGCTGGGACCTGTACGTGGAGGCGTGGGAAGTGCTGGTCAACGCCGCCCTCCGCGAAGCGTGGGGGAGCACTCCGCTGTTCCCCTGCGGCATCGCGCACGTCCGGCTCTACCCCAGCGTCCTCCGGGCCCCTACCAACGACCAGATCGATGCGCTGGGAACCCCCGCCGACTTCGGCGAGGAGCGGGACTTCCGCGCTCCCCAACAGCAAAGCTGGCACTGGAGGTGGGCCGGACCGAAAGGTTTCGGGAACGGGGCGGACGTGGACGAGGGCACTGCGCCCGGACCGCTGAAGGGCTAGCGCGGCCAGGCCACCGCAGCCGCGCCGGATCAGGACATGTGCGCCAAAGCCAAGCAAGCGGCGGAGTTCGCCGTGTCGAACCTGCAGGCGCAGGGTTGAGAACAGCTCAGGGGCGTCGTAGTGCGGAAGAGCGTGGGGCTGGGCCGGGAACGGCGAAGACGCGTTCGGAGGCGCTTGACGATCTCGTCTCCGACGATGGTCGGGGCCCGTTCGGGTGGTGGCTGTGCGGTCGGTGTGAAGTTGGTGGAAGTCGGGTCTGGGGTGGAACCGCCGCTGCTACTGTCTGCGTCGCACTGGTGATCAGCAGCCGCGACTAGGGGGTTCCCCGCGATGACCGCACCAGCACCGCCCCCCGCCCCGGGCGGGCCGGGCCAGACCATCACCGTCACCCCGGAGAACGTTCTGGCGGCTCGGCGGGTGATCGGGGAAGCGGCGTCGAGCGCAAAAGACCGGTTGAATCGACTCGCAGAGAACCTGCGTGTCCTTCCTTCAGCCTCAGACGAGGTCAGCGTGGCGGCAGCCCGGGTCTGGAACGCGAATCTTTTGGGAGAGGGAGATTCGCATTACCGGCGTTTGATCGGTTATGTGCAGGGCGTTGAGCAGCTCGGGGAGCAGCTCGAAGAGGTCGCCAGGCAGTACGGCATCGACGAAGAGGAGATCGCCGCCTCGTTCAAGCAGTCGGGGGAGCGCACGTGACGAAGTATGTGACCAGGCGCGGAGTGCGTGTCGCTGTTCTCTCGGGCCTGCTGCCGTTCTTGGTCGGTGGGTGTGCGCTCAATGAAGCCGAACCCGCAGATCCGCAACAAGAACAGGCCGCACCCGCTCCCGAGACCGGTCCGGATTTGCCGAACCGCCCCCGGGACCTACCTGTTTCGGGCCTCGATGAGGCTCAGATCTGCAAGTTGATCCAGCCGGAACAGCTGGATCAACTCGGTGTCGGAGGAGGTGACCCGGCCCCGAAGCTCAACGAACAGGACTTCCCTGGATGCTCGTGGCTGAGTGAATCGGGCGCGTCGCCGAGCATCGGCGTCCTCCTCGTGGTCGCACCGATGAGCATCCAAGATCGTCTTGCCGAAACCTCCGGCGGCACTGCGACCACCGATACGCTCGACAGCGGTTTCGGTGCCGTTCGATCGCAGGTCCCCGGTGCTGAAAGCCTAGGGTGCGTCGTCGCGGTCGACGTTGCCGAGGGAGAGACTCTGGAAGCTGGACTCTCCTGGCTCGGGGGCGAAGAGATGGCAAGCCAGGACATGTGCGCCAAAGCGAAGCAAGCGGCGGAGTTCGCCGTGTCTAACCTGCAGGCGCAGGGCTGAGAGAGCGGAATCCAGGGGGCGTGATGATGGAGAAGGTCGTGACTTCGGTTTCGGTGAAGTTGGGGCTGCTCGTCGTTGTTCCCGCGCTGTTGGCCGGGTGCGCTCTCAACGAGGCTCCCGCCGCACCGCCTCCTGCCACCGATCAGGGCGCTGGTTCTGGCCTCGGTCTCCCCGAACGCCCCCGGGACCTTCCCGTCGCGGGAATGCAGGAAGATGCGGTGTGCGCAGTGCTGACACCGGAACAGGTCGGGACGCTCGGTGTCGGTAGGGGTGTGCCTCAAGCCGAGTCGGGTACGTTCGACACTCCGGGATGCACGTGGTTGAGCGGGCAGGAGACCTCCGGTGTGGGACTCACGATCGCGGTTGCGCCGTTGAGCTTCGAAGACTCGCAGAGCCAGAAGTCGGACGGTTCGTCGAACGTCGCCGCGATTTTCACGTTGGGTCAGGGCTTCGGTGCGTTACAAGGGCAGATCCCGGGCGCGGAGAACCTCGGTTGTTTCGTTGACGTCGATGCTGCGGAAGGCCAGACGCTCGAAGTCGGCACCACGTCGATCGGTGGCGACGACGTTTCGAACCAGGACCTGTGCGCCAAAGCCAAGCAAGCGGCGGAGTTCGCCGTGTCGAACCTGCAGGCGCAGGGCTGAGAGAGCGGAATCCAGGGGGCCGGTGTGGAGGATTTGAACCCGATCAGGAACCTGCGCTTCGAGGGTTTCGACATCCCGGAGTTGCTGGGTTGGATCGGCCGGATCAAGGACGGCCGGGGCACCGAGTCGATGGACCAGGCCGCGTCGGCGCTGCAGCAGTGCGCGCAGATCGTGACGGAGCTGGACGAGACGCTGCGGGTGGAGCTCGGCAAGCTGGAGATCGAGTGGACCGGCAACGCGGGCTCGATCGCGCAGGAGGCGACGAAGCAGCAGTCGGCGGTGATGCAGCAGTCGCAGGACCCGCTGGCGACGTCGGCGACGAGCGTGGAGGCGCAGGGCCGCGGCTACGAGTCGGCGAAGAACACGCTGCCGAACCAGTCGGAGATGCACAACGACAAGTCGGAGAACTTCATCGAGAAGGGCTTGGGCTACTTCGGCTACACGAGCGACTACGACGAAGAGGCCAAGAAGATCGACGGCCGCAAGCAGGTCGCGCAGCAGGCCCTGACCTCGTACCGGGACACGACGGTGTCGCAGGCGGAGAACTTCCAGCCGATGCCGGAGATGCAGCCCGCGGCGGTGTCCGCGCAGTCGGCGACCGCGAGCGGTGTGGCGGGCGGTGGCATCGGCGCGTTCGCCTCGCCGGGATCGTCCGGGTCGGTGCCGGGTGGTGCCGGGGGAGGCGCGGGTCTGGGGATCGGCGGCGCGGTCGGCGGTGGTCCCGGTGGGCGTAGCGGCGGGCGCCCGGGCGGTTCCCCGGACGACGACCGCGCTCCGGGCGGTCGCAGCGGCGCCGAGGAGGAACCGCACCGCGGCGCGGGCGAGCCCGGTTCGGAGCCGCACCCGGACGAGGACGGGAAGCCGGGCATCGGTCTGGGCGGCGTCCTCGGCATCGGCGCCGGTGGGGCGGCGGTCGCCGGGATCGGCGCGGTCGCGGCGAGCAAGATGCTCGGCGGCAAGGCCGGTGCGCCCGAGGGCAGCGTGCGCGGTGGTTCGGCGGGCGCGGACAAGGGCAAGGCCGGTTCGCTGCGCGGCGGTTCGTCCGGTGTCGGCGGACCGGGGGACACCACGGCGGGGCGCACGGCGAGCGGCTCGGCGACGAGCAAGCCCGCGCCGGGCTCGGCGATGGGCCCGGCGGCGACCCGCGGCCAGAGCAGGTCCGACGACGACGCCGAGCACGAGAACAAGTACTACGAAGAGGAAACCCCGTTCGACGACAACCGCCTGGTGGCCCCGCCGGTGTTCGGCGCGGACGACCAGGGTGACGACCGGAAGAAGCAGGACTGACGGTGCGTCCCGGAGCCGATGGCGAGCAGATCGTGCTCTCCGCGTTGGAGTTCGACGTGGTGTGCGAGGCGGAAGGGTTGACCGGGCGCAGGCACGCGGTGCTCACGGTGCCCAGCCCCGGCGCCACGCACACCGAGCGCGCCCGGCTCGTCGCCCAGGCGTGGGCGGACCTGCGGGCGCGGCGGCTCGCCGAACCCGGCGAGAACCGGCTGGACGAGGACTTCGCGGACCTGCTGGTGCTGCTGGACCGGCCGCAGCTGTCGGTGGACCTGCGGATCTGGGCGCCGGACCGGTCGATCCGGGCTGCGGGTTCCGCGAACGGCAACGCGGGCCTGGTGACGGTCGTCGACGGTGACGTCGTGGAGTTCACGCCGGTGCGGGGGAGCTCGCTGCCCGAAGCCGTCGTGTCCGTCGCCGGGGAGGGGCCCCCGGGCGGCGGACGCCCGGTGAGCGTGCCGAACGACGTGCTGCTCGACGCCAGCGCCCGCGCAGGTCAGGACCTGCGGGTGTTCGAGGACGAGCTGCGCGGGCAGGGCGTGGTGGCCGACGACGCCGCGGTGCTGGCGCGGATGGCCGACGGGATGGGCATGCGCGGCCAGTTCGGCGTGGAGCACACCCGGAGCCGGTCGACGGTGCCGCGCCGCGCGGACCGCGTCGTCGGTTTCCACGACACCCCGGACGGCCGATACCTGCACAGCGTGCGGACCAGCGGGGACGGTCGGCGGTGGAGCACGGTCGCGCCCTGCGACAACCGGCGGCTCGCCGACTACGTGCGCGAACTGATCACCGAGACGGCCGAGGACGCCGAGGGCTGAGCGGCACGGCCGTGACGGGGCCCGGCCCGCGAGCCGCTCACGCCAGCCCCGCAGCGGGCCGCACACCCCGGGCTCCGCCGCGGGCGAGCCCGCTACCCCGCGTGCCACCTCCCCGCTCCGCACCGGCGCTGGTCATCACGGCGGTCGTCCTCTAGCGTCTCGTCGGCCGAGCCGCGGAAGAACGACCCAGGAGGACGCACCGAGCATGAGCACCGCAGCCACACCCGGGACCGGACGCGGCGCCGTCGTCGGCGCCGCCACCATCGCCGCGCTCGGCGGACTGCTGTTCGGCTACGACACCGGCGTCATCTCCGCCGCGCTGCTCTACATCGCCCCCGCTTTCGCGCTCGGCGACGGCATGCAGGAGGTCGTCGTCGCCTCGCTGCTGCTCGGCGCCATCGCCGGTGCCGTCGGAGGCGGCCGTGTCGTCGACGGTTTCGGCCGCAAGCGCACGCTGCTGCTGGTGTCGGCCGTGTTCACGGTGGGCGCGCTGCTGTCGGCGCTCGCGATGAACGTGGCCGTGCTGATCGCGGCGCGGGTGGTGCTGGGCCTCGCCATCGGCGCCAGTTCGCTGGTGGTGCCCACCTACATCGCCGAGATCGCGCCGCCCGCGCTGCGCGGCCGGCTGGTGTCGATGAACCAGCTGATGATCACGATCGGGATCTTCGCGTCCTACCTGGTCGGCTACGCGTTCGCGGAGAGCGGCGGGTGGCGCTGGATGCTCGGGCTGGCCGCCGTGCCGTCGCTGCTGATGCTCGCCGGGCTGTTCGTGCTCGACGAGAGCCCCCGCTGGCTGCTGGCGCGCGGCCGCACCGAGCAGGCCCGCGCCGCGCTGCTGCGCACCCGCACCCCGGACGAGGCGGAAGCGGAGCTCGCCGAGATCAGCGAGACGATGCGGGAGGAGCGCCGGTTCACCTACCGCGACCTGTTCGGCCCGCGGCTGCGCCCGGCGGTGCTGCTCGGCGTCGCCGTCGCCGCCACCAACCAGCTCGTCGGCGTCAACGCCGTCATCTACTACGCGCCGACGATCCTCAAGCAGGCCGGGCTCGGTGATTCGGCGGCGATCCTGTCCTCGGTCGGCATCGGCGCCACCAACATGGTGTTCACCGCGATCGCGCTGCTGCTCATCGACCGGGTCGGGCGGCGGCCGCTGCTCATCGGCGGGACCAGCGTGGTGATCGTGGTGCTGTTCGGGCTCGGCGCGCTGTACCTGCTGCCGAGCGTGCAGGGGCTCGGGACGCTGCTGACGATCGGGCTGATGCTCTACGAGGCCGCGTTCGCCGCCAGCCTCGGCCTCGCCATCTGGCTGATCAACAGCGAGGTGTTCCCGACGGCGGTGCGCGGCAAGGCGTCCAGCATCGGCACCGTCACGCACTGGGGCCTGGACTTCGTCATCTCCATCTCGGTGCTCACCCTGATCAACGCGTTCACCGCGACCGGGTTGTTCTGGATCTACGGGGTGCTCGGCATCGTCGGGCTCACCTACCTGTACCGGAAGCTGCCCGAGACGAAGGGCCGCAGCCTGGAGGACATCGAGACCTCGCTGCGCGGGGAGGCCCGCGCATGAGCACCGTCGCGCTCGACGAACTGGTCCGCCGCGCCCGCGCGCTCGCCGCGAGCGGCACCCGGCGCGTCCTCGGCATCACCGGCGCGCCGGGCGCGGGCAAGGGCACCGTCGCCGACGCGGTGCTCGCCGAGCTGGGCCCGGCGGCGGTGCTGGTGCCGATGGACGGCTTCCACCTCGCCGAGGCCGAACTGCACCGGCTCGGCCGCCACGACCGGAAGGGCGCTCCGGATACCTTCGACGCCGCCGGATACGTGGCGTTGCTGCACCGGATCCGGAACCAAGGCGCGGAAACGGTGTACGCGCCCGAATTCCACCGCGAAGTCGAGGAATCGTACGCGGGCTCCATCGCGATCCACCCGGAAACACCGCTGGTGATCACCGAGGGCAATTACCTGCTGCTGGATTCACCACCGTGGGACGGGGTGCGGGAACTGCTCGACGAATCGTGGTTCCTCGCGCCCGATGACGGCGAACGCCTGTCCCGGCTCATCGCCCGGCACGTCCGCTACGGCCGTTCCCCGGCGGAGGCGCGGGACTGGGTGCTGCGCAGCGACGAGCGCAACGCCGCCCTCGTGTCACCCACCCGGGCGAGGGCCGATCTGCTCGTCACCGGCGACCCGGACTGAGCCCGCTTTGTCCCGTGGACAATTCGCCTACCTGCGCGGACATTGTTCCCGGCGGTCGCGGCCAATGATCGCTCGACGCGGCCCGCAGCGGCTGGCAACGTAGTCGGCACGGCAGCGGCGGACGACCTTCTGGGGGATCGCCCGCAGGCTGCCGGAGCGATCGCCGCACGTGGGGAACCGGCCGCGGAATTCCGCGACCGGTACGTCTGCGGCGATCACTCGAACCACCGGGAGAGGCGCGGACATGGGGAATCCGAGACCAACCCCTGGGGAAGACGGACGGCGGGTGCCTTCGTCCCGGAAAAACGGGCGGAGGCACCCCCTCCGGAACGGGTCAGGCGGAACCCGGCGTCACGCGGATGTCGAAGAACACCGGGCGCAGCGCCTGATCCGGGAAGAACAGCTCGCCGTGCTCGTCGACCATCTTCCACGCGATCTTGCACTGGCCGGTCTTCTCGCCCGCCACGACCGGAACGGTGATCCGCACCTGCTCGCCGGCCGGGGTGTCCCGGATCCACACCCGCTGCGGCGCGGTGCACTCGGCGTCCCCGACGCGCTCCCCGGTCTGCTCCAGGTAGCGCCCGGTCCAGGGCACGCGGCCCACGTTCTTGATGTCCCACGACTTCACGAAGCTCGTCCCGGCGGGGATCGGCGTGTCGTCCGGCACCGTCTCGCCGAGCATCACCGACGCGTCGCCCGGGATGGGTCGCTCCGGGCCGGACAGCAGGTACCAGCCCAGCACCACCGCCACCAGCACCACCGCGGCACCGGTGCCCGCCAGGATCCAGCCGCGGCGGCGCGCCCGGTCCGGGCCGGACTCCGGGTCGGGTTCGGCGGCGGGAGCGTCGCGTCGCACCGCGGGTTCGCCCTCCGGCGCGGACGGTTGCTCGGCGGCGGCCCTGGCGTGCTCCCACCGGCGGGACCACTCGCGGCGCACCGTGTCGGCGTCCTGCCCGAGCGCGCCCACCGCGAGGCTGCGCACGTACTCCCACGTCGTCTCCCAGGACGGCAGGTCCTGCCCGCGCGCGGCCGAGGACAACGCCGACTTCGACGCGGCCGCCCCGAAATCGGTGCGCATCCGGTCGTAGGACGGGTCGCCCGCGGATTCCTTGAGCTCGCACAACCGGTAGGCGAAGGCGGCGACCGGCCCGTCGGCCGGGTCGGGTCGCAGCTGCTTGCGCCCCCGCTTGCCACCGGCAGCGGGGGTCGCCTCTGATTCGCTCATCGTGGATGCCTCGTGGAGGTGTGGTCGTGCGCGCGAGCAGCGGTCGGCGCGGCGCGTTCGGGGACGTGGAACTCCGTGTCTAGCACGGTTCGGCGGGCCCCTTGCGCCGCGGCGCGGCCGTTGCCCCGTTCGACCGCCGGTGCCGGGCGAACGGGGCAGCCGGTCCGGCCGAACGGCCGCGAACGATCAGCCGGTCGAGTCGGCGGAGGACGGTGCCGACGAGGTGGCCGAGGTGGTCGGTTCCTCGGCGGAGCTGCTGCGCGTGGTCGGCGCTTCGGTGCGCGAGGCCGACGGGCCGGTGGAACCGGTGGACTCCGTCGGCGGTTGCGTGGGCTCCGAGGTGTCCGGCGGGCTCGTCGGCGGCGGAGTCGTCGAGGTGGGCGGCGGCTCCGGTTCCGACGTGGTCGGCGGCGGAGGCGGCGGCTTCGGGGTGCCGGTGTCCGGCGGAACCCAGGTCGGGCTCGGCGGGAGCGGCGGTGCGGAACCGTCGTCCGGCGGCCGGGAGCTGCTCTCCGCGGTCTCGCTGGTCAGCTCCGCCTCGCTGGACGAGATGTCCGCGGCGGACGTGCCCGCGGGCGGGGCCAGCTGCGGCGGTCCCACCGGTTGCGGCGCCCCCGGGTAGCCGGTGGTGGTCTGCAGCGTCGTCTCGCTCGGCGAGACGGCGGGGAACCGCTCGGCCGCATCCCGCTCGTGATCACCGACGACGACGGCCGCGGAGGCGGCGAAACCGGTGGCCACGACCACTCCGGTCGTCGCCCACAGGGCGAGTCTTCGCGACCGCGTCCCGGTCGGTTCCCCGGCCTGCGCGGCGGGGTCAGGTGCTAAAGGGTCCATCGTGTCCCACTCGTTCAGTCCCGACGGCACGGGCCGGCGCACCCGTACCGCTGATACCGGCGGCGTCCGGTTCGGGCGGAATTCGACGTTCCGGACGTTGCGCGTGGATCTCGCGACACGGTAGCCGCCTGGGCAAGCCCCGTTCGGCCCGGGTGCCGCGCCCGCCGTCGATCATCCGGGCCGTGCGCTGGTGATTCGCCGGGAGAAGTCACCGCGGCCACACCTTCGAGTGATGGATGATCGCGGAGCGTGCGGGGCGCGGTCGGTGCGGCCCCGGGCGACGGGCATCATGCGAGGTGTGAGCGATCTCGACGACACTTCCGCGACCACCGAGCAGGCCCGGCTGACCGCCTGGGTGCACGGGCACGTGCACGGCGTCGGATTCCGCTGGTGGACCCGGGCCCGCGCCCTCGAACTCGGCCTGGTCGGCAGCGCCACCAACCTGCCCGCCCGCCGCGTCGAAGTCGTCGCCGAAGGTCCGCGGGAGGCCTGCGAGCGGTTGCTGGCCGCGCTGCGCTCCGGCGACACCCCCGGCGAGGTCGAGCACGTGGCCGAGCAGTGGTCCGAGCCGAAGGGCGACCGCACCGGGTTCGTCGAACGCTGACCCGCCCGCCGGGCCCGGTTCCGCCGGTGGCGAACATCGCGGCGGGTAGGCTCTGCCGAACGCCGCACGCAGGCAGCACTCGCGGAAAGGTCGATCGCAGCCGTGCACTTGAAGAGCCTGACGCTCAAGGGGTTCAAGTCCTTCGCCTCGGCCACCACGCTGCGCTTCGAACCCGGCATCACCTGCGTGGTCGGGCCCAACGGCTCCGGCAAGTCGAACGTGCTGGACGCGCTGCGCTGGGTGATGGGCGAGCAGGGCGCCAAGGACCTGCGCGGCGGCAAGATGGAGGACGTCATCTTCGCCGGCACCTCCGGCCGCGCCCCGCTGGGCCGCGCCGAGGTCACGCTCACCATCGACAACTCCGACGGCGCGCTGCCCATCGAGTACACCGAGGTGTCGATCACCCGCCGGATGTACCGGGACGGCGCCAGCGAGTACGAGATCAACGGCAACAGCTGCCGCCTGATGGACGTGCAGGAACTGCTGTCGGACTCCGGCATCGGCCGCGAGATGCACGTCATCGTCGGCCAGGGCCAGCTCGCCTCCATCCTGCAGGCCAAGCCGGACGAGCACCGCAGGCTCGTCGAAGAGGCCGCGGGCGTGCTCAAGCACCGCAAGCGCAAGGAGAAGGCGCTCCGCAAGCTCGACGCGATGCAGGCCAACCTGACCCGGCTCACCGACCTCACCGGGGAACTGCGCCGCCAGCTCAAGCCGCTCGGCAAGCAGGCCGAGATCGCCCGCAAGGCGCAGACCGTGCAGGCCGACCTGCGGGACGCCCGGCTGCGGCTCATCGCCGACGACCTGCTGTCCTCCCGCGCCGAGCTGGCCCGCGACCAGGCCGACCAGGAAGAGGCGAAGGCCAAGCGCGCCGAGGTCGAACGCGGCCTGCAGTTCGCCCAGTCCGAGGAGAAGGGGCTGGAGGAGAAGGTCGCCGCCGACGCGCCGCGGCTCAACCGCGCCCAGGACACCTGGTACCGGCTGTCCGCGCTGGAAGAACGGCTGCACGGCACGCTGCGCCTCGCCGCGGAACGGCACAAGCACCTCACCGCGCAGAACACCGAGCAGCGCAGCGGCCGCGACCCCGACCAGCTCGACGCCGAAGCCGAAGAGGCCGCCGAGCAGGAGATCGAGCTCCGCGAAGAGGTCGAGACGGCCCGCGAAGTCCTCGCCGAGGTGGTGCGCCGCCGCTCCGAGCTGGAGGACCGGCTCAAGGACGCCGAGCGCGAGCACATGGCCGCGGTCCGCGCCATCGCCGACCGCCGCGAAGGCGTCGCCCGGCTCTCCGGCCAGGTCGAGTCGATGCGCAGCAAGGCGAGCGCCACCTCCGACGAGCTGGAGCGGCTGAACGTCTCGCTGGCCGAATCGCAGGAGCGCGCCGAGGTCGCCGAGACGGCGTTCGCCGACGCCGAAGCGGAGAGCGGCGGCCAGGAATCCGACGACGCGGGCCTGCCCGAGCGGCAGGCGAACGCGGCCGCGGCCCGCGACGCCGCCCGCTCCCGGGTGGAGGAACTGGTCAAGGCCGAGCGCGCCGCCGAACGCGAGATCGCGTCCTGGCAGGCCAGGGTCGAGGCGCTGTCGATGGGCCTGAACCGCAAGGACGGTGCGGGCGCGCTGCTCGGCGCGGGGGAGAAGGTGCCGGGCCTGCTCGGTTCGGTGGCGGCGCTGCTGACCGTGGACACCGGTGCGGAGGCCGCGCTGGCCGCCGCGCTCGGCGCCGTCGCGGACGCGGTGGCCGTGTCCGGAGTGGACGACGCGGTGCGCGCCCTGGAACTGCTCAAGTCCGATGCCGCGGGCAAGGCCGGGGTGCTCGTCGGCGGTGCGGGCGAACCGGACCGCACCGGCTGGCCGCAGCTGCCCGCGGGGGCGAGCTGGGCGGTGGACCTGGTGCGCGCCCCGGACGGGCTGCGCGCGGCGGTGACCACGGCGCTGGACCGGATGGCGGTCGTCGACGACCTGCCCGCCGCCCGCGACGTGGTGCGGCGGAACCCCGAGGTGCGGGCGGTGACCCGCGACGGCGACGTGCTCGGCGGGCACTGGGCCACCGGCGGCTCCGACGACGGGCAGAGCGTCATCGAGGTGCAGGCCGCCGTCGCCGAAGCCGAGCAGGAGCTCGCCGCCGCGCAGCGCCGCCAGGAGCAGCACTCGGCCGCGCTGGAAGGCGCCCGCGCCGAGGAGCAGTCCCGCCGCGACGAGGTCCGCGCCGTGCAGGAGCAGATCAACGAGGCGAAGATCGCCGCCGCCCGCAGCTCCGAACGCGTCTCCAGCCTGCGCAAGGCCGCCCAGTCCGCGGCCGCCGAGGTGGAGCGGGTCCGCCAGCAGCGCGCGAAGGTCGAGCAGTCCCGCGAACAGGCGCTGGCCTCGCTGGCCGAGCTGGAGGAGCGCCTCGCCGCCGTCAAGAACGAGCAGGAGGAGCAGGCCGAACCGGACACCGAACTGCGCGACCGGCTCGGCGGCGAGCTCGGCACCCTGCGCCAGGAGGAGATGGACGCGCGCCTCGGCCAGCGCACCGCGGAGGAACGCGCCCGCGCTGTGCAGGGCCGCGCCGACCAGCTGCGCCGCGCCGCCCGGCAGGAGCGGGAGGCCCGCGCCCGCGCCGAAGCGGCCCGCCAGGCCAGGGAGCGCGGCGCCCGCGTCGCGCAGGCCGTCGTGGACGGTGCCGAGACCGCGCTGGAGCGCATCGCGGTGTCGCTGCGGGCGGCCACCGAGGAGCGCGACACCGCGCAGGCCTTGCAGAGCGAGCACGAGCAGGCGCTGGGCGCGGTGCGCGCCCGGGTGCGGGAGCTCAGCGGCGAGCTGGAGAAGCTCACCGACGCGGTTCACCGGGACGAGGTGGTGCGCGCCGAGCAGCGGCTGCGCATCGAACAGCTCGAATCCAAGATCATCGAAGATTTCGGCATCGGCCTCGACGACCTCGCCGAGGAGTACGGCCCCACGGTTCCGGTCCCGCCGAGCCCCGCCGAGGTCGCCGAGTACGAGGCGGCGAAGGAACGCGGCGAAGAGGTCACCACGCCGCCGTCGGTGCCCTACGACCGCGCCACCCAGGAACGCCGCGCCAAGCGCGCCGAGAAGGACCTGTCGCTGCTGGGCAAGGTGAACCCGCTGGCGCTGGAGGAGTACGCGGCGCTGGAGGAGCGCTACCGCTTCCTGTCCACCCAGCTGGAGGACATCAAGTCCACCCGCCGCGACCTGCTGGACGTCGTGAAGGAGGTCGACGAGAAGATCCTGGAGGTCTTCCAGTCCGCGTTCCACGACGTCGCCGCCGAGTTCGAGAAGGTGTTCTCGGTGCTGTTCCCCGGCGGTGACGGCAGGCTGGTGCTCACCGATCCGGACGACATGCTCACCACCGGTATCGAGGTGGAGGCGCGGCCGCCGGGCAAGAAGGTCAAGCGGCTGTCGCTGCTGTCCGGCGGGGAGAAGTCGCTGACGGCGGTCGCCATGCTGGTGTCGATCTTCCGGGCGCGCCCGTCGCCGTTCTACGTGCTCGACGAGGTCGAGGCGGCGCTGGACGACACCAACCTGCGGCGGCTGATCATCCTGCTGGACCAGCTGCGCAGCACCTCGCAGCTGCTCATCATCACGCACCAGAAGCCGACGATGGAGATCGCCGACGCGCTGTACGGCGTGAGCATGCGCGGGGACGGGATCACCACCGTCATCTCGCAGCGGCTGCGCGGCGGGAAGTCCGGGAAGGCCGAGAAGTCCGGCGAGGGCCCGGCGCCGGAAGCGGTGGCCGATGGCGCGGCGCCCGCGGACGCGGCGCCCACGTCGGCGCAGCAGGAACCGGTGCCCGCTCCGGTCACGGCGGACGAGGCGCCCGCTCCGGACGCGGTGCCCGCTCCGGACGCGGTGCCCGCTCCGGAGGATCCGGCCGCCGGGGAACCCGCCGCGGACTGATCAGCCGGACGCCCGGTGATCTCGCAGCCGGTTCCCAGCCTCCTCGCAGCTCGCCGCTCTAACTTCGAGCTCGTTCCGCGAACGAGACTGCGAAAGAGGGCGGCATGTCGGATCACCACGAAGGGCAGCGGGTCAGCAGGCGATCGATGTTCGCCGGTGTCGGCTCGATCGGGTTGGGCACGCTGTTGGCGGCGTGCGGGTCGCAGGCCGGCGGTAGCACCACCGTCACCACCTCCACGGGGGAGAGCCAGGCGCTCACCCCGCAGACCGCCACCGACGCGTCGGACCTGTTCTCCGGCGTGAACACCTGCACGCTCACCCCGGACACCACGCAGGGGCCGTACTACTTCGACGCGGACAAGGTCCGCAGCGACATCCGGGAGGACCGGCAGGGCGTGCGGCTGCGGCTGGCGCTGAAGGTGCAGGACAGCGAGACCTGCGCGGCGCTGCCGAACGCGGTCGTGGAGATCTGGCACTGCGATGCGGCTGGGCTGTACTCCGGGGCCGAGGACCAGTCCTCCGGCGGCGGCGGTGGCATGCCGCCGGGACCGCCGCCGGAGAACGGCGAGAAGCCGGGCGGTGGCGGACCCGGTGGCGGCGGTGGCGACCAGGACCTGGTGCCCACCGACGACAAGCGCTACCTGCGCGGCGCCCAGGTCAGCAACGCCGAGGGAGTCGTCGAGTTCACCACGATCTGGCCCGGCTGGTACACGGGCCGCACGGTGCACGTCCACGTGATGGTGCACGTCAGCAACGAGCGGGTGCTGACCAGCCAGCTCATGTTCGACGAGCAGCTGAACTCGGCGGTGTTCGCGCGGGCGCCGTACAGCGAGCACACCGGCCGGGACACGTTCAACGACGGCGACAACATCTTCGAGGACTCGATGCTGCTGAAGGTGGTGCCGGAGGACGACGGCTACCTGGCGTCGATCGTGCTCTCCGCCGACTCGGACCAGGACGGCGCCTGATCCCTGCCCGGTGGGTCGGGCCGGTTCTGCGGAACCGGCCCCCTCGAGCGGCGGTGCGAACTACGGTGTGACTCGCGATCTTCGTGCCCGTTCAGGAGGCCCCGTGTCCCAGCCGAACAGCCCGCACCCGGGGCTTCCGCAGCCGCAGGCCGGATCTGTCCAGCAGCCGTACCCGGGTTCGGGTCCGATCCCGCAGTACCCGGGCTCCGGACCGGTTCCGCCGCCGCAGTCGAGCTCGGGACCGGCCCCGCAGCCGTACCCGGGCCAGCAACCGACGCACCCGGCGACGGCGCCGCCTGCGGGCGCGGGGCGCCTCGTGCTGGACTCCTCGTACGACCCGCTGGCGTTCACGATGGGCCTGCTGAAGCCGGGCATCACGATCAACGGGCGACCGGGTCCGGTCGCGCGGTGGGGCAGGACGGTGGTCGACGTGCCGCCGGGGCAGTACCAGGTCGAGCTGCACGTGAACTACCTGTGGCGGTTCGGTTCCGCGGCCGCGGTGGTCCCGGTGCACGCGGGCGGGCAGGTCGACGTGTTCTACCGGGCGCCGATGGTGACGTTCGGTGCGGGGGCGATCGGGCCGGGCCCGCAGGAGACGCCGAACCGCCGGCTGATCGTGGGGCTGTTGATCGGCTGGTTCGTGTTCTGCCTGCTGGTGGCGATCCTGCCGCTGCTGCTGCTCTGATCCGCCCGCACGAGCAGTGCTGATCGTTGATCACACTGATCATCCCGCACTCGCTAATAACAACGAGCCGGAGGTGAACGGCCCACCCGCACCGCGAGCGGGCCGTTCACCTGCGGTGTCAGGCTGAGTCGGCGGTGGCCGCGGACTTCTCCGCTTCGGGCGGCGCCGGGTGCCGCAGCGACAGCAGGCCGCCGACGAGCAGCGTGACGAGCACCCCGACGGGCGTGAACCACGGGAACGCCAGCGACGCCTCGCCGCCTTCGCCGTCCGGGAACGTCACCCCGAACGCCAGCACCAGCACCACCACCAGCGTCGCCACGAACGCGATGATCGCGTCGCTCTGCCGCGCCCGCTTCACCAGCATTCCCAGCAGGAAGGCGCCGAGCAGCGCGCCGTAGGTGTAGCTGGCGATGCTCAGCCCGATCTCCACGACCGGGTTGTCGGTGTTGCTGAACAGGGACGCGAACACCACGAACACCAGCGCCCAGATCAGCGTCCACACCTTGCCGAGCCGCAGCACGCTCGAATCGTCCGCCCCGCTGCCGCCGATGCGCCGGTACAGGTCGCTGACGGTGGAGGTGGACAGCGAGTTCAGCGAGGACGACAGGGTGCTCATCGCCGCGGCGAGGATGCCCGCGATCAGCAACCCGGACACGCCGGGCGGCAGCTCGGTCACGATGAACCGCGGGAACAGCTCGTCATCGCTGCCCATGCCCAGCGCCGCCGGATCGGCGCCCTGGTGGAAGGACCACAGCTGGGTGCCGATGAACAGGAACAGCGCGAACTGCACGGCCACCACGACACCGCTGGTGATCAGCGCGAGCTGGCTGTCCCGCAGGTTCCGGCAGGACAGCAGCCGCTGCACCATCAGCTGGTCGGCGCCGTGCGAGGCCATCGCGAACACCGCGCCGCCGATCACCGCCGTGAAGAACGCGTACTGCTCGGTGACGATGGACGAGCCGAAGTCGAACAGCTGGAACTTGCCCTCCTGCCAGGCGGTGGCGAGCCAGTCCCCGGGCAGGTCTCCGGCGAGCACGACCGCGGTCAGCACGGCCCCGGCCACGTAGACGAACATCTGGATCGCGTCCACCCACACCACGGCCTTGATCCCGCCGAGGTAGGTGTAGATCACGGTCAGCACCGACAGGGCCAGCACGATCTGCCAGTAGGAGATGTCGAGCCCGAACACCTCGGCCATCACCTTCACCGGGATGGCGGTGGCGAACAGCCGCAGCCCGTCCGCGAGCAGCCGGGTGATCAGGAAGGTCACCGACGCGGTGCCCTGCAACCCGGTGCCGAACCGCTTCCCGAGGAACTCGTAGGCGCTGACGAGGTTCCCGGCGAAGTACTTGGGCAGCAGCACGAACGCGACGATGATCCGGCCGATCAGGTAGCCGATGGCCAGCTGCAGGTAGGTGAAGGTGCCGAGGTAGGCGACGGTCGGCACGCTGATCACGGTCAGCGTGGAGGTCTCGGTGGCGACGACGGAGAAGCACACCGCCCACCACGGGAGGGTCCGGCTGCCGACGAAGTACTCCTGCGAGCTGCGCTGCTTGCCGCTCAGCAGCAGGCCCAGCAGTGGCATCGCGACCAGGTACAGCCCGATCACGATGAGATCGATCGACCTCATTCGGCCTCCAGTGTCGTGGGGTGGGTGATGCGCAGGCTCCGCACCGGTCCGGCCGCGGGTTCGGGCGGACGCAGCGGTCCGGCTCCCGGGGTGATCGAGCCGAGCAGCCGGGGCCCGTCGGCACCGGTCGTGCCGGGCACGTTGCCGGGCAGCCCGTTCCAGGTCAGCCAGCCCAGCAGGGCCGCCAGGTAGCCCTCCTTGCCGGCGGCGGGCAGCCCGAGGTCGTCGCTGACGTGCAGGTCCACCCCGGCGCCGAGCCTGCGCCGCAGCGCGGCCAGCAGCGCCGGGTTGCGCACCCCGCCGCCGGAGGCGACGACCTCGCGCGCGCCGTGCCGGTGGCAGGCGTCGGCGACGGTGGCGGCGGTGAGCTCGGTGAGCGTGGCGAGCAGGTCCGGCCCGTCCGGTTCGTGGCCGTCGAACCCGGCGCCGCGGAGGGCTTCGTCGAGGTGGGCGGCGTTGAAGTGCTCCTTGCCGGTCGATTTCGGCGGCTCCGACCGGTAGTAGCCGTCGGCGAGCAGCCGGTCGAGGAGTTCCGCCCGCACCCGTCCTGCCGCGGCGAGCCGCCCGTCGACGTCGCTGGTGGCCGCACCGCCGGTGACGCGCGCGGCGGCGGCGTCGAGCAGCGCGTTGCCGGGCCCGGTGTCGTAGGCGAGCGGTTCCGGGTCGCCGACGACGGTGATGTTGGCGATGCCGCCGATGTTGAGCGCGACGACCGGTCCGGGCCGGTCGGCGAGCCACAACGCGTCGAGCACCCCGGCGAGCGGGGCGCCGTGCCCGCCCGCGGCGACGTCGCGGGCGCGCAGGTCGGCGATCACCGGCAGCCCGGTGGCTTCGGCGATCCACGCGGGCTGGCCGAGCTGGGTGGTGCCGCGCGCCTGCCCGTCCTCCACCCAGTGGTAGAGCGTCTGGCCGAGCGAGGAGATCAGGTCGGCGTCGCCGAACTCGGCGATGCCGTGCCGGGCCGCGTCGGCGAAGGCGCGGCCGATCTCGGTGTCGAGCACGCAGAACTCGTGCGCGTCCACGGCCGCGGGCGGCAGCGCGGCCGCCAGCCGTTCCCGCAGCGCGGGCGGGTAGGGGACCTCGGCGAACCCGAGCGGCCGCAGTGCGGCGACGCCGTCGCCCGCGGTGCTCAGTTCGGCGGCGGCGACGTCGATGCCGTCCATCGACGTGCCGGAGAGCAGCCCGAGGACTCGCCATGAGGACATGTCCAGTGGTGTATTGCACCGAGCTGGGGGATGCAAGCGCCTTTCCGCCATTGTTGGTGAATCGCCCACCTTGGGGTTGTCCCGCTGCTGCTCCGGGCGGGTGCGAGGATGGGCGCCGTGTCCACCTCAAACCTGATCCTGATCGCCGTTGTCGTCGCCGTGCTGCTCGTGCTGGCCGTGGTCGCCGGCATCGTGCTGGCGCGCAGGCGCCGCATCAGCCTGCGGGAGCAGGAGGCGGAGCGCCCGGCGGTGCAGGGCGGTGGCTACCAGGCGGGTGGTGGTTTCAGCTTCTCCAGCGGTGCGGCGACCGCGCCGCCCGCGGAGGCGGAGCAGCCGGAGCACCCGGTCCGGGAGCGCCCGGAGACCGAGGGGCAGCCCGGGGTCGGTGACGACGCCGCCGAGCCGAGGGACAGCGCGCGCCGCGGCATCGTGGACGTGCCGCTGCCCGCGGAGGGTGAAGTCGAAGCGGAGACCGGCACGCCCCGCGAACAGCCGGCCGACACCACCGGATCCGACACCGACACGGATACCGGTTCGACCGAGACCGACGTCGAACGCGTCCAGGACGGCTCCGGCGGCGGCGCGGTCGTCGCCGACGAGATCCCCGGCGACGACTCGACCGGCACCGCGACCCGCGTGCCCGACCAGGACCGGGTCGAGACCCCGCCGGAACCGGCGCCCGCCGCCGAACCGGTCACCGAGGTCGAGGAGATCGAACCGACCGCGGGCCGACTGGAGCGGTTGCGCGGCAGGCTGTCCCGGTCCCGTTCCACGTTCGGCCAGGGGCTGCTGGGCCTGCTCGGCGCGGGCGACCTGGACGAGGACTCCTGGGAAGAGGTCGAGGACACGCTGCTGCTGGCCGACCTGGGCGCGGCCACCACGACCGAGATCGTGGAGCGGCTGCGCACCGAGATCGCCTCGCGCGGCGTCCGCACCCCTGACGAGGCGCGGGCGCTGCTGCGCGAAGTCCTCATCGACGCGCTGAGCACCGACGCACAGCGCTCGGTGCGCGCCCTGCCGCACGGCGACCCGGCCGACGGCGGCAAGCCCGCGGTGCTGCTGGTCGTCGGCGTCAACGGCACCGGCAAGACCACCACCACCGGCAAGCTGGCGCGGGTGCTGGTCGCCGACGGGCACCAGGTGCTGCTGGGCGCCGCCGACACGTTCCGCGCGGCCGCCGTCGAGCAGCTCGCCACCTGGGGCGAGCGGGTCGGCGCCGAAGTGGTGCGCGGCAACGAGGGCCAGGACCCGGCGAGCGTCGCGTTCGAATCGGTTTCCCGCGCCACCGACAGCGGCGTGGACGCGGTGCTGATCGACACCGCGGGCCGGCTGCACACCAAGACCGGGCTGATGGACGAGCTCGGCAAGGTCAAGCGGGTGGTCGAGAAGCGCGCCCAGGTGGACGAGGTGCTGCTGGTGCTGGACGCCACCACCGGGCAGAACGGGCTGGTGCAGGCCCGGGTGTTCTCCGAGGTCGTGGACGTGACGGGCATCGTGCTCACCAAGCTGGACGGCACCGCGAAGGGCGGCATCGTGTTCCAGGTGCAGCGCGAGCTGGGCGTCCCGGTCAAGCTCGTCGGCCTTGGCGAGGGCCCGGACGACCTGGCCCCCTTCGAACCCGCCGCCTTCGTGGACGCCCTCCTCGGCTGACCTTCGCGCGAACGCCTCGAACACCGCCGGCGCGTGGATCCGATCCGCGCCGCCGTGGGAGCGCTCGTCCAGGACGGCGCTCCCGGGCTTCTCCCCGAGCGCGGCCGGACGCTGCGGCACGTGACCTGCCGGTGACCGGGGAACGCCGCCGTAACACGAGGACCCGGACAGTTCACGACGGGGAAACGAGCGGACGGATCGCCTGAAACAGGCATTCCCCAGGATGCGCCCAACCGGTTCGCACGGGGAGGCGACGTGAATTCAGGCGATACCGCATGGGTGCTGATCAGCGCCGCGCTGGTGCTGCTCATGACACCAGGGCTGGCTTTCTTCTACGGCGGCATGGTGCGCGCCCGCGGCGTGCTCAACATGATCATGATGAGTCTCGGCGCGATGGGCGTCGTGGGCGTCCTCTGGGTGCTGTTCGGGTACTCGGCCGCGTTCGGCGGGGACCTCGGCGGCCTCGGGCTGCTGGGTGACCCGGTGCAGTTCTTCGGGCTGAGCGGGCTGCTCGGCGAGGACCAGCTGTCCGGGACGATCCCGACGCTGGCGTTCGCCGGTTTCCAGGCCATGTTCGCGATCCTGACGGTCGCGCTGATCTCCGGCGCCATCGCCGACCGGGCCCGCTTCGGCCCGTGGCTGCTGTTCGCGGCGCTGTGGGCGACCGTCGTGTACTTCCCGGTGGCGCACTGGGTGTTCGCGTTCGACGAGACCGACGAGGCGGGGAACGTGACCGCGGTCGGCGGCTGGATCGCGAACCGGCTCGCCGCCATCGACTTCGCGGGCGGGACCGCGGTGCACATCAACGCCGGTGCGGCCGCGCTGGCCCTGGCGCTGGTGCTCGGCAAGCGGGCGGGCTGGCCGAAGGGCACCGGGAAGCCGCACAGCCTGCCGTTCGTGGTGCTCGGCGCCGGGCTGCTCTGGTTCGGCTGGTTCGGGTTCAACGCCGGTTCCGCGCTGGCCGCGGACAACTCGGCCGCGGTGGTGCTGGTGAACACGCTGGTGGCGACGTGCGCGGCGATGCTGGCCTGGCTGCTGGTCGAGCGGCTGCGCGACGGCCACGCCACCACGCTCGGCGCGGCGTCCGGCATCATCGCCGGTCTGGTGGCGATCACCCCGGCCTGCTCGTCGGTGACGCCGGTGGGCGCGATCGCGGTCGGCGGGATCACCGGTGCGGTGTGCGCGCTGGCGCTGAGCCTGAAGTACCGGTTCGGCTTCGACGATTCCCTCGACGTGGTCGGCGTGCACCTGGTCGGCGGGCTCGTCGGCACCCTGCTGGTCGGGTTCTTCGCCTCCGATTCGGCGCCGGCCGGGGTGAGCGGGCTGCTCTACGGCGGCGGGTTCGACCAGCTGTGGCGGCAGGCGGTGGGCGCCGTGGTGGTGTTCGCCTACTCGTTCGCGCTGAGCCTGCTGCTGGCCTGGATCGTCAAGGCCACCGTCGGTTTCCGGCTGAGCCCGGAGGACGAGGCGGAGGGCGTCGACGAGACGGAGCACGCCGAATCGGCGTACCACTTCGGCGACGGCCGTTCCGCGCGCCGCCCGGCCGTGCGCACCGACGGTGCCGACCGCGAGTTGGAGGGCAGCAACGCATGAAGCTGGTGACCGCGATCGTCCAGCCCAGCAGGCTGGACGCGCTCAAGGACGAGCTGGGGAAGCTGGGCGTGCTCGGCATGACCGTCAGCGACGTCCAGGGCTACGGCAGACAGCAGGGCCACACCGAGGTGTACCGCGGCGCCGAGTACGCGGTGGACTTCGTGGAGAAGGTCCGGGTCGAGGTCGTCGTGGACGACACGACGGTGGACGAGGTCGTCGACGGGATCGTGCGCGCCGCCCGCACCGGCAAGGTCGGCGACGGCAAGGTGTGGGTCACCGCCGTGGACTCCGTGGTGCGGGTCCGGACCGGGGAGACCGGGGTGGCGGCCATCTGACACCGGGCGAGCACCGTCCTGCAGCCGGGCGTGGACCACGCGGTCCACGCCCGGCTTCGTGCGTCGTGCGCCGCCGATGGGATTGCGTAGCTCTACTCAGCGGCACCGCGGGCTCTCACGGTCTTGCCGGGTCCCCGGTCGCGGCAGACTTCAGCCCGTGCCGAGGCCGAGCCGCGAGACCCGCCCGCACCTGGGGGTCGGACGGGAACGGGCGGAACGTGGCCGGGCACGGCTCTGGGGGAGCCGGAACACCGGGGGAACCGCGCCGGAGGGCCGGTGCGCGGAGATGGGGGACGTGGGCCGGGTCGGGGGGACTCGGCGCACTTGAGGAGGAAAAGGGAGGGATCCCGGGAGCCGGTGGGGGCCGGGAGGAGCGGGATCCCGTGGGGGTTGGGGTAAGAG